>DASWEY010000083.1:0-45702 GCA_036394575.1 Usitatibacteraceae bacterium | reverse complement strand
GCATTGAGCGCGTCGATGGTCGCATGCCAGCTGCGCGCGGCGCTGCCGGCCAGCAGTTTTTGCGCGGCCTCTCGCGCGTGGCGGAACTGATTCTCGATCTTTGCCGCAATAGCGCGCGGCGCTTCGCCGGCGCGGCGCCATGCGGAATCGACATCGCCCAGCGTGCGCTTGATTTCGGCGGCGGGCGTATCGGCTCCCAGAGCAGCGAGACGCGCGATCAGGGCTTCGCGCGCGGTCTGATTGCCCTTGAACTCGGCATCGCGGGCGCTGAACACCGCATCGCGCTGCGCAAAGATGGAATCGGTGGCGGCCTTGAAATCCTTCCACAGGGCGTTCTCGACATTGCGCGCGAGCGCCAGGCTCTTGGCATGCTGCTGCCACTCGGCTTGCAGATCGCGCACCTTGCTGATGATGTCGCGGCTTTTCGGATTGGCGGCGGCCTCGCTGCCCATGGCCTTGGCGCGCTCGATGAATTTCTCGCGCTGCAATTGCGCACCGCGCCGCGCCTCGTGCAAGGGGGTTTCCAGCCGCGCCATGCCGGCTTTCATGCGCTCCAGCAATTTCTCGCGCGCTTTGTGCGGCACGGTATGTTCCGGCGGCCCCAGCTTGCGCCACTCGGTGTTGAAATGTTCCAGCGCATGCGTCAGCGCTTTCCAGTCCTGCTCGCCATCGGCCAGCGCAACGGCATCCAGTTCCGCGATCAGCTTGTTGCGCGCCTCGAGGTTTTCCTGGCGCGCCGCTTTCAATTTGGCGAGCTGCGCGGCGACCGGTTGATGGGCCGTTTTCAGCGCGCCGTCAAAGCGCTGCCACAGGGCGCGGGTGGTGGCGCCGCCGAGCTTGTCCAGTTCCTTCCAGCGCTCACGCAAATGTTCGATCGCGCCGGCATGCGGCTTGACCGCCAGCTTGGCGCCTTGCATTGCCTCGGCGCCCGTTTTGGCCAAGGCCTCGGCCTCGACGACCAGGTCGTCGCGTGCGCGGCCGCCGCCCCAGTGCTGCCATCCCCTCAGCCGCGCATATTCGGCTTGCACGGCATCGATGCGCACGCGCAGCGCGCCGCTGACCGGGCCTTTTTCCAGCGTCTCGTCGATGGCAACCAGATGCTTGTTGGTTTCGCCAAGATGGCCGCCTGCCAGCGCCACTTCGGCCTTTTGCACGATGACGGCAAGCGCCTCGTTGCGCTCATTCTTGACGGCGTTCTTTTTATCATTGGCCTGTTGGCGCTTGCCGGCCTGCTTTGCTTCTTTGGCCTCCGCCTGGCTGCGCTGCCATTGCTCGAAGCGGGCGTTCAGCGCATTGGCGATTTGCGCATCGGCGATAGGCGCCAGGGCCAGCCAGCGCGCAGCGGGTTTGGGGCTTGCGGCTGCCGTTACGACGGGTGCTGCGACAGCGATGGAATCTTCGGCAATCGCCGGGGGTTCCGGCGCTACGGTCGTCGTCAGTTCAGTTGCCGCATCGATGGCGGGCGCAGTGGCCGCCAGCACGGTTGGCGCAATTTCCGCGGCTGCCGGTGCGGGCTGTTCGAGTTCTTCCAGCAACATCAGGCGCGCATCGATCTGTGCCGCTTTTTGCAGCGCGACGTGCAGGCCTTCGGATAGTTCGGCGCCACCCTCGCCGGCCGGCATCGAGGCCAGCGCCGCCTCCGCCGCAGCAACCGCCTTCGCCAGGTCCGCGCGCAGTTTGAGGCCGACGGCCGCATCGACGCAGATGACGTTCAGTCGCGCCAACGTCTGCCTGGTGTCCGCCGTCCAGCGATTGAGCGCCAGCTGTTGTGCGCCGCGTTCGCGCGTGAGCGTGGCGAGATCGGCTGCCAGCGCCTCGAACTCGCTGCGCTGCGCGGGGTCGAGCAGGCCGATATCCAATGCCAGCCAGGCACGGTCCAGTTCCACCAGGCGGTTGGCCGGAATTTTTTCCTCTTTGACCAAGGCGGCAGCGGCCTCGATCAGTCTGGCCGCGCCCTCGCGCGCCTCGCGCCGCGCCACCAGCATCTCGTAGCGCTGCTTGGCCGCGCGATGCACGCGCCGGTCATGCGTGCGGAATTCGCGTTCGGCCAGCTTCAGCGTTTCTTCCCCGGCGATCGCGTTCACCGCCGCCTGCTTGAGGTCGACGATGGGTGATTCCTTGGCAATTGCCAGCAGGGCGGCATCGTCGCCCATTGCCGCCTGCAATCTATCCTGCCATTCGGCCGCCAGCTGCGCGTTGGGCGGGACGGCTTCCGCCGCAGTCGCTTTTGCCGAAGTTGACGACGATTTGAGAGGCGCTTCGCTGTTCCTGAATATCTTGCTGAGCATGGTTTCGCAATACTTGTCTGGTGCGGGACGTGCATTGTGACATTTGTCGGGCCGCAAGCGTGAGCGGGGCCTTAAGCGCAATCCGGAACGGTATGCGGAATCCGGCATGCGCACGCGTCCTGATCGGCATGCGGCCTGTCGCCAATCTGCCCAAACACAAGCGCTGGCGCGCCTTCCAGCCCGGTCTCGCCGGGCGAAATCGAATTCTGCGGGACCAAATCCTGCGCCCCAGACGACGCACGCGAATCCCGGGGGCACGCTACGGTCAGGGCCGGACGGGATTGGTATGCCGGCTGGGGGCCGGTTTGCATTCCCCGTTCGCAATCAGCCGGCGCCCGTCAGCAATGAGCTGTTGACGGTGGCACGGCGCGGCATGGGAGGCTCATCGCCATGGCGCTCCTGCTCGCGGATCGAATTGAGGTCAAAGGCCCAGGACCATTTGGCGAAAATCTCGTTCTGGCGGCGCGTGTAGTTGCCGTCCGGATCGAGCATGCGCGAGGAGGTAAAGCCGAGGTAGAAGTTGGTGCCCAGGCCGCGCCGGTGGCCGTAGACGATCGAGGCGATTTCGTTTTTCTGGAAGGCGCTGACCGGCGCGGTGAACAAGGAAGGCGAGCGCCGCACGCCGTTGTACTGGCCGATGAAACGCAGGGTATCGCGCGGCGAGAAGTGATAAATCGATTTCAGCTGTACCGCCCGTTCCTGCAGGATGCGCCCCGATCCCGCGACGGCTTCCTTTGAATCGATGACGGAGTTGTCGAGGCGCGGCTCCAGTTCCCAGCGGTCGGTGAGGCGCAGGGTTGCGGTGGTGCTGAGCAGATAGCCCTTGCCGACGCGGTTGTTGGCGACATCGCCGCGGTCGCCGACCATGGCTTCCAGATAGAAGTAGGTGAGCACCCGGCCCGGATTGGATTCGATATTGCCATATACCCTATTCAGCTTGAGCGCCTCGCCTTCCTCGCGGTAGCGCGCCTTTTCGCCGGGACGCAGTTCCAGGAACAGGCTGGTGTTACGCGGCAGCGAAACGAAAATGCCGGGAAAAATTTGCTCCCCCAGCAAGCGGCCGGAATCATCGTACTTGTGGTTTACCTTGAGTTGGGGGCCGACCGTGGTGAAGGGGCCGATATCGCGCCATTTGTGCTGGATGTATTGGTAGGAAGCGTTGTAGCCGACCTGCGAGAAGAAGCCGTTGTCGGCGCGAAAACCGCGCCCCGCGTGCTCGAAGCTGCCATTGATGCTCCACACCGGATCATTGAAGTTGTAATCAAGTTCTGTGGCGTTGTCATTGCGCGGCGTGCCGGCTGCGATCAGGGCGATGTTGCGTTCGTCGCGGGTGCTGCTGATCAGGGCCTGACCGCGAATGCGCAAGGCCTCGCTGGGGTGCCAGACGAAGTCGGCACCGCCGACGCGGTTGTACAACACCGGCTTGCCGCCGGCGCTATCGTGGTTATCGTAGCTGCGATCGGTGGCGAGCCCGCCCAAGGTCCAGGCGCCGCGATTGATGCGGAAGCGCCCGATGGTGGCCTGCGATTTCGAGTCCTGCAAGGCGAAATTGGTGCCCAGCGGGCCGGGCAGCAGGATCAGGCCGCCGCCATCGTCGCGCGTGGTCAGCAGGATGAAATCGCTGTCCTCATTGCGCTGGGTGAGGCGGGCGCCCCAGGCCGGATTGTTGATCGAACGAGTGTAGATCGCGTTGAAGGGCGAGGAGAGAATATCCGCTCCTTCCTGGAAAAACGTACGCTTCTCCGGAAAGAACAGGGCGAACTGGTTGTTGGCCGCCAGTTGCGGCGTGTCGAGTTCGACCTGCGAAAAATCCGGGTTGATGGTCGCGTCGAACACCAGGTCGGCGCGTGGCCGGTATTTCACATCGGCGCCGAGTACGAAATCGTTGTGGCCGGAGGTGCCGACGCCGTTGACCTTGTCGCCCGAGCGCCGCCAGGTGAGCTGCGGGGTGAGCGTGAACTCGCGACCGTCGGGCAGGGCGTTCATGCCGGTCAGCGTTTGTCCGTAACACAGGAAGCAGTTGTTGTCGCGCGGCATCCGCGCGTTGCCGAAGCGATACACCTCGTCGCGCGCCATCGCACGCACGATCACGACCGACCAGGTCTCGGACGGCGGCGAGCTGTAGCGCAGGGTCGAGAAGGGAATTTTTACCTCGGCCGTCCAGCCCTCGGCAGTGCGCCGGGTTTTGGCGTCCCACTCGAAATCGGGCGACAGGTCTTCGTTGTTGGCGTCTTCGTTGTACAAGCCGTCGGAAACTGCGCCGGAGGCATTGAGGCGAAACAGCTGGGCAAATTTGCGGGTGCCGATGGGGTCGATATAGACCGAGAAAAAATCGTTGGCGTTGGGGATCTGGTCGCGCCTGGCCAGCGGCGCATCGATTTTTGCAGGATCCGGATCGAAGGCGGTGAGGCCGATGTAAAGCGCATGCCGATCATAGACGATGCGCACTTCGGACCGGTACTTGGCACTGACGCCGTCGCGCGGGCTGATTTCAAAGAATTGGTTGATGACCGGGGCGCGCTGCCAAGCGGCATCGGCAAGGTCGCCATCGAGGCGGATATGCTCGCCCTCACCCAGGCGCGTCGCCGTCGCCGGACCGATGCGCCGTTCCTCGGTGCTCTGCGCCGGAATGGCCGGTGCCGCGGGCGGCGTCGCTTGCGCTGAGACCGGCCCCGTACCGCCAGCCAGGACGAGCAGCGCCCAGGTCAGCAAGCCAAGTCTGCACGCGCCGGCGATGATTCCTGATTTCATTTTTTTCCGCATGGTTTTCGTTGTTCTTCGCCGGCCGTTGCCGGCGGCAGTCCCCGATTGCTCTTTGATGCGCCGACATCGCAGTTTGGATATGCGGCGAACATGCGGAGAATAAGGGAGCGAAAAAAGTTTCGCGCGTCCATCAAGACGAAATGCGGAAGCCGTGGCGCGGATTGCGGGCGAATGGCGGTCGCCGCGCGGCCGGCGGATTCAGAATATATCGAGTTTTTTACCGCTGGCGGCCAACACCGTCTCGATGAATTTCTTCCAGACCGGATTGGGCGCCCACACGCCGGTCAGCTTGGCGAGACTGTCGTTGACCGGGGCGGCCTCGTGGATCACGCGGTACAGAAAGGTGAAGGAGGAACCGCGCAGATTGACCTGGCAATGCACCAGCACATTGCGCCCGCCGGCGGCCTTGAGCACATTGCTGAACAACTGGAAGTCTTCAATGGTGGGCCTGCCCCAGGCAACCGGGATATTGACGTAGACCACGCCGGCCCTGGCGAGCAGGGCGCCTTCGGACTCGATTGCGGTGTCGTACTCGGGCGGCGCCAGGTTGATCACCATATCGTAGCCCTGTGCCCGGGCCGTCTGCAGCCAGTCCCGGTCGGGCTGGGCGGACGATGTCAGCCCCTTGCGCCATTGCACCAGGTTGCCGGGTTCGCCGTCGGCGGCCGACGCCGCCGGCGAGGCGGCCAGCGCGACGACCACCGCCCCTAGTGCGAAGAGCATCCTCCGCGTCGCCGCGAGCGCGGGTTGCAACGAAGATATCTTTTTCATGTGCCGCCCCCTTGAGTGAATCCGGTTCTACCTTGGCCCCTTGCCGCAGGCGGCACAATCGCGGAGAACGATACGCCTATTTGTCCGGCGGCGTGTAGTCCGGCGCGCGGTTGCTGATCGCCGGCACGCTTTGCAGATAGGCAAACAGGGCCTGCAGATCGGCGTCGGTCATTTGCGCGTAGTTCTGCCAGGGCATCGGTGGCATGATTGGCCGGCCAACGCCAATATGTTTGCCGGTCTTGATCGCCCTGATGAAATCGGCCGCGTTCCAGGCGCCCAGACCGGTCTCCTTGTCCGCCGTCAGGTTCACCGCGTAGCTCATGCCCCAAGGGCCGGCAAAAGCGGTGTTGGTGCCGGCACCGGCCCACACCCAGGGTCCTTGCCTGCCATCGGTAAATGCAGGCGCCGGCGGCATTTTCAGGCCTGCGGGATGGCCGCTGTACTGCCGGCTCACATCCGGTTCGGGTCCGTTTGCGCCCAGTTTCATCGGGGTGTGGCAATCGCCGCAACCGCCGACCACTGCCAGATAGGCGCCTCGTTTCAGGGTCCCGCTATCGGCGGCTTGCGCGTTCAGGTGAATGCCGGCGATGGTGCTGGCCAGCAAGTAGCCGATCACGCTCTGACTGATGATATTTTTCACTGCTGATTTCCTTTTTTGTTGAGTGTGCCGTTGGAAGCTGGGGAATTCTAGAGATTCGCCGCCCGGCGTAAATACCTTGACCAGGGTAACGGTGGGCGCGACGACGGTTGCAGGTTTTGCGCAGGTTTGTTTAGGGCGGGCGAATACTCGCCCGGGCGCAAAATAAATCCCATGCTCGGGCGACGAACCGATAAAAAAACCGACTAAAGTGCGCGTAGCCCGCATCGTTTTGCACGTGCTTTGATGCGCCGATCACCGAATCCGGATTTGCCGTAATGAACAAAACTGCCCACAGCATCGAAACTTCCGAAGAGGCGGGCGTGCGCTTCCTGCACTTCGGGTCCGAGTGGATCCAGGGCGCGATGCGTATCGCGCGGCCTTATGCCCTGGAGTTGGAATACACCCGCGAGATGATGGGTTTTCTGCTGCTCCGGTCCGATGCGGACTGGCCGAAAACCGTGTTGCAGATCGGGTTGGGTGCGGCCTCGTTGACCAAGTTTCTGCACCGCCACGGCCCGAACACCAGGCAGACGATCGTCGAAATCAACCCGGCGGTGGTGGCGATGGCCTATCAGTCGTTCAGGCTGCCGCGCGACGAGACGCGTATCGACATCCAGATCGGCGATGGCGTGGCCTGGATGAAGCAGGGCAAGGAAAAATTCGATTGCATCATGATCGACGGTTACGACCATAACGCGCGCTTCGGCGCGCTGGGGACCGAGGGTTTTTATCGAAGCTGTCGCGCGCGGCTGAGCCGGCGCGGCGTGCTGGTGCTCAATCTGTTCGGCCGCGCGCATGGCTATCGTGCGCAGATAGAAAACCTGCGGGCCGCCTTCGATGATCGCGTACTGGCGTTGCCGCCGGTGGAGGGCGGCAACGCGATTGCGTTTGCCGTGATCGGTGAGCGCGCGGTGCTGGAATCGCAGGCGCTGCGCGACGAGGCGCGACGGGTCCATGAGGCGACCGGGCTGAAGCTGATGGCGACGGTGGCGCGCATTGAGCAGGCGGTGGTCGCGGCCGGGGACAGCGGCAATCGCGACAGCAAACGCGGCTCGAAACGTGCACGTTGAAGCCGGCCGTGCGGATCTCAGTTTTGCGGTGATTTGAACCAGCCGAGACTGTCGGCGGTATTGCCGCGGGGCCGGTATTCCGCGCTCACCCAGCCCTGGTAGCCGATGGCATCGATATGCGCGAACATTGCCGCCAGATCAATGTCGCCGGTGCCGGGTTCATGCCGCCCCGGCGCATCGGCGAACTGGATATGGCCAATGGCAGGCAGCAGGCGCTTGAGCACGGCCGCCAGGTCATCGCCCATGATGTGCATATGGTAGAGATCGTATTGCAGCATCACATTGTCCATTGCGACCCGATCAAGGATCGCCATGGCCTTGTGCGAGGTGTCGAGCAGGAAACCGGGGGCGTCGATGCTGTTCAGGGGTTCGACGGTGAGTAACAGGCCGGCTTTGGCGAACTCGGTACCCGCATGGCGCAGGTTGGCGACCAGGGTCTGCTCGCAGTCGCGCCGGTCGGCATCCGGCGGCAGCCTGCCGGCCAGGCAGTTGCAGCGGGGGGTGCCGAGTTGCCGCGCATAGAGAATGGCCTGGGTCACACTTTCGCGGAACGCCGCTTCGCGCCCGGGCAGACAGGCGATGCCGAGATCGCCATTGGCGGTATCGCCCGCGGACAAGTTGTGCAATACCGGCGCCAGCCCGAAGGCGTCGAGCCGCTGTTTGATATCGTCGGCGGCAAAAGCATAAGGAAAGTGATACTCCACGGCACGGAAGCCGGCGCGCGCGGCCAATTCAAAGCGATCCAGAAACGGCACCTCGGTCCACAGAAAGCTGAGATTGGCGGCGTACCTGGGCATGGGCAAGGAAATTTAGCGCGTGGCGGGCATTGAAAATGCGGGCGGTGTCGCAAAGTGTAGCAGTGGCGTCCGGGAGAGGCGATGCCCGATGGTGTATGGTGCCGAAATCGGGGAGACAGGTTGCATATTGACCCCGGCACCCGTCCTCGTCATTGTCGGCGTCCGAACCGGATCGCGAGAACCCCTTCCCATCAATGACCGCCCACTCGCTGGCAGCAGTCCGCTTTGCGGGGATTGAGGGGACGGCCATCCATTTCAGAACGGATATTCCAATCCATGTCCGACCACACACATAGCGGCAGCGCCGCACCCGTTGCCATTCCGGCCGACCCCAAATCCACCGCCGTGGCCGACCGCCGCGTGATCGCGTCGCTGTTCCCTTATTTGTGGGAATTCCGCTGGCGGGTCGCGCTGGCCATTGCCTTCCTGGTGACCGCCAAGATGGCGAATATCGGCGTGCCGCTGGTGATGAAACAGATCGTCGACTCCCTGGATCAATCGCAGGCAATGCTGCTGGTGCCGTTTGCGTTGCTGCTGAGCTACGGCCTGCTGCGCCTGTCCAGCACACTGTTTGCGGAGCTTCGCGATATCGTGTTCGTGAAGGTGACGCAGCGCGCGATGCGCAATATCGCGCTGAAAGTGTTTCGTCACCTGCATGCGCTGTCGCTGCGCTTTCATCTCGAGCGCCAGACCGGCGGCGTGACCCGCGACATCGAGCGCGGCACGCGCGGCATTTCCACGCTGCTCTCGTTCATGCTGTTTTCGGTGATTCCAATCATCCTCGAAATCACCATGGTGACGGTGTTGTTGGCGGTGAAGTTCGACTGGACTTTTGTGGTCGTCACCTTGTGCGCGATCCTGCTGTATGTGGGCACGACCATCGCCATCACCGAGTGGCGTACCCAGCACCGCCGCCAGATGAACGAAATGGACTCGAAGGCCAATACCAAGGCGATCGACTCCCTGCTCAACTACGAGACGGTCAAGTATTTCGGCAACGAGGAATTCGAGGCCGGGCGCTATGACAAGAATCTGCAGCGCTACGAGACGGCCGCGACCAAGAGCGAGACCTCGCTCGGAATCCTCAACTCGGCGCAGAGTGTAGTGATCGCCATGGCAGTGACCTTGCTCATGTGGCGCGCCTCCGAAGGCATCGTCGAGCGCCACCTCACCATCGGCGATCTGGTGATGGTCAATGCACTGTTGATCCAGCTTTATATCCCGCTCAATTTCCTGGGGGTGATGTATCGCGAAATCCGCCAGGCGCTGACCGATATGGAAAAGATGTTTCGCCTTCTTGGCGAGAATCGGGAAATCCAGGACAAGGCCAATGCATCGCCGCTGGCAGTGCGGGGCGGGTCCGTGAAATTCGAAAACGTCAATTTCGGCTACGACCCCAAGCGGCAGATCCTGCATGATGTGAGTTTCGAGGTGCCGGCCGGCAAGACCGTTGCGGTGGTGGGCTCCAGCGGAGCCGGCAAGTCAACGATTTCACGTCTGATGTTTCGCTTCTACGATGTCGGCAGCGGGCGCATCACTATCGACGGCCAGGACATCCGCGACGTCACCCAGACCAGCGTGCGCGCCAGCTTGGGCATCGTGCCGCAGGATACGGTGCTGTTCAACGACACCATCCACTACAACATCGCCTACGGCAAACCCGGTTCCAGCGATGCAGATATCGAGGATGCGGCACGACGCGCGCATGTATCCGACTTCATTCGACGTCTGCCGGATAAATGGCAAAGCATGGTCGGTGAACGCGGCCTCAAATTGTCCGGCGGCGAGAAGCAGCGCGTGGCAATCGCCCGCACCTTGCTGAAGAATCCGGTGATCATGATTTTTGATGAGGCCACTTCGGCGCTGGACTCGGCAACCGAGAAAGCCATCCAGGCCGAGTTGCGCGAAATCGCCAAGGATCGCACCACGCTGGTGATTGCACACAGATTGTCGACAATTATTGACGCCGACCAAATACTGGTGCTCGACCATGGCCGTATCATCGAGCGCGGAACTTTTCGCGCGCTGCTCGATGCAGACGGAAAATTTGCGCAGATGTGGCGACTTCAGCAACAGGAGGAGCAAAAAACTGCCGAACCGCTTGGGGTCTGAAATCGGCAGAAAACATGGTTGAATGATCTGGTCTTCCGGGATCGCCATTTCCCACATGCGCAGGTGAGAAATGGTTTTCGCTGCGGGTGCTTGGTGTGAATTTGTGTAAAATATCTACGCTGTCAAAGCGATTTTTATTTCTATAATTCTCGGAGAAAACATGAAAAAGACTATTTTAGGTTTGAGCCTTTTGGCCGCCTTGGCCTCAACGCAGGCGATGGCGCAAGATGGAACCTGGTATGTCAGCGGCGCGGTCGGTCAGAGCGAATGCAAGAATGATGTTTGCGATGTCCCCGGAGTTGACAAGAAAAGCACCAGCGTTGCTGGCGCAGTGGGGTATAACTTCACGAAGATCTTTGCGTTGGAAGCTGGATACTTCGATATGGGCAAAGCAAAATATTCTGATAACCTCGGCAATCACCTAGATATCAAGGCCCAAGGCCCGCAACTCTCTTTGATCGTCACCGCGCCGATTGCCGATGCCTTTTCCATATACGGCCGACTTGGCGTTGCGCGAACCGACCGTAAATTAAGCGGCTGCCTTCCATCCTTCGGCGTTGGCTGCGGATCCGACACTGACAAGAAAACTGAAACGTTTTATGGCGTAGGTGTCGGGTATTCATTCACCAAGAATCTGATGGGCACGCTCGAGTATCAAAAGCTGGACAATACCGACGTCACATCGTTCAACGCTGGCGTTCGCTTCACGTTCTAAGTAGTTATTTTTCGTTGTTAAAAAGGCGCGGTGTTCACCGCGCCTTTTTTATTGTTGCTTCGAACTGGGACCCAATATTATGTACCGATTGCAGCTGTCGCAATTCGGCGACATCGAGCCCCTTCGTTTGATCGATAAGCATAATGCGGGTCAACACGATTCATGTTGATACGTTAATGCGGTTGCATGTCCTGTGATCAATCGTGCAAGGTCGTTAAAAAAGTATGGCGCACCAAATACAAATTTATCCTCGTTGTTGAGTGCGCCAGCAAGATTCTTTTCCGCTTGGAGAGCCGGGGAACTGCCCAAAATAATTTCAATCGAATATGAAGTTTGCCTCGACTACGTCAAAGTGCCGTGGGGAAAAGTGCAAACAGCAATGACGAAGTGGCTGCAATCGCTTGCGATGTTCACAAGCCGCCTGTTGTGTCCTATCGTCCTTCAAGGCCGCGCACTGGTAAAAAAGTGATTTCAAGCAGAGTTATTCGCAATCAACACTTAGGAGCAAGCATGAAAAAGACAATTCTTTCCCTGGGAATCCTGGCTGCTATCGCGTCGACGCAAGTCTTCGCCGCCGACACCAATCTCTATGTTCGCGGTAATGTCGGGCCAAGCAGCTATGACGTGGGTGGCGGGTATGGTACCCAGAATGACGTTATGGTCGGCGTTGCTCTCGGCTATACATTTTCGCCGAACCTCGCTGCCGAGGTGGGCTTTAACGACTACGGCAAAATCAACTTCGGCGGGGTCGATGGCACAGCCAAAACCACGCATGCTTCATTGATTTTGACGGCGCCGCTTAACAACCAATTTTCCATCTACGGGCGTGCCGGCGTTGCTAGTACCGAAGACAAGGTGAGCGATCGATTTGGTTCGTTCAAAGAAACCAAAACCGAAGGCTTGTTTGGTGTTGGCGTCGGCTATAACTTTGCCAGGAATTTGATCGGCACCATCGAGTACCAGAGACTGAATGACAGCGATGTGAGCGCATTTGTGGCCGGCGTAAAATTCAGCTTCTAAGCAAGCTTGTTTCCCGCAGTTTCCAAAGGCGCGAGTGCACGCTCGCGCCTTTTTCGTTTCAGGGCCCGAGAAAATCCCTGAGGGCATCCAGCACCTTGCCTGGCGCCTCCTGCATCATGGCATGACCGCACCCCTCCAGGGACACCATCCTGGCCGCCGGAATTTGTTTTGCAACGGCGGCGTTTGCCCTGGGCGGCGTCATCATGTCGCGCGTGCCGCTCAGTACCAGTGTCGTGGCGCGGATGGCGCCGGATTGCGCCTCCGTGAATGCGAAGCCATGGCAGGCGGCGAGGTCGCCGGCAAGTACGCCCGGCCCGCTTTTTTCCAGCAATCGTTTATAAGCCATCATCATCGACGTGCCGGGACTGGGGGAGGCGCCCCACTTCATTTGCGGCGCGTGTCCCCAGATATTGAGCATGTCGATTGCCTCGGCAGGGCGACTCCACGCAGCGGCCATCAATTCTTCGGCAACCGGCATCGGCGTACTGATGCCGAGCAGGGCGAGTTGCGAAACACGCGCCGGATGGCGTGCCGCCACGTCGAGCGCGATCAGCGCGCCCATGCTGTGCCCAACCAGTGCGGTCTTGTCGATGGCGCCGTTGTCCAGCAAGCCGATCAGCCAATCCGCATATTGAGCAATCGTTGTTTTGGCGGCGGCGAAGCTGCGGCCATGGCCGGGCAAATCCAGCGCCAGCGCGTTAAAGCCATGGTGCGCGAAATACCTGGCTTGCAAGGTCCATACGCTGTGGTCATTGGCTGCACCGTGCACGAAGACGACACTGGGCCTGCCCGGATCGAACACTTGCCCGCCGGTGTATACATAGGCCGGTTGTTGCTGAACAAGGAATTTCATGCGCCGGCGACCTTGGCTGCCGCTGCCAGCGCGCGCGACAGATCCTCGATCAAATCGTCCGCATGCTCCAGGCCGATCGACAGGCGGATGGTGCCTTCACCGATCCCGGCCTGCTTCAACGCGGTCGCATCCATGCGGAAATGCGTGGTGCTGGCCGGATGGATGACTAGGGATTTCGCGTCGCCGATATTGGCCAGGTGCGAGAACAGGTTCAGCTTTTCGATGAACGTCCTGCCGGCCGCCTTGGCCGCGCCCGCCGCGCCTTTGATTTCGAAGCTGATGACGGCGCCCGCACCGTTGGGCAGAAGCTGTTTCGCCAGTTCGTGATCCGGATGCGAGGATAGCTCCGGCCAGGTAACATGTCCGACCGCTTTGTTCGACGACAGGAACTCGACGATCCTGCGCGCATTCTGCACGTGGCGGGGCATGCGAACATGCAAGGTCTCGAGTCCCTGCAGAATCTGGAACGCGCTCATCGGCGCCATGCTGGCGCCGAAGTCGCGCAGGCCTTCACGACGTGCGCGCAGGGCAAAGGCCGCGACCGATGATTCCTCGCTCATCACCATATTGTGAAAACCGGCATAGGGTCGGGTCAGAGTGGGAAATTTGTCCGAGCGCTCCCAGTCGAAGCTGCCGCCGTCCACCAGAACGCCGCCGATCACCACGCCGTGACCGGACAGGAATTTGGTGGCGGAATGCATGACGATATCCGCACCCTGCTCAAGCGGGCGCGACAGCCAGGGCGTGGTCAGGGTGGCGTCAACCATCAGCGGCAGCCCCGCGTTATGGGCGACCGCGGCGATGGCGGGAACGTTGAGAACGTCCAGTCCGGGGTTGCCGATGGTCTCGCCAAACAGCAGGCATGTGTTCGGACGAATGGCGGCATGCCAGGCATCGAGGTCGCGACCGTCGACAAAAGTAGTCGTGATGCCGAATCTTGGCAAGGTGTAGCTCAATAAATTGTGAGAACCGCCGTAAAGGGCATTGGAGGCCACGATATGTGAGCCGGCGCCCATCAGGGTGGCGATAGCCAGATGCAGGGCGGCCTGGCCGCTGGCGGTGGCGATGGCGGCTGGTGCGCCTTCGAGGGCGGCCATGCGTTCCTCGAATACCGCCACGGTGGGGTTGGAAATGCGGGAATACACATGCCCGGCACGTTCGAGATTGAACAATGAGGCGGCGGTGTCAGTGTCGGGGAATACAAACGAGGCCGTCTGGTAAATAGGCACAGCCCTTGCTCCGGTCAAGGAATCGGGGGTCTGCCCAGCATGTACGGCCAAGGTATCGGGATGGGGGTATTTAGGGATAGGCATTGCGATCTCTGGAAAAACTTAACATATTCATATAGTTATTTTTAATTTTTGAGGCAAGATATTAGGTCTTGCCAGATTTACAGGCATTTGCTATGGTGTTGGGCCATTCACAGGGTTGTCACATTTCGGTGCAGTACACAATGACAAAAACAGCAAGGTTGATCGCGCATTCTATCGTGGCCGTGTTTTTCGGCTCCGCGATGACGCTCGCCCATGCGGACGTCGTGAAGAAAGTGCAGAAGAAATCGGGCCGGGCTCGTGCCGTTGCGGTTGCCGACTACGGCAAGGACGGCGGCCCCAATCTGCTTTCCCATGCCGCCTTTGTCTTCGACCAGGAAACCGGGCAGGCGCTATATGCCAAGAATGCCGACAACGCATTGCCGATCGCCTCGATCACCAAATTGATGACCTCGATGGTGGTCCTCGATGCCAGGCTCAATCTGGATGAAGCCGTGGTGATCGACCGAGCCGATATCGATCTGTTGAAGGGTTCCAAATCGCGCCTGCCGGTGGGTACCGCGTTCCGTCGCGAAGACTTGATGCGCCTGGCGCTGATGGCCTCCGACAACCGCGCCGCCGCCGCATTGGGGCGCACCTACCCGGGAGGTACTGGCGCATTTGTCGAGGCGATGAATGCCAAGGCGAAACTGCTCGGCCTCAGCAACGCCCAGTTTGTCGATCCTACCGGCCTGGCGCCCGGCAATGTTGCCAGCCCGCAGGATCTGGCGATGATGGTTTCCGCCGCGTCGGCCTATCCCGAGATTCGTGAATTTTCAACGGCGCCGGCCTTGAGGGTCACGCTGCCGACCAGCAGCCGGCAAATCGGCTTCGTCAATACCAATGCGCTGGTGCGTACGGGGGGCTGGACTATCGGCCTGTCCAAGACCGGTTACATCAATGAAGCCGGCAAATGCCTGGTCATGCAGGCCATTATCGCTTCCCGCCCGGTGGTCATCGTGTTGATGGATTCCTGGGGCAAGTTCACGCGCATCGGCGATGCCAATCGCATCAAGAAGTGGATTGAAAGCGGCAAGGTTGCCGCGCTCCCGGTGAAAACCTCCTCGCCTTCCTGAGTTTGGTTTCACGCCAGTTGGCGCTGCAGCGCCACTGCGCCGCCTCGATGTGAGATAACATCTCGCATATGAAAGTCGGTCTCTTCGTTACCTGCCTGGTCGATCTCGTCCGCCCCAATATCGGCTTTGCCGCGCTTAGACTTCTGGAAGACGCGGGCTGCGAAGTCATTGTCCCCGCCGCGCAGACCTGCTGCGGCCAGCCCGGTTACAACTCCGGCGCGCGCGCCGTCTCGCAGCAGCTTGCGCGCAAGCTGCTCGCCGAATTCCAGGACTGCGATTATGTGGTGGCCCCTTCCGGTTCCTGTTCGGGCCAGGTGAAAGTTCATTACGTCGAAGACCTGTTCCGCGACGAACCCGATCATGCCGCGTTTGAAAAACTTGCGGCCAGATGGTATGAGCTGTCGGATTTCCTGGTCAATGTACTGAAGGTGGAACAGGTTCCCGGCAAGTACGCGGGCAGCATCACCTATCACGACAGCTGCGCGGGATTGCGCGAAATCGGCATCAAGCAGCAGCCGCGCGCGCTGCTGGCACAAACCGGCTGCAGCATCAGCGAAATGAACGATGCGGAAAAATGCTGCGGCTTCGGCGGCACCTTCTCGATCAAACTGGGCGAAATCTCCACGCGCATGGCCGACAATAAATGCGTGAATATCGGCATGAGCGGTGCCGGTGCGGTCGTCGGCGGTGACCTGGGTTGCTTGCTCAATATCGAGGGGCGGCTGCGACGCAACGGGGACATGAACACCAAGGTGCTTCATTTCGCCGAAGTCGCCGCCGGAATGGTCAAGTAATCATGCAAGTGACGTCCATGTTCTTCAAGCAGACCGCGAGTCTCAAGCTCAATGACGCGGTTCTGCAGACCGCGATGAAGAAGGCCAAGGGCAAGTTCGTCGACGGCCGTGCCGCCAGTGTCGCCACTATCGACAACTGGGAAGACATCCGCAGTCATGCGGCCGCCTTGCGCGACCGTGTGATCAACAACCTCGATGCCTATCTGCTCGAATTCGAAAAGAATGCCACGCGGCGCGGCGCGGTAGTGCACTGGGCGGAGACCGCCGCGGAAGCCAATGCCATCATTGTCGAAATCGCGCGCAGCAACGCGGTGAAGACGGTGACCAAGTCCAAGTCCATGGTCAGCGAGGAAGTGTCGCTCAACGATGCGCTCGACGCCGCCGGCGTGAAGGTGCTGGAAACCGATCTCGGCGAATACATTCTGCAACTTGCCAAGGAGCCGCCCTCGCATATCGTCGCTCCGGCGGTGCACAAATCCAAGGAGCAAGTGGCGCAGCTGTTCGTCGATGCGCACCACAGGCCGCGTCTCAGCGATATTTCGGCGATGACGCGTGAAGCGCGCGAAGTGCTGCGCGGTCATTTTCTGGCGGCTGACATGGGCATCAGCGGCGCCAATTTTGTAATCGCGGAAACGGGCACCACGCTCACCGTGACCAATGAAGGCAATGCCGATATGGTGACGACCATCCCGCGCATTCACTGCGTGATCACCGGCATCGAAAAAGTCATCCCCACCCTGGAAGATTTCGCGACCCTGATCCGCCTGCTGCCGCGATCGGCGATCGGCCAGTCGATCGCCAATTACCTGACGCTCACGACCGGTGTGAAGGCGCCGGACGAAGTCGAGGGGCCCGAGCAGATGCATATCGTGCTGGTCGATGCCGGGCGCACCAAGCTGGTCGGCGGCGAAATGAAGGACATGCTGCGCTGCATACGCTGCGGCGCCTGCATGAATCACTGCCCGGTGTACCAGAATGTCGGCGGCCACGCCTATGGCTGGGTGTATCCGGGCCCGATGGGTTCGGTGCTGACGCCGAGCTATGTGGGCATCGAGAACGCCGGCGATCTGCCGAATGCGGCGACCTTCTGCGGCGAGTGCCAGGTGGTGTGCCCGGTAAAAATCCCGCTGCCGGACCTGATGCGCAAGTTGCGCGAACAGCAGTTCGACAGGAAGCTGCGGCCCTGGAGCGAACGTTGGGCGCTCAAGGCCTGGAGCTTTGCGGTCATGCGGCCGGGTCTCTATGCCATGCTGGCCGCGCTGGGCGCGCGTATTGCGTCGTGGCTGGGCGGGCGCGACAAGCTGATACATCGCCTGCCCGGGATCGACGGCTGGACCGATGGTCGCGACATGCCCGCCCCGCAGGGCAAAACTTTTCGCGCACTTTATGCCGCCGAACGGGGCCGTAAATGAGCGCGCGCGAGAACATCCTGGCGCGAATTCGCGCCAACAGCGGCAGATCCGGGCTTACGACGGCAGCGGAGATCGATGCTGCGCGCGCGGTCATCCAGGCGCGCACGCGCGGACCGCTGCCGGGGTTTGGCCGGCATGAACCGGTGCAGCACTTTATCGATGAGTGCGAGCGTCTCAAAACGACGCTCGCCGAAGTGGCGTCCCTGGCGGAAGTGCCACGCGCCGTGGCGCGCTATCTTACCGAACAGAATCTGCAGCCCGCCCTGGCCGGCTGGGACGAATTTGCCGCGCTCGATTGGGCGTCGTCGCAGCTGCACTATGCAAGCCGTCCGGCCAATGCCGTCGATCTGGTCGGTCTCACCGGATGTTTTTGCGCCATCGGCGAGACCGGCACCCTGCTGTTGCTGGGCGCGCGTGCCACGCCCAAGGTGACGGCGCTGCTGCCGGAGACGCATATCTGCGTGGTCAGCAGGGCGCGCATTGTGCCGACCATGGAAGATGCATTCCAGCTATTGCGCGATGAGTTCGGCGCGCCGCCGCGCGCCACGTTTTTCGTCTCGGGCCCGTCGCGCACGGCCGACATCGAGCAGACCATCGTCATCGGTGCACACGGTCCTTATCGCGTGCATGTAATTCTCGTGCCATAGGTGCCATAGCCGCCCCCAAGATCGCTGTCCAGCCGATGACAGCAATCCGACAAGAAAGAGATTCAATGCCCTTTGTACTGACGATTGCCTCACTGATTCGCCGTATCCCCATCATTTCCCTGCTCACCTTGCTGCCTCTGCCCGCACTGGCAGCGGGCGATCCCGGTTACACCCTGGTGAAGCTGGGCGGCATCCCGGTCGACTTCATCCTGTTCGGTCTGACGCTGCTGGGCGTTGCCCTGTTTCATGCGCATACCCTGCGCGTGGCGCTTACCGGCGTGATCGTGATTTCGCTCTACAAGATTTTTTTCACCGGATTCAAAACCGGGCCCGGCATCAGCGGTTTTGCTGCGCATCTCGGTCATGAATGGGTGATCCTCGCCAATCTGCTATGCCTGCTGCTCGGCTTTGCCCTGCTGTCGCGGCACTTCGAGAAAAGCCAGGTGCCGCTGGTCCTGCCGCGCTACCTGCCCGACGACTGGAAGGGCGGCTTCATCATGCTACTGATGGTGTTTGTGCTGTCGTCGTTCCTGGACAATATCGCCGCGGCCCTGATCGGCGGCGCGATGGCGCACCAGTTGTTTCGCGGCAAGGTGCACGTCGGTTACCTGGCCGCGATTGTCGCGGCCTCGAATGCCGGTGGCGCAGGCTCGGTGGTCGGCGATACCACCACCACCATGCTGTGGATTTCGGGCGTCAGTCCGATCGCGGTATTCCACGCCTACGTGGCAGCCGTGGTCGCCCTCGTCATCTGCGGCATTCCCGCGTCCTTGCAGCAGCATAAATACTCGCCGATTCTCAAGGACGGCGATTCGCAAGCCAGGATCGATTGGGGCCGCCTCGGCATCGTCGGCCTGATCCTGGTGTTTGCGGTGGTCACCAATGTCGTGGTCAATCTGCAATTCAACAGCCAGGCCGATCATTTTCCGTTTATCGGCGTCGCCGTGTGGGTGGCCATCCTGATTTCCCTGCCGCTGCGCCGCCCCGACTGGGAGGCGCTGCCCGATGCCTTCAGGGGTTCGGTATTCCTGCTCTCGCTGGTGACCTGCGCATCGATGATGCCGGTGGAAGAGCTGACGCCGGCATCATGGCATAGCGCGCTGGGCCTGGGGTTCCTGTCGGCTGTGTTCGACAATATCCCGCTGACCGCGCTGGCCATCAAGCAGGGGGGTTACGACTGGGGCTTCCTCGCCTATGCGGTCGGCTTCGGCGGTTCGATGATCTGGTTCGGCTCCTCGGCGGGTGTGGCGCTCGCCAGCATGTATCCGCAAGCCAAGTCGGTGGCGCAATGGCTGAAAGACGGCTGGCATGTCGCCTTGGGCTATGTCATCGGCTTCTTTGTGTTGCTGGCCGTACTGGGCTGGCAGCCAGGGGTGAACAACAGGGTCGCGGCGCCGGCAACCGCAACTCGCGCATAAGGGCCCCGGCAACCCGGCTGCAGCATTTAGTACGGTGACTTGGGCGGGGCACTGCCAACGTTTCGGGCACCAGTCGCAGGCGTTTTTCGCTGCACTGCACAAATGACATTGGGTATAAACAGCTGCAACTTTGCTGATCGTTGCCGATTGATGCAGGCCTATTGCTTATCGCAGCACACGCGATTAGCATGAATCGTCTTTGCCGGTGCGCCGCCCCACAAGCGACCATGCGAGTCGCGGTTCGGTGCCAGTCCCATAATAAAAATGCCGCGCAATTTCTTCGCTGCTATTCCCACTAATAATATTGGAGGATGCAAATGAACGAGAAAGACATCAAGCCTGCCCTCGGGGTTTCCAAGCGTCGCAAATTCCTCGCCGGAACGGCGGCCGCAACCGGGGCGGCGATCACCGGATTTCCGATGATCTCGAATGGCCAGACCGGGCCGATCACGATGCGCTGGCAAAGCACTTGGCCGACCAAGGACATCTTCCACGAATACGCGCTCGACTACGCGAAGAAAGTGAACGACATGTCGGGCGGCGACCTCAAGATCGAGGTGCTGCCGGCCGGCTCGGTGGTCAAGGCCTTCGACATGATGGATGCGGTCAGCAAGGGCACCCTCGACGGCGGCCATGGCGTGCTGGCCTACTGGTACGGAAAAAATTCGGCGATGGCCATCTGGGGTTCGGGTCCGGCCTTCGGCATGGATGCCAATATGGTGCTGGCCTGGCACTACTATGGCGGCGGCAAGGCGCTGCTGGAAGAGATTTACAAGACCCTCAATCTCAATGTCGTCTCCTTCCTGTACGGCCCGATGCCGACTCAACCGCTGGGCTGGTTCAAGAAAGTGGTCAAGTCGAAGGACGACTTCAAGGGCCTCAAGTATCGTACCGTGGGGCTGTCGATCGACATCTTCACCGGTCTTGGCGCGGCAGTGAACGCCGTGCCGGGCGGCGAAATTACCGCCGCGATGGACCGCGGCCTGCTCGATGCGGCCGAGTTCAACAACGCCAGTTCGGATCGCGCGCTGGGCTTTGCCGACGTTTCCAAGGTGTGCATGCTGCAAAGCTGGCACCAGTCCGGCGAGCAGTTTGAAATCCTGTTCAACAAGACCAAGTACGATGCGCTGCCGGCCAAGCTGAAAGCCATCGTCGCCAATGCGGTTGAGGCTTCCTCGGCCGATATGTCGTGGAAGGCGATCGAGCGCTACTCGGCGGACTATATCGAGCTGCAGTCCAAGGACAAGGTCAAGTTCTACAAGACGCCGGATTCCATTCTCGAGGAACAACTCAAGATCTGGGACCAGATTGTCGCCAAGAAATCGGCTGAAAATCCGATGTTCAAGAGGGTGATCGAGTCGCAGCGCGCCTTTGCGCAGCGCACCACCAAGTGGCAAAACGACACCAACGTCAACTTCCGCGTTGCCGCGAACCACTTTTTCGCGAAGAAGGCGTAATCAGCTTCACACACCCGACACCACCGTGCGGCCTTCGCTGCATGGTGGTGTTTTTTTGGGCCCCCGTCCGTCGCGGCGGTGCTCGCAGGTTCCAGTGTTGAGCGGGAGTGATCATGCAGGTCCAACGGTTTCTATTCTGGGTTGACAGCATCAGCACCTGGTGCGGCAAGGCCTTTGCCTGGGTGATCGGCTTGCTGATGCTGGTAGTGGTCGCCGAGGTGTTCAAGCGCTATTTGCTGAACGATCCTTCGGCCTGGTTTCTCGACATCACCTCGATGATGTACGGCGCCACGTTCATGATGTGCGGCGCATATACGCTGGCGCAGGACGGTCATGTGCGCGGCGATTTTCTGTACGGCTCGTTCAAGCCGCGCACCCAGGCCGCGCTGGACCTCGCGCTGTATATCATTTTCTTTTTGCCGGGCATCGCCGCACTTTGCTATGCCGGCTGGGATTATGCGGACACGGCCTGGAAGATTCGCGAGCATTCGAGCATCACCGCCGACGGCCCGCCGATTTATCATTTCAAAACCTTCATTCCGATCGCCGGCGCCCTGGTGATGTTGCAGGGGGTGGCGGAAATCGTGCGCTGCGTGGTCTGCCTCAGGACGGGCGAGTGGCCGCAACGCCTCAAGGACGCCGAGGAAATCGACGTCATCGAGCAGCAGCTTTCCGGCAGCACCCATGTCGATGAGGCCACGCGCAATCGCGTCATCGAGCAGGCCCATGCCATCGACGAGGCGGCGCAGAAGCGCGGCCTGGGCGAGCGCGCACCGGAAGATGTCGGCCGCCGTCCCGGGCGGGCCAACGACCAACAAAACAACAAGGACGCAAAATGAGCGATCCCGCACTCGGCCTGTTGATGCTCAGCCTGATCGTCGTCGTGATCATGCTGGGCTTCCCGACCGCCTTCACCCTGATGGGCCTCGGCATGTTTTTCGGCTTCATCGCCTTCCACGACCCCGGTACGCCGTGGCTGGCGAACTGGTCGCAGAACCGCATTTTCGATCTGATGGTGCAGCGAACGTATGGCGCCATGACCAATGACACGCTGTTGTCCATACCGTTATTTGTGCTCATGGGATATGTGATGGAGCGCGGAGCGCTGGTGGACAAGATGTTCTACGCCGTGCAACTGGCGTTCCGCCGCGTGCCGGCTTCGCTGGCGGTGGCCACACTGATCATCTGCACCTTCTGGGGCATTGCCAGCGGACTGGTCGGCGCCGTCGTGGTGCTGATGGGCGTGATCGCGTTCAATCCGATGTTGAAGGCAGGCTATGACACGCGCCTCGCGGCCGGCGTGATTACCGCCGGCGGCACCCTGGGCATCCTGATTCCGCCCTCGGTGATGATCATCGTGTATGCGGCGATTGCCGGGCAATCGGTGGTGAAGTTGTACGCCGCCGCCATGTTCCCGGGCTTCTTCCTCGCCTTTCTGTATCTGCTGTACATCATCGGCTGGGCGCTGATCAATCCGAAGATCGCCCCCAAACTGCCCGAAGCCGAAACGCGCGCGCCGATTCCGGACTGGGTGCCGCAAATGCAGCAGGCCTATGCCGGCAATATGGGCATCGGCCTGATGAAGGCGCTGTTCAAGCCGGCCGCCGCGCTGCAATTGCAGATCGACGGCAAGCGCTTCACCTATTTTCTGATCGTCAAGAACTGGCTGTCGATGGTGTTCCCGTTCCTGCTGGCTGCCGGTACCATGGCCGGCATCTGGTGGTACGTTGTCATTCACCAGCAGGTCGATGCGCCCGAAGCGAAACCGGTCGCGGCCGTCGCCAAGGCGCCCGCCGTTGCACCGGTCGTTGCACCGGTGGCCGGTGGCGAGACGAAAGAAGAAAAAGTCGAGGAACTGGGCAATAACGAAACTGTGACCGCGGACAAGGAATCCGACACGCTGCAGGAAATGGGCACGCCGGAATTGTCGGAAGGCAATGCCGCGCCCTCGGCCAGCGGCCCGCCCAAGGACTTCTACCTGTATTTCTGGATGAGCAGCGCCCTGCTGGGCCTGCTGCTGATCTGGTACTACCGGCAGTTGCATGCGGAACAGTTCGTCATTCTCAAGCTGCTGATCGAATCGGTGATGCCGCTCGGCCTGCTGACCATCCTGGTGCTGGCGGTCATTTTGTTCGGCATTTGCACGGCGACCGAATCGGCGGCGGTCGGTGCGGCAGGCGCCTTCCTGCTGGCCATCCAGTCCGGTTCGCTGAACATGGAGCGCACCAAGGAATCGCTGTTCCTGACGGCCAAAACCACGGCCATGGTGTGCTGGCTGTTCGTCGGCTCGGCGCTGTTCTCGGCGGTGTTCGCGATTCTCGGCGGACAGCAGATCGTTGAGCACTGGGTGCTGTCGCTGAACATGACGCCGCTGCAGTTCATGCTGCTGTCGCAGGCCATCATCTTCGTGCTGGGCTGGCCGCTGGAATGGACCGAGATCATCGTCATCTTCGTGCCGATTTTCCTGCCGATGCTGAAGCATTTCGACATCGATCCGATCCTGTGGGGCACCCTGGTGTTCGTCAACCTGCAAGCTGCGTTCCTGTCGCCGCCGGTGGCGATGTCGGCCTTCTATCTGAAAGGCGTGTCGCCGCCGCATGTGACGCTCAACCAGATATTCGCCGGGATGATGCCGTATATGCTCATCGTCATCCTGTGCATGGTCTTCATGTACATCTGGCCGGGCATGACGCTGTGGCTGCCGAATTATCTGTATGGCGGCGGCTAGCCATTTCATTTAATCTCTCGGGGCCATCGTCTGAAACCGATGGCCCTGTTTTTTCCATGAAGCCGATTTATCTGCAAAGCCCTCTTTGTCATGAAGCCGAAAATTCTTGTTACCCGCCAGGTATTTCCCGAGGTCGTCGCCAGGCTTGCGCAGCATTTCGAGGTTGACCACAACGCTTCCGACGACATCATGTCGCCCGAGCTGTTGCGCCGCCGCGCCGATGGTTGTACCGGCGTGATCTGTTGTCTCACCGAGAAGATCGATGCCGCCTTTCTCGATGCCTGCCCGACGGTAAAAGTGGTCAGCAACATCGCCGTGGGTTACAACAATATCGATATCGCCGAAGTCTCGAAGCGCGGCGTGATGGCCACCAATACCCCCGGCGTACTCGACGACACCACTGCCGACCTGACTTTCGCCCTGCTGATGGCCGCCGCGCGGCGCATCACCGAGACCGAAGGCCGGCTGCGGCGCGGCGAGTGGAAAAAAGGTTTCGCCCTGCAGCAATGGCTGGGCGCCGATATCCACCACGCCGCATTGGGCATCATCGGCATGGGCCGCATCGGCCAGACCATCGCCAGGCGCGCGCTGGGCTTCGAGATGCAGGTGCGTTACTTCAATCGCACGCGCCTCGACGCCGCAGCCGAATCGAAACTCAACGCTCGTTATGCGAGCAAGGACGAAGTATTGCGCGACAGCGATTTCGTGGTGGTGATGGTGCCGTATTCGCCGGCCACGCACCATCTGATCGGCGCCGCCGAGATCGCGCTGATGAAACCCTCGGCAATACTCATCAACACCGCGCGCGGCGGCGTGGTCGATGATGTGGCGCTGATCGATGCGCTTAAACACAAACGCATCGCCGGCGCCGGCCTCGATGTATTTGAAAACGAGCCCGCGTTCAACGCGGAATTCCTCAAGCTGGATAATGTCGCGCTGACCCCGCATATCGGCAGCGCCACGCACAACACGCGCATGAACATGGCGATGCTGGCCGTCGATAATATGATCGCGGCCTTAAGCGGCAAGAAGCCCCCGAATTTGCTGAATCCTTGAATTCCTGAATCTTTGAATTCCTGAACCCCTGATTGTTTCAGACAGAACCTGGAGAAGAACATGAAAGTCGCATTCCTCGGCCTCGGCGTGATGGGGTATCCCATGGCCGGCCATCTCAAGGCCAAAGGCCACGATGTCACCGTCTACAACCGCACCACGGCCAAGGCCGAAGCCTGGGTCAAGCAGCATGGCGGCGCACTGGGCAAGACCCCGGCCGAAGCGGTGCAGGGCGCCGAGATAGTGATGATGTGCGTGGGCAATGACAAGGATTTGCTCGATGTGGGCGGCGCCGCGCTGGCGGCGATGAAGTCCGGCACCATCCTCGTCGATCACACCACCGCCTCGGCCGATGCGGCGCGCAGCCTGTACGCCGTCGCCAGGGCCAAGGGCATCGCCTTCCTCGATGGTCCCGTATCCGGCGGCCAGATGGGTGCCGAAAAAGGCCAGCTCACCGTGATGGTCGGCGGCGACCAGGCGCCCTTCGACAAGGCCAAGCCGGTGATCGATTGCTATGCCAAGGCCACCACCCTGATGGGCGATTCGGGTGCCGGGCAGCTGACCAAGATGGTCAACCAGATCTGCATCGCCGGCCTGGTGCAGGCCTTGTCGGAGGGACTCGCCTTCGCCGAGAAAGCCGGCCTTAACGGCGAGCAGGTACTCGATGTCATCTCCAAAGGCGCGGCGCAATCCTGGCAAATGGAGAACCGCGGCAAGACCATGCTCAAGCGCGAGTTCAAATTTGGCTTCGCGGTGGACTGGATGCGCAAGGACCTCGGTATCTGTCTGGATGAGGCGCGGCGCAACGGCGCACGCCTGCCGGTCACCGCCGTGGTCGACCAGTTTTACGGCGATGTGCAAAAGGCCGGCGGCAGCCGATTTGACACCTCGTCCCTGATTACCAGACTATAGGGCCTCTTCGCCGTTCCGCGGCAGCCACGAAAGCACAACGTGATCAAGCTGTACTACTCCCCCGGCGCCTGCTCGCTTGCCCCGCATATCGTTTTGGAGGAGCTCGGCATCGCCTATGAGCCGGTGCTGATCTCCACCAAGGACGGCGATCAGCACAAGGTCGATTACCTCAAGATCAATCCGCGCGCGCGCGTGCCGGCGCTGATGGTCGACGGCAAGGTGCTGACCGAGAACGTCGCCATCCTCACGTATTTGGGCGGCGGTTATGCCAGCCGCGGCCTGTGGCCCAGGGACACCTGGAAGCAGGCCGAAGCCCTTTCGCTGATGGCGTGGCTGGCCTCAAGCGTGCAGGTCGCCCATGCCGGTATCTGGCGCGCGGAGCGCTACTCCGCCGACCCGGCCGCCAAGGAAGGCATCAACGCACGCTGCCGCGCGCTGCTGTTCAAATACTTCGGCGAAATCGAGGCCCTGCTCACCGGCAAGACCTTCGCCCTCGGCGGCCAGTACAGCGTGTGCGATGCCTATCTGCTGGTGTTTTACCGCTGGGGCTACCGCGCCGGCTGGGATATGAAAACCCAGTTCCCCCACTGGACCAAGCAAGCCCTGCGCGTCGCTTCGCGGCCGACGGTGAAGCGGGTGTTCGAAGCGGAAGGCATCAAGCTCGATTCCTGAGTCGGGTTTCTTCTTTGCAGCGGTCGTTCAGTATTTGCGGCATTTCTCGTTGCAGTAGTTCTCGTTTTCACTGAAGCAGGAGGACATCTCATGGAAGATCAAGGAAAAGAGAAAGTGGTTCTGGCGCATATCCAGAACCTGATCGCGGAAGAGCACGAGCTTTTCGAGCGTGGATCGCTTGACCCATCCGCAAGCCAGCGGCTGGCGACGATCGAGATCGAGCTCGATCAGTGCTGGGATCTGCTGCGGCAGCGCCGCGCCGTTCGCGAGACAGGTCGCGATGCGAGTGAGGCGCATCTCCGGCCGCCGGAGGTCGTTGAAAAATACGTAGGATGATCGTCGCGTCCTGAAGCGCAGGTGCAAGTCCACCGACGGCTTGGCCCTTGGTCTGCAAAGGGCGGCGGACCTGCGCCGGTGTGGGCTTTTTTGCTTTTTGTATCGAGTGTCTCCACTGCGGCCACCGTGCCGGCCGGGACATGAAAATCTGATTTCCCCAATGCGAGGCGGAAGGCATCAAGCTCGATTTCTGGCGATCGATGGGTTGATGTTGTGCGCGAGTGTGCCATGCGCTCGCGGCCATGCGCGGGTTTGGCGCTCAATGCAATTCCGCATAGGCTGACGCTCAAGAAACTTCGTCGCCCCGGTTTCAGTCCGGAGCCCAATTTTGCATCGATGGACCTGAGCGCTTTCTTGCGGAATGGAATTCAAACTCCAGCATTGGCGCGACTTTCCGGCCTTTTTTGCTTGGAAAGGCGCGCCAAATGGCGATCTGCGCTTTTGAAAAAATTGAATCGAGGGAATTGCATCCGGTGCGCTGCGCCGGATTGACCTCGTGTCCATTGTGGGTATCGGCTTCACACTTTGCTTCATGTCCCATTAACCGGCGCATCAATACGAACCGCTACTGCCGTGCACCGGGCACCAATATGGGGGACGCCGAACGCCGCGGCGCGAACCAAATCGCCACGCCGAACCCGTCTGTAGAGTGAAAACCCAGGCTCGGACGCCGGCCCCGGATCGGTGCGTCCGACACACCGAAAAAAGGCGTCCGATCCGGGGCAAAATTCAGGGCGCCGCAAATTGAACTTTGCGCTGGATTGCCGTGTCTGTCAGGGCTTCCCATCATCGGCCGGTAGCGATAGCGCAGCAGGGTTTGTCCGCCGGCTGCAAACAACAAATACACCCTGAAATGAATGGAATCCAGTAGATGTGGATCGTAAACGTCGCATTGCGCCGCCCCTATACCTTTATCGTGATGGCGCTGCTGATTTTCCTGGCCACGCCGATCGTCCTGCTGCGCATGGAGACGGACATCTTTCCGGAAATCAATATTCCGGTGATCAGCATCATCTGGAACTACAACGGTTTGTCCGCGCAGGAAATGGGGCAGCGGATTTCCGCCACCAACGAGCGCGTGCTCACCACTACCGTCAACGATATCGAACATATCGAGTCGCAATCGCTGGCCGGCGTTTCGGTCATCAAGGTGTTCTTCCAGCCGGGCGCCAACATTCCGACTGCGATCGCCCAGGTCACCTCGGTCGAGCAGGCGATCGTGCGCCAGCTGCCGCCTGGCATCACCCCGCCGCTCATCATCAAGTATTCCGCCTCGAGCATTCCCGTCATCCAGCTGGGATTGTCGAGCCCGGTGCAGTCCGAGCAGAGCCTGTTCGATACGGCGCTCAACTTCGTGCGCAGCAAGCTGGTCACCATTCCCGGCGTCGCCATTCCCTATCCCTACGGCGGCAAGAACCGGGTCATCTCGGTGGACCTCAACCCCCAGACCCTGCAGGCGAAGGGCCTCTCGTCCACCGATGTGGTCAATGCCATCAATGCCCAGAACCTGATCCTGCCGGGCGGGACCGCCAAGCTGGGCGCGACCGAATTCAATATCAACATGAACGGATCGCCGCGCGTCATCGACGAGCTCAACGACTTGCCCGTGCGCACCGTGAACGGCGCCACCATCTTTCTCGGCGAAGTCGCCCATGTGCGCGACGGCTTCACGCCGCAGACCAATATCGCGCGGCAGGACGGCAAGCGCGGCGTCCTGCTTTCCCTATTGAAGAACGGCGGGGCATCGACGCTGCAAATCGTCGATTCCCTGCGCTCCTCGCTCAAGGACATCGCGCCGACGCTGTCGGAAGACATCAAGATGACGCCGCTGTTCGACCAGTCCGTATTCGTCAAGTCGGCCATCAGCGGCGTGATTCATGAGGGCCTGATCGCCGCCTGCCTCACCGCCGCGATGATCCTGCTGTTCCTCGGCAACTGGCGCACCACCTGCATCATCGCCATCTCGATCCCGCTGTCGGTACTGGCCTCGGTGCTCACGCTGTACGCCCTCGGCGAAACGATCAACATCATGACCCTGGGCGGGCTCGCCCTGGCGGTAGGCATCCTGGTGGACGATGCGACGGTCACCATCGAGAATATCGAACGCTATCTGCACCTGGGGCACGATCTCGAAACGGCGATTCTCGAGGGCGCCGGCGAAATCGCCATCCCGGCATTGGTCTCCACGCTGTGCATCTGCATCGTCTTCGTGCCGATGTTCTTCCTGACCGGCGTGGCGCGCTTCCTGTTCGTGCCCCTGGCCGAGGCAGTGATGTTCGCCATGATCGCCTCCTATATCCTGTCGCGAACGCTGGTGCCGACCCTGGTCATGCTGTTCATGAAGCATGGCGGACCGGCGCATGCCGGCACCGCGCCCAACCTGTTGCAGCGGGTCTATCGGCGCTTCGATGCGAAATTCGAACACCTGCGCAGCGGCTACATCGTCATCCTCAGCGCCCTGCTGCCGCGGCGGCGGCAGTTCGCCTCGCTGTTCCTCGCCTTCTGCGTGCTGTCCTGCGGCCTCTATTTCGTGCTCGGCCGCGATTTCTTCCCGAGTGTCGATGCGGGCCTGATCCGGCTGCATTTCCGCGCGCCGACCGGCACGCGGATTGAAGAAACGGCCCGCCTCGCCGACCAGGTGGAGGCCAGCATCCGCGAAAAAATTCCCGCCGGGGAGCTCGTGACCATTCTCGATAACCTCGGCCTGCCGTTCAGCGGGATCAACCTGTCCTACAGCAATGCCGGGGCCATCGGCACGCTGGACGGTGAAATCCTGATCGGCCTGAAGCCGGACCACGCGCCGACCGCGCGCTATATCGACACCCTGCGCCGCGATCTGCCGCAACAATTCCCCGGCGTCGAATTCTTTTTCCAGCCCGCCGATGTCGTCACACAGATTCTGAATTTCGGGCTTCCGGCAGCGATCGACATCCAGTTTGCCGGCAACAATATCCGCGAAAATTTCCGCCTGGCGGCCGAGCTGCAAAAGACGGTGAAGCAGATCCCCGGCACGGTCGATGTCCACATCCAGCAGCGGCTCGACCAGCCGGCGATCCAGCTGACCATGGACCGCAGCCGCCTCCAGCAAAGCGGGCTGAGTGCGGCGAATGTCGCGCAGAACGTGCTGGTGCCGCTATCGGGCAGCTTCCAGACGGCCCCGGCCTTCTGGCTGAACCCGGTCAACGGGATCGCCTACAGCATCTCGGTGCAGACGCCGCAGTACCAGATCGATTCGATCGATGCCCTGATGCAGATTCCGGTGGGCACAGGCGGCACCGGCGTGCAGCCGCAGTTGCTGAGCAATGTCGTCCAGGTTTCCTCCGGCCGCGAGCAGGCGGTGGTGTCGCGCTACAACATCGATCCGGTGATCGATCTTTACGTCAGCGTGAACGGCCGCGATCTCGGCGCCGTGGCCGGCGATGTCGAGCGCGCCGTCGACAAGATCCGCAGCCAATTGCCCCGGGGCGCGAAGGTGACGCTGCGCGGCCAGGTGCAAACCATGAAGTCCTCGTTCCTGGGGCTCGGCGTCGGCCTGCTGATGGCCATCGCTCTGGTGTATTTGCTGATCGTGGTAAATTTCCAGTCCTGGCTCGACCCGCTGATCATCATTTCCGCCTTACCGGCGGCGATCGCCGGCATCGCCTGGATGCTGTTCCTCACCGGCACCACCCTGAGCGTGCCGGCGCTGACCGGCGCGATCATGACCATGGGGGTGGCCACCGCCAACAGCATCCTGATGGTGTCCTTCGCCCGCCAGCGCCTGCTGTCCGGTGAATTGCCGCTGTCGGCCGCGCTCGAGGCGGGCGCCACGCGCCTGCGGCCCGTGATGATGACGGCCCTGGCGATGATCATCGGCATGCTGCCGATGGCGCTGGGCTTCGGCGAGGGCGGCGAGCAGAACGCGCCCTTGGGCCGCGCAACCATCGGCGGGCTCCTGTTCGCCACGATTTCCACCCTGTTCTTTGTCCCGCTGGTGTTCGCCGGCATCCACCAACGCCTTGCCCGCCGCGCCGTCCGCCACGGGCAGGAGACGACGCCGCCAGACGATGCGGAAGGAAAGCGCTGATATGTCACAAAAACAACATTCCTCGATCGGCATCCATCATCCCGCGAACGGCATGCCGCGCGGCGTCAGCCGCCTGCGCCTGCTGGGACGCATGCAACGCTACGCGCTGCTGACGCTCGGCGTGCTGGCGATCGGCGCCGCGATCGTGCTGGGCATGCGCATGGCCAAGGCGCGCGACCTGGACGAGACCGCGCGCGCGCAGTCGACCCGCTACGTCATCGTCACCAACCCGAAAGCCGCTTCCGGCGACAATCTGCTGCGCCTGCCCGGCACCCTTCAGGGTTTTGTCGAAGCGCCGATCTATGCGCGCGTCGGCGGCTATCTCGCCCACTGGTACAAGGATATCGGCGACCCGGTCGAGAAAGGCGAATTGCTCGCCCAGCTCGAGGTGCCGGAAGTCGCGCAGCAACTGAACGAGGCGCTGGCCGCGCAGCGGCAGACCGCGACCAATCTGCAGCTCGCCGAATCGACTTTCGACCGCTGGGAGGCGCTGCGCAAGCGCGATGCGGTCACCCAGCAGGAATACGATGAAAAACGCAACGCGCTCGCCTCCGCCAGGGCGGCCGCGGCCTCGTCGCTGGCGACCGTCACGCGCCTGCAGGAGCAGGTCGGCTTTGGCCGCATCACGGCGCCGTTCTCCGGCATCGTCACGCGCCGCAATATCGATGTCGGCAATCTGGTCGATGCGGGCAGCGGCACCAAGGTCCTGTTCACGCTGGCGAAGAACGACCGGCTGCGGGTCTATATTTATGTGCCGCAAAACTATGCCGCACAAATCCGCATCGGCGACAAGGCCGATATCGTGCTCAAGGAAATGCCCGGACGGAAATTCGCCGGCACCGTGGTCCGCACCGCGAAAGCGATCGACCCCCTGAGCAGGACGCTGCAGGTCGAGGTCAATCTGCCGAACATCGACGGCACCCTGCTGCCCGGCGCCTACGTCGAGGTGGGCATTCGTACGCGCGGCGCAGAGGCCGGCAAAACCCTGACGGTGCCGGGGAACACGCTGCTGTTCAGACCGGAGGGCCTGCGCGTCGGCGTCGTCGATGCGGCCGGCAAGGTGCATCTGCAGCCGGTGACCATCAGCCGCGAAATGGGCATCGAGGTGGAATTGAGCAGCGGGGTCAGTACTGCCGATCGCATCATTCTCAATCCGCCGGATGCGCTCGCCGAGGGCGATACCGTGAACGTCACCACGCCGCCGGCGGCGGCTCCCCCGGCGCCGCCTCTTGCGCCGCCCGCTCCCACCACCACCAAGCCGGCAGAGGGGAAATCGCCTTGAAACACCGGCTGGCGGCAAAATTCACAGGGGGCCTGGCCGCGCTGATGCTGGCCGGCTGCGCGGTGGGGCCAAGCTACCAGCGGCCCGATGCACTCATTGCCGGCAGCTGGGACACCGAGCCCGGCTGGCAGGCCGGCAGCCCGCGCGATGGCGACCTGAAGGGCGCCTGGTGGCAAATCTACCGCGACGATATTTTGAGCGCGCTTGAAGAACGCGCCCTGCAGTCGGGCCAGAGCCTGCGCATTGCACAGGCGCGCGTCGACCAGGCCAGGGCGCAGGCCGATGTCGCCAACAGCGCTTTTTTCCCGCGCCTTGGTTTGCAGGGCGGGGCCGCCCGCAACCACACCTCGGCGCAACGCCCGCAATCGAGCTACGGCGTGCCCGCCAGCTCGGTGACCCAGAACGATTTCAACGGCAGCTTTGTCGTCAGTTATGAACCCGATCTGTTCGGCCGGGTGCGCTCGCAGGCGCGCGCGGCGGCGGCCGGCGCAGAACAGGCGCAGGCCGATTTTGAAAACACCCGCCTCATCCTCACGGCCGAACTCGCCGCCGATTATTTCGCGCTGCGCGAAGTCGATACCGAAATCGACATCCTGCGGAAGACCCTGACCGCACAGCAGAATGGCCTCGACTTCATTCGCGCCCGCTATGAACTGGGCGCGGGGTTGGCGCTCGATCTCAAACAGCAGCAGGCGCGGGTGGCCGCCACGCAAACGCAGCTGACCCTGCTGGCCGATCAGCGCTCACGCTATGTGCATGCGATCGCCACCCTGGTTGGCACGCCTGCGCCCGGCTTCAGCCTCGCCGCGGAGGCGACGATGAGCACCATTCCGGCGATCCCCCTGGTGGCGCCTTCCACCCTGCTGGAGCGGCGCCCCGACATCGCCGCAGCGGAGCGCGCGATGGCCGCGAGCAATGCCCAGATCGGGGTCGCCCGCAGCGCCTACTTTCCCGCGCTGCAACTGACGGCGCAGTACGGCAGCGACGCGAATCAGTGGGGCAGGCTGTTTACCGCGCCCAGCATGCTCTGGGCCCTCGGCATCGGCGCCACGCAAACGCTGTTCGACGCCGGCCGCACCCGCGCCAATGTCGCAATCGCTGAAGCCGGTTACCAGCAGGCAGTGGCGAGCTATCGGCAAACAGTACTGGTCGCGATGCAGGAAGTGCAGGACGGCCTCGACGGCACCGCCAATCTGCAACAGGCGATGACCTCGGCAAAAATCGCCACCGACAATGCGGCCGAGGTGCTGGCGCTGACCAATGAGCGCTACGCGGCGGGCATCGCCACCCATTTCGAAGTGGTGCTCGCGGAAGAAACGTTTCTGGGCTACCAGCGCCAGTATGCGCAACAGTACGGCCAGCAGTTGCTGAACTCCGTGAGACTCATCAAGGCGCTGGGTGGCGGCTGGCAGTCGGGTGCGGGTGGTGCGAAGCCGTTGTAGGAAGTTGGTGTGAATAACAAACCCCATTATTGGCGCGCTTTTTAGACCATTTTTTGCGCAATTCATATACTTGACACCCCCCAAATAAAGGCGATCCCTGCGAGCACAAAGTCCTGTGGATAACTAGTAAATAACTACAAAGTCATATAATTGGATTGAAAAGTTTGGATGCGACGTGCAATATATCCACACTTTGGAGGTTTCTATGGCTCGTCCACTACCTGACCTGCTACAAGAGCGTCACCGTTTATTCGATCAGATAACTGCAATGAATAAGCAATTGCTGATGGTCGATAACGAGATTATCGAGCGAGTAGGGGCGATGTCCAACGCTCTCGGTGTTTCCACCGAGCCCCCGAGATCGCGTGGTCTGCCGACCAATTTTTTTGACGGCGATTTTTCAAAAATCCTAAAAGCTCATAAGCCCAGCGAGGAAACCGCGGCCGCTTTGGTCGAGCGTGTCCGTCAAATGCGGCGCAGGAATATTGCTAAAACCGCTGCTGAGGTACTCAAAGAAGCAAACGGTGGCCCACTCAAGACGGGCGAATTGCTGCGGCTTCTTGCCGAGAAGGGCCTCGTGATCCGCGGGAAAATTCCTGGGAATAATCTATCGGCGCACCTATCAAACTCTCCCGAATTTGATAACACTCCACTTGGTTGGAGATTGCGGCAACACACTATTGATATGCCCCAGAAAGGACAAACCCCGGCAGGTTAGCCGGGGCTTATCGGTTTGGCGGGGTAACCAAGTGGTTAGGTGCGTTCCCTTGCAAGTTACGATACGTCGGTTCGATTCCGACCCCCGCCTTCTTTGTTGCAATGCTCTAGTGGTGGAACTGGTAGACACAACGGTCTTTAAAACCGGTGCTGTGAGAGGCGTGTGGGTTCAAATCCCACCTAGAGCACTCTTTAAAACTAAAGGTTTGGCATATTGTGTCAAGTCTTTGGATTAGGTTTTTTCGGAACCCCTTGGTTTTCTTTGCTAATACATGCCGCTCTTGCGGGTGCGTTGACAGCATCCGAAAAAGAACCTGATCGAAGTCGTGCGGCAAGTCGTTCGCATCGCTCTTTGGTGGCGATGTGCTTCAACGCCCTAGCCTAATGCCATCAGGAAAACGAGCAAATAAAACGTGCCAAGAGTAATGAGCCCCAAGGCATTCAATACCATGAATGCGACTAACGGAGATTTGCCGAAGAGTCTCAATATTTCCTGGTTGTGGAGATGAACAATATGCTTGTGTCGAACCGCCCCTGTAGGCCGGGATCGACATGCGGGATTCGTTCAATGCCTTCGGCCCACCACTTGTCCATCAAGGCTCAGGCAAAATGGGTGGAGACCCGCCAAAAGTGGTGAGGTAGTCTGCCTATAACGTATGTGTTCGTTCTTGCGTTAGTGCAATCTGACATCGGAGCGATTGCTCGTAGCGGATAGAGCCGCCGATCCAAAACACATATACATCGCCGCAATGTGCTGATCGATAGCGTTCCCAAATTTTCTGCGCGACCGAGAGGTCCACAGTATTCGCATTTGTGGAACCCTTTATTTCATCAACGCTCACTTGCGCCGCCTTGAGATATTCCTCCATCTTCTTGTCGGCAAGCTCCAATTCTGCGGAAAGGCAATCCCGCAGTTCGATAGTCGTTTTGGCATCTGCACAACTCCGTTGCGCTTGCGCAGAAGCCGCGAAGGCCGTAAGTGCGACAACGAATGCGACCCTGAAAATATTCATGACTTCCTCCAAGAAATGCGGATGCTCAATCCTGCCGTTCAATGGTGCGGAAAGAGTGGCAAATTGATGGGCAGGTCGCTCATTTAAACGGCGGAACCGGCGATTCAGCACTCTCATCAACGAGCTATGCTCGCGGGCAGCGTGTAGGGATTGTTCATCGTCTTACAAAAGCCCGATTACTTTACGGGTGCCATGAATGTCCCAGCCCCGGCCAGGATCCACACCAATACACCAACGACAATCCAGAAATAGTTGGCGGGCGTGAACCTGCTATTGCGTGTGCCCTCCGGGTCCAGGCAGACGGCATTGATGATTCCCTGCGCCTTGAAGAGCAGAAAAAATATGGGGATCGTGATCACGAGTGCCACGACATCGGTATAAGGCCAGCCGATCTCTTTGGCAGCGAGGCGATCCAGAATGTTGGCAACGATCATCAGGATGACCAAGACGGCCGAATCGAACTTCATATCCCAGGACCGAAATATCTGCTGCTTGGAAGCCCGGAATTGGATGTGCGTGAACAGCGAGCGCACAAAGAAAATAGCAAACACCGCGCGCGGTACGGGCCACAAATTCTCTCCGGCACGCTTGCGATAGTGGTTCCAATTTCTGTAAAACCAGTAAATCTTGTAGAGCCCGAGTGTGGCGAAGTACAGAACCGCGAATTTAAGCCGGGACACCACATAGAACTCCGGCGGCGCTGCCCGCTCGTCGACAGAGGTCAGATCGGATTGCGGTGGTGCGTAAGGATTGTCGGTCATGGAATGGTATTTCGCGGCGCGCCGCGACCCGGGTTGAAATTCAGTTCGTCTTCGCGAATCATAAGGGACAGGGCGCAATTAATCGCGTGCAGCGCGGCAAACCAACCTATCCGGGTAGGGTTGCAGCTGGTCGAAGGGCCGGAAGTCGAATGTGCAAAGTCCAGTATTGGCGGGCGTTCCGGGCCATTTTTGCTCGGGAGGGCGCGTCAAATGGCGTTCTACGTTTTCTGCGATGACAATCCTTCGCCGCTACGCAAACTGCTACGTCTCGCGGCTCAAATGCGCCAGCTTGTGCCCGTGCTGTTCCCAGTTCTGTCCGTCAAACGGCACGATCTCCATCGCGGCGGGCAGCGGCTCTAGGCAGCGCACGTTGATGTCGTAGCCGTCCGGGTTGGATCTCGGGATGTAGAAGGGCTTGACGCCGCAGATGCGGCAGAAGCGATGCTTGGCCACGCCGGTGTTGAAGGTGTAGGTGGTGAGGCTGTCCTCGCCCTGCAGCAGGCGGAATTTGGATTTCGGCACGATCAGATGCAGATAGCCGGTCTTGGCGCAGATCGAGCAGTTGCAGTCTTCCGCGCGGATTTTTTCCGGTGCCTCGATTTCGAATTTCACCGCCCCGCAGTGGCAGCTTCCCTGGTACCGCACAGTTCGTCCCTCCCGGTATTTCTATCCGATTTCTTTCCGATTTTACCTCGGCGGCGCAACGATTGTTTCAGCGCTGTCAATGCGTATATCGGCTCATGAAATTTCCGAACGGCGGACGCTATTGTCCGGACATCATTGCGCATGCCACCCAATATGCCATCGTCGCCAAATGGAGACGAGAGGAGGTTCCGGCGCGATTGCGGAACTTGGCATTGAAAACATGAGTCACAAATAATTTTCCCCTTGCGGGACGGCGGTGGCGGTTCATTTTGAAATCAACGTGTCTGCATAACGGTGGATTGCGCGGGCCAGGCATCTCATCGCGCCGGCCTCATTGCGGGTTTTTATGCGGAGCGGCAATCAAGGAGATTTATGATGGAAATTGCAAGCAGGTCCAATGGGTGGATGACGAGTCTGCAGCAAATATTGTGGCACGGTGCCATCAGCTTGCTGGCGGTTGTGATTGCGTTTGCGCTGCCGAGCGTGGCGAGATACATCCTCTACGACTGGTGGCCGCGTGTCGAAGCCGACTCAAACCTTCTGCTTGTCACCGAGATCATTTGCGCATCGGTGCTGGTGCTGTTGTTCAATTACCTCAAGATTGCATGGGACCACCGCAGCAAGGTGGTGAATGCGCGCGCTGCCGCGCTTGTCTATGCGCGCTATCCCGGGCACAACTGGTTTACGCGGCTGCGCGAGCGGCACCTGGTCCGGCAGTTGCCGCCGTCGCGGGACGCGTTCATTTTTTCGCTGACGGGGTTCGATACCTTCATCGCGCGGGAAAGCATGACCAGGGAGGCGCTTCAGACGGCCTATGAAATCCGCGTCATGCTGCTCAACCCGCAGGGCGCCGCGGTGCGGAAGCGCGTCGAGTCGCTGCCCGGTGAAATAACGCTGCTGACCTTTTACCGGGAGATGGAGGCCAGCATCACCTTCCTGCGGGAGCTGCGCAATGCCGGCAAACAGGTGTCGCTGAAATTCTATGACCAGGACCCGTTCTGGAAGATCGCTGGTGTTGGCGATCATGTCTGGGTGCAGCACGTCCACATCGGCTATGAGATGAAGGAACAACCCGAATACGTGTTCGCCCTTCAGCCCAGCGATCCCAGGCATGGGCTGTTCGTGCCTTTTTACACTTATTTTCTGCGCTACTGGACCATGGCCGATCATCCCGAGTACGACTTCGAGAGCAACGAACTGATTTACCGCGACGATGCGGGAAACGAGTTGCGCCGCACATCTCTGGGCCTGCCTGTCGACGGGCATGCATAATTGCCGACCTGATAGGCATTCAAAAAAGCCCGCGATCGGGACAGTCATGCTTTAAACAACGGGCATCGTTGCCCTGCGGATCGGGCGGCCTGCAACAGGCCGCCCGCGTGAACAACCCCGAAAATTCTCTATTGGGCTCTCCCGAAATTGCTACACTCGCGTCCATCAGTTTTGTACGGACATCCCGACGACGACTTGTCCCGGCGGCTTGTCCCGAAATCATCCCTTCTCTTTATGGATACCGAACTCATGGAAAAAAATCGCCAGCACCTGCGCTTGTCGTCGTTGCCGCTTGGCGCGCTGATGATGTCCGCCACCCTCATGGTTACCGGCATCGGCCATGCCGCTGCGGCGGATGTCGCCCCCAAAGTCACCCCTAAAGCCGCGGCGAAAAGTGCATCGAAACCGAACGCCGCCAAACCCACCGCCGCCGAAGCCGAGCAGTTCGTGCGCGATGCCGAGGCGAAGCTGGAGAAGATGGGCATCGATGCGCAGCGCGCCGAATGGGTCGCGGAGAATTTCATCACCGACGACACCGAGGTCATTACCTCCCAGGCCGCGGAAAAAAATCTGGAAGTCGCCGGCCAGATCGCTCTGCAGGCGCGCCGCTTCAACAGCCTCAAACTGTCTCAAGCCACCGCGCGCAAGTTGAAGCTGATGCAGCTCACGCTGCTGCTGTCGAACGACAAGGAGCGCGAAGCCTATGCGCGCCTGGCCGCACAGATGACCGGCGCCTATGGCAAGGCCAAGTACTGCCCGCCGAAAGCCGACGGCGGCAAGGGCGAATGCCTGGCGCTGGGCGAGCTGGAAAAGATCCTCGCCGAAAGCCGCGACCCCGCGCAGCTGAAGGATGTCTGGCTGGGCTGGCATGCCCAGTCGCCGTCGTACAAGCAGCGCTATGCCGAGTATGTGGCGCTGTCGAACAAGGGCGCACGAGAGATGGGTTTTGCCGATACCGGCGCGTTCTGGCGCTCGCAATACGATATGACGCCGGCGCAATTTTCCGCTGAGATGGAGCGCCTGTGGCTGCAGGTGAAGCCGCTGTATGACTCGCTGCACACCTACACCCGCTACAAGCTGCGCCAGACCTATGGCCCCGATGTGGTGCCGGCGGACGGCCCGATCCCCGCCCATTTGCTCGGCAATATGTGGAGCCAGACTTGGGACAATATCTATCCGCTGCTGAAACCGGCCGATGCCGGCGAGGGCTTCGATTTGAGTGCGGTGCTGAAGAGCCGCAACACCAGTGCCGTCGATATGGTGCGCTACGCCGAAGGCTTCTATAAATCGCTCGGCATGGAAGCCTTGCCGCCCAGCTTCTGGGAGCGTTCGCTGCTGATCAAGCCGAAGGACCGCGAAGTGGTCTGCCATGCCTCGGCCTGGGATATCGATGCCGTCGCCGATGTGCGCGTGAAAATGTGCATCAACCCGACCGATGAAGATTTCTCCACCATCCACCATGAGCTCGGCCATGTGTACTATTCTCTGGCCTATCGCCACAACCCGCCGATTTTCAAGAACGGCGCCAACGACGGTTTCCATGAAGCGATCGGCGACACCATCGCGCTGTCGATCACCCCGGACTATCTGAAAAAAATCGGCCTGATGGACAAGACGCCCGATCCTGCGCAGGACATCGGCCCGTTGCTGAAGCGCGCGCTGGAGAAAGTGTCCTTCCTGCCGTTCGGCTATATGGTCGACAAATGGCGCTGGCAGGTTTACTCAGGCCAGACCGTGCCGGCCGATTACGACAAGGCCTGGTGGGAGCTGCGTGAGAAATACCAGGGCATCAAGCGCCCGGCGCCGATTGCCGCGAACGGTTTCGATGCCGGCGCCAAATTCCATGTGGCCAGCGACACGCCCTATGCGCGCTACTTCCTGGCCGATATGCTGCAGTTCCAGTTCCATCGCGCCCTGTGCCGCGAGTCCGGCTACCAGGGCCCGCTGCATCGCTGCTCGATTTACGGCAGCGCCGCCGCCGGCAAGAAATTCCAGGCGATGCTGACGATGGGCGCCAGCAAGCCCTGGCCCGAGGCGCTGAAAGCCGTAACCGGCGAAGACCGCATCGACGGCAGCGCCATCATCGAATACTTCGCGCCGCTGAAAACCTGGCTGGACGCGCAGAACAAACTGCTGGCGCAGTCGGATAAAACGCTTGCCGCAAAGCAGCAATGAAGTGATTGCCCGTCGCGGTTGATGACGGGCTGGCGCAAATAAAATGGGGCCGCGGATTCAACCGTGGCCCCATTTTTATTCCGATACAAAATCAAATCAGAAACGATTTGTCATCCCGGATTCAGTCCGGGATGACAGTGATTATTTGATCGGCGTCTCCATCGTTGCCTGCGGCGTTGCGGACGCTGACATTCGAAATGATGGCCACGACCTTGCAAGGTGTCGCGCCGGATTCCGCAAAGTGCAATTCATAAGATCGATGATCAGGCAGACGACGATGGCGATCAAAAGCACCGGCACCACCGAGGCCAGCGTGATGCGATGCACCTGTACGTTCACGTACATAGCCCGCGAAGAAAAAGCCGTCTGGAAACGGCTTTTCGGTTTGGCGTTATTTTGCGGTTAAAAGGGTTGCCTGCTTATCCCGCTGTCTGCTCATGCAGCCGCCGATCGAGCGTATACGCAAACCGCGACAAGCCAAAACACAGGATGAAATAGCTCAGCCCCAGCACCAGATAAACCTCGATCGCGCGGGTGAACACCAAGTTGTTGATTTGCGTGGCGATGAACGAGACTTCGGACAGGCCGATGATATAGCCCAACGAGGTTTCCTTGATGGTGGCCACAAACTGGTTCACCAGCGAGGGCAGCATATGGCGCAGGGCCTGCGGCAATATCACCAGGCGCATCGCCGTCAGGTACGACATGCCCAGCGAACGCGCGCTGTCGAACTGTCCCTTCGGGATGCCCTGGATGCCGGCGCGCACGATCTCGGCCAGGTAGACGCCGTCGAACACCATCAGCGCCATCAGCATGGTGCTGAATTGATCGGTCTTGACGCCCGTGACGCTGGGCAGGAAGAAGTAGGCCCAGAACACCACCATCAGCAGCGGCGTGCCGCGCACCACAAACACCACGGCGGTGACCGGCCAGCGGATGATGCGATACGGGCTGACCCGCGCCAGACCGAGCGCCAGACCGACCGGTAGCGACAACAGCAGCGCCAGCGCCGCCAGCAAGATCGTCAGCGCGAGGCCGCCCAGCGGCCCCTGCGGATACTGGCCGACCAGAAAATACAGCCAATGGGTCTGGATCAGCTCAAGCATGATGATTGGGCGCCTGCGCCATCACGCCGTACGCGCCGGATAGGCGCGGTGGTACGCCGCGGCGAGGCCGGTGATGATCAGCGATACGCTCAGGTAAGCGGCCGTCGCGAACATGAACGCTTCAAGGCTGCGAAAGGTGGCGGTCTCCACCTTGGCGGCCTGGTACATCAACTCCGCGACGCCGATCACGGTGGCGACGCTGGTGTTCTTCCACAGGTTGAGCGTCTGCGAAATCAGCGGCGGGATGGTGATGCGCACCGCCTGCGGCAGCACCACCAGGCGCATGGTCTGCATGAAATTCATCCCCAGCGCGCGGGCGGTTTCATGCTGGTTAAGCGGCACCGCGCGAATGCCGCTGCGAATGTCCTCGGCCATATAGGCGGCGGTATACAGCGTCAACGCCACCACCGCGCTGCTGGCCTCGATATTGCCGGCGTACAGGCGCAGCTTCAGCGACTCGGGCAGCAGTTCCGGCGCGGCGAAATACCAGAACAGCAGATGCGCCAGCAGGGGCACATTGCGGATGCTTTCCACATACAGCCAGCCGAGGGCGCGCAGCGCGGGCGGCGGCGACACCCGCAACAGCGCAATCACGGTCGCCAGCGGCAGCGCCAGCACCAGGGTGATGCCGCTGATCTGCAGCGAGAGGATGAAGCCCGCCACCAGCATGTCATGGTAGGGGCCGCTGAGGACGAGGCTGAGGTCGATGGCGGGCATGCAGGCTAGGTCACACTTCTATTTCGGATTGCCGTCGTCCCGGCGAAGGCTGGGACCCAGTTCCAACCTTGATCGGTACTACGTTGGTCTCGATACCATTTTGGTAACTGAACTGGAATCCAGCACATCGTATTGACCAGATGCTTGGAATGGACTTGGGGTGAAAGCATGCTTTCACGCCTTCGCCGGGACGACGGCAACTGATACTGCGCACCGACGATCAAATCTTGTCGCTATTGATCTTGAAACTGCGCTTCTCAAACTGCAGCTTGGTCGCCGGGCCGAACCATTTGAAGAACATTTTCTCCGCCTCGCCCGAGGCCTCCAGCTCACGCAGCGCGCCATCCACCGCCGCCTTCATCCCCTTCTCGCCTTTTTTCAGGCCCAGGGCCAGTGGCTCCACGCTGATGCTCTGCGCGAGAATGGTGTAATCCTTCTTCGCCGGGCCGAGCTTGGAGTAATTGCTGAGCAGCGAAATTTCATCATTCACATAGGCGATACCCTTGCCCTGCTGCAAGGCCAGAAAAGCCTGCAGCGCGGTTTCAAAGGTGACCACATCCACCCCCGGCACCGCCTTGCGGATATTCGGTTCCTGCGTGCCGCCCTTGACCGTCAGCACCTTCTTGCCGGCCAGTTGCGAGAGCTGCGTAATGCCGCTGTTCGCACGCACCATCACCAGCTGGCCGGTGACAAAGGTGGTCAGCGAAAAATCGATCTGCGACTCGCGCTCCTGGTTATGCGTCAGCGAGGCGGCGAGGATATCGACGCGTCCCTGCTGCAACTCGGGAATGCGCGCCGCCACCGCCAGCTGTTTCAACACCATCTTCACGCCGATCTTCTTCGCGATCGCATTCGCCAGATCGACCTCGTAGCCGACGATCTCGCGCGTCTTCGGGTCGATAAAACTGTTCGGCTCGTCGGTCCCCAGGACGCCGACCACCAGCTCGCCTTTCTTGCGGATGTCATCGAGCTGGTCGGCGCGGGCGCCGGTGGCGATGAGCGACAGAAGCAACGAAGAGGCGAGCAGGGCGAAGGCGAAGGTTTTATTGGGCGATTTCATTGCAAATGCTCCGGCATGTGGTGGGCGAGTGGCAGGGCACACTTTACGCAATGCGAGGGGAAAGCAAAAGGGGGCTGGGCGTACTGCGGCCGCAAAGATGAAAAACGCAGATCGCCATTTGGCGCGGTGTTTGGAGCATTTTTGCCCGGGAAGGCTCGCCAAACGGTCACCTGTGTGTTTGATTGATAACCACTTCGAAAAAGCCACCTAATTCCGGGCGGTCCGTTTTCCAACCTTTGAAGGTAGGGATCAGCCAAAAGAAGATGTGTATATTCAGGCAGAGCAAAGAGGGCATTTAAGATGAATAGCGAATTTCAAGTTGTGACGGACCTGGGTGAAATTGCCAGCCTTAATAAGGAGCTTGGCAAGCAGCTTGCACGTACATTTCGCTACCACGAGAGCCGCGAGATCACCTACCCATCAGGCCACTTTTCCGGACTCGTTTACTTTCAGAATTCATCCGGACAGGAAGTGCCAGCGTGGCACCATACCCATCATCCCGACAAGTTGATGAATTTCATATTGTTCGGGGCAGCGAAATCCACCCATTGGCTTGAAATTTCGCTGCAGCTTAATTTTCCAGCAGGAAAGTACAGCAGGGCGTTTGCCGGGGCTTTTGTTAAAGACGCACGTGGGGAAGTGTTCATTGCGCACCGTGGCAAGCTGACCAAAGGAAATGCGGGCCTTAAGAGATCGGAGGTCCTAGGTGAATTTGCAGAAAAAATTATTGAAGCTGGGGACGGCCAGCATTTGTCGCCCCTCATATTGATAGCAAGTTTGAAAGATTCGAACTTGGCGAAGCGACTCTGGGAATTTGCAAGAGAAGCCAGAAACGTAGCGAGTGCACTTGCAGCGCGGAGAAGCACGAAGGACGCCAATCGTACCGGTAACGGCCGCGCGCCATCCGCGCCTGGTATTCAAGATTCTGAGGTGCATGCGGACACCCGAGCCGAAAAGTTACTTAAACTACGAAAATACTATGACGAGTACGCAGGTATTGGTGAGATCAAAGGCCACGGAGGAGGCAAGCGAACGGTCGAACACGGCGACGTTGTGAAAGCGCTAGAAGCGGTTGTTCGGAAGCGTGGAGAGACTCAAAAGTCTCAAGCAATTGACCTTGCTGTCGTTATGGAAAAAAGCATACTACTCTTCGAGGTAAAAACCTCTGCGCAGACCACATCGGTTTACACGGGAGTGGGACAGTTGCTCCTTCATGGTGAATCGATTGCTCAATTGCTGAAGCAACCTGTAGAACGTTACTTAGTGCTTCCTGAGAGGCCAAGCAAAGAACATGAAAAACATATGTTGGCCAAAGGCGCCATGAGGATTGTTCGTTATCAGAAGATTGACGATGGTTATAGATTTGAAGGGCTTTCAAGATAACCTTGACAAACTTGGCTGTTAAAAACTCTTTACTTGCTTCGCTAATGCTTCAAGAAATTTAGAAAGGCCCACTCCGTTTTGATAGGGAGTCGGAGAAGGTTGTTGATTGTTTTGGGAATGACGCGATGACGTTGGTGCCGGTGAGTGTGGGTTGAATAGCCGATGCTTGTCTCGCAGAATCGGGAGCGAAGTCTAAGTAGAACAACATTGAATTAAGGGGCCAGGTTTGCATTAATTTTCGAATTAAATTTTCGAAAAAAATATATCGAACACGGCCCCTTTTCCCTTTTATCCGAAAGCGAGGAACTTGCTGTGCACTTCATCTAGAAGCGCTCCGGGGGGTGTTGGTGGCGAACAATGGTGGACACTTTACGCAATGCAGCCGGAAAGCAAAGGGTTGAGCAGTAAGACTGAGCGAGCATGGCGAAACTCAACGGCGCAGTCAGCTAACCCGAATATGCTGCCTTACTCCACTTCCCCGAAACGGTTGTTGACCAGCTGCACGATGGCCGCCATGGCATCCGCCTCGTCGGGGCCATTGGCTTCAATTTTGATGATCGCGCCCATGCTGGCGGCAAGCAGCATGACGGCCACGATCTGCCGGGCGTCTGCGCGGCGGCCGTTACAAATCAGCGCCAGGCTGCATTTGAACCTCGATGCCAAGTTCACAATTTGCGCCGAAGGACGCGCGTGCAGGCCGAGTCGATTTACGAGCTTCAGTTCGTGGTTTAGCATGGGTCTTGCTCCAATCAAGTTGAATTCGCGTCCAAACGCGAAGGCGTTTTCGCGCACAAGGCATGCCCGCATGCGCGGGCACGCATCCTGGTGGCGAAGCTTTCCGGCAAATGTACATAGATCACTTTTTTCCATTAAATAATGTGCGCTTCGACTGCGACTGCCAGGCGAAACCAGAGTTCCATTTGATGCGTGCTGAATTGCATCAATGTCGCGACAAATTAAGTGGTCGGGCCACATTCATTTTCAAGTTGAATTTTCGAAAATATATTAAGCCCCTTTATTCTTTTTATTTACCTTTAATCAAGGTACAAATACGATTTAGGTGCTTCGCGATCTAGCCTGTCGCGTCGCGTAGCGAATTGACCCACCTGGGGGATGGAATCGCGAGGTGGGTCTGAATAAGAAAAAACGGCCGATTTCGCTCTGAAATCAGGCAAAAATCGCGTTTTTTAGTGGGTCAAATTTGGACGCGAAAAGTGGG
>DASWEY010000082.1:0-215104 GCA_036394575.1 Usitatibacteraceae bacterium | reverse complement strand
AAAAAAGCCGGCAGCTAAGAAACCCGCTGCTAAAAAAGTAGCGAAGAAGCCCGCCGCTAAAAAAGCAGCCAAGAAGCCCGCTGCCAAAAAAGCTGCGAAGAAGCCCGCTGCCAAAAAGAAAGCAGCCAAGAAGCCCGCTGCCAAAAAGAAAGCAGCCAAGAAGCCCGCTGCCAAAAAGGCCGCAAAAAAACCTGCTGCCAAGAAAGCTGCCCCCAAGAAGAAAGCAGCTGCCCCCCGGCCCGCGCCGATGGTCACCCCGGTGATCACGCCGCTGATCAAGCCGATGGGCTAAGCCGCAAGGCCTTTGCTGAAATGCCGATTCCGGTCCGCGCGGGTACTTTTTTTGCGAACCCGCCGGATCGGGTTGTTGACCAGATGAAAACCTTTCTCCAGAGCCCGATCAGCCGGCGCTCATCCTCCCGCCCACGCAGCCCGCGCCCGCGCCAGGACCGTCCCAGCCGCTAATCTGCTGAGACTGCGTCGTCTCCATGTCCTTGAGGCATGGTGTCTTTATTTTTTTGTCTTGAACTGCCGGATCACGGCATGGACCGCTGCACCCGTCAGCAAGTAGAGAATCGGTGTCAGCACGATCAGATCCAGGCGTAACCAGGAATTGGGAGCGGCCGCCATGTTGTCACGCCCCATCATCGCCTGCATCTGCGCCTCGTAAAAACCGAAAATCAGCCAGAGCAGACCGGCGAATACCGGCGCCTGCCGGAAGAAATTCCGGTCAAACCGTTGTCCTGCCCGCCAGCCAAGAAAAAGCTGAAGGAGGATGGCCAAACCGGCGATGACCATCCCGGCATTCGGCCAGCGTGCAATCAACAGGGCGGGGCCGAAAAACAGCCAGTGCATCAATTCCATGGCGTGGCCCTCATGGCAGTTGGGCCTGCGGCATCCGTTCAAGGATGATCTGTGTTTTCTTCAACAGCCAGGGCGCATTACGGTTGTGATCATAGAACCGCGGCCGCGGCACCATCGCCGCCAGCTTGGCCGCCTGTTCGGCCGATAGTTGCGCGGCCGACACGCCAAAGTAATGCCGCGCAGCAGCCTCGGCGCCAAACACCCCGTCGCCCCATTCGATGACGTTCAGGTAAATCTCGAAGATGCGTTCCTTGTCGAGGACCGTCTCCATCATCAGGGTGATCAGTACCTCCTCGCCCTTGCGCAGAAAACTTCGCTGACCGGACAGAAACAGGTTTTTCGCCAGTTGCTGGGAAATGGTGGAGCCGCCGGCAACGATCTTGCCTTTGCGCTGGTTTTTTTCCATGGCCTTCTGGATGCCTTCCCAATCGAAACCCTCGTGATCGACAAACCTGGCATCCTCGGCAACGATGATGGCGCGCTTGAGGCGCCCGGAAATCCGCTCGTACGGCACCCACTGATATTTCAATGCGGCCTTGGGGTCCTTGGCACGCATGGCCTCAAGCTGCGCGTCCATGAATGCGGTGGTCGTGGGGACATGGTCGGACCACCACCACAACCTGACCAGGATATAGCCCTGGTACGCCAGCAACGCGACGACCAAGAGGCCGGCCACAGCGGCAATAGAGATAAGTGATTTGCGGATCATGATGAGCGTAACGCTGCGTACTCAGTTGCGCGGCCGGGCGACAGCCTGCGCCTGCCGCAGCATGGCCAGCACCGGCACCGTCGATGGCCTCAGTCCGCGCCACAGCGCGAACGACTCGGCCGCCTGCTCGACCAGCATGCCAAGGCCGTCCGCCGTGCGTGCGCCACTGTTGGCCGCCAGCTTCAGGAACGGCGTCGCGGTCATGCCGTACATCATGTCGTAGGCCAGGCTGCCTTCGGCAAAACAGGAAACTGGCACCAATGGCAGGTTCGCGTTCAGGCTGGCCGAGGTGGCATTGATGATCAAATCGAACCTCGCTGCCGGCAATGCCGCCAATTCCAGCGCACGGAATTCGCAGTCCGGGCCGCCGCCTGTCAGCTTCAGTTGTTCGACAATCGCCTCCGCCTTGCCGAGGGTGCGATTGGTTATCGCCAGCAGGGCCGGCCCCGCATCCAGCAGGGCGCCGGCGACGCCATGCGCCGCGCCGCCCGCACCCACCAGCAGGACGCGTTTGCCGACAATGGCGAATCCCAGATTGTCGACGATATCGCGACACAGGCCGACGCCGTCGGTATTGTCGCCGATGATTTCCGCGCCCTCGAACTTGAGAGTGTTGACGGCGCCGCCGCGGCTGGCGCGCGCCGTACGCACGGTCGCAAACTCGAAAGCTTCGAGCTTGAACGGCAAGGTGATATTGGCGCCGGCCGCCGCGCTGTCGCGCCAGGCACTTACGGTTTGCCGAAATTTGTCCAGCGGCGCCAGCACGCGCTCATAACTCAAATCCTGACGGGTTTCATGCGCGAATGCGGCATGTATTTCCGGCGATTTCGAGTGCGCCACCGGGTGACCGATGACAGCATAGCGATCTGTCATTCTTGTAAATTCCCTGGTTGAGTTCCGCAGCATTTACGGCCAACCAGTATGCAGGTTGCATAATCCGTTTCACGCATCCTACGGTCATGATCGCGTTAGAATCAAGTTGCTTGCTGCGTTTTATCACGAAATTAAGGTTGCGCCATAGATTGGTGCACACCTTATTTTTTGGCACCATATTTGTGCATTCGATCGCTTGACAGGACAAATTTTTCCGCAGTCTCAATAAGTTAGCCTTGAGTATGCGATGGCATGTTTTCTGCTGTATTCGCAGTCTAATTGTTTATGGTTACGCGCCGCAACGGATCGCACCCACCATTAATTATTGATAGTTTCGTTTCGTCCCGCAAAACTTACCAGGAGAAAAAAATGGCTGTCGCAGATGTATTGAAGATGGTGAAAGACAACGAGGTCAAGTTTGTTGACTTCCGCTTCACCGACACCAAGGGCAAGGAGCAACATGTATCGGTACCGATCAAGGCATTCGGCGAAGAAAAATTCACCGAAGGACATGCATTTGACGGTTCCTCCATCGCCGGCTGGAAGGGCATCGAAGCTTCCGACATGCTGTTGATGCCGGACGCCAACACTGCGTTTATCGATCCGTTTTACGATGAAGCCACCCTGGTCCTGTCCTGCGACGTGCTTGAGCCCTCGACCGGCAAGGGCTACGACCGCGACCCGCGTTCCCTGGCCAAACGCGCCGAGGCTTACCTGAAAGCCAGCGGTGTCGGCGACACCGCTTACTTTGGTCCGGAACCCGAATTTTTCATTTTTGATTCGGTTGAATGGAATGTCGACATGTCGGGAAGCTCCTGCAAGGTCTTCTCTGAAGAAGCCGCCTGGTCCACCGGCGAAAAATTCGAGGGCGGCAACCTCGGCCATCGCCCACCCGTCAAGGGGGGCTATTTCCCGGTGCCGCCGGTCGACCAATTGCAGGATATCCGTTCGGCGATCTGCCTGGCGCTGGAAGACATGGGCGTGGAAGTCGAAGTCCATCACCATGAAGTCGCCAACGCCGGCCAGTGCGAGATCGGCACCAAATTCTCGACGCTCACGCAGCGTGCCGACTGGACGCAGATCCTGAAATACGCCGTCCTCAATGTCGCCCACAGCTATGGCAAAACCGCGACCTTCATGCCCAAGCCCATCGTCGGCGACAACGGCTCCGGCATGCATGTGCACCAATCGATCTGGAAGGGCGGCAAGAACCTGTTCGCCGGCAGCGGTTATGCCGGCCTGTCCGAATTTGCGCTGTATTACATCGGCGGCATCATCAAGCATGCGCGCGCGCTGAACGCCATCACCAACCCCGGCACCAACTCCTATAAGCGCCTGGTGCCCGGCTTCGAAGCACCAGTGAAGCTGGCTTACTCGGCACGCAACCGTTCGGCCTCGATCCGCGTTCCCTATGTCCAGTCCGACAAGGCGCGTCGCATCGAAGTCCGCTTCCCGGACCCGACCGCCAATCCCTACCTGGCCTTCTCGGCCATGATGATGGCCGGTCTCGACGGCGTGCAAAACAAGATCCACCCGGGCGATCCGTCCGACAAGAACCTGTACGATCTGCCGCCGGAAGAAGATGCCAAGATCCCAACGGTATGCTCGTCGCTGGACCAGGCGCTCGATTATCTGGACAAGGACCGCGAATTCCTCACCCGCGGCGGCGTGTTCTCCAACGACATGATCGATGCGTATATCGAACTGAAGATGCAGGAAGTGACGCGCTTCCGCATGACCACGCATCCGGTCGAATTCGATATGTACTACTCGGCTTAATTCGTCGAGTTGCACTGGCGAGGGCGGTAACCGCAGGGTTTCCGCCCTTTTTCATGGGCGCTTGCCTTATCTCAAGGGCAGTCAAGGGCAGTCAAGGGCAAAATAAGCTATGGAATCCGGCCTTGAAGCCACCCATTACCATCCCTAGTGTCCACCCCGGGCATTCACACAACCCATTGAGTTGAAAAAGATTTTTTCGGGGCATATGCTGTTAGACCATTCTCCCGCTGTCAAAACGGAAGATTTTGCATATGCATCGATCCCTGAAAACCCCCGGTTTCGCCCTGGTTTGCATGGCTTTGGTGTCCCTGTGCGCGCATGCGCAAGGGGGGCAAGCCATCTACAAGCATATCGATGAAAACGGACGCGTTACCTACAGCAATTCGCCGATCAAGGGCGCCGAGCGGGTGAATCTGCAGCCGATTACCGTGCTTCCGCCTGCGCCGATTCCCAGCGGGAACATCGCCGTGGCGCGCGTGACCCCTGCGCCGCGTGCGGCTAAAGCCGTGGCCGTTTCCGCGATGAACCTGGCCCCCGCGCCCAGGGCGGAAGATATTGCAACGGCCACGAAGGAAGCAGGCGAGGTGCCAACCATGGCCGCACCGGGCTCCGCCTCCGCCATAACGACCGCTCCGGCAGCAACGAACGAAGCAACCGGCACCCTCAATCGCACACGTCAGGATGACCCGCAGCGCCGCAACCTGCTGGCCACGCTGCTGGCCGAGCAGGAATCCCTGGCCAATACGAAAGCGCGGCTTGCCGAGGAATCGAAGAACAGCGAATCGATCCGCGCATTGCGTGCCTCCTTCACAGCGGGACCAGACAAGTCCGGCGTCAACAAGGTAATCACGCCGGAAATGCGCGAGCAGGTCGAACATCATTTCGAGCGGATTCGCAATCTCCAGGACGAGATCGCCATGCACGAACAGAATGTGTCCAGCCTGCGCACCCAGCTACGCTCGGAACCTGCGGTAGGAGTGGTTGCCGCCCAATAAGCTTGGCCAAGACTCCTTTCGATCGTTCGTCTGATCGAAATTTGAACGCCGGACGCGATGAGCTTCCGGCGTTTTTTTATATTCTCGCCCGCCGCTTGTGCCGATCTTTCCGCCATGCCGCCCCATGATGTCTACAATCGAAGCTGAACTTCCTTCAGTCTGGCAAGGAACTTGCTGGTAATAAACCACAAGAACTCATGGTGAATACTCATAATCCACTTCACGAATATGCCGGCCTCGAATTGTTATCGACCGCGGTCCTCATTCTGGATCACGACTTGAACATCATTCACGCCAATCCTGCTGCCGAAAGCCTGTTCGCCTTCAGCCAGAAGAGCGCGCGCGGCCATCCCTTGAACAAATGGCTGCCGGGCAATGCCGCCCTGTTTTCCATGTTTGAGCAGGTGGTCAGGAGTGACGCGGGATTCAACGAAAACGAACTCATCGTCGAACTTCCGAACACGGCGCCCCTGCATCTGGCCTGCGTGGCCAGCCCGGCCGAGGGCAGTCGCGTGGTGCTGGAGTTCCACCAGCTCGACCAGCATCTCAAGATCGCCCGCGAAGAGAAGATCATCGAACACCAGCAACTCAACCGCGAGCTGATTCGCAACCTCGCGCATGAAATCAAGAATCCGCTCGGCGGGATTCGCGGTTCGGCGCAATTGCTGGAACGCGAATTGGATGAACTGGGCGGCGGCGACCTGAAGGAATATACGAAGGTTATCGTCAGTGAGGCCGACCGCCTGCAGGCGCTGATGGACCGGTTGTTGACCCCGCACCGCGTGCCCAAGATGCGCCACCTCAATATCCATGAACTGCTTGAACGGGTGCGCAAGCTGGTGCTGGCCGAGTTTCCGGAGACGCTGACGGTAAAGCGGGATTACGACACCAGCCTGCCGGAACTGTACGGCGACCCCGAGCCGCTGATCCAGGCCCTGCTGAACGTGGCGCGCAATGCGGCCCAGGCCATGGACGGTCGCGGCGAGATACAACTCCTCACCCGCATCGCCCGGCAAGTCACCCTCGCCAAGCAGCGCTATCGCCACGCCATCATGGTGCAGATCGTCGACAACGGCCCCGGGGTGCCCGAGGCCCTGCGCGACAAGGTGTTTTATCCCCTGGTGTCCGGTCGCGACGGCGGCACCGGTCTGGGCCTTTCGCTGGCACAGAACTTCGTCAACCAGCATCACGGCATCATCGAGTTTGAGAGTGTTCCCGGCAACACCCGTTTTACGATCCTGCTCCCCGTCGTGGACACCGCCACCAATGGCGTCCACGGTAAATAAATCCGCCCGCCACCAGCGTGCGGCCGAACCTAGTGAAAGCCATAATGAAACCTGTTTGGATCATAGACGACGACAAATCCATCCGCTGGGTGATCGAAAAATCGCTATCCCGCGAAGGCATAGCCTATAAATCCTTCATCTCGGCCCAGGACGGCCTCGACGCGCTGGCCGGCAACGAGGAAACACCGCAAGTGGTGATCAGCGATATCCGCATGCCGGGCGCCTCGGGCCTCGATTTCATGCAGGCCCTGCGCGCCAAATTGCCGGCCACGCCGATCATCATCATGACCGCCTACTCCGATCTGGAAAGCGCGGTGGCCGCGTTCCAGGGCGGCGCCTTTGAATACCTGCCCAAACCGTTTGACGTCGATCACGCCGTCGAGTTGATTCGCCGCGCGATTGACGAAAGCCTGCGTGAGGCGCCGGCCGACGAGATCACCTCCACCGCCCCCGAGATCCTCGGTTCTGCGCCGACCATGCAGGAGGTATTTCGCGCCATCGGCCGCCTGTCGCAGTCACATGCCACGGTGATGATCACCGGCGAATCGGGCACCGGCAAGGAACTCGTGGCGCAGGCCCTGCATCGCCACAGTCCGCGCGCGGGCAAGCCCTTTATCGCCATCAATACGGCGGCAATTCCGAAGGATCTGCTGGAAAGCGAGTTGTTCGGCCATGAACGCGGGGCCTTTACCGGCGCCGCCGCCATGCGCCGCGGACGCTTCGAGCAAGCCGAGGGCGGCACCCTGTTCCTGGATGAAATCGGCGATATGCCGGCCGATCTGCAAACGCGCTTGCTGCGCGTGCTGTCGGACGGCCAGTTCTATCGCGTCGGCGGCCATGTGCCGGTCACCGCCAATGTGCGCGTCATCGCCGCCACCCACCAGGCGCTGGAGGAGCGCGTCAAGCAGGGCCTGTTCCGCGAAGATTTATTCCACCGTCTCAACGTGATCCGCCTGCGTTTGCCGGCCTTGCGCGAGCGACGCGAAGACATTCCATTACTGACCAAACACTTCCTTGCCAAGAGCGCCAAGGATCTGGGCGTGGATTCCAAACGCCTGTCGCCGGCGGCGCTGGCCTTCATCGCCCAGCAGGAATTTCCCGGCAATGTGCGCCAGCTGGAAAACCTTTGTCACTGGATTACAGTGATGGCGCCGGGGCAATCCGTCGAGGTGGCCGATCTGCCGCCCGATATCCGTGGCGAAAAAAACAGCGTGGCCACCGATGGCGACTGGAAGCGCGCGCTGGAACGCGAAGTCGCCGCTTCGCTGGGCCGCGGCGAAAAGGAAATATTCGACGGACTCAACCGCGCCTTCGAATCGGCGCTGATCACCAAGGCGCTGGAACACACCGGCGGTCGCCGCATCGAAGCCGCGACCCTGCTGGGGATCGGGCGCAATACGCTGACGCGCAAGATCCAGGAACTGGGACTGGACGCCGCGCACGGCGGCGAAGAGTAGGCCCGCGCCGGGCTATCGCCCGGCACCATTGTTCGGCCCTGCCGGGTAGCGCGTATTACTTGCTTGCCGGCTGTCGATAGAGAAACGCCACGATCGCGCCCAGGATCAGGATCAGTACACCGTCGAACACGATCTGCTTGATCACATGCATGCCCGGCATCGGCTGCACCACATAGTAGATGATGTAGGTGGGAACGATCGTCAGCAAAGCGATAGCCACGCCGAAGCGCAATCCCTGCGGTAGCCAGTCTTTGGCCTCGGCACCGCGCGCATAAATCCACACCAGGGCGCCGGCCAGGATCACGTGGGCCAGCAGCATCAGCGGGAAATATTTTTCCGCTTCGGCCTCCGGTCGGAACAAACCAGGCAGCTTGGCGTAGTCGTCATGCAGCAGCAGGCCATGCACCACGAAACTCCCGGCGAACCAGGCGACGAATATCACAATCCAGGCGATGAAGAATTTTTTATTCATGACTCCTCCTTGGTTGTAAACGGCACACTACGTTTAGCCGCGTTCAATCTCCGACTGACTCGGCCGCCACTTGAGCAGCCTATTCTCCGCAAAGGTGACGATGTAGTCCAGCAACAGCGCGAAAATGGTCAGTACCAGAATGCCGGCGAACACGGTATTGATGTCGAAAGTGCCCTCGGCCTGGTGAATCAGATAGCCGACTCCCTTGGCGCTGCCCAGGTACTCGCCGACCACGGCGCCGACGAAGGCCATGCCCACCGAGGTGTGCAGGCTGGAAAACACCCATGACGTTGCCGATGGCAGATACACGAACCGCAACAGCTGCGTGCGCGAAGCGCCGAGCATGCGCGCATTGTTCAGCACCACCGGGCTCACCTCCTTGACGCCCTGGTAGACATTGAAGAAGACGATGAAAAATACCAGGGTCACGCCCAGCGCCACCTTGGACCAGATGCCGAGGCCGAACCAGACCATGAAGATCGGTGCCAGAATCACGCGCGGCATGGCATTGGCGGCCTTGATGTAGGGATCGGCCACGGCCGAGGCAATCGGCGACAGCCCCAGCCACAGGCCGACGCCAAGGCCCATCACCGTGCCGATGGCGAAGGCCAGCACCGTTTCTTCCAGCGTGACCCACAAATGCGAGTAGATTTCGCCCTCGCTGAACCACACCCACATCACCTTGAAAATGCGCAGCGGCTCGCCGAAGAAGAAGGAGGCCTTGTCGTCGTTTTCAAAAAAGAAGGTGGGCACCAGTCCGGGTTCGGTGAGCAGGTACCAGATCAGGAACAGCGCGATCAGCAGCAGAATCTGCCAGGCCCACAGCGGTATTTTTTTCATGGCGCCAACTTGTTTTTGGTTTGCGCATACCCCTTCAACACCTCTTCCTTCATCGCGCTCCAGATTTGCTCGTGCAGCTCGAGAAAACGCGGCGTCATGCGAATTTCCGCAACGTCGCGCGGGCGCGGCAGATCGATGGCAAATTCGCCGATGGGCCGCGCCGCCGGACCGGCCGACAGTACGACGACGCGGTCCGACATCGAGATGGCTTCTTCCAGATCATGGGTAATGAACAGCACCGATTTCTTGTCCGACTCCCAGATTTCCAGCAGCTCGTTTTCCATCAGTTGCCGGGTCTGGATATCGAGGGCCGAGAACGGCTCGTCCATCAGCAGTATCTTGGGGTCGAGGATCAGCATCTGCGCCAGCGCCGCACGCTTGCGCATGCCGCCGGACAGCTGGTGCGGATAGCGTTCGCCGAAGCCCCCGAGCCCGACGCGCGCCAGCCATTTTTCACCGAGGCGATTCGCCTCCGCCTTGTCCACGCCGCGGAATTGCAGGCCGGCGGTGACATTGTCGAGCGTCGAACGCCACGGCATTAGCGATTCGGCCTGGAACATATAGCCTGCCTTGCTATTGATGCCGGCCAGCGCCTCGCCAAACACCCGACAGTCGCCGCTGGAGGCCTGCAGCAGGCCGGCGCCGATATTGAGCAGGGTCGATTTGCCGCAACCGGTGGGACCGACGACGGAAACGAATTCACCGTCGGCGATATTCAGGGTCGCGTTCTTGACCGCGGTATAGCCCGTACCACTGGAACTGGCCGCGAACGTGACGGTAATATCTTCGAGCGAAAGTGCGGATGTCATCGACGATGGCCGTTCGAAAGCGAGTGAATTTCAGAAAATCAAAGTCCAGCATTGGTGCGGGTTTCAGGGCAAAAATGCCTCAAAACCCCCGCCGATGCTGGATCTACATAAAATTTCCTATTTGTATTTCGCGTCCGCCTTGGTGACGAAACGGTTGTCGAAAGTGGCCTCGAGCTTGATCGAATTGCCTGCCGCCATCACCGAAGGCTCGAACTGCTTCAGCACCTTGTACACATTTTGCGCGGCTTTCAGGCTCATCTGCCCGTCGGTCGAATAGCCGATCATGTTTTTGAGCAGCGCCTCCTTGTAGAGCCCGCGATTGCCGGCCCAGTAGGTTTCGGGCACGACTGCCATCACCTGCTCGGGCGTGGCCTTGGCCAGCCAGCGCAGGGCGCGCACCATGGCATTGACCACCGCCTGTGTTGTGCCGGGATTTTTCTTGATGTAATCATCGCTGGCGTAGATGCAGGAGGCCAGATAGTCGCCGCCGTAGAATTCCTGCATGCCTTTTTCGGTGCGGCTGTCGGCGACGGCGACATATTTGCCGGTCGACTCAAGTTGCGTGGTGACGGGATCGAGATTGGACATCGCGTCGATCTCGCCCTTTTCCATCGCCGCCACCGCGCCGGCGCCGGTACCGGTGCCGATGATCGATACATCCGACGGCTTCAGGCCTTCCTTGGCCAGCAGATTGTTGACGAACATATTGGTCGAAGATCCGGGCGCAGTCACGCCGATCTTGAGACCCTTCAAATCCTTGGCCGATTTGTATTTGGCGGCCTTGTCTTTCGGCATCACCAGTGTGATGGAGGAAAAATTGGCCTGCAACACCACCGCCCTGATCGGCTGCTTCTTGGCCTGCATATTGATGGTGTGCTCGAAGGCGCCCGAGACATAATCGGCACTGCCGCCGACCAGGGCTTGCAAGGCCTTGGCGCCACCGGCGAAATCGGGAATCTCGACCTCGAGGCCTTCATCCTTGAAATAACCCTGGCGTTCGGCGATGGTCAGCGGCAGGTAATAGAACAGCGTTTTGCCGCCAACGGCGATGGTGATTTTTTTCTTCTCCGGCGCCTGTGCCTCGGCCGAGAGGGATACTGCGCCGACTGTCAGCGCGGCAATCAGCGCAACGGCCGCCTTGATGGACTTTGCAAACATGCTTTCTTCTCCTCAATCTTATGGGTATGAAAGATGTTGGTCTGACGCCAACTTGGTGGAACCGGATACGTCAAAAACTAGAAACGAAATCCCAGCTTGGCCGAGTAGGAATTGACGCCGCCCAGACGCTCTGCTTCGATCGCGACATTGCTCAGCAGGAAATTCGCGTTGACGCCGACGAACACGCGCCCTTGCGTATTGGTCGATTCTGTCAAGGCACCGACCTTGGGTTTGTCGGCGCTGCGCACGCTGCCGGCGCCGACATAGGGCGTGACGAAGGCAAGTTTTTTCGACAACACCACATCTACGGCCGCCGTCGACAAACTGGTCTGCGAGATACCGGTCATCTTGCTGCCGGAGACACGCAGGGCGAGCGAGGGCGTGGTGAGGCCGTCCTCGACGATCTGATAGCGGACTTCGGCGCCGAACAAATTGGCGTCGACACCGGAGACGCGGCCGACAAAGGCGCCGATGTCAAAGCCGAGCGGCAGACCTTTGTGAACATGCAGCTTGGGGATGAACAGATTGGAAGAATCGCTGCCGCCAGCCTGCTTGAGGATGCCGGAATTTTCGATTTTAGATTGCGTCAGTTCAACACCGACATCAAAGCCGGTGATGCCCAATGCATTGCCGGGGCTGACGCCGCGATAGGCGGTGGCGGCGCCCAGATCCTTGCTCAATTTGTCGAATTGATCCTGGCTCAGGCTGGCGAGATTGCCGAGGTCGCCGGCCTGTGCGCCCGTGGCGGTCATGGCGCAAAAAGTGGTGATGGCGGCTGCAATGAATTTCTTGTTCAAAAGCTTCTCCTGGAAAACGATGGCGATGGTGGATTCGATTTTTTATGGATGCTGCTCGGTGCGGAGGCGCCTTGAATCGGCTTAAATGGGTTCAAGCGGTATAGAGTTTTTCCGGTGCGGGATGCAGATGCATGGTCTTGCCGGCCTTCATCACCTGGCCCGGGACGTCGTGCCCGACGATGGCGGGAATTTTCACCGCGGCGGCAAGCAGGCCATCGAGATCGACATTGGTGTCATAGCCCATGTCCTGCAACATGTTTACCAGATCTTCCGTGCAGATATTGCCAGTGGCGCCGGGCGCGAAGGGGCAACCGCCCAGCCCGGCGATGGAGGCATCGAAATGCTGCACGCCCGCATTGATGCCGGCGATAACGTTCGCCAAGCCCATGCCGCGCGTATTGTGGAAATGCAGGGTGATCTCGACGCCCGGAAAGCGCTTCACCGCCAGCCGCATCATCCGCTCTACCTGGTGTGGGTTGGCCATGCCGGTGGTATCGGCGAAGGTCAGGCTGTCGAAGCCGAGATCGAGGTACTTCTGGCCGAAATCGAGCACGCGCGCTTCCGGCACATCGCCTTCGAAAGGGCAGCCGAACGCCGTCGACACCGTGCCGTTGAGGCGAATGCCGACTGCTTTGGCGAGCGGAATCATCTGCGCAAAATCGTCCAGCGATTGCGTGGTCGTGCGCTTCACATTGGCCATGTTGTGGGTTTCGGAAGCCGACATGAACAGGTTCATTTCATCGATCTTGCCGACCGAGGTATGGCAGGCCACGGCACGCTCCATGCCCTTGATGTTCGGCGTCAGCGCGCTGTACTGCACGCCGGGCACCCGTTTGATGTTAGCCAGCACGGTCTCGGCGTCGGCCATATTCGGCACGAACTTGGGGTGTACAAAGGAAGTGGCTTCAATCTTGGCGAGGCCGGTCCCGGACAATTGGTCGATCAGGGCGATCTTGGTTTCGGTGGGTATGAAGGTTTTCTCGATCTGGAAACCGTCGCGCACGCCGACGTCGTTGATGTAAATGCGAGTGTTCATGTTCTTAAATGATTCCTCTGGCTTTGAACGCCGCCTGGGTCGCATCGTCATAACCGATGCCACGCAAAATTTCCGCCGTATGCTCGCCCAGTTTGGGCCCGATCCAGCGGGTGCCCCCGGGCGTGGCGGACAGTTTGGGGACGATCCCCGGCAACAATAGTTCCGCATTATCGCCCAGCTTATGGCGTTCGATCATGCCGCGCGCCTGGTACTGCATATCCTTGACGATATCGGCGATGGAATAAATGCGGCCGGCGGGCACATCGGCCTTCTCCAGCACCGCGAGCGCCTCGTCCAGCGTATTGGCGCCGGTCCAGGCAGCGATGGCGCCATCCAGCGCTTCCGTGCGCGCGGTGCGGCCGGCGTTATCCGCCAGTGCCGGATCGCTGGCGAGGTCGTCGCGACCGATGGCCTTCATCATGCGCTTGAAGATCGAGTCGCCATTGGCGCCGATCACCACATACTGGCCGTCACCGCAAAGATAGGTATTGGATGGCACGATGCCCGGCAGGGAGGCCCCGGTACGCTCGCGCACGAAGCCGGTCATGCCGAATTCAGGCAGCATCGACTCCATCATCGAGAATACCGCTTCATACAGCGCCACATCGACTACCTGGCCACGGCCGCTTTGATGACGACTGTGCAGGGCCATCAAGGCGCCCATGGCGCCATACATCGCCGCCAGTGAATCGCCGATCGAGATGCCGACGCGCACCGGCGCGCGATCCGCATAGCCGGTGATATAGCGCATGCCGCCCATCGACTCGCCGATGGCGCCGAAGCCGACGCGATCCCTGTACGGTCCGGTCTGGCCGAAACCGGACAGGCGCACCATGATCAGTTTTGGGTTGATGGCCGCAAGCGTCTCGTAGCCGAGGCCCCATTTTTCCAGCGTACCGGGGCGAAAATTCTCGACGAGGATATCGGCGTCCGCGGCAAGTTTGCGGACGATCTCCTGTCCGTCCTTTTCGCGCAGATTCACCGTCACCGATTTCTTGTTGCGCGCCTGTGCGTACCACCACAGCGAAGTTTTTTCGTCGCCCGTATCGTGCAGCTTGCGCCATTTGCGCAGCGGGTCGCCGCCGTCTCCGTTGTCGTCAGCGGGAGTTTCGATCTTGATCACTTCGGCGCCGAACTCAGCCAGCAGACGCCCGCAAAACGGGCCCGCAATGAGGGTGCCCATCTCGATGACTTTCAGTCCGGCAAGGGGTCCGGCATCGGTATTTTTCATGGCGACATGATGCGCACTTGCCGCGCCCTGTGCAACCAGGCAGCGCTCATTGAAAATCGTGGAACGCCATTTGGCGCGGTGTTCGAGGCATTTTTGGCTGGAACGCCGCGCCAGTTGGGCAGTTTGGCTTTTGCGCGGCTTGCCGATGTTTGCTGATGCTACGGAATAGCGACTCCCAATTCCTTGCACAATTTCGCCACCGTGGCCTTCAGCGCGGCGATGTCCTGCTGCAAGATCGCGACATTGTGTTTGAGCGCGACAATTTCGCCCGCGGCGATCGCCTCGTTACTGTTCATTTCAACCGGATCGCGCCATTCCGCCGCCGGCTCGCCGGACAGCAAATGGGCCCAGCGATTTTCTCGTGCGCCCGCTTGCCGCGGCAGCTCCACCACCAGCGCACCGGCGGCACGCGTCGCCAGCTCGGCAAGAAAGCCTTCCACCGCCGAGGTATCGGCAAACTTGTGCAGCCGATCCGAGTTGATGCGCAGCTCGCCCACCGTCTGCGGTCCGCGCAACAGCAGCGTGGCGATCAACGCTACCGCCTGGCCGGGCAGTTGCAGCACACGCTCGGTATTGTGCGCGTAGCGCAGCACCCGACCGCCGCTGGACTCCATCACCAGCGACAGCATCTTCAGATGGTCGAGCGCCGCCTGCACCTCTTCATCGCCGGCCTCGATTACCGGATTGCGGCTGGTCTTCTGGCTGCAGCCGGCGACCAGCGCATTCAGTGTCAGTGGATAGGCGTCGGGCACGGTGTGCTGTTTTTCGATCAGCACCCCGAGGACGCGTGTCTCCAGCAGGGATAATGCCGGCAGCATGGCTTGCTCCTACATCTTCTGATAAACCTCGGCGCCCTTCTTCACGAACTCGATAGACTTTACTTCCATGCCTTTTTTCAACGCGGCCTCCGCGCTGATACCCTCGGCCGCCGCAAAATCGCGCACATCCTGCGAGATCTTCATCGAGCAGAAATGCGGTCCGCACATCGAGCAGAAATGCGCCAGCTTGGCGCCTTCCTGCGGCAGGGTTTCGTCGTGGAATTCCCGCGCTTTTTCCGGATCGAGGCCGAGGTTGAACTGGTCGTCCCAGCGGAATTCGAAACGCGCCTTGGACAAGGCATTGTCGCGGATCTGCGCACCCGGATGACCCTTGGCCAGGTCGGCCGCGTGCGCGGCGATCTTGTAGGCCATGATGCCGTCCTTCACATCGTTCTTGTCCGGCAGGCCCAGGTGTTCCTTGGGCGTGACGTAGCAAAGCATGGCGGTGCCGTACCAGCCGATCATGGCCGCGCCGATGGCCGAGGTGATGTGGTCGTAACCGGGGGCGATATCGGTGGTCAGCGGCCCCAGGGTATAGAACGGCGCCTCGTGACAGTACTTCAGCTGCAGGTCCATGTTTTCCTTGATCAGGTGCATCGGCACATGGCCGGGGCCCTCGATCATGGTTTGCACATCGTGCTTCCAGGCCACTTGCGTCAGCTCACCGAGGGTCTTCAATTCGCCCAGCTGCGCTTCATCGTTGGCGTCGTAGCCGGAACCGGGACGCAGGCCATCGCCTAACGAGAACGAGACGTCATAGGCCTTCATGATTTCGCAGATGTCTTCGAAGTGCGTATAGAGGAATGACTCCTTGTGATGGGCAAGACACCATTTGGCCATGATCGAGCCGCCGCGCGAGACGATGCCGGTCATGCGCTTGGCGGTCATCGGGATATAACGCAGCAGTACGCCGGCATGGATGGTGAAGTAATCGACGCCCTGCTCGGCCTGCTCGATCAGGGTGTCTTTGAAGATTTCCCAGGTGAGCTCTTCGGCCTTGCCGTCGACTTTTTCCAGTGCCTGATAAATGGGCACGGTGCCGATCGGCACCGGCGAGTTACGGATGATCCACTCGCGGGTCTCGTGGATGTTCTTGCCGGTGGAGAGATCCATCACCGTATCGCCGCCCCAGCGCGTGGACCAAGTCATCTTTTCCACTTCTTCATGGATCGACGAACTCAACGCCGAGTTACCGATATTGGCGTTGATCTTCACCAGGAAGTTGCGGCCGATGATCATCGGTTCCGACTCGGGATGGTTGATATTGGCCGGGATGATGGCGCGGCCGCGGGCGACTTCATCGCGCACGAATTCCGGCGTCATCAGCTTCGGGATGGCGGCGCCGAAGGATTGTCCCGGATGCTGTTTGGTGATGAGCTCGGAGAGCCCGTCGCGCCGCTGGTTCTCGCGAATCGCGATGAATTCCATCTCCGGCGTGATGATGCCGCGCCGGGCGTAATGCATCTGCGAGACATTGGCGCCGATCTTGGCGCGTCGCGGATGGCGTTTGAGATTGAAGCGCATCTCGGCGAGTTTCGGGTCGTTGAGACGGGCAAGGCCGTATTGCGAGGTAATGCTGGACAACTGCTCGGTATCGCCGCGCTCGGCGATCCATTTCTCGCGCAGCGGTGTCAGACCCGAACGAATATCGATGTGGACTTTCGGGTCAGTGTAGGGGCCCGAGGTATCGTAGACAAAGATCGGCGGGTTCTTTTCCCCGCCCATGCCGGTCGGCGTATCGCTCTGCGAAATTTCGCGCATCGGCACCTGGATGTCGGGGCGGCTGCCTTGGACATAGATTTTGCGTGAATTGGGCAGGGGCTGGACGGCCGCCTCGTCGACGTGGGCGGTGGCTTCCAGAAATTTCGCGGATGTGGAAAGTACGGCGTTCATATTGCGCTCCAGTCAAATTGTTGCAGGGAGCGCGAAGACGGTAGAGGGCTACTGGCTTCGCTTCCCTACGGCGGCATAACCCGCATCAGGTTCCAAGGGTCTGTCTCATCCGCACCCTGCTGAAAAACCCAAGGCACGGAACCCCTAGCGATGGCGACACATTACTTGAAGCAGCCGCAAGCGGCAAACCTCGCGGGTCAAGAAAAAACTACTTGATCGTATAATTATACAATTGTATAGTTTTGCTCCCAAAGGAGAAATGCATGCCCCCGCGCCCATCCCGAAACGTCGATCAGCTGCTTATCCAGGCCGGTCACGAATTGTTGCCGCAGACGGGGGTGCGCGGGCTGAGCATCCGTCAGGTCACCGAGCGGGCCGGCGTCAATCTCGGCATGTTCCACTATCACTTCAAGACCAAGGATGTATTCGTTCGCGCCATCCTCGAGCAGAAGTACAACGATATGTTCAGGGGTCTCGAGACGAAATCGAGGGGTAGCGATTCGGCCCTCATAAATTTGCGGGCCGCCGTCACGCTGCTGGCGCGCTGGGGCCGCGACAACCGCGTCTTCTGGGTGCGCCTGCTCGGCGATGCCTTCGCCGGGGAGAAGGTGGCGCTGGAGTTTATGCGCGCCAATATGCCGCGCCATATTGAAGTGGTCATCGATCTGGTGTTGCGCGCGCAGAAAGAGGGCGAGTTGAGAAAAATGCCGATCCAGCAGGCCCTCGCATTTTTGATGGGCGCACTTGCCGCCCCTATCGTGGTGGGCACTGCCGCCATCAATAGTGGTTTCGTCCCCGAGTTCGTCCGCGAGCAGCTCGAACAGCTTGTGTTCACCGATGCGGCCATTGAGGAGCGCGTCGAGATGGCGCTGCTCGGCATGGCTGCTGTCAGAAAGACGGGGAGACGCAAATGAATATTCGATCTTCAATAACTTCACTGCTAGCGGGCTTGGTCGTGCTGATCCTGGCAGGCTGCAATGCCGCCAATGACGGCGTTTTCCCCGGCTATGCCGAAGGCGAGTACGTACGCATTGCCTCCCCCTATGGCGGCAGCTTGGCGTCACTCAATGTCAGGCGCGGCGACACGATTGCCGCAGGTGCGCCGCTGTTTGCGCTTGAGCAGGAAAATGAGCGCGCCGCACGCGCGGAGGCTGCAGCGCGCGTCAACCAGGCCGAGTCCCAGCTGGAAAACCTGCGCAAGGGCAAACGCCCTGATGAAGTCGCCGCGGTGCGCGCGCAACTCGCCCAGGCGGATGCGTCGCTGACGCTGTCGACGGCCGAACTGAGGCGAACCGAAGACCTTGTCGCATCGAGATTCCTGTCGCCCTCGAAACTCGACGAAGCTCGCGGCACCCAGGAGCGTGATCGTTCGCGCGTGGCCGAACTGAGCGCGCAATTGAAGGTTTCGCAGCTTGCCGGCCGCCGCGATGAAATTGCGGCGGCTCAGTCTGAAGTGAAGGCCGCCCGCGAACTGCTGGCGCAGGCGGAATGGAAACTGCAGCAAAAATCGCAACGTGCGCCAAGCGCCGCCCTGGTGGCGGACACCCTGTATACCGCAGGTGAATGGGTGCAGGCCGGCATGCCGGTGGTCTCGTTGCTGCCGGCCGAGAACATCAAGCTGCGGTTCTTTGTCCCCGAAAAGCTGCTTGGCGCCCTGAAGATTGGCCAGGAAGTCCGCGTAAGTTGCGATGGCTGTGCCCCGCTGTCCGCCAGGATCAGCTACATCGCCCCACAGGCCGAATACACCTCCCCTCTCATCTACAGCAAGGAAAATCGCGCCGCCCTGGTATTCATGGTCGAGGCGCGCACCAGGCCCGAGGTGGCGATCGGGTTGCATCCGGGTCAGCCGGTGGAGATCAGGCTGTGAACGCCGATGCGCAGACGGCCAACGATGCCGTCATCAACGTCAAGGGTCTCTCCAAGAAATTCGGCGAGCGCACCGTGGTCGATGACTTCGCGATCCGTGTCATGCGCGGCCAGATCTATGGTTTTCTCGGCCCGAACGGCAGCGGCAAGACCACCACCATCCGCATGCTGTGCGGCCTGCTGACACCTGACAGCGGGGAGGGTCATTGCCTGGGGTTCGACATCCGCAGCGAGGCCATGCATATCAAGTGCCAAGTCGGCTATATGACGCAGAAATTTTCTCTCTATGAAGACCTGTCGATTGCCGAAAACCTGGACTTCATTGCGCGCGTGTACGACGTCAAAAACCGCCGCCAGGTGGTGAACGACACCCTGGACCGGCTGGGCCTCACGGCGCGGCGCACCCAGCTGGCCGGCTCGCTGTCGGGTGGCTGGAAGCAGCGCATGTCGCTGGCGGCCTGCCTGCTGCATGGGCCGAAATTGCTGTTGCTCGATGAGCCCACCGCCGGTGTCGACCCCAAGGCGCGCCGCGAATTCTGGGATCAGATCCACGACCTCGCCGCGGAGGGACTGACGGTGCTGGTGTCGACGCATTATATGGACGAGGCCGAGCGCTGCCACTCGCTTGCCTATATCGCCTACGGGAAGCTGCTGGCCAGCGGCACTGCAGCGGAACTGGTGGCGCGTTCCGGACGCACCACCTGGGCAGTCACTGGCGAAAAGGTGCATTTGCTGGCGCGCGAATTGCGCGGGCTGCCGGGCATTGACATGGTGGTTCCATTTGGCGTCACGCTCCATTTGAGCGGGTCGGATGCGCCCAGGCTTGAGGGAAGCCTTACCCCCTTTCGCAGGCAGCCCGGCTTTCACTGGGAGCAGATCGCTCCCGGTCTGGAGGACGTGTTCATCGACCTCATGAATTCGGCCCGGGACAATTTCCAGTGAGCGCCTCTTTTTCCTGGCCGCGTTTCGTCGCCATATTACTCAAGGAATTCGTGCAGATGCGGCGCGACCGCCTCACCTTCGCGATGATCGTCGGCATCCCCATCATTCAACTGGTGCTGTTCGGCTTTGCCATCAACACCGATCCCAAGGGCCTGCCCGCGGCGGTTGTGATCAATGATGAAAGCCCTTTTTCGCGCTCGCTGGTGCGTGCGCTGGAGAACTCGCAGTACTTCAAATTCACCAGACATGCGGCCAGCGAAGCCGAAGCGGACCGGATGATGAAACTCGGCGAGGTGCAATTCGCACTGGTGATTCCGACGGATTTTTCACGCCGGTTGCAGCGCGGCGAGCGCCCTACCTTGCTGGTGGCGGCCGACGCCACCGACCCCTCGGCCACCGGCAATGCGCTCGCCACACTCGACCAGATCGTCAGGCAGACCATGGATCGCGAGCTGACCGGCTCACTTAGCGGATTGACGTCCGGCGCATCGCCGGTCGATTTGCGCGTGCAACGCCGCTACAACCCGGAGGGAATCACCCGCTACAACATCGTTCCCGGCCTGATGGGCGTGATCCTCACCATGACCATGATCATGATGACTTCGCTGGCCATGACGCGCGAACGCGAACGCGGCACCATGGAAAACCTGCTGGCGACCCCGGTGCGCCCGATCGAGGTCATGGCAGGCAAGATCGCCCCTTATGTGATCGTCGGTTATTTGCAGGTCAGCCTGATCCTGGTGACGGCAAGGCTGTTGTTCGACGTGCCCATGGTCGGTAGCCTGTTGTTGCTGTCCGCCGCCCTGATCGTATTTATCGCCGCCAATCTGTCGGTCGGATTTACCTTTTCGACCGTTGCGCGCAATCAGCTGCAGGCCATGCAAATGACGTTTTTCTTCTTTCTGCCGTCCTTGCTGCTATCAGGCTTCATGTTCCCGTTCCGCGGTATGCCACAATGGGCGCAATTTATCGGCGACGCTCTGCCGCTTACCCACTTTTTACGCATCGTTCGCGGCATCTTGCTCAAGGGTAACGGCTTCAGCGAGATTGCACGCGAGCTGTGGCCGATTGCCGCGTTCATGCTGGTAGCGGGCGCCGTCGCGCTGAAGCGCTATCGCCAGACGCTGGACTGAGCCCATGTGGCGGACTGCTGCGATACCGGCCTCAGGCTTGACGGGAACACCAACTCGCAGTATGTTACTGACTACTCGGTCAGTAACCCAAAAATTCCAGATGCCCCCTCTAGCCAAAATCATTGAACCCCGCTGGGAACGGCGTAAAGATGCGCGCCCCGGCGAACTCGCGACAGCAGCCCTGGAATTATTTGTGGAAAAAGGCTTCTCGGCCACCCGGCTGGACGATGTCGCCAAGCGAGCCGGTGTCTCCAAGGGCACGCTTTATCTCTATTTCGACAGCAAGGAAGATTTGTTCAAGGCCGTTGTTCGCGAAGGCATTGTTCTGCGCATCGCCGAAGCCGAGGAACGCGTCCGCAACTACCAGGGCAGCACCGCCGCCATGATTCGCGAACTGGTTCACGATTGGTGGAACCAGATCGGTGCCACCAGACTGGGCGGAATCACCAAACTCATGATGTCCGAGGCCGGCAATTTTCCCGAGCTTGCCAAGTTCTATCACGACGAGGTCGTCGTTCGCGGCACCGCCCTGTTCGCCACCGCGATCCAGCGGGGAATCAGTTCCGGCGAATTCCGCAACGTGCCGCTGGAATTCGCCCCGCGCATCGCCTGCGCCCCGGTGCTGATGTTGATGCTGTGGCGCAATTCTTTCGACCTCTGCGATACGCATCTGATGGACCCCCAGGCCTATCTGGATGCGCATACCGATATGCTGTTGCACGCCCTGGAAATGCCCGTGCCCGCGGGCAAGAGCAGCCCCCGCAGCAAACCCTGACCGGCAAGGTGCGATGCTCGTCCCGGTGTACCTCAATCCGGACAGGACTCGCCATCCCGGCTTTGCTAAAATCGCAGGACTCATTTTTTAACGACTGACGGTACGGTGATTATGGATTTCGAAAAAGCGCGTTTTCTCATGATTGAACAGCAGATCCGCACCTGGGAAGTGCTGGATCCGTCGGTGCTCGACCTGTTGTTTGCCCTAAAGCGCGAGGATTTCGTGCCGGCAGCCTATCGTTCGCTGGCGTTCGTGGACATGGAAATCCCGCTGGGTGACGACCAGGCGATGATGGCGCCAAAACTTGAAGCGCGTATCGTGCAGGAAGTCGCTCCCAAGGCGGGCGATGCCGTTCTCGAGATTGGCACCGGCAGCGGCTACCTTGCCGCCCTGCTGGCCAAACAGGCGGCACATGTGACCTCGATTGAATACTTTGAGGACCTCTCCCGCGCCGCCGCCGCAAATCTTGCGCAAGCGGCCATCAGCAATGTACAGCTGAAGATCGGCGATGCCGCAAACGACCTCGCCGGCCTGATTGGCGCCGGCGCGCGCTTCGATGTCATCGTTCTATCGGCGTCGGTACCGCTGTTGCCGCCCGTATTTCTAGATTACCTCAAGGTGGGCGGCCGCCTGTTTGCCGTGATCGGCGATGCTCCCGCAATGAAGGCCACCATCATTACCAAGACCGATGAAATCTCGTTCGTGTCCAATGAAATCTTCGAGACGGTATTGGCGCCGCTTGTCAATGCCACGCAGCCTTCGCGTTTTGCTTTCTAAGCATTCCCCCAGACACATCCGATGCGCCAGCTAACCGCCCCGCAGCTACAGTCCATGCTGACTTCCGCCGATGAGCAGAAGCCGCTTCTGCTCGATGTGCGCGAGCCGTGGGAGTGGCAGCTTGCCCATATCGAGGGAGCCCAACATCTGCCCATGGGCATGATTCCGGCAAGCGTGGACCGCATAGACCGTACGCATCCTACGGTCGTAATTTGTCATCACGGCATGCGAAGTCTGCAAGTCATCGCATTTTTGCAGCGCCAGGGTTTTGACAACCTGCATAATTTGCAGGGTGGTATCGATGCTTGGTCGCGCGAGGTGGATTCGCGTGTTGTCCTGTACTGACGCCGGTCACCAGTAAAACACCGGCGGGACATCCCGACGCAATGCTTGCTGCGTCTAATCCAGCCAAATGCTGCCAAACAGACTGTTTCGTCTCATTTCAAAAGCGGACCCAAATAAAATGAACCCAAGAATTGCGCCCCTGTTGATCGCCACCCTGATCGTCGGCATCTCGGCAAACCCGGCTAGCGCCGCCAATCTGCTCGATATCTACCGGGACGCCAAGGCGCAGGACCCCGTTTACGCCTCGTCGCGAGCCAGCGCCGAGGCCGGAAAGGAAGCTTATCCCCAGGCGCGCGCGGGCCTGTTGCCCAATCTGAGCCTGTCCGGGGCCTATAACCGCAATGAACGCGAAACCACCGGCATCCCGAAATTCGACTACAACAGCAAGAGCTACACACTGAGTCTGACCCAGCCTCTGTTCCGAATGCAGAACTGGATCGCGGCTGCCCAGGCCGACTGGCAGGTCAAACAGACCGATGCGGTGTTCGCCGATGCGGAACAAAATCTGATCCTGCGCGCCGCCCAAGCTTATTTCGATGTGCTGCTGGCGCAGGACAATGTGGCCCTGTCCGGCGCCCAGAAGACCGCCTTTTCCGAACAGCTCGCCCAGGCGAAGCGCAATTTCGAAGTCGGCACCGCCACCATTGTCGACACCTACGATTCGCAGGCCCGCTATGACCTCGCCGTTGCGCGCGAAATTTCCGACCAGAACGATCTTGAAATCAAGATGCGCGCGCTTCAACAACTGATCGGCAAGTTTCCCGCCAGCCTGAGCCCGCTCAAGGACGGCGTATCCCTGGCGCTGCCGCAACCGGCCAATATGGATGAATGGGTAAAATCCGCCGAAGACAGCAGTCCCGTGATCGCGCAGTTCCGCGCCGCCTATGAAATTGCCACACGCGAGGTAACCCGCAACAAGGCCGGTCACCTGCCGACGCTTGATTTGGTCGGAAGCTATTCGGACAGTCGTTCGCCGAACATCACCACGCTGGGTGCAACGGGGCCCGAATTATCGACCAAGGCAACCCAGATCGGCCTGCAACTGACATTTCCCCTGTTCCAGGGGGGCGGCACGCAGTCCCGCATCCGCCAAGCCCTGTCCCTGCGCGAAAAGGCCGAGCAGGATCTGGAGAACACCAAGCGCACCGTGGCGCAGAATGTGCGCCAAAATTATCTTGGCGTGACCAACGGCGTCGCGCAAGTCAAGGCATTTGAAGCGGCGCTGGTATCCAGCAAATCCTCCCTGGACTCCACCATCCTGGGTCGCGAAGTTGGCGTCCGCACCAATGTCGATATTTTGAACGCGCAACAGCAGCTGTTCCAGGCGCGCCGTGACCTGCAGCAAGCGCGCTACAACACCATTCTTTCGCAGCTCAAGCTCAAGTCGGCAGTGGGCCGCTTGGAGGAAGAAGATGTTGCCGAGGTCAACCGTCTGCTGACGAATTGATCAGCCGGCAGTCGTTTCAGCTGGGTCAAGATGCGGGGCTCATTACGGCGGTGATGAGCCCCGCGGTTTTTTCGGTGGCGCCGCGATGCGCCGCGGTGAATGCCAGTGCCGCTGCCGACATCGCCTTTCTTTTGGAATCATCGGCAAGCAGGACGCGGGCGGTGCGCATTGCTTCATCGGCATCGGCCACCTGCTGCAAGGCACCGGCATGGCCGGCGAGCGCGACCGCATCGCTGAAATTGAATACATGCGGGCCGATGATGGTAGGCCTGCCCAGCGCGGCAGCCTCGATCAGGTTCTGGCCACCGAGGGGGGCAAAGCTGCCGCCGATGATGGCCAGATCGCACATCGCGTAATACGCAGCCATCTCGCCCATCGAATCGCCCAACCACACATCACATTTGTCCGGCGATATGGTTGCCGCGCTGCGCCGCGCAACCGCGAAGCCCGCCGACGCTGCAAGCCGAAAGACTTCGTCAAAGCGCTGTGGATGCCGCGGCACAATCACCAACAGGACTTCGTTGCGCGCGGCCTCGTCGAATTGCCGGCGATAGGCGTGCAAGAGCAGATTTTCTTCGCCCTCCCGGGTCGCCGCCAGCAACAGCACCCGGCGTTTGCCCGCGAGGACGGCGCGCCAGGCGGATCCCTGATCAGCGAGCGCTTGATCCAGCGGCATGTCGAACTTCAAGTTGCCCGTCACCACCACCTTGCGCGCACCCAGCGAATTGAATCGGCTTGCGTCGTCGACCGATTGTGCCGCGACGACCGTCATTGCACCCAGCGCTTCGCGCACCAGACTGCGTATCGGCGCGAATCGGGCGTAGCCGGTGCGCGAACGTTCCGAGAGCCGCGCATTGACCAGCAGTACCGGCAGCCGCCTTACGCTGCAGGTATGGACGAGGTTGAACCAGATCTCGGTTTCCATGATCAGCAAAATCTGCGGGTCAAAACGGCGCAGCAGGCGCCGCGTCAGCCACGGCAGGTCATAGGGAAGATAAGCGATCGTAATGGCTGCATCGCCGCCGAACAGCATGTTCGCCATCGCGCGGCCGGTGGGCGTCATGCAGGTCAGCAACAGCGGCGCAGCTGGAAACTTGCTTCGCAGCACCCGCACCAGCGGGACCGCTGCGCGCATCTCGCCTACCGATACCGCATGCAACCAGATGGCGCCGGAAGTTAGCGTCTGGGGAAAGCGGCCGAACCGCTCACCGATTTGGGCCCGATAGCCGGGCTCCCGGCGCCCCCTCCACCACAGGCGCAGCAGGATCAGCGGCAGCGCCAATATGAACAGGATGCCGTATATGAAGCGTGCCATGATCAACCAAGGCGCGGCAAGGCGCCGAGGACTGCCTCAACGGCGGGAATGGTCGGCGCTGCTTTGCTGCCGCCGCCCAGATTCACTGCGCTCGCCGAACCGAACAGGCCGGTAAGCGCGGGCGAAGTCGTCACATAGATGCCGATGGTTGGTCGGCCCAGGGCAACGGCAAGATGCGCCAGCCCGGTGTCCACGCCCACCACGGCATGCGCACCCGCCAGCACGCCTGCCGCCTGCGCTAGCGACATGGCGGGCGGGACGATCGCATCGACAAGCCGCGCGGCAATGGTTTCACTGGCCTGCCTTTCGGCCTCGCTGCCCCAAGGCAGAATGACTGTCTGGCCTCGCCTGTTGAGTTCCTGCCCCAGCGTCACCCAATGCGCCTGCGGCCATTGTTTGTCGCGGCGGCTGGTGGCATGCAGCAGCACCATATAGGGCGAAGCGGCAAGCCAGGCCGGTCGTTCGGCGTTGGCGGCAAGGCCGTAATCCAGTTTCTCGGGCAAGGCATAGCCGAACGCGGCGGCGGCCAGCTTGCGGTTTCGCGTCACCGCATGTTCGTCCCTGGGAACATCGAAGGTGTGATCGTAAAAACGGCTGGCAAAGGTTTCGCGCGCGCTTTGTCGCGAGTAGCCGTAGCGTTGCCCCTCAACCCAGCGCGCAACCATGACGCTTTTTACCAGGCCCTGTGTATCCAGAATCGCGTCGTAGTCCTGTTCCACCATCGCCTGGCGATCGCGCTCCAGTTGCAGCCAGGGCGCGTCCCGCCACCACGACTTCTTCAGCCAGCGCAGATGAACCTCGAGCGCCAGGCTGACCCCTGGATGCAATTTGACCACTTCGGCATAGGGCGCCTCGGTGACCCAGTCAATCCGGACTCCGGGAAACGCACGCACCAAGTCCGTCACCACCGGAAGATTGTGGATCACGTCGCCCATCGAAGAGAGTTTGACCAGGAGCACGCGCACCGCAGCATTCTAGCCGAGCTTCCCCGATGCTCATTTGCTTTCGCTATTCGATTTACAATGCAGGCCTCGATTCATACGACTCCGTTAATTTTGTCTGCCCCCAAAATCCCCCTTTCGGTCGTGATCATCGCCAAGAATGCGGCCTCGCAAATCGGCGCCTGCATCGACAGCGTCACCTTTGCCGATGAGGTGCTGGTGGTCGACTCCGGCTCCGATGACGAAACCTGCGCCATTGCCGAAGTTCGCGGCTGCCGCGTCATCGAGAAGGAATGGCTGGGATTCGGCCGGCAGAAGCAATTCGCGGTCAGCGCGGCAAGACATGATTGGGTACTGTGCCTCGACGTCGATGAGCGCGTTTCGGCGCCACTGGCAGCGGCCGTAATTACGGCCATGGCGGCCCCGCAGCACCAGGCGTACCGCATGCCGCGCCGCAATCGCTTCCTGGGCCGCTGGCTTACGCACGGCGAGGGCTACCCGGACTGGTCCCTGCGCATGTTTCATCGCGGCGCGGCCAGCTGGAGCAATGATGAGGTGCATGAAACCGTGATCACCACGGTGACCGTCGGCACCCTTGCCGGCGATCTGCTGCACGATTCCGCGGAGGATGTGACGACCTATCTGGCCAAGCAGAACCGGTATTCAAGTCTCCACGCGCAGGCCTTGTTCGGCCAGGGCGTGCGCGCGGGCTACGGCAAACTGTTACTCAGTCCGCTTGCACGTTTCATCAAGTTCTATGTGATCCGGCTCGGCTTTCTCGATGGCGGGCCTGGATTTGCGCATGTCGCCATCGGCTGTTTTGCCGCGTTCGCCAAATATGCCAAGCTGATTGAGTTATCGCAAAAAGTGGACAAGGACTGATTGGACGACAGGTTCAGACGCGGTCAAACTGCAGGCCGTGCAGGCTCGCATAAATTCCGCCGCGCGCAGTCAGTTCCGCGTGCGTGCCGGTCTCGGCAATGCGGCCGCGCTCCATGACCACAATGCGGTCGGCGTTCTCGATGGTCGACAGCCGGTGGGCGACCACGATGGTGGTGCGTCCCTTCATCAGGGTCTCAAGCGCGTTCTGCACGGCGCGCTCGGATTCGCTGTCCAGCGCCGAGGTTGCCTCGTCCAGCAGCAGGATCGGCGCATCCTTGAGCAATGCGCGGGCAATCGCCAGACGCTGGCGTTGGCCGCCGGACAGGCGCGAGCCGTTGTCGCCGATCAGCGTATCCATGCCATCCGGCAGCGCATTGATGAAGTCCATGCAGTTAGCGGCCCGCGCAGCCGCGACAACGGCCTCGCGTGTTTTGGCGCCGAGTTCCTGGCCATAGGCAATATTGGCGGCGACCGTATCGTTGAACAGCACCACATCCTGACTGACCAGGGCAATTTGCCTGCGCAAATCGGCCAGCTTGATATCCTCCAGAAGGTGGCCGTCGAGCGTGACGGCGCCGCTATCCGGCGTAAAGAATCGCGGCAAAAGATTGACGAGGCTGGTCTTGCCGCCCCCGGATGGCCCGACCAACGCAATCGTTTCCCCTGGGGCAATATCCAGCGTGACGTCATCAAGCGCCAAGACGCTCTGGTTGGCATATTTGAGACTCACATGGTCAAAGCGAATATTGCCTTTGGCACGATCCATTGCGATGTGACCATGCGATTTTTCCGACGGCGAATCAATCAGCGCAAACACGCTTTCCGCTGCCGCCAGTCCCTTTTGCATCTGCTCGTTGACGCCGGTAAGTCCCTTGAACTGCGGCAGCAAACCGGCAGCCGCCACGATATAGGTGATGAATCCGGCGACATTCAGTCCGAGCCCCGGCGTCTTGCTGGCGGCGAGATAAACAATGAGCGCGATGGCGATCGACACAAAGAAATGGGTGAACGGCGTGCCCGCCGCCGCCGCCGCACCATGCTTCATGCTCAATTTGCGAATGCGATTGGCCGCCGCATCAAAGCGCCCCGCCTCGTATTGCTCGCCGCCGAAGATCTTGATGACTTTGTGACCCCGAATCGATTCTTCAAGCACATCGGTAATCGCGCCCTGCGCAATCTGCGATTCACGGCTGATCTGGCGTAGCCGTCTGCCGAAGCCGCGGATGATCCAGCCGAGGATGGGTACGATGGTGAAGGTAATCAGCGTCAGTTTCCAGCTGAGAATGAACATATAGCCCAACGCAAAGGCCAGGGTGAAACTGCCGCGCACCAGGGCATTCAAGGTGTTGGTGGCCGCTTCCTGCAGGCCCATCACATCGCTGGTCACCTTCGACATCAGAGTGCCGGTCGAGGATTGGCTGAAATAGGGCTCCGGCAGCCGGATCAGCCGCTGGAACATCAGATTGCGAAAATCCAGAATGACCTTGTTGCCCACCCACTGCATGCCGTAGCCGGACGCAAAGGTCGCGAGACCATTGATCAGGAACAGAACGACGATGCCCAGGGAGGCATAAATCGCATAGCCCGAGTTGGCGTCCAGGAACAGTTTTTCCAGCAGGTTATTCAGGAAATAGGCAAACAAGCCCTGCACCGTGCCGCTGATCGCCATCGCCAACAAGCTGCCCGCAAACGCCCAGCGATAAGGCTTTACATAGCTGAACAGGCGGGCATAAAGGCGTCGATCGCGGGAAAACTCGGAAGTCATGGTCGGCTTTTGGGAATCATGCGGCGGAAAGAGTCATCATTTTATGCGCGGATTCGCCCAATGCCGAGAGGGCGATGGGATCAAGCGACCAGCAAGGCTCGATACAGGGACTTGTATTGCCCGGACATGGCTGCCGGCGTGAACGGCAAGGCGCTGAGGCGCGCGGCTTGTGCCATCGCGGAATCCGCCAGCGCCGACTCCATCCCCGCGCGGATGGCGGCGGTGTCGAGGGCATCCGTGACATAGCCATTTTTGCCCGGCTGGATGACTTCCGCGGCTCCCGACGAGCGACTGGCAATGACCGGCAAACCGCATGCGAGCGCCTCGAGATAGACCAGGCCAAACGGCTCATAAATGGACGGCAACACGAACACATCGCTGGCCCCGTAATATGGCCGCGTATCGGACACCCCGCCGGTAAAAATTACCCGATCGGCAATTCCCAGGCTGCGCGCCAGCGCCTGATAGCGCTTGGCACGTTTGTCCTTTCCGACCACCAGCCCGTACCAGCGTTTAGTCGGTGCACGGCCCGAAGATGGAGCATCGGCCAGCGCGCGCAGGAACGAGGCAAGGCCCTTGCGCTCAAAACCCGAGCCCACGAACAAGGCAACTGATGCATCCTGGGGAATTCCCAGCGCCGACCGCCGCTCGACGCGGAACTCGTCACGACAGGATGGCGAAAATTTCTGCGCATCGACGCCACTGTAGACCACATGCAGCTTGGTCGGATCCACCTTGAAGTGCCGCAATATATCGTCACGTACCATCGTCGAAATGCAGATCGCGGCCTTGAACGCCGGCGATGCAAACATGGCGCGCTCGGCCTCGAGTACATAGCGATGGTGCGGATTGAGGGTCACGCCCAGGCGGCCGAACGGACCCTGTATGCGCCGTCGCTGCGCAAGCCATTCCGCATGGACGCCATCAACCGCATGGTAGATGTTGGCGCCGGCGATTCGTTCATAGGATTGCACCAGGTCGAACCCGCCGCCCGCCAGTTCCGCAGCGACCGCATTGGCAAAACCACGATCGCGACCGGTCGAGGTCAGATAGCCAGGGTTGACGATGCGGTGCGCCATGACAGCACTGGCCTGCGCGGGCCACTCACGGGTGAACAGGGTAAGCGAAACAGACGCCTCGCTCGTCGCCAATGCGGCCACCGCGTCATTCAAAAATCGTTCGGCACCACCAAACGGGTTGTACCTGGCCCGCACCAACGCCAGTTTCACGTCGTCGCCAGAAGTTCATTGACCGCCGCCAACACCTGGGCTACCGGCAGCTCGGTCAGGCATTCGCTTACCTTCGAACCGCCGCAACCGTCGTTGCCGCAGGGGCGGCAGGTGTGTCGCGGGTCCTGCGAGGAGACGATGCGATGGACCACGCCCCAGGGTCCCCAGTGGGCCTCGCCGGAGGGGCCGAACAGCGCCACGGTCGGCGTCTGCATGGCTGCGGCCATATGCATCGGAGCCGAATCCACGCCGACAAAAATGCGGGCGCGGGCTGTCAGCGCCGCCAGTTCCTTGAGGGACAGGGCACCCGTCAAATCCACCACGGGCGCCTTCAACTGCGTCTTGATCGCGGCAATCATTTCGCGTTCGTCGCCGGTCGGCGCCGCGGTGAGGACTACGCGCTGCCCGGCGCGGCCCAACTCCAGGATCAACTCGGCAAACCGCGGTGCCGGCCAGGTCTTGAAAAACCAGCGCGAAGTCGGATGAATATGAATGAAGCGCTTGTGGCTGATGCCATGAGTGGCCATCAGCGCCTCGACTTTTCGTTCTGCCGCTTCGCCTGGGACCAACACCAGTTTTTTTTCGGCACTGTCCGGCTGTACGCCGATGCGCCGCAATGCGTCGAGATTGCTTTCAACGGTATGACGGAAGGTGGCGCGCGGGGTCGGATAGGTATGGGTGAAGCTCGACTTCCACCAATGCGAATCACGGCCCTCATTGATGCCGACAGCGCGTTGCGCAACCGCAAAACGCGGCCGCAGCAAACGCGTCAGCCAGGCTCCGCGCGGATGCTCGGTGAGGTGCAGTACCAGATCGTAGCGACGCAGGCGCAATTGCCTGAGCAGTGCCGCCTCGTGCATCACCTGGTTGATGACGCCTTTTTCCTTCCACCTGCGGTCGATGGTGAATACCTGCGTGATCGCCGGATGTTCCGTCAGCATTTCGCGCGTGTCTTCATAGACCAGCGCGTCGGTCTCGATATGCGGCGCATGGTTTTTCAGCACCTGGAAGACCGGGGAGGTGAGCAGCACATCGCCGTGATGGCGAAGTTTGATGACCAGCGCGCGCTGGATATCGGCGAGGTTGACGGCGTCTTTGAGCATGCCCCGAAGATAGCAGAATTCATGCCCTTTGCCACAAATGCCGCCCTCAGGATGCGCCTAACCGGGCGGATGAGACCCCACCCGGCCACCCTCACGGACTAGAACGCGATCGCCCTGACGCGCAGGAACACCGTACGTTGCGGCGTGTTGTAGCCGCGGGCCAGTTCGTAATCGCGATTACCGAGGTTCTGCCCGCCCAACTCCAGGCTCCAGGTCTTGTCCAGCCGGTAATGGACGGCGGCATTCAACAAGACATATCCCGCCATGCGCGAGCCCGAATCCTCGTCTCCCGAGTCGAAGCGCTTGCCGCTGGCCGTGATATCTCCGCTCAATGTCCAGGCGCCGAACGACCGCGATGCCCCCACGCTGCCAAATTGCCTGGCACGGGAACGCAACTGCTTGCCGGTATCCGCATCTTCGGGTTGCTGTACCGTCAAGGCGGCTTTGAGGACGACACCACCAATCACGGTGTCCCCGCCAAACTCCCAGCCCTTGATACGGGCCCGAGCGATGTTCTGTGGCAGGAAAGTCGCCAGGTCGAAGACGATGAGATCATCGATGCGATTATCAAAATAGACCAGGCTCATGTTGTAGCCGGGCTCGCCGAGCTTCAGGCCGGCCTCTGCCTGTTTGCTGCGTTCCGGTTTCAATAGCGGGTTGGAAAAGCCGGGGTAATAAAGATCGTTGAAGCTCGGCGCGCGAAACGCACGGCCGGCGTGCGCATAGACCTTGAGTGCGCTGGTCAGTGCATAGCCGTAGGCAATCGAGCCAGTATTGCGGCGGCCAAACTGATCCTCCTGGTCGCGGCGCAGGGTGAAATCAAGCTGATTCGCGCCCAGCCGACCCAGATAGCCGGCAAACATGGCGCGCGTGTCGCGGGTCCTGGCGTCGTAGTCGGTATTGGCGGAGGAAACTTTTTCTTTGCGCAACTCCGCGCCTGCATTCAAATCGCCGAACCCGGTTTTGAGTTCGTTAAACCAGATCCCCTGATTTTGCGTGGATTTGAAGGTATCGGGGAATGCCGAGGCGAAGCGGATATCGTCGCTGGTCTGGCCAACTCGCAGGCTCGATTTCCAGAACGTCGTAAACTGGTTATCGGCACTGATCTGGATACCCGACAGGATCTGCTTGTTCGAGGGATCGTCCGCCGGCCCCGAATCGAATTTCGTATGGCCGACCGATTGCCATGCGCTGGCGGCGAAATTGGCCCCCGACGACAGAGTGTGCGACAGCTTGGCGAGTACATTCGAATTGCGGTAGGGATCGCGATCCGGATTATAGGTAAAGGGTCCGGCATCCGGGTTGCTGGCCGAGCGTGGCGCGGCAACCTCCTGATAACCCGCATTGAGCGTGAATGCCGTCCTGCCTTCGACCGCCGTGAATCCGGCGTTGGCGATGCGGTTGGAATAGGAGCCGGCCCCCACGTCCGCGCTCAGTCGCGCGCGACCGTCGGAACGCGTGAATATCTGCACGACGCCGCCGATCGCGTCCGAGCCGTACAGCCCGGACAGCGGGCCTTTGACGACCTCGATGCGTTCGATCAGTTCAAGCGGAATATTCTCGAATGCGGGGCTTCCGGCCGTCACCGAGCCCACGCGCAAACCGTCCACCAGCAACAGGGTTTGCGAACTGCTGGCGCCACGAATGAACACGCCGGCAGGCTGTCCGGGACCGCCAGTACTGCGGATTTCGACACCAGCCTTGCGTTGCAGCAATTCAGCCAGGGTGGCCGTACCGGCGGCTTCGATGTCGTCGCGGGTGATAACCGCCACCTGTGCAAGCGTATCGCCGGCACTTTGCCGGGTGCGTGTGGCAGTGACAATCAGGCTGTCGAGCGCAATGCCGGCGGGTGAACCGGTTTCGGCATACAGGACGGTAGATGCGGAGGCCGCGAGGGCGGCAACAGGAACAGCGTATATCAGCGACAACAGGCGTGCAAATGCAAATCGTACTTGGTAACGATCGGGCGATAGGGGTCTCATAATGGATTTTCGTAGTGTCGGCTAGCGTCCCCGCAAGCCATATGGATATTCATGCGCGGGGCAGCTGCCGTCCGCACACACTGGCGCGAAAGCGTCCCCTTGGGGGAGCGCAGCCGCGGTGCAAGGCCGGTATCCGGACTGAGGGGCGAACGATCCCGATTGCGATCGTTCCTTGACGCACCCTTCCCGGATGAAGCCGCCATCCAGTGGTTATATGCGCCGACTAAAACCCATCACCGTTGCGGGGGCAGTGCGTGAATATCAGACCGACGTCACACGCTTCCCGTTTAACTTCGCCCTGGCGGACGAAGCACCTTGTACGCTTGGTATCTTACACGCCCCTCGGGGCCGGCATCAGCATCCCGTTTCGTGTTGTTGCAACCAGGCAAGCATTTCCCCGGGCGGCAGCGGGTGCGACATGAGAAAACCCGTCACACAGTCGCAGCGATGACGTTTGAGGAACGCCAGCTGCCCGTTGTTTTCAACGCCTCCGGCCGCCACCCGCAAGCCGAGGCTGGCAGCGAGGTTGATGATCGCAACAGTGATGCTGCCGTCATCGATCCCGTCGGGAATATTGCGTATGAACGAGCGGTCAATCTTGATTTTGTCGATCGGGAAGCGCTTCAGTTGCGACAGCGAGGAGTAACCGGTGCCGAAATCGTCCACCACCAGGGTCAGCCCCAAGTCGTGCAGATCGGACAGGGTGGCGCCCAGGGATGAGACGTCCTCCATGAACAGGTTCTCGCCGATCTCAAGCTGCAACAGCTCGCCGGGCAGATCGTATTCGCGCAGCAGGCCCTCCAAGCTGGAGGCCAGATCCTTCTGCTTCAGTTGCACTGCCGATATATTCACGGCGATCGGCACGCGCACCCCGGCATCCAGCCAGGCGCGGCCCTGCCGGACGGCCTCGGCAAGCACCCAGCGGCCAATCGGCATGATCAGGCCGCGGTGTTCGGCGATGGAGATGAATTTATCGGGTCCCAGCAAACCCAGTTCCGGGTGCTTCCAGCGAATCAAGGCTTCAACCGCGCTGACTTTGCCGCTTGAGGTATCGACCTCCGGCTGGTAGTGCAGGGTGAATTCGATCGCCCTGATGGCCCGGCGAATCCCGGACTCCATCGACAAGGACTCAAGGGCCGACGCGGCAAGGCCGGGCACGAAGAACCGGAAGCTGTTGCGACCATCCTCCTTAGCGAGATACATCGCCGCATCGGCGTTTCGAATCAGTGCGTCGGGGCTTTCGCCGTGCTGGGGATAGACGCTGATCCCGATCGAGCCCGATACTGTCAGGACCTGGTCTTCAAATGAAACCGGTTCACAGATCGATTGCGCGATCTTTTCGGCAATCGGGGCAATATCGGCGGCATTGTCGAGATCGGTAATCGCCACCAGGAATTCATCGCCGCCCAGGCGGCCCACCAGATCGGCGCCGCGCAGACAGGACTGCAGACGCTGTGCGACCCGTTTCAGCACCTGGTCGCCGGCAAAATGACCCAGCGAATCATTGATTGCCTTGAAATCGTCAAGGTCGATAAACAGGATCCCGACCTGTTTGCCCTGACGTTTTGCACCGGCCAGCACCACTTGCAGCCTGTCCATCAACATGGCGCGATTCGGCAGGTGCGTCAGCATGTCATGATGCGCCAGAAACTGGATGCGCGCCTCGGCCTGCTTGCGGTCGCTGATGTCGCGAATCACCGTCATGCGCAGTGTTTTGCCCCTGTAGACAATGGATTTGCCGACGAACTCTGCGGCAACCGTGGTGCCGTCCGCCCGCAGCACCACGCCCTCGTAGGGCCGCTCGAAGCCGGCATGGATATTGTTGACGACCATTTCAACCGACTCTGGTGCAACGAAATCCATTACCTGACGGCCGATTGCCTGCTCGATCGGCAGGCGCACCAGACGCGCGGCCGCATCGTTCATATCCGTGACCACGCCGCCCTCAAAAAATACGATGGCCTCACTGGTGGCGTCGGCGAATTTCAGCAGACGCTCTTCGCTGTCCCGGATTGCCTTTTCGGCGAGCCGGTGCTTGGTAATGTCGTGGATCAGCACGAATGCGGCGCTGGGCTTGCCCAGCGCGCCCACGTGGGGCAGCAGATTGACTTCAATGATGCGCGCCTCGCCGTCCGGCATCGTCAATTCGCGCTCATAACTGACGGTTTCACCGCCGACCAGGCGGTCAATGTAGGGGCGAATGGCCGCGTAGGCTTCGACGCCGATCACTTCCTGCACGCTCTTGCCGACGATGGATTCGGTGTCGAATCCATAGGTTTTCGCATAAGCCTCATTGGCGAACCGGCAGCACAGATTCTCAACCGTGAAATAAGCGATGAGCGCCGGCAGATTATCGGCCAGCAGCCGCAGCTGCTGGGCCGCCGACAAGTCATCCTCATGGTCGGCGGGGGGCGTTGAGGGAATCATGCGGGAATTATTATCATTTTCGCCAAGGCGGCGATAGGCCCGGATCGCGTACAGGCTACTTTGCCGACGCCGACGTCAATTTCCCAAGAGACTTTCACTATGTGCGCTTAACCATTGACCGAACAGGGCTTTTTCCGATACATTCAATCTATGGAATCCGATATCCTGCGCTTCGAAGAGAAGCTCAACAACTTTGTCACCTTGTTTCAGCGTTTGCGCGCCGAAAACAATGAGTTGCGTCAAACCGTTGCCACCAGGGCAGACGAGGTCAAACGCTTGTCGGAAAAACTCGACCAGGCAAAAACGCGTATCGAGGCGCTGCTTGCGCAAATTCCGGAAACCGAGGATGAGCGGCCATGAGCACCGCGCGTGAGCCGAAAGATGCCAAGGGCATTACCATCAATGTCATGGGACGCGAGTTTCGCGTCGCGGCGCCCGACGGCGAAGAGCGCCAGCTGGTGGCTTCGGTCGATTTGCTGAATAAAAAAATGAAGGAAATCCGCGATGGCGGCAAGGTGGTCGGCAATGAACGGATTGCCATCATGGCCGCGCTCAACATCGCCCATGAGCATCTGCAGACACAGGGCGGCCGCAGCCACCGCCCCGCCGATATTTCCGTTGACGAAGACTTCGTCAGGCGTAAAATGGAATTGTTCGAAGGTATTATCGACAAGGCAGTTTCCGATCAGGAAAAATTGTTTTAAGCGCCCTTCGAGCGCACTGCATCAAGTCACCGCAGGAATGTGATTTGGTGTTCGCTTGGGGCTTACAACCTTTGAACCGATAGACGTTAGTCGAGGAAGCCCGCCCCAGCGGTGCCCGTGTGCGCGTCCTACGCGGACGTACCTGACGGCATCCGGTGAGCTTCCGCCTTGAACCCCTGGTTCAAGCGTGCGGCCCCAAGCGAACACTCAAGCACATTCCCCGCCGTACTCCCTCACCCTTTTCATCAATTCATTCCCCGCTCCGCCTATGGCCTACTGGCTGATGAAATCCGAACCGGATGAGTTTTCCATCGACGATCTTGCCGGGGCAAAAAACCAGAGTGTGGCCTGGTTCGGGGTACGCAACTATATGGCGCGCAATTTCATGCGCGACCAGATGAAGATCGGTGACGAGGTATTTTTTTATCATTCCTCCTGCCCGGAACCCGGCATTGCCGGTATTGCCAGCGTATCGACCTCTGCCTACCCGGATGCCACCCAGTTCGACAAGAAGAGCAAATACTTCGACGCCAAAGCCAAACCTGAGGCGCCGCGCTGGTACTTGGTGGATGTAAAGCTGGTGCGTAAAACCCCGCTTATTTCCCTGGCGATGATGCGTGAGCAAGCCGCGCTGGAGGACATGGTGATCCTGCAACGCGGCAATCGTCTGTCGATTACGCCGGTCAGCGCGGCCCACTGGAAATACATTTCCAAACTGATCGACAAACGTTGAGCGCCAACGATCCTGCGCGGCGCCACACATCCGACGCACCCTTGCTGATGTACGCTGCGATTCGCCATGCTGATTGATTTGAGCTACTGGGCCATCTACCTGGCGGCCGGTGTATTCGTCGGCTTCTTCGCGGGCCTGCTCGGCATCGGCGGCGGCTCGGTGATGGTGCCGATTCTTTCCCTCACCTTCATCAAACTGGGTTATTCCTCGGATCATGTGATCCATATGGCGCTGGCCACGTCGATGGCGACGATCCTGCCCGGCTCCTACGCCAGCGCCCGCGCCCACCATGCACATGGGGCCGTCAACTGGAGCGTGGTCAGGCTGATGACCCCGGGAATCCTTGCCGGCACTCTGATCGGCACCGTATTTGCCTATTTTTCCAGCACCACATTCCTCAAGTATTTTTTCGTCGGCTTCATTTGCTTCCTCGCGGCGCAGCTTGTGTTCAATGTGAAGCCGCAGGCGCATCGCGAGCTGCCGGGCCGCCTGGGCATGACACTGTTCGGCCTGCTGATGGGGTTCGTGTCGAGCCTTGCCGGCATCGGCGGCGCGGTGCTGACCATCACTTTCCTGACCTGGTGCAATGTCAAGATCCACGATGCCATAGGCACCTCGTCGGCGGTCGGATTTCCGATCGCATTGGCTGGTACGCTGGGCTATGTGGCGACCGGCCTGCAGGATCACAATCTGCCGCCATGGAGCCTGGGATACGTCTATATCCCGGCCTTTGTCGGCATCGCCATCACCAGCTTCCTGGTGGCGCCTTGGGGCGCCAAACTCGCGCATCGCATGCCGGTAAACACGCTGAAGAAGGTCTTCATGATTTTCCTGGTGGCCCTCGCCATCAAGATGGCGATTTCAGTCTGAGCCGCTGAACGAACGATATGACGGCGGCCGTCGCTGCCTTCGAACCGCTACAGTCCGTTCCACTCGCGCATGACGCGGTCAAAGATTTCCACCGACTCATCGATGCGCCGCAGCGAACACCATTCGTCGGTCTGGTGCGCCAGTTCCGGCTGGCCGGGTCCCAGGATCACGGCCGGAATGGTTCCGCCATAGGCGCGCTTCAGATCGGCGCCATCGGTCGAAAACATGATCGTTTTGGGCGTCGGCCTGGCATCCACGAAGGGCGCGGCGACATCAAATACGCTTTCGATCCACTCGTCCGGTTCGGAGTACAGCACCGGTGTCTCCACCAGCTTGCGCACCGTCCCCTGCTGCCCGATCAGTGCTTGAATCGAGCGGCAGAGATGCACATGATCAATGCCGGGCACCGTACGCATATCCACCGTGAGTTTCACCGAATCCGGCACCGAATTGGTGTTCAGGCCGCCATGGATGGTCGCCACATTCATGGTGGGTTTGCCCATCATGTGGTGACAGTCGACGCCGCAATGATGCTGCCAGTCGAAACGTTCGAGCTCATCGATGATTTTGTTCATCTTGAAGATGGCGTTCACGCCCTGCTCGGGCATCGAGGCATGCGCGGTCTTACCCTTGGATTCGATTTCCACCCATAGCAGGCCGCGATGGCCGATGCAGGGATAGTTGGCGGTGGGTTCGGCGATGACGATGGCACCGGCGCGGTCCAATACCTTCGCATCGGCAAGATATTTCGCCCCCTCGCAACCGACTTCTTCGCCGGCAGTCAGCACCAGGGTGATACCGGGTAAATTTTTCAGATGCGGCGCCAGCTTCAGCGCGGCAATCACAAACGCCGCCACGCCGCCTTTCATATCGGTCGAACCACGTCCGTAGACGCGGTCGCCATCGGTCTCGCCGGCGAAGGGGTCGCGCGTCCAGGCGGCCATGCCCAGGGGCACCACATCAAGATGCCCGGTAAAGCAGATCGGCGGTTTTTCGTGTTTTCCGCCGATGGTGGCGACCACGCTGGTGCGCGTATCCGCAAATTCGTGATAACTGACGCTGAAGCCGCCGTCCTCAAGCAATTTTCCCAGCCGCCGCGCGCAGTCGCGTTCCGCGCCGGGCGGATTCACGGTATTGAATTGCAGCAAGTCGCGGGTCAGTTGGGCGGGATGGGGGGCAGGCGGCATGGACTTCTCCGGCAAATTGACAGTCGCGCGAAATCTTGCGCATGAACTTTGACAGGTGCATCTTATCAAATGGTTTATGGTGTAACCCCGCCGCCGCCAACGGCATTGCCGACGAACCCCGAGGTGTCCCATGAACGCAACCGTGAAGATTGCCGCCCTGTCATGCGTCCTGCTGCTGGGCGCCTGTGCCAGCACGCCGCGGACCGGCCTGCGTGATGTCGACATTCGCGCCAGCAGCGGCGAACCGGCCATGACGGTCAAGCTGGCAGAGGGAGTACGCTGGTTCTACCCGGGCGGCCCGTATGGGGCGCCCACTTATGCGGTCGACTTCAATGAAGCGGGCGTATCCACCCGCGTGCGGATCGCGCTAGATGATGACGTCACCCAGCAAATAGCGGTCGGCGAGTCCTCCGCATCCGTTTTGCAGCGCATCGGGCCGCCCTTGCAGAAAATCCGCTTCGACAATCTGCGCCAGACCGCCTGGGACTACCACTATCACGATACCTGGGGTTACCTGGTTGAATTCTCGGTGATGATCGACGACAGCAGCCACGTCGCCGGAAAAGTGTCGCGGCGGCTGAATCAGGACCGCGACAACAAATAGCTACTGCGTCAGCCTCGTCATTGCCTCGCGATATTTGTCGCTGGTTTTCTGCGCGATCTCGGCGGGCACGGGCGGCGCCGGCGGACGCCGATTGAAGCCGATCGAATCCAGCCAGTTGCGGATGTACTGCTTGTCAAAACTTTCCGGGCTTTCCCCGACCTTGTAGCTGGCCAGGGGCCAGAATCGTGACGAGTCCGGCGTCAACGCTTCGTCAATCAGATGCAGCTTGCCGTTGGCATCGGTACCGAATTCGAATTTGGTGTCGGCAATGATGATGCCCTTGCCAAGCGCGAAGTCCGCCGCTTCGGTGTAGAGGCGGATGGCGGTATCGCGCACTTCCGCCGCGCGGGCGGCGCCGATCAGCTTCTCGCAGGCGGCGAAATCGATGTTCTCGTCATGTTCGCCGGCCTCGGCCTTGGTGGCGGGCGTAAAGATCGGTTGCGGCAGTTTGGACGCACGCCGCAATCCTGCCGGCAGGCTGATGCCGCAGACCGTTTGCGATTCCTGATATTCCTTCCACCCCGAACCCTCGAGGTAGCCGCGCACCACCGCCTCGATCGGCAAGACCTTGAATTTTCTGACCACGATGGCGCGGCCCCGCACCTGCCCGCGTTCATTGGCCGCCACCACCGTTTCCGGATCGATGCCGGTCAACTGGTTGGGCACGATGTGCTTCAGTTTTTCGAACCAGAAATTGGCCAGCGAGACGAGGATTTCGCCTTTGTGCGGGATCGGCGTAGGCAGGATCACATCGTAGGCGGACAGTCGGTCGGTGGTGACAATCAGCAGCTTGTCCTCGCCGACCGCATAGATATCGCGGACTTTGCCGCGGGCAAGCAAAGGCAGGGACTGCAGGGAGGATTCATACATGATCAGACAAACACCGCATAGAAAAGGGAAAGCAGAATCACGCCACTCATGGCGAGGGGATAGATGGTGCCGATGATGAAATAGCGAATCACGTTCAGCCACCAGCGGCCATGAAAAAAGCGCTGCAAGCCAATAAAGAAATAGATGAACATGGCCCACAGCAGCCACTGCACCAGCATTTCCGGCAGCAAATTGAGCAGCAGCAGCGCGAAAAACGCGAAGGCGTGGATATGCAGCGCATACACCAGATGCTCGCCGTAAAGCATACCCCGCCGCCAGTACAGAACCCGCGTCAGGAGCGCAAATACCGGCAATAGCAGGAATGCGGCGTATGGCGCCAGCGATATCAGCTTGTGCCGGATTTGCTCGTGCACCTGCTCCATGGTCATGCCCGGGTATTTCCTGGCCAAATAGGCCTTGATCTTCGTGCAGGCCGTGGTGTCCTTGTTGCAATCGATGGCGTCCGTCGCCGGCAGTTTCAAATCCGGTATTGCCGACAGACCCTTCCGCAAATCGCCGACACCCTGGGCAATTTCGCTGTCGAGGGCGGCGCGACCCTCCTTGTTCATGGTGTTCGTGCCGCTGATGCCGGCAAATTTCACAATGAAGAAAAACAACAGGCTTGCCGTCAGGTACAGCCGCAGTGGCAGAACATAGCGGCGCTTGCGTCCGGCGAGGTATTCGCGGGTCAGCTCGGCCGGCTTGAAAAACAGCAGGCCGAGTGTTTTCCACAGCCTGCCTTCGAGCGCCACATAATGGCCGATGAACTCATGGGCGAATTCGCGCACCGTGGGCGGATGCAGGGCGGTTTCCTGCCCACAATTCGGGCAGTAGTTCCCGGGCTTGTCGCCGAGCTCATGTGCGCAGTTCAGGCAATTTGAAATCGTATTCATGAAATAAAAAGGCCCGCCGGATTGACGGGCCGGATTGAGTGAGTCGTGTTTACTTGACCACTTGCATCAGTTCGCCCTTGGCATATTTTTCCGCCATGCGCGTGAGGTTGATGGGCTTGATTTTCGAGCCCTGGCCGACGCAGTTGAACTGCTCGTAACGCTGCTTGCAGATCGCCTTGGCGGCGGCGCGCGCCGGCTTCAGGTAATCGCGCGGATCGAAGTGCGATTTGTTTTCGTTGAGGAATTTGCGGATCGCGGCGGTCATGGCCAGGCGGATATCGGTGTCGATATTGATTTTGCGCACACCGTGCTTGATGCCGAGCTGGATTTCTTCCACCGGCACGCCATAGGTTTCCTTCATCTCGCCGCCGTTGTCGCGGATGATTTTCAACAGATCCTGCGGCACGCTGGAGGAGCCGTGCATCACCAGATGGGTGTTGGGGATGCGCGCGTGAATGGCCTTGATGCGGTCGATGGCGAGGATATCGCCGGTCGGTTTGCGCGAGAACTTGTAGGCGCCGTGCGAGGTGCCGATGGCGATGGCGAGCGCATCGACGCCGGTTTGCTTGACGAAATCGGCGGCCTGGTCGGGGTCGGTCAGCAATTGCTCGCGGGTCATGGTCGAATCGGTGCCGTGGCCGTCCTCCTTGTCGCCGCGCATGGTTTCCAGCGAGCCGAGGCAGCCCAGCTCGCCCTCGACGGATACGCCGATCACATGCGCCAGGTCGACCACTTTGCGGGTGACGTCCAGATTGTATTCGTAGCTGGCGATGGTCTTGCCATCGGCCTGCAGGGAGCCGTCCATCATCACGCTCGAAAAGCCGAGGCGAATGGCCTGCTGGCACACGGCCGGGCTTTGCCCGTGGTCCTGGTGCATGGCGACGGGAACGTTCGGGTAAGTATCGACTGCGGCTTCGATAAGGTATTTGAGGAAGGTTTCACCGGCATATTTGCGGGCGCCGGCCGAGGCCTGCATGATCACCGGGCTATCGGTTTCGGCAGCGGCCTCCATGATCGCCTGCACCTGTTCGAGGTTATTGACGTTGAACGCGGGCACGCCGTAGTCGTTTTCGGCGGCGTGGTCGAGCAATTGACGCATGGATACGAGCGGCATGGGAACCTCCTGAAAGCGGGGCGATATATAAACGAGCGAAACGAGCGCGCCCGGCGATATCGTGTGGTGTTTTTGAGGGCGGGATTATTGACCGCTATTTTACGTCCTTGCGGACGGCCTGTCGTGGGTTCGGCTCCTGCTTTGGCTCTTTTTTGTGAAGGCCCGCCATCAGCGAGATGACCCAGGGACGGATGCCCAGCGCCATGCCGATGGTCTTGCGCTGCCCGGCGGGCAGATAGCTGTCAAGCTCGGCCAATTCGTGGAATTCGTGTGTCACGCGTTCCAGCTTGCGCTCGAGCAGCGCTACGGAGGCTGGCGACAGCTCGCGAAACTCGAACTTGAAGTGGCCCCCCGCCGCCGCAAAATCGGCCTGCAGGAAGTCGCCGACCACCGCCTTGCCATGGGCGCGCCGAATCGGCCCGTCGATACGCAGCCGCAGCGTTTTGGGAACGCGCAGGCGGATCGCATTGTTGGCGCCGAGTTCGAGCAAGCCAAGCTTCTCGAGTTGCAGCAGGAGCTTGACGCATTCGGCCTTGCTGATCTCATAACCGGCCAGGATGGAATCGACGGTCGAATCGTTGAACGCCAGGTAGAACATGCCGAGCAGGCGCGGATCGGCCGCCAGCGTCTCCTCCTGGCGCAACGTCATTTCATCCACTTCCGCACTGGCGCCGCGGGCCTGGCGGGCCAGCTCGAAAAAGTCAAACTCGAGCACCCGGCAGATTTCCTCCAGGCGCTTCAGCGTGAACGTTTCCTCGGCGAACAGGCGCTTGACGCTGGCTTCGGACAAGCCGAGACGCGCGGCCAGGTCACGATAAGTCATGCTTTGCGCTTTGAGTGCGGCCTTGAGCGCGGCGATCAGGGTGCTGGTGTGGGCTTTTGCGGTCATCCGGTCTTTGGCGCCTGGGTTCAATGGGTTTGCGTCACGGAGCTTGCTTGATGAGGGGATATTTTAAAGTGCAGAGTCCAGCATTGGCGCGGCTTTCGGGGCAGAAATGGCCGGAAAAGCGCACCAAATGGCGATCTACGTTTTTTAATCTCGCCCAATCTGTGCACCGCCACAAGCGAGTTACCAGACCTGTCAAAACGGCCGCCCACCTCTTGACGATTTTGCGCTTCGCGCAATCCTCAAACCATCAACCTCTCCTTGACGATTTTGCGCTTCGCGCAAATCCTCAAGCCGGCCGATGCTCGCCGATCTTGACGATTTTCATCGTGTTGGTACCGCCGGACTGGCCGATGGGTTCGCCCATGGTCAGCACGACCAGATCGCCCTTTTCAACCACCTTCTGGTTCAGCAATACCTGTTCGGCTTCACGCAGCAGTTTTTCGCGGTCGTGACCTTCATAGGCCAGGGTAAAGGGACGCACATCGCGCATCAGGGCGCATTTGGTGAGGGTGGCCGCTTCCGGGGTCAGGGCATAGATCGGCACGCCGGAATTGAGGCGCGACATCCACAGCGCCGTGGAGCCGGACTGGGTCAGCGCGGCAATGCATTTCACCTTCAGATGGTGCGCCGTGAACAGCGCGGCCATGGCGATCGACTGATCGACGCGGGTGAATACGCGGTCCAGAAACTCGCGGTCCAGTTTCACTTCCGCGCTCTTCTCCGCCTCGGTGCAGATACGCACCATCGCTTCCACCGTCTCTACCGGATACTGGCCCGAGGCCGATTCCGCCGACAGCATCACCGCGTCGGTACCGTCGAGCACCGCATTGGCTACGTCCGAGACTTCGGCGCGCGTCGGGATCGGCGAGGACACCATCGATTCCATCATCTGCGTGGCGGTGATGGTCAGCTTGTTCATCTCGCGCGCCATGCGGATCATGCGCTTCTGCAGGGCGGGCACGGCGGCGTCGCCAACCTCCACCGCCAGGTCGCCGCGCGCCACCATGATGCCGTCGCAGGCCTTCATGATGTCGATCAGCGCTTCATTGGTCACCGCCTCGGTGCGCTCGATCTTGGCGATCAGCATTGCATCGCCGCCGGCGGCGCGCATCAGTTCGCGCGCCATGTACATATCGGCGCCGTTCTTGGGAAACGATACCGCCAGGAAATCCGCATTGAGTTTGGCGGCGGTGCGAATGTCTTCCATGTCTTTCGCCGTCAGCGGCGGCGCGGTCAGTCCGCCGCCCTTGCGATTGATGCCCTTGTTGTTCGACAGCACGCCGCCCTGCCGGACCACGCAATGAATCTCGCTGCCCTTGACGCTGATCACCTCGAACACCAGCAAGCCATCGTTCAACAGCAGCAGGTCCCGCGGCTTCACGTCGCGCGGCAGCTCCTTGTAGTCGATGCCGACGCGTTCCTGGTTGCCCAGTTCGCAAGTGGCGTCGAGGATGAATTTGTCGCCGGGCTTGAGGGTGATCTTGCCCTCGGCAAATTTGCCGACGCGGATTTTCGGGCCCTGCAAATCGGCCAGGATGGCCACGGTGCGGCCATGCTTGGCGGCCAGCTCACGCACGAAGGCTGCGCGGCCAAGGTGGTCTTCCGCAGTGCCGTGCGAGAAGTTCATGCGCACCACATCGACGCCGGCGACGATCAGGCGTTCGAGGACTTCAGCGGAAGAAGTGGCGGGGCCTAGGGTGGCGACGATCTTGGTGGCACGGGGCATGTTCCATCCTGTTTTTTGTAGTCGTGACCGGACAGTTTACGCCGTTGCGCGCTGGGCCAATATAGCAACCGCAGGCAAAACCTTTCCTTCCAAAAATTCGAGAAAGGCGCCGCCGCCGGTGGAAATATAAGACACCTTGTCGGCGATGCCATACTTGGCGATTGCCGCCAGGGTGTCGCCGCCGCCGGCGATGGAGAATGCATTCGACTCCGCAATGGCCCGCGCCAGGGTTTCGGTGCCGCGGCCGAACTGATCGAATTCGAACACGCCGATCGGCCCGTTCCAGACGATGGTGCCGGCGTTTTTCATGATTCCCGCCAGGGTGGTCGCCGTCTTCGGGCCAAGATCGAAAATCATGTCGTCGGCCGCCACGTCGGCAGCGGCCTTGGTGACCGCCGGGCTCGTTGCCGAGAATGCCTTGCCGCAGACCACGTCGACCGGGATCGGCACCGCCGCGCCGCGCGCCGCCATCATCTCGATGATCGCCCTGGCTTCGCCCACCAGATCGGCCTCGGCCAGCGATTTGCCGATCGGGAAACCCTGCGCCAGCAAAAAGGTGTTGGCGATGCCGCCGCCCACCACCAGTTGATCCACTTTGGCGGCCAGCGATTTGAGGATGGTGAGCTTGGTCGACACCTTGGAACCGGCGACGATCGCCACCAGCGGCCGCTGCGGGCTCAGCAAGGCGGCACCCAGGGCATCCAGCTCGGCCGCCAGCAGCGGGCCGGCGCAGGCGATTTTCGCGAACTTGGCGATGCCGTGCGTGGTGGCCTCGGCGCGATGGGCGGCGCCGAAGGCGTCGTTCACGTACACATCGCACAACGCCGCCAATTTTTTGGCAAGCTCGTCGCTGTTCTTCTTTTCGCCCTTGTTGACGCGGCAGTTTTCGAGCAGGACCAATTGGCCCGGCGCAACCTCCACGCCGTCCACCCAATTCACCTGGAGCGGAACATCGCGCTTCATCAGCGCCGACATGCGTTCGCCAATCGGCGCCAGCGAATCTTGCGGCTTGAGCTCGCCTTCGGTCGGACGACCGAGATGCGAGGTCACCATCACCGCGGCGCCCGCCTTCAGCGCCATTTCGATGGCCGGGATCGAGGCGCGGATGCGCGTGTCGTCCGTGATCTTGCCGGCGTCGTCCTGCGGCACATTGAGGTCGGCGCGGATGAACACGCGCTTACCGGCGAGCTGGCCGCCGGCGGCGAGGTCGGCCAGCCGCTTGAACTGGAGGCTCATCGACGCGAGCCTACTTGGCGGAGGTCAACGCGATCGTCGTATCCAGCATGCGGTTGCTGAAACCCCATTCATTGTCGTACCAGCTCGATACCTTTACCAGACGGCCCGATACCTTGGTCAGGGTCGCGTCGAAGGAGGAGGAGTGGCTGTCGTGGTTGAAATCGACCGACACCAGCGGTGCGGTGTTGTAGGCGAGGATGCCTTTCATTTCGGGCGTTTGCGAGGCGGCCTTCATGATCGCGTTGACTTCATCGACCGTGGTGTCGCGCGCCGCAATGAAGGAGAGATCGACCAGCGAAACATTGATGGTCGGCACGCGGATCGAATAACCATCGAGCCTGCCGTTCAGTTCCGGCATCACCAGGCCCACTGCTGCGGCGGCGCCAGTCTTGGTCGGGATCATCGACATGGTCGCCGAGCGGGCGCGGCGCAGGTCTTCGTGCATCACGTCCGTCAGCACTTGGTCGTTGGTATAAGCGTGCACCGTGGTCATCAGGCCGTGCACCACGCCGATTTTTTCGTTCAACGGCTTGACCAGCGGGGCCAGGCAATTGGTGGTGCAGCTGGCGTTCGAAATGACCGTCATCGCCGAAGTCAGCACATTGTGATTGACCCCGTAAACCACGGTTGCGTCCACGTCCTTGCCGCCGGGGGCAGATATCACGACCTTTTTGGCGCCGCCCTTGATGTGGGCCGAGGCCTTTTCCTTGGTAGTGAAGAAACCGGTGCATTCCAGCACTACGTCCACCTTCAGCTCACCCCAAGGAATCAGGGCCGGATCGCGCTGGGCAAAGACCCTGATCTTGTCGCCGTTGACGACCAGGTACTCGCCCTCCACCGCCACCGCGCCGGGAAACTTGCCGTGCGCGGTGTCATGGCGCGTCAGATGCGCATTGGTCTCGACCGGGCCGAGGTCATTGATCGCAACGATTTGAATGTCGTGTTTCTTGCCGCCTTCATAGTGGGCGCGGAGAACGTTGCGGCCGATACGGCCATAGCCATTGATGGCGACGCGGATAGTCATTTTTTTGGGGTCCTGGGAGCGGGTTGAAATCGAACTGCGGGCGGATAAATCGAGAACCCGTGATTTTACCGTAAGCGCGCCATTCGCCCAAATGCGCCCGGGTGTCCCCGCCAGCGGCTTGCCTCATAGCGGCCAAGCGCCTATTCTCCCGGTCATGAAAAAGATCGTCATCGCCAGCAATAACGCCGGCAAATTGCGCGAATTCGGCGCCCTGCTGACGCCGTTTGATTTTGTCGCCATCCCGCAGGCCCAACTCGGCATCCCCGAGGCGGCGGAACCGTTCGCCACCTTTGTCGAAAACGCCCTGGCCAAGGCCCGTCACGCCGCGCGGAGCAGCGGCCTGCCGGCGCTGGCCGATGATTCCGGCATCTGCGTGCCCTCGCTGGACGGCGCGCCGGGCGTGCGTTCGGCGCGTTTCGCCGGCGAGCCCCGGTCGGATGCCCGCAATAATCAGCGTCTGATCGCCGCACTTGAGAACGCGGACGACCGCAGCGCGTTTTATTACTGCGCCCTGGTGCTGCTGCAGCATGCGGACGATCCGCATCCGCTGATCGCCGACGGCGAATGGGCCGGCGAGATCGTCGAGGACGCGCGCGGTAGCGGCGGCTTCGGTTACGACCCGCACTTCTTTTTGCCCGAGCATGGCTGCACCGCCGCCGAGCTGCCCGCGGAAATCAAGAACCGCATCAGCCATCGTGGCAAGGCGATGGCGGCCCTGGCCGGGAAACTGCAACGCGCGCACACTTGACGCAATGAGCCCCGCTTCCAAACCCATTTTGCCGGCCGGCCGCATCGCGCTCAGCGCCCTGCCGCCGCTGTCGCTCTATATCCACATCCCCTGGTGCATCCGCAAATGCCCCTATTGCGATTTCAATTCGCACGAGGCCAAGGGCGCCATCCCGGAAAAAGCCTATATCGACTGCCTGATCTCGGATCTCGATCACAGCCTGCCGAAAATCTGGGGACGCCGTGTGTATTCGATTTTCTTCGGCGGCGGCACGCCCAGCCTGTTTTCGGCCGAGGGTATCGACGCCATTCTCACGGCGGTGCGGGCGCGCGTGCCGCTGGATACCGAAGCCGAGATCACGCTCGAGGCCAATCCCGGCACCTTTGAAGCCGACAAGTTTCGCGACTTCCGCTATGCCGGCGTCAACCGCCTGTCGATCGGCATCCAGAGTTTCAACCCGCAGCATCTACAGGCCCTGGGCCGCGTGCACGACGACCGCGAGGCGCGCCACGCCATTGAGATCGCGCAACAGAATTTCGACAATATCAACCTCGATTTGATGTTCGCCCTGCCGAGGCAGACGCTGGCGGAATGCGCGGCCGATGTCGATACGGCACTCTCGTTTGGCACCAATCATCTGTCGATCTACCATCTGACGCTGGAGCCGAACACCCTGTTCCACCGCTTCCCGCCGCCCCTGCCCGATGACGAACTGGCTGCCGATATGCAGGAAATGATCGAGGCAAAACTCGGGGCCGCCGGTTACACCCACTACGAAACCTCGGCCTATGCCAAACCCGGCCGCGAGAGCCGCCACAATCTCAACTATTGGCGCTTCGGCGATTATGTCGGCATCGGCGCCGGCGCACACGGCAAGATTTCCTTCCCCGATCGCATCACCCGCGAGGCGCGCTTCAAGCAACCCAAGGCATACATGGAGCAAGCGCCGCTGGGCCTGTCGAACCAGGAAGAAAAAACCATCACCCCCGGCGAGCTGCCTTTCGAATTCATGCTCAACGCGTTGCGCCTGAGTGAAGGCTTTGCCAATACGCTATTCGTCGAACGCACCGGCCAGCCGATCTCGGTAATCTCGCGGCAGCTGCAGCTCGCCACCGAGCGCGGGCTGATCGAGAGCGATCATTTGCGCGTCCGGCCGACGGTCAAGGGGCGTTTGTTTTTGAATGATTTGCTGGAGATGTTTTTGACGGCGCCGCGGGAATAGATTTGCAAAGTCCAGCATTGGCGCGGGTTTCGGAGCAAAAATGCCTCAAACACCGCGCCAAATGGCGTTCTACGAATTTTGTCCTCGATCCCACAAAAGGTCGGGACGTTACTCAAGGCCCAGAATTGCGCCTACCGATTGACGCAATTGCTCGACCAGCCCGGGGTCCATGAATTTGTATTCGTCAAGAATGTCGAGCACATGAATGGGTTTGTTTTCAAGAGCTCGCCCGAATTTTGTCCGTAGCCGCGACTTGTGTTTCTCCTCCATGACAAAAATGATCTGCGCCCATTGAAGGTCACTTGCTGAGACCGGATGCCGGGCGTTTGGGCTCGTTCCTGCGGAGCGCACCGAGAAGGCCGGATGCTTGCGCCAGATTTGCTCGACAGTCGGGCTGCGCCATTGATTGCGGCTACAGACGAAGAGGACGTTGGTTTGTCCTCCCGTCGGCAGGGTTTCATGTGCGGCATTCACGGGTCCGTCAATGCAATGGCAGAAGCGCCGCCTTCGTAGGCAAATATCCCACTTCAGAAATAAAAACTGGTCAGCACGCCCACATGGTTGCCGTTGATGGAAACGGGCGTTCCCTCAATCTTGTATTTTTCCGCGACGTAGCGCAGCTTGATGCCGTAATGCTGGGTCAGATACTCGGCTTCGATCACCTGCCCAACGGTGTTTGAAAACGACTGGCGGATATTGGTCGAATTGCGAATATCGATTTTGACTTCGGGGTTGTTGATGAAACGCGCACCTGCGCCAAAGCGAACCGATTCATTCAGGTAGTAGTGCAGCAGGAATTCCACCGGCACACGTTTGAAAGTGGCTTCGCCATTTCTGGCCAGTTTGGTACTGGCCAGGTGATAGCCGACGCTGCCTTCCAGTGAAAAGAAGTCATTGAAGCGATAATCTGCGCCGCCATAAAACAGGACATCGCCACCGGCCTTGACATTATCGGTGCTGCCATCGGTATATTTCACCGTCGCCAGGGTATCGCCACCAAAGGTCAAGCCCAGCCCGAGCAGGAAGCGCAAGGGTCGGTAGTTCGGTTGACCGGGATAGGGCGAGGTCCTGACTTCGTCGACCAGAGCCAGCGCATTGCTTTGCGCCAGCGCGAGCGGGCGGCCGGTGTCTTCGGCAGCGTGTGCGGCGGCTACGGCGATCAATGCCGAAAATCCGATGATGAAACTCTTTTTCATTTTTTCCCCTAGAAGGTCCTGAACAGGACGTTGAGTGTCTGATCATTTTTTCTGCTGCGAATATTAATCGAGGAGTGCGCGGCATTGGCTGCGCGCCCGGCATTCCTACCCGCACAGGTGGGGTTGCAACGAACAAAGGCCGGCGATTGGCTACGCCGCGTCCAGGTACTGCGCCTCGAACTCCGCCGGCGGCAGCGGCTTGGAGAAGAAGAAGCCCTGGTATTCATCGCAATCCAGATCGCGCAGCACGCGGTACTGGTCTTCGCTTTCGACACCTTCGGCGACCACGTTCAGTTTCAGGCTGTGGGTCATGGCGATGATGGCGCGGATGATGGCTTCGTCATTGGGGTCGGTGCCGATGTCGCGGACGAATGAGGAATCGACCTTGATCGAATCGACCGGCAATTGCTTGAGGTAGGAAAGCGAGGAATAGCCGGTGCCGAAGTCGTCGATGGCGAGGCCGATGCCGAGATCGCCGAGTTTCTTCAGCAGTGCCGCGGTCTCGTCGACGTTTTTCAGCAACATGCTTTCGGTGAGCTCCAGTTCGACGGTGCGGGTATCCAGATTGGCCGCGATGGCGCATTGCTCGATGGCGCGGGCGAAGCGTTCGCCGTCGAAAATCTGCCCGGGCGAGACGTTCACCGCCAGCTGCAAATCGCGATTGCCTTTGCGTTGCCAGGCGGCGATCTGGTTGAAGGCGGTTTCGATGACCCATTCGCCGATCGGCACGATCAGGCCGGAATCTTCGGCGACGCCGATGAACTTTCCCGGCAGCAGCAGGCCGTGGCGCGGGTGCTGCCAGCGGATCAGGGCCTCGACGCCGGTGACGCGGCCGGTGGCGAACGACACGCGCGGCTGGTAATGCAGCTCGAGCTCATTGCGGCGCAACGCCAGACGCAGATAATTTTCGATGGCGAGACGTTCCTGCGCCTTGGCGTTCATCTCGTGCGAGAAAAACTGGTAATTGTTGCGGCCCTTGGCTTTGGCGTCGTACATCGCCACGTCGGCGTGCTTCATCAGGGTCTGCGGATCGCCGCCGTCGGCGGGGAACATGCCGATACCGATCGAGCAGGAGGTGTTCAGATGCTGGTTGTTGATCATGATCGGCGAAGCCAGCGAGGCGATCATTTTCTCGGCCACGTTCTGCGCGCCGTCGTGATCGTCGGCAGGCAGGTTCTCCAGGATCACCGCGAATTCGTCGCCGCCCAGGCGCGCCACGGTATCGCTGCTGCGGACGCAGGCGCTGAGGCGGGCCGCGACGCGCTTCAGCAACTCGTCGCCGACATCGTGGCCCAGGGAATCGTTGATGGTCTTGAAGCGGTCGAGGTCGATGAACATGAAGGCGAGCCGGCCGTTCTTGCGCGCGGCATTGGCGATGCCCTGCTCGAGCCGGTCGTTGACCAGCATGCGGTTGGGCAGGCCGGTGAGCGGGTCGCGCGTGGCCAGGAATTCGGCGCGTTCCTCGGCGAGCTTGCGATTGGTGATGTTGGCGCTGGTGCCGGTCATGCGGCGCGCGCGGCCGGCGGCATCGCGTTCGGTCACCTTGCCGCGGGTGTGCACCCAGATCCAGTTGCCGTTCTCGTCGGGCATGCGGTATTCGCAATTGAGGTCGTTGTTCTCGCCCTTGATGGCATGGGCGAGCGCCACCTTGCAGCGTTCGAGGTCGTCCTTGTGCACCCAGGCCAGCACCGTTTCGCCGCGGTAGCGGGCCTCGATCGGCTGATTGCCCAGCAGCAGGCCCCAGCCCTGGTTGAAGTACACCGTATTGGTGGCGAGGTCCCAATCCCACAGCGCCAGCGAGGAGCCGGCGAGGGCGAAGTCGAGCCGCTCCTTGGCCACCTGGAAATCATGCTCGGCCTGCTTGCGCTCGGTGATGTTGCGGCCGACGCCGATGCAATAGCGTTTGCCGTCCACATCCAGCGGTCGCCCCTGGAAGGAATACGGCACCACGCTGCCGTTGCGATGGCGCATATTGGCTTCCATCGACACTTCTTCGCCGGCGTCGACAATGCGCCGCATGGCGTCGGCCACCGCCGCCCGATCGACATCGGCGATGAATTCAAGCGCGCGCATATTGATAATTTCATGATCCTGATAGCCGCTGTTTTCCTGGAAGCTCTTGTTCCAACGCACCATGCCGCCCGCGGCATCGAACATGTAAAACGAACCCGGCAGGCTCTGGATCGCCGCGTCGGAGAATTCTTTCTCCTGGGTCAGCCTGGTTTCGGCCGCCTGTCGGGTGGTGATCTCGTCTTCCAGCAGCTGCTCGAGCTGCATGAATTCACGCGTCAGATGCTCGATCCGCTGTTCGGCGGCGCTATCCTTGGCCGCCGGGGTCTGCGTGGCCGGATATGGCTCGGACTCCTGCGCGGCACGGCGCTCGCGGCGCGCCTCGGCGCGCGCTTCAAGGCGGGCGCCGATCAGGCCGGCCAGATTGCTCAGGGCCTCGCTTTCGAGGCTGCTCAGTTCGCGCGAGGACGTGTCGAATACCGACAGCACGCCGAGCAGCTGCCGCGACTTGGAAAAAATCGGCGCGCCGGCGTAAAAACAGATATGCGGCACACCGACCACCAGAGGATGGTCACGCACGCGTTTGTCGGCCAGCGCATCCGGGATCATTAACACTCGGGAGCCCGCCATTGAATTGGTCAGCGCCTGCAGCGCCGGCAGGAAAAAGCAATCCGCCGGCGACAGATTCATGATCGGCAGGTTGATGCGCGCCTTGAACCACTCACGCCATGCGCCGGCGGCAACGCCCGCGGCCGCCGCCTCTTCATGGACGGCGAAAAAAGAGATGCCCGCCATCGGCGCATTGATGGCCTGTGCGGCGCGGCGCGCCAGATCGTCGAACGCCGCTTCCGGTGGCGTGTCGAGAATTTCATAGCGCGCCAGGGTAACCGGCGTCGGCGACAGAGGGTAGTCGGGAGCGTTCAAAATCGGTGCTTGCGGCAAATGAAAAGGGCCTCGGCCATTGAAAAAATCGATGAAGAATTTTACGCGTAGCCGGCGCCAGCCGTCACCCAACCGTCAAACGGCCCTGACCGGACGCCGGACGGTATCCGCCCGCCACGCCGACGAGCCTTGCCTGAACCCGGACAGGCCGAGTTCCCCTTGCCGCCAGGGCAAATCCCCATGGGGGCCGGGACGACGGCATTTTAAGACGCTAAGACACGGAAGAAGTGGGGAAGAGAAAGGTGAAGGTTAACTTTGGTTAACGCAGCGCCACGACCACCGGGGCATGGTCCGAGGGGCGCTCGAGTTTGCGCGGCACCAGGTCGATGGCGGCGCTGGCGCAGCGGTCGGCCAGGGCGGGAGTAAGCAGGATATGGTCGATGCGCAGGCCGAGGTTGCGTTTGAAACCGTTCATGCGGTAATCCCACCAAGTGAAACTTTTTTCCGGCTGCTCGAACTGGCGGAAGCTGTCGCTCATGCCCAGGCCGAGCAGGTTGCGGAAGGCGGCGCGCTCAGCGTCGGTGCACAGCACCTTGCCTGCCCAGGCGGCGGGATCGTAGACATCGGCATCGGCCGGCGCGATGTTGTAATCGCCGAGCAAGGCGACGTCGCCATAAGCGGCGATTTCGGCACGCATGTATTCCTCAAGCGCCGTCAGCCATTTCAGCTTGTACTGATACTTGTCGGAATCGACATCCTGCCCATTGGGGATGTAGGCGCAGACCACGCGCACACCGTCGATGGTGGCGGCGATCACGCGTTTCTGCTCATCGGCGAAGTTCGGCATATTGCGCGTCACGTCTTCCGGCCGCGCACGGCTCAGGATGGCCACGCCGTTATAAGTCTTTTGCCCCAGGAAGGCCGCGTTGTAGCCGATCTCGTCGAACGCCGCCATCGGAAACTTTGCATCCTCGAGTTTCAGCTCCTGCAGGCAGAGCGCATCGGGTTGATGCGTTTTCAGCCAATCGAGCACATGCGGCAGGCGCACATTGAGCGAGTTGACGTTCCAGGTGACCAGCTTCATTGCGGCGACGCCTACTGGGGGACCGGCGGCGGCGCATCGGTACCGGCTGGCGCGGCTTTGGCAGCGGGCGGACGCGCCACCCCATTGCTGCTGGGATACCCCGCGGCGGTCAATACACGATTCCAACCGATGGCGGAAAAGCCCTTGTATTTGTCATTGCTGCCAATGGCGATGGCGGGCACTTCCAGCACGCCAATCAGGGCCTTGAGTGCATCGGCGGCGTCCGGATCTTTTTCGGGATTGCGTTCGGTAAAGGGAATGCCGCGTTTAATCAGCAGCGCGCGTGCGTCATCGCAGGCGGCGCCGCAACTGGTGGCATATAGCGTGACCGGATTGTTTTGCGCGGCGGTCTTCATGGAAAAAGACATTTCATCCTGCTGGATGAGATTGTCGCCCAGCTTTTTCTGCTGCGCGTTTTTCGCATTGGGCGGCGGCGGCATATCGGAGTATTGCACCTTGCCGTCCTGATCGACCCAGCGGTACAGCGCCTGGGCATTTGCATTCAGTCCGGCCATCAACAGTCCCAGCAGAACAGACGTTGCGATAAGCGATTTCATCGGCATTCTCCTCAAACATTCTTGCTATTTTGCCTCTTGTTCTTCAACGCCAAACGCACCCCGGCTTCCAAGGCTGCCTGCGCCGTCGCATGCGGACGCATTTTGCAGAATCAGGCCGCGAGCTTCATGCCATTGTGCCGCAACAAAGGCTCAATGTCCGGTTTGCGGCCGCGGAACGCCACGAACGATTCCAGCGCCGGACGGCTGCCGCCGCGCGCCAGTACCTCGCGACGGAAGCGCGCACCGGTTTCGGCGTTGAGCACGCCGGATTCCTCGAAGGCCGCGTAGGCGTCCGCCGACAGCACCTCGGCCCATTTGTAGCTGTAGTAACCCGCTGCATAGCCGCCGCCGAAAATATGGCCGAAGGCGTGCGCGGTACGGTTGAACGAGGGATAGCGAACGACCGCGACTTCGCGGCGAACCTCGTCCATCAAGGCAAGCAGGGAGCCTTTGGCAAGGTCGAAATCGGTGTGCAAAAGCATATCGAACAGCGAGAACTCCAGCTGACGCACGAATGCCATGCCGGCCTGGAAATTCTTCGCGGCCAGCATCTTGTCGAACAGTTCACGGGGCAGGGGTTCGCCCGTATCCACATGACGGGTCATATGCTTGAGCACGTCCCATTCCCAGCAGAAATTTTCCATGAACTGCGAGGGCAGCTCGACGGCATCCCACTCGACACCATTGATGCCGGACACGCCGAGCTCTTCGATTTCAGTCAGCAAATGATGCAGGCCGTGACCGAATTCGTGGAACAGGGTGATCACATCATCGTGCGTGAACAGCGCCGGCCGCATTTGACCATCATGGGCAACGGGTGCGGCGAAGTTGCAGGTCAGGTAGGCCACCGGATGCTGGATGACGCCGTTCTTGCGGCGACGCGTGATGGCATCGTCCATCCATGCGCCGCCGCGCTTGGCGTCGCGCGCATAGAGGTCGAGATAGAACTGCCCGATCAGGGAGCCGTCGGCATTGCGCACATCGAAAAAGCGCACATCGGCGTGCCAGGTCTCGGCCTGCGCCGGCTTGATGGCGACGCCGTAGATGGTCTCGACCACGCGAAACAGACCGGCGAGCACCTGCGGTTCGGGGAAGTATTGTTTGAGCTCGTTATCCGAAAACGCATACCGCTGTTCGCGCAATTTTTCGGAAAGGTAGGCGACATCCCAGGCGTGGACCTCGGCCATATTGAGCTCGCGGCGTGCGAATTCACCGAGCTCCGCCCAGTCGCGCGCGGCGAAGGACCTGGCCTTGGCGGCCATTTCGCGCAGGAAAGCGATGACCTCGGCGGGCGACTCCGCCATCTTGGTGGCCAGGGACAATTCGGCATAGTTGCCGAACCCCAGTAACGCGGCGGTCTCGGCGCGCAGCGCCAGGATGCGCTGGATGGTGGCGCTATTGTCCCAGTCGGGATTGGCCCCCAGCTCGGAGGCGCGGGTAGTGTAGGCGCGATACAAGCGCTCGCGCAGGGGATGGGAATCGGCGTATTGCATCACCGGCATATAGGACGGCGCATGCAGGGTGAATTTCCAGCCCTCCTTGCCGTCCTTGACCGCCGCTTCGCGGGCCGCTGCCTTCACGTCCTCCGGCAGGCCGGACAATTCCGCCTCCTTGAGCACGTAATGCGCATAGGCATTGGTGGCATCGAGCACATGGTCGTTGAAGGCTGACATCAGCGAGGACAGCTCCTCCTGCACGGTGAGAAAACGCGCTTTCTTTTCCGCCGACAATTCGGCGCCGCCGAGGCGGAAATCGCGCAATTCGTTTTCCAGCGACTTCTGTTGCGCGCCGCTCAGGCTTGCGTAATCCGGGCCGGAACGCAATGCCTTGTATTTGGCGTACAGGGTCTCGTTCTGTGAAATTTCCGTCCAGTACTGGGTGACGACCGGCAGCATGTCGTTATAGGTTTCGCGCAATTCAGGCGAGTTGAGCACCGCGTTCAGGTGGCCGATCACCCCCCAGGCGCGCGACAGCCGCTCATTGACGTTGTCGAGCGGCGTGACCACGCGATCCCAGGCAGGCACGCTGGTATCGGCAGCCAGCGTTTCCACCACCCCCCGCGCCTCGGCGATCAGCGCATCGATGGCCGGTTTGACATGGGTCGCGTTAACTGCGGCGAATTTGGGCAGGCCGGATAAATCCAGCAGGGGGTTGTTCATGATCATCTCGTTCAATTCAGTCGATTCATTACAGCTTGGGGCTCCGGCTCGCAGCATCAAGCCCTTGCCCGTTCAGCCCGGAAACACCGTCTGTCCACCCACCAGGGTATGCGTCACCTTGCCCTGCAATTCGCGGCCCATGTAAGGCGTGTTCTTGCCCTGGCTGACCAGGGTCTGCGCGGTGATCACCCAGAAGGCGCGGGGATTGAAGATGCAGATATCGGCGGGCGCGCCGATCGCAAAGCTGCCGGCATTGATGCCCAGCACTCGCGCCGGGTCGGCGCTGATTTTCGCCAGCGCTTTCGGTAGGGGCACATTCGCGTCCTCGGCCCATTTGAGGGTCAGGGACAGGAAAGTTTCCAGGGTCGAGGCGCCGGGCTCGGCCTCGGCGAAGGGCACGTTCTTGGCGTCGTCATCGACCGGCGTGTGGTCCGAGCAGATCGCATCGACGGTCCCGTCCTGCACCGCCTTTGACAGGGCGTCGCGGTCCGCCGGGCTGCGCAGCGGGGGCGTGAAGCGGTACTGCGAATCGAAGTAGCCGATGTCGCGGTCGGTCAGCAGCAGATGGTGAATGCCGACATCGCAGCTCAGCGGCAGGCCTTCGGCCTTGGCCTGGCGCACCAGGTCCACGCCGCCGGCGCTGGATAGCCGCGCCAGATGGACGCGCGCGCCGGTCTCGCGCATCAAGGTCGCAATCGTGGCAATCGCCACGGTTTCGGCGCTGGCGGGAACGCCGGCGAGGCCGAGGCGCGAAGCCACTTCGCCATCGTGGGCGATGCCGTCGGCGGCCAGGTAGGCATCCTGCGGGCGCAGCCAAACGGTGTAGCCGAAGGTGGCGGCATATTGCAGCGCGCGATACAGCACCATGGTGTCGTGAATCGGCTGATCCGCCTGAAAAAAACCGATGCAGCCGGCTTCGCCCAACTCCGTCATCTCGGCGAGTTTCCTGCCTTGCAGGCCCAGGGTCAGCGCGCCCAGCGGATAAACGCGGGCCAGATTGGCCATGGTGGCGCGGCGCTTGAGCATTTCGACGAGACCCGGTTCATCGAGCACCGGGTCGGTATCCGGCGGGCACACCAGCGAGGTGATGCCGCCGGCGACGGCGGCGCGCATTTCGCTTTCCAGCGTGGCGCGATATTCGAAACCCGGTTCGCGCAGGCGCGCGCACAAATCCACCAGCCCCGGACAGACCACCTTGCCGGCGGCATCGATCACCTTGTCGGCCTTGAAGCCGGCCGGCGCCGCGCCGATGCCGGCGATCAGGCCATCGGCCAGGTACAGCGCGCCGTTTTCATTGCGCCCGCTGGCGGGATCGACGATGCGGCCGTTTTTGATTTCGATTTTCATAGTCTAATTTTAATTTCCGGCAACCATTGCCATCACCGCCATGCGCACCGCGATGCCGAAGGTCACCTGCGGCAGGATCACGCTCTGGCGCCCGTCGGCAATGCCTGAATCGATCTCCACGCCGCGATTCATCGGCCCGGGGTGCATGACGATCGCATCCGGCTTGGCGCGCGACAATTTGTCGGCATTGAGCCCATAGCTCTTGAAGAATTCATGCGCGCTCGGCAGCAGGGGACCGGACATGCGCTCGTTTTGCAGGCGCAGCATGATCACCACATCGACGCCCTCGAGGCCGCGGTGCATATCGTTGTGGACGCTGACTCCCATGCGCTCGGCAGCCGTGGGAATCAGGGTCTTGGGGCCGATCACGCGCACATCGGGGCAGCCGAGCGTGGTCAGGGCATGGATATCGGAGCGCGCCACCCGCGAGTGCAGCACATCGCCGACGATCGCCACCGACAGGTTGTGGAACGATTTCTTGTAGTGGCGGATGGTGTACATATCGAGCAGACCCTGCGTCGGGTGCGCATGGCGGCCGTCGCCGGCATTGATCACCGCGATGCCCGGCTTCACATGCCGGGCGATCAGGTGCGCGGCGCCCGATTGCGCATGGCGCACCACGAACATATCGGCATTCATCGCCGCCAGATTGTCGATGGTGTCGAGCAGGGATTCGCCCTTGTTGGTCGAGGAGGCATTGATGTTGAGATTGATCACGTCCGCCGACAGGCGCTTGGCGGCGATCTCGAAGGTGGTGCGGGTGCGCGTCGAGTTTTCGAAAAACAGGTTGAACACCGATTTGCCGCGCAGCAGGGGCACCTTCTTGACATCGCGGTCGCCGACGCTGACGAATTGATCGGCGGTTTGCAGGATCTGCTCGATGATCGCCTTGGGCAGCCCCTCGGTGGTGAGCAGATGCTTGAGTTTCTTGTCGGGCGTCAGTTGGGGGTTGGCAGTGAGCACGCGTGGTTTCCGGTCGGCAACTAGTTTGAAATTTTGGTCTGGATATCGAAGCGCAGGCTGGTACCGGACTGTACGAGGGTCAACTCCTGGTCGGCTTCGAGACTCATCGTCATGCCGACAAAGTCCGCGCTGAACGGCAGCTCGCGTCCGCCGCGATCGACCAGGCAGGCGAGCCTGACGCTGGCCGGACGGCCGAAGTCGAACAATTCATTGAGTGCCGCGCGCAGGGTACGGCCGGTATGAATCACATCGTCGACCAGCAATACATGGCGGCCATCGACCGAGAACGGCATCTCGGTGGATTTTTTTTGCGGATGCAGGCCGATGCTGCCGAAATCGTCGCGATGCAGGGTCACCGCGAGCGAGCCCAGCAAATGCTTGCCGCCGAGCATGGTCTGCAGCCGCTCGGCCACCCACACGCCGCCGGTGTGAATGCCGACAATCGCGGTGTCGGGTTCCAGCGCGCCGATCTTGTCGCGCAGTACGGTTAAAAGATGTTCGCCATCAAGCTGCATTGCGCGCCTTGTCTGGTTCATTAGTGTTGTCGTTAGTCTTGTTGCCGGCGCGCTGATCGAGCCAGGCCTGCAGGATGACCTGTGCAGCCACCGCATCCAGCATCGGTTTTTGCGCGCGCCCATGGATGCCCTGCGCGCGCAATTGGGCGCCGGCTTCGCTGGTGCTGAGGAATTCGTTGACGTAAGCCACCGGCAGACGAAAGCGTTCCTTGATGCGGTTGCCGAATTTTTTGGCGAGATGCGCGATTTCGTGCGGACGCTCGTCCTCGTAATGCGGCTCGCCGATCACGAATTGCACCGGTTGCCATTCGGCGACCAGTTTGTCCACGGCGGCCATGCGCTCGGCATTGGATTCGACCTGCAAGGTCGTCACTGGATGGGCAAGGCCGATGCCGGTATTGCCGACCGCGACGCCGATGCGCTTTTCGCCGAAATCAAAGGCGAGGACGGTTTGTGCGGCCGTCGAACCCGCGGCCGCCATCAGGCGTGCCCCGCCGCGTCGGAAAGATTGCCGTAATTGAGGCCCAGCATGCCCATCGCAGCGGTGAGGCGCGCATCAAAGGGCAGGTCGAAGAGGATGCCGACATTGGCCGGCACCGTCAGCCAGCCGTTGCGCGTGATTTCGTCCTCCAGTTGGCCCGGCCCCCAGCCGGCATAGCCCAGAGTGACCAGCACCCGCGTCGGTCCGTGGCCATTGGCCATGGACTGCAGGATGTCCTTGGAGGTCGTGAGCCCGGTTTCTTCATCGATTTTCAGCGTCGAGCTCCAGTTGCCCAGCGGCTGGTGCAGCACGAAGCCCCGATCCATCAGCACCGGCCCACCGAAATGCACATTGACGGTGCGAAGTTGCGGGTCGGCCAGGGGGATTTCGACCTGGTCGAACAGATTGGCCAGGGTGAGGTCGATGGGCTTGTTGACGATGAGGCCGATCGCGCCCTTTTCCGAATGCTCGCAGATGAAAGTCAGGGTTTTGGAAAAATACGGGTCGGCCATGCCGGGCATGGCGATCAGGAATTGATTCGTCAGATGGGATGCGTCGTTTGCGGGGCTCATTTCAAGTCGTAATTTTACGCTGTTCGCCCATTTCCCGCACCTATTCCGGCCCTGAGGAGAATTTTCAAGGCTGGTAATGAACTCCTCCCCCGCTGCTTCCCTTTTCTGGTTTCGGCGCGATCCGCGCGGCGTCGATAACGCCGCGATCCGCTCGACCGCCCGCGTGCACGGCGTATTCATTTTCGATCGCGACGTTCCCGATCATTCGCCCTCGAGACAGGACCGCCGCGCGGAGTTCCTCTGGGAGACCGTTCGCGAACGGCAGGCATCACTGCGCGGGCTGGCGGCGATCTGCTTGTGCGCCATGCGCGCGACGGGCAGATTTACAAACAACTGCGGCAAAACGGCATCGCCTTTCATCGATCAAAGGACACGGCCATCTTCGAGAAGGACGAAATGCCGACCCGGACCGGCGGCACTGTACATGTCCGTCAAAGGTGGACGCAGGACCTGAAAATGAAAGTCCGCGCCAGTATTGCCGTTTGAGGCATTTTTGCCTCAAACACCGCGCCAATGCTGGATCCGCATAAATTGGGACTGCGCGTTAAAGCACCCACTGCCAGTAACCCACATCAATCCAGCGATTGAACTTGAAGCCCACCTGCTCGAATTGCGCGACTTTGCGCATGCCGCATTTTTCATGCAACGCCACGCTGGCGGCGTTCGGCAGGGCGACGCCTCCGATGGCGGCGTGCATGCCGGCCTGGCGCAGACGCTCAAACAGCGCGGCATAGAGTTTGGTGCCGATGCCGTGACCGGTGGCGTTTTGCTCGAGATACACCGTGGTTTCAACCGAGAAGCGATAAGCGCAGCGGCCTTTCCACTTGCTGGCATAGGCGTAGCCGACGATGCGCCCGGCGCGCGCGGCGACCAGCCAGGGCAGCCCGGCGGCGGTTACCTCGGCGATGCGCGCGCCCATCTCTTCGGCGGAAATCGCCTGCTCTTCGAAGGTAATGGTGCTGTTCAGCACATAGTGGTTGTAAATCGACACCATCGCGACGGCATCCGGCGCGGCGGCATCGCGAATCACCATATCGGCGGCAGGTTCAGTCATGTTTGCTCATCCAGCGGAACAATAAATACGCAACAACGGCGCCCATACATTGTGCAGTAATGAAGCCGGGCACGTCGAGGGGGCGAATGCCGGCAAAGGTGTCGCTGAGCGAACGCGCAATGGTCACGGCCGGATTGGCGAACGAGGTCGAGGAAGTGAACCAGTAGGCGGCGGTGATATAGCAGGCCACCAGCGCCGGCACCGGCGTGGGTTGCACGCAGCTGCCGTGAAGAATGATGCTCAGCAGCCCAAAGGTGGCGATGAATTCGCCAAGCCATTGCGCGCCCCCGCTGCGCATATGCTGCGAGGGCAGCACCGGGGGCAGCCCGAACATCAGATGCGCGATGAACACACCGAGGACGGCCGCGACGATCTGCACGAATACGAACAGCAATGCATCGCGCGCCGGGATGCGCGCCGCCATCCACTCGACCAGGGTCACCACGGGATTGAAGTGCGCGCCGGACCAGGGCGCAAAAATGGTGATCAGGGCGTACAGCGCGGCGCCGGTGGCGATGGAATTGCCGAGCAATGCAACGGCGAGATTGCCCGCCGCGAGGCGCTCGCCCATGATGCCCGACCCGACCACGGTGGCCAATAACAAGGCAGTGCCCAGGGCTTCGGCAGCGAGCCGGCGCGACAGCGGGACGCTCATGCCGCCGCGGTGCCGACGCCGATATGTTTCAACGCTTCTTTCAGCGCCAGGTGTTCCAGCTTGTCCAGCGGCAAATTGACCAGCAGCTCGACGCGGCGGCGGATGGCGAGGAACACCTGGTCGAAAGCCGCGCGTTTTTCCGCGTCGCTGCCCGCCACGCGCGACGGGTCGGGAAAGCCCCAATGCGCGGTCGCCGGATGGCCGGGCCACACCGGGCAGGCTTCGCCGGCCGCGTCATCGCAGACAGTGATGATGATGTCCATCCCGGGTCCGCCGACCGCCGCGAATTCGTCCCAGCACTTGCTGCGGAATTCCGCGGGCCGGTAGCCGATTGACTGCGCCATCTCGATGGCAAATGGATTGACGCGCCCCGAAGGCATGCTGCCGGCGCTGAAAGCGCGGAAGCGGCCGCCGCCCAGCACGGCGAGCAAGGCCTCGGCCATCACCGAGCGCGCCGAATTGTGGGTACACAGGAACAGGACGTTGAATACCCGCTCAGACACAGCAACCACCCTTTGCGGATTTTTTGGGGAACTCGACACGCACGGGCTGGGCAGATGGCGTACAGCAGGCGGTCGCGGCAGTTTCGCTGTCGACCGGCAAATCGGCACTGCCGTTGAAGGTCGGAATGTCGCCAAGGGTGTGAAAACTCTCCCAGGCAACGCCGGCCGGATCGGTCACCCAGTATTTATCCGACTTGGCATAGCAGCAACTGGCATCGGGCTCGGCCTGCACCGTCTGATCCGCGCTTTGCAGACGCTGGTGGATTTCAGTCAGTTCCTCCGCGCTCTCCGCCTGGATGCCGAGGTGGTTCACGCCTGCGGCGTTGCCGCGCGCCGAGATGGCGAAGTTGACGCGCGGATCGTCGAGCATCCACTTGGCGTAATCGTCCTTCCGCACCGTGGGCGCCTGGCCGAACATGCCGGCATAGAAGCGGATGCCCTGCGCGAGATCGCTGACGGCGACGTGGACATGGAAGCGTTTCATGCGGTTCTCCTTCTGGTATTTGCGGCGACCGCCTTGGGCGCGGGCGGCCTGGCTTTGCGTGTGGTCGATGGATTGCAATTCACGATCGTGGCGCAGCTCGCGCCGGCGCAGCAGTTTTCGCGCAGATAGCCGATCACGCCGTTCATGGTGTTGAAATTGGCCGAATAGACGATCGAGCGCCCATTGGGTGCGGCCACCAGCAAGCCGGCACTGGTCAGCTCTTTGAGATGAAACGACAGGGTGGCGTTTGCCAAGCCAAGCTTTTCGGCAATCTGCCCGACCGGCAAACCTTCCGGACCGGTCTCGACCAGCAGGCGGAAAATGGCGAGGCGCGATTCCTGGGCAAGAGCCGCCAAGGCGGTGAGCATGTCTTTCGTTTCCATATTTCTAATAATATGGAAATTATTAATGCTTGTCAAGCGGCTTGCCGAACCGGGTCTCCACTTTGCGGTGTGCTGTAAGCAAGGCGAGGGGAAACAGACAGATAATGGCGCGCCGGACGCATGCCGCCCGTGAGCATTCCGCATCCATGCGATGCTGCATCGCGTATCGTCTTCACTTCATCATCTGTCTACGACTATCGGAGATTCGCTTGAAATCATTCTGCAAGCACCTTGCCATTCTGTTGATGTCCCTAGCTGCCGGCGCCGCTTCGGCGCAATCGCAGCGCCCGCTGGAATTCGGCGTCGGCCTCTTCCAGCCGGACAAGGAAAAAAACGACGCGACCTATAAACCGCTGGCCGACTATCTGGCCAGGAAGCTGGGCCGGCCGGTGAGGCTGCGCACGGTCGATACCTGGGAGGGATTGGCCAAATCGCTGGCCTCCAGCGAAACCGATCTCGCGCTGATGGGCCCCTGGGGTTATGTGCTGGCCAACAATCAAGCCGGTGCCGAGGCGGTCGCCACCATTCTTTACGACGGCAAGCCCGAGTATTTCGCGATCATGGTGACCAATCCGAACAGCGGCATCAATCGCATCGAGGACCTGAAGAACAAGACTTTTGCCTTCGGCGACAAGGGGTCGACCTCGGGTTATCTGATTCCCTTCCATGAATTCTTCAAACGCGGCCTCGATGTCGACACTTATTTCTCGAAGGTGATTTACACCAAGCATCAGGCGATCGAAACCCAGGTTACGCGCGGCGAGCTCGATGCCGGCGCGGATTACAACCGCAATCGCGATGCGATGATCGAGCAGGGCCTGATCAAAGCGGCCGACAGCAAGATCATCTGGACCTCTGCGCCGCTGCCCAATGACGCCTTCGCGGTTTCCGCCGAACTGGCCAAGGACCAGGCGTTTACCGCCAGACTGGTCAAGGCGCTGGAAGACATTGGCGTGGAACTGAAAACCCAACCGAATCTGCTGCCTAACCATTACACCGGCTTTGTGGCCAAGGACAATCGCTATTACGCGCCGATCCGCGATGCGGGACTGGCGACTGGCAAATTGACGCCGGTGAAAAAATAATCGACCCTTCACTGGCGGCGTCGCATTTTTAGCCGACGCCACCCGCAGCCTCTGCTGCGCCGGGCGCATCATTTCAAGTGCGCCATAATGGCCTGTCATGAGCCTCGATAAACCGCAAACCGGCGATCACGAAGCGAAAACGCGCATTCGCCTGTGGGCGATCAGCGCGCTTTATGCCGTGCTGATCGCGGCCTGTCTCGTCAGCCTGATCAACGCCGGCGACCTGTCGTTGGGCCGCAGGCCCTGGGAAAATCTCAAGCACACCGCGGTCGAATTATCCGAACCCAGTTTTCTGAACGTCTGGTTCGGCAACGAAAAACTGGAATACAAGGCCGATGACGGCCGCGTGCTGCGTGTGGAGAACCAGCGCGAATCGGAACAGAAATTTCTGCACGGCCTCGCCGCAGCCATCTGGACCACGCTCAAGATCGCCACCCTGGGCTCCCTGCTGGCGGCGCTGTTCGCCCTGCCGCTTGGCATCGGCGTCGCCAAAAACATGGCGGTGCCGCGCCTCGTTGCCTGGCCAGCCAAGCTGATCCTCGATATTTGCCGCTCGATTCACTCCCTGGTGTTCGGCCTGCTGTTCGTCGGCATCATCGGCCTCGGGCCCAGCGCCGGCATCTTGGCGATCGCGGCGCATTCGCTGGGCACCTACGGCAAGCTGTATGCGGAAGCGATCGAAACCACCGAACGCAGCCTGCTTGAAGCCGGCCTCTCCCTGGGCGCCTCGCCGATCCGCGTGCTGCTGTTCGCCATCTGGCGCAGCGTGACGCCGAAGTTCATCTCCACCCATCTGTACATCTGGGAATTCAATGTCCGCGATTCCACCGTGCTCGGCCTGATCGGCGCCGGCGGCCTGGGTCTGCTGGTGTCGGAGGCAGTGTCGCTGTTTCAGTGGGGGCGATTGGCGACCATCCTGCTGGCGATCATCGCGATGGTGATTGCCTTCGATTCGATGTCGCGACGGGTGCGGCAGAGCCTGCTGTAGGCGCGGGCAAACCCGAACAGGCAGCTGCCCGGAACGCCAATATCCACGCGGCGTTTGGGGCATGCCCTTCGGAGAGGCGCATCCAGCCTGCCTCTGCGGGCAGGTCGCTGTTGAATTTTATTCCGCCGACAGCAAATCGCCGCGGGTGAACATCCAGGTGCGGGTGATGTGCAGCACGTCGGTGTCGCGCTTGACGTTGTCCGGAAAGCGATCGAAGGGCGCGGACAGCCGCACGATGCGTTTGGCCGCCTCGTCCAGCAATTTGCTGCCGGAGGAGCGGTTGATCTGGATTTCCTCGACCTCGCCGTCGGCCTTGATGGCCACGGTAAGCTGCAGGGTGCCATAGACCTTCTTGCGGCGCGCCTCTTCCGGGTAGTTGAGGTTGCCGACACGCTCGATCTTCAGCCGCCAGTTGTCGACATACTGCGCGAAGCGGTATTCGGTGGCCCGGGCACCCACATACTTGCGCTTCGGGCGCTGTTGATACAGCTCGTGCTCGCGCGCGATCTGCGCCTCCAACCGCGCGATCTCGATCGATTTCTGCATCAGCTCCGAGGCCGAAACCGAATTCGGCGTACCCGCCGGCTGCTGGTTCAATTCGCCCTGCAAGACCTTGGCATCCGACCTGGCCTGGGTCATCAGGGTTTTCATTTCCTGCTCGAGTTGCTTCACGCGTTCCTGCGCCTGCTTTTCGTTTTTTGCTGCCGACTGGTTGACCGCCGGCAGCGGCGTCCTGGCGCGGCGCGCCTCATCGGTATTGCCGCCGCCGTCGAGATTGGCCTGGGCCAGCGCATCGGCCTTCTGCGGGCGGTTCTGCGATTTGGCATTGACCAGGACCACGTCCATCACATTGTGCGGCGACATAGACGAGGCGGGGTCGATGCCCGCAAAGCCCACGCCCAACCCGATAAGGAGATGCAAGCCCAAAGATACGCAGATTGCGGTTTGCATCGACACCGACACCGCAATCGCTTTTTGAATACTGAGGAAAACCGGGGGAGGCTGTACGGTCGCGATGGCATCCAGTCGCGAATCGATGGCGGCGGCGTGGCGGCGCTGCTTGTCAATCAAGGTCGGCAGCACAGGGGATAAACGCTCGGAACAATCGGCAAACAAACCATGGTCAAATTTTACGGTCAATCCGCATGGATGTCATGGATTCTCGGCGTCCGCCGCCGCATCTGCTGCCTGGGCCTGCGCCGCCGCGGTTTCCACCAGGGTAAAAACGCCGGAAATCGCCCAGTAATCGAGCTCGCCGACCGCTACGCGCACCGCCGTCTTGCCCGGCAGATTGGGGCTCTTGTCGAGCTTGACGATCAGCGGCAAGGCGGTGGCGCGCACCAGTTCGTCGCGGATGATGGTCGCGTCGAATTCCCGGATACCTTCCTGTTCGAGATAGCGCAGGCACCAATAGCGCTCCAGCTCGCGCTGGATCTCGGCGTAGGCGTCATAAGTGACATCGAATTTGCGTGTGATCTCGTTCAATTCAGGCGAGCGTTTGGCGAAGGGCGGCGCTTCATTTTTCAGCAGGGCGATGATCTGGCGCTGGTTGACGAGGTCCACATAACGCCTGAGCGGCGACGACGACCAGGCGTATTGCTTCACGCCCAGCCCCTCGTGCGGGGCGGCGTCGGTGGTCATGCGCGTTTTCTGGTTCTGCTGGGCGCGGTAGATGCCGGCCACATTGCTGTCGGCCAGCAGCTTGCCCCATTCGCTGTTCACCAGGATCATGAACTCGGAGACCACGGTATCGACCGGGCTGCCGCGCTTGCGCGGCACGATATCGATGCGGCCGTCGCTGAGTTCGAAATTGAAATCGAGGCGGTCCTGCTCGTTTTCATTTTTGCCGCGACGCTGGCCCAGCACCCGGGCGAGGCGGTGCAGCAGAATCAATTCGGCGCCGTATTCTCCTTCCGCGGCGCCGGCGGCAATGGCGGCCTCGTGAAAATACTGTTCCACCTCGCCGATGCGCAGATTGCGCGCGATGCGCACCTGCTCGATGGCCGAGCGGGTGGCGGCCAATTCAAGAGCGCCAGCCGCATTGCTTGCGAAGGTGGCGTAGAACGACAACGCGGCACAGCGGCGGCCCTCGGCCAGGGTGGCCAATGCCACCGCCGCATCCGGCAGCATGGTGATCTTGTTGCCCGGGAAATAAACGGTGGACATGCGTTGCACCGACAGTTTTTCCAGTTCGCTGTCGCGGCTGAAAAACAGCGCGGGCGCGGCGATATGGATGCCGACCTCGACCGCGCCGTCGGCCAGATGCATCACCGAGAAGGCATCATCGATTTCGGTGGTGGTGGCGTCATCGATACTGTAGGCCTCGACTCCCGCGGGCGGCAGAGCGGCGGGCGCCACGGCGTCGATCGCGCCCTGATAAGCCGTGCCGCGGGGAAAATAATCGGCGAGAAATTTACCCAGATGGTAGTCATGCGGCGCTTGGGCGCGGTCCGGCCAGGCGCCGGCATTGAAAAACAGTTTGGGGAGCGGCAGGCCGGTGGCCTCGGCCGCCGCCTCGGCCGCTTTCACCAACAGGGTATTGCGGTCTGGTTTGTACAACAGCATCGGCAGGTGCGGGCGCATTTCCTCGGGCATCACACCTGATTTGAGCTGTTCCACCCAGCCGGTCATTTGCGCCGCTTCGCGTTGCTTGCGCTCGATGCTGGCCAGGGCGGCCTTCAGATTTTCCGGCGGCGCCGCCTGGTAGCGACCCTTGCCGCGTTTGTAGAAATACATGGGGGCGGCGTGCAATTTGATCGCCACGCCGGCGGATTCCGCGGGTGTTGGTGCGTGACCAAAATATTCCTTCGCCAGATCCTCGCAGCCGAATTCGCCGGGCCCGCATACTTCCCATAGGAAATCCGGTTCGATCCCGGCGGCGAATTTATCGGCGGCGGGCAGGAACTCGCCCAGCGCGGTTTCAAAACGCAGCAGCACCTGGTTTGCCTTGATCTTGCTGCGCTTGCCGGAGATTGCCTCCACCTGCAGCGAGGTGCCGATATCGGACATCACATGCCCGACTTTGAAGCCGCCGTCTTCTTCGTAAAAAACATTCATGAACTGGAGGGGGAAAGTACCTAAAGCCAAATTGCAGACCAAAGCGCAGGCGGGAGGCCGAATTATACCGGGCGCGTCGTGCATAATCCGCTGGGTCAGCTGCATACTCGAGGAATAGCACCATGGAAACGCACTACCGCAACGGCATCGCCACCGCCCCGCATCACGAAGCCGCCCAAACCGCGGTGCGCATCCTGCGGGAGGGCGGCAATGCCATCGATGCCATGGTCGGCGCGGCCGCCACCATTGCCACGGTCTATCCGCATATGACGGCGATCGGCGGCGATGCCTTCTGGCTGATCAGCGAGCCGGGCAAGCCACCCATCGCCATCGACGCCTGCGGCGCGGCGGCCGGCAAGGCCAGCATCGACTGGTACACCTCGGCCGGCCTGAAGGCGATCCCGATCCGCGGCCCGCTGGCGGCCAATACCGTCGCCGGCACGGTGTCGGGCTGGGAGGCGGCGCTGGCGATTTCCAAATCCTGGGGCAGCAAATTGCCCTTGTTCGCCATCCTCGAAGATTCAATACGTCATGCGCGCGACGGCATCAAAGTCACCCACAGCCAGTACGCCAGCACCTCGGGCAAGACGGCTGAATTGAAATCGCAGCCCGGCTTCGCCGAGACTTTTCTGGTGAATGGCGAAGCGCCCAAGGCCGGCGTGAATTTCAAGATGCCGCGCCTCGCCAGCACCCTTGAGCACCTGGCGCGCAAAGGGCTGGCGGATTATTACCAGGGCGAGCTGGCCGACAGTATCGCGCGCGATCTCGGCAAAGTCGGCAGCCCGATCTCGTTCGACGACCTGAAAAAACACGAAGCCCTGTACCGCGAGCCGCTGGAGCGCAAACACACCCTGGGCACGCTGAACAATATGACGCCGCCCACACAAGGCGTGGTGTCGCTGCTGATTCTGGCCATTCTCGACCGCCTGTCGCTGAAAGGTCTCGATCCGCTCGGGGCGGATTATGTGCATCTGTGCGTGGAGGCGACCAAGCACGCGTTCTCGGTGCGCGACAAATACCTCACCGATCCGGCATACATGACCGTGCATCCGCAATCCCTGCTGGATGACGACATCGTCGCCGCGCTTGCCGCCAAGGTGAATCGCAGCAAGGCGGCGCCCTGGGGCAAGCAACTCCATCCCGGTGATACGGTATGGATGGGCGTGATCGACAAGCAGGGTCGCGCGGTGTCGTTCATCCAGTCGATTTATCACGAGTTCGGCTCCGGCGTGGTGCTGGCCGAATCCGGCATCAACTGGCAAAACCGCGGCGCGAGTTTTTCACTGAACCCCTCTGCGCTGCTGGCCTTGAAACCCGGCAAGAAACCGTTCCACACCCTCAACCCGGCGCTGATGCGTTTCAGCGACGGCCGCGTGATGCCCTACGGCACCATGGGCGGCGACGGCCAGCCGCAGACGCAGTGCGCGGTGTTCACGCGCATCGCCCAGTTCGGCATGGGCCCGCAGGCCGCCATCGACGCCCCGCGCTGGCTGCTGGGCCGGACCTGGGGCGCGCCTTCGGATTCACTGAAGATCGAGAAACGCTTCGAGCAATCGGTATTCAACGCGCTGGCGGCGCGCGGCCACGATATCGAATGGCTGGGCGAATGGGACGAAAGCGTCGGTCATGCCGGTGCGCTGATCCGCGGTACCGACGGCATGATGATCGGCGGCTATGACCAGCGCAGCGACGGCGCGGTGGTAGGCTATTGATTCTGCGCCAAACATGAAACTCCAGCACTGGCGCGGCGTTTGGAGCAAAAATGCCTCAAAAATTGCGCCAATGCTGGGGTTTACTTAATCAATTGTGGGCACCCTGCCCGATTTCACGCCCGCGAATGCCAGCAGCCCCGGAATATGCTGCGGGAACGATTTCAGTTCATGGTCGCCGCCCTCGACGATGATCTGCGCGGCGCCGGCGTAGTTCGCCACCGCTGCCCGATAGTCAAGGACTTCATCGCCGGTTTCCACCACCAGCAGATAGCGCTCCGGTCGCGTCGGCTGCGGCACGAATTGCCTGCGCAAGACGGTGATATGCGCGGCGGTGAACTCGAACACCTCGCCGGTATGGAGATTGGTCTGGCGGCCGAGGTATTGGGCGAGCGTATCGAAGGGCCGAATCGATGGATTCAGCAATACCGCGCGGCAGCCGAGTTTTTCCGCGAGCGCCAGCGCATAAAACCCGCCCAGGGAGCTGCCGACAATGGTGAGTTCTTCCACGGCAACGCCTGCACAAAGCTGTTCCAGCCGGGCGAGCGCGATTTGCGGGTCAAAACTCAGATCGGGCGCGCGATAGTCGATATCGATTCGCCGCTCGCGGAGATAGTCGCGCAACTGGCTGGCCTTGCGTGAGCGCGAAGCGCTCTTGAAGCCGTGCGCATAGACGATTGTTCGCATCAAAATATGCGCGCCATGGCGGGGACGGGGGAAAGACTGGAAACCGGAAGATCGGCAGCTGCCCGGAGAATGTGGAGCTCACGTCCACATTCTCCGCGCCGCCTTTAGTGTGTCGCCATGATTGCCGACGACAATCTTCTCCTCCTCGCAATCGCTGCGCCTGCTGCCGCGCTTCGCTCAAGTGGGGCCAGCATACGGGCTTGCGGCGGTGAAATCACGCTGCGGTGCAACATGTGCGCAGCAGGACAAAACCCGCAGCGGACGATGCTCTTGCGGCAGCAGCTTTCAGCCTGCGCGCAGACCCAGCGCCTGCAGGAGCTTCCCGTGCACGCCACCGAAACCGCCATTGCTCATGACCAGGACGTGATCGCCCGGTCTCGCCATGTCCGCAATGGTTTTCACCATGGCATCAAGATCGTCGAATACGCCGGTTTTGGTGCCCGCATTGGTGTCCCTTGGCTCAAAGGTTTTGGCGGCATCCCAGCCAAGCTTGTGCGCGTACACGAACACCACGTCGGCATTCGACAGCGAGCCGGGCAGGGCGCTGTTCATGGCGCCGAGCTTCATGGTGTTGCTGCGCGGTTCCAGCACCGCGATGATGCGCGCATTGCCGACCTTGCTGCGCAGGCCCGACACCGTAGTCTGGATGGCCGTGGGGTGATGGGCAAAATCGTCATAGACGGTGATGCCGCCGACCGCGCCGCGCACCTCCATCCGCCGGGCGACACCGGAAAACTGGTTGAGGGCTTCGATGGCGATTTTGGTCGGCACCCCGGCATGGCGCGCCGCGGCAATGGCCGCCAGCGCATTCAGGATATTGTGCGTACCGCTCTGGTCCCAGCTCACCTCGCCCTTGGCGACGCCGTTCAGGTGCACCTCGAATTGACCCTCGCGCGCGCCACGCCGGAAATCCCAGACGTGGCCGGGACCGAATTTCTCCAGTGGCGTCCACGCGCCCTTGGCGAGTGCCGCAGCCAGATGCGCATCGCCGCCATTAGCGACAAGCAGGCCATTGGCCGGCACCGTGCGCACCAGATGATGAAACTGGGTTTCGATCGCCCCCACATCCGGGAAAATATCGGCATGGTCGAACTCCAGATTGTTCAGCACCACCGTACGCGGCCGATAATGAACAAACTTGGAGCGCTTGTCGAAAAACGCCGTGTCGTATTCATCGGCCTCGATGACGAAGAACGGCGAATCGCCGATCGGCGAACGCGCCGAGATGCCGAAATTTTTCGGCACGCCGCCGATCAGGAAGCCCGGGCCGATACCGGCATAATCGAGAATCCAGGCCAGCATGGACGTCGTACTGGTCTTGCCGTGCGTGCCGGCCACCGCCAGCACCCATTTGCCATACAGCAGGTTCTCGCCCAGCCATTGCGGTCCGGAAATATAGGGCAGGCCGCGATTGAGGATTTCCTCGATCACCGGCTTGCCGCGGGTCATGGCATTGCCGACCACGTAAAGATCGGCTTTGAACACGTCGAGCTGCGCCGCATCGAAGCCCTCATGCAGGCCGATGCCCAGCGCTTCCAGCTGCGTGGACATGGGTGGATAGACATTGGCGTCGCAGCCGGTGACGGTGTGACCGGCCTCCTTGGCCAGCGCAGCGATGCCACCCATGAAAGTGCCGCAAATGCCGAGGATATGGATGTGCATGTTATAAAATCGCTATGCGCCGCTATGGCGCCGGGTTGATGAGGGGCAGCAGGGCATCTGCGCCGCTGCCGATAGTTCAGCCGCGTATTTTCGCATCAAACCCCGCGTCAAAAGACGCTTCGCGTGCCGATGGAGAAAGAATCATGAGCTGGCGTGGCCTGTCGTTCCGTGAGTGGTTCTGGGTCGCGGGGCCCTGGGTATTGGGACTGGCCGTCGTGATCGTGGTGATCGGCTATTTCTGGCAGCCGGCGCCGCCGCGCTCGATCGTGATGGCCACCGGCCCGGAGGGCGGGGCGGCGCAACGCTATGGCGAGCGCTACCGGACGGTGCTGGCCAAGCATGGCATCCGCGTAGAACTGAAAACCACCACCGGCGCGCTTGAGAACCGCGCCAAGCTGCTCGACGACGACGCCAAGGTGGTCGCTGCGTTTGTGCAAACCGGCAGCGCCAGCGCCGCCGATGCGGACTGGCTGTCGGCGATCGCCGGCGTTTATCCGGAGCCGTTATGGGTGTTCTACCGGCTGCCGAAGCCGGTGACCCAGGCCAGCGACTTGGCCGGGCGGCGGATGGCGATCGGTGCGCGGGGCAGCGGCACGCGCCGCGTCGCCGTGGACCTGTTTGCAGCCTATGGCGTCGACCTCGAGGCGCAGCCGCATCTCGATATCACCGGCCGCGCCGGCGTCGAGGCGCTGATGGCCGGCAAGGTAGACGGGATGATCCTGGTTTCGGGTGAAGATTCCACCGTGGTGCAGGAGATGCTGCGCGTACCGGGCGTGCGCCTGCTGGCCTTTCCGCAATCCGCCGCATTGAGCCGCCGCTTCCCCGATTTGAATACGGTCACGCTCAGCCCGGGCGTGATCGACCTCGCCAGGAACCTGCCGCCGCAGGAAGTACCCCTGATCGCCGCGACCTCGCAATTGATGGTGCGCGCCGATCTGCACCCGGCCCTGGTGCAGCTGTTCGCCGAGGCGGCCAAGGAAATCCACGGCGGCAGCGGCTGGTTTCACAAGGCCGGCGATTTCCCGACCCTGAAAGGCACCGATGTGCCGGTCAATGCCGACGCCGAGCGCTACTTCACCTCAGGCGCGAGCTTTCTGCACAGCCATTTACCGTTCTGGTTCGCGGTATGGGTGGAGCGTGCCGTCATCATCCTGGTGCCGCTGCTGGCGATCGGCATCCCGGCGGCACGGGTGCTGCCGGTGGTTTACAGCTGGCGCATGCGTTCCAGGGTGTACCGCTGGTATGCCGAGGTGCGGCAAATCGAGAATGAAATGAGCCATGCGCCCCCCTCGGCCGAGGCGGTGCCGCCGATTATCGTCAGGCTCGACCAGATCGAGCAGCGCGTCGACAATGTGCGCGTGCCGCTGTCGTTTGCGCGTGAACTTTACGATCTGAAGGAGCACATCGACTTCGTGCGCCACAAACTCGCCGGGATCGACGCGCGGGCTAAGCCTTGAAAATGAAGTAGACCGCGCCCATCAGGCAGAGGCCTGCCCAGAGATAATTCCAGGTCAGGCGCTCGCCCATGTAAAACACCGCGAAAGGCACGAACACCGTCAGGGTGATGACCTCCTGCAGGATTTTCAGCTGTCCCAGATTCATTGCGGTATGGCCGATGCGGTTGGCCGGCACCTGCAGCAGGTATTCAAACAGGGCAATTCCCCAGCTCAGCAGCGCGGCAATGAACCAGGGCTTGTCGGACAGGTTCTTCAGGTGCGCATACCAAGCAAAGGTCATGAACACATTGCTGGCGATGAGCAGGCCGATGGCGGAAAGTACCGGCGACAGCTGTAGCGCATTCACGCGGCGATACCCATGCTTTGCAGATAATCGTCATAACTGCCGCTAAAATCGCGCACGCCGTCGGCGGTAATTTCGATGATGCGCGTGGCCAGCGAGGACACGAACTCGCGGTCATGCGAAACAAAGATCAGCGTGCCCTTGAATTTTTCCAGCGCGGTGTTGAGCGACTCGATCGATTCCATGTCCATATGATTGGTGGGCTCGTCCATCAGCAGCACATTGGGGCGTTGCAGGATGAGCTTGCCGAACAGCATGCGGCCTTCTTCGCCACCGGAAATGACGGTGCAGCTTTTCTTGATATCGTCGCTTGAGAACAACAGGCGCCCCAGGGTGCCGCGAATCGCCTGCTCATCCTCGGCCTGGGTGCGCCACCGGTTCATCCAGTCGAACAGGTTTTCATCCTTGGCGAACTCGGCGGCATGGTCCTGTGCAAAGTAACCGAGCTTGGCTTTTTCCGCCCATTTGATCTTGCCGAAGCTCGGTTCAAGATCGTCGGCCAGCATGCGCAGCAAGGTGGTCTTGCCGATGCCATTGGGGCCGATGATGGCGATTTTTTCGCCGGCTTCGACCATCAGATTGAGATTGGCAAACAGCGGTTGGTCGGCGCCATCGAACTGCTTCTTGAGTTTTTCCACTTCGACAGCCAGGCGGTGCAGTTTTTCCTTTTCATCGAATTCGAAGCGGATGAAAGGGTACTGTCGCGAGGAGGGTTTGACCTCGACCGCCTCGGCCTTGATTTTTTCGATCTGCTTGACGCGCGAGGTGGCCTGTCGCGCCTTGGATTTATTGGCAGAGAAACGGCGCACGAAATCCTGCAGATCGGTGATGCGTTCCTTGGCCTTGGCATTTGACGACAACAGCTTTTCGCGCGCCTGGGTCGAGGCCAGCATGTAATCGTCGTAGTTGCCGGGGTAAATGGTGATGTGACCGTAATCGACATCGGCCATATGCGTACACACCGAATTCAGAAAGTGGCGATCATGCGAAATAATGATCATGGTCGACTGGCGCGCATTGAGGATGTCCTCCAGCCAGCGAATGGTATTGATATCGAGGTTATTGGTCGGCTCGTCCAGCAGCAGGATGTCGGGGTTGGAAAACAGTGCCTGCGCCAGCAACACCCGCAGTTTGAGGCCGGGGGCGATGGCGCTCATCGGACCCTGATGGTGCTCGATGGGAATACCCGAGCCCAGTAGCAACTCGCCGGCGCGGGCCTCGGCGGAATAACCATCGTATTCGGCGACCTTGGCCTCGAGGTCGGCGGCACGCATATAGTCGTCTTCCGTGGCCCCGGCATCGGCATAAATCCGGTCGCGTTCATGAATGGCGGCCCACAATTCGGTGTGGCCCATCATCACCACATCGAGGACGCGCACGTCTTCGTAGGCGAACTGGTCCTGGCGCAGCTTGCCGAGGCGCTCATGGCGATCCTTGGCGACTTCGCCGCTGGAGGGCTCCAGGTCGCCGCCGAGAATTTTCATGAAGGTCGATTTGCCGCAGCCGTTGGCGCCGATCAGGCCGTAGCGGTTGCCCTCGCCGAATTTGACAGAAACGTTTTCAAACAGGGGCTTGGCCCCGAATTGCATGGTGATATTGGTGGTAATTAACAAGGAATACCCTTAAAGATTGCGCCTGCGGTGGCCTGTCAGTTTAACATTCGCCCCCCGACTCACCGTCATCAATCGGGCGGTCAAATAGGGCAAACAAACAGGGTAAACTTCAAGGCCTTGCAGCGCTTGCAAACTTGGGCTCTGCCCTCAACTATCTTTTTTTCAGGAGGGGCGGTTGTCCGGACAGCATCCAAACAGCCGATTCAACAAGTATGGTTCCACATCTCACGACTTCCCTGACCGGTCCGCTGCTGGACCTCGAGAAAAAAATTCTCGATTCCATGCCCGAGATCGAGCGCTGGTTTCGCAACCAGTGGCTGGAAAACACCCTGCCCTTCTACACCTCGGTCGATTTGCGCAACGCCGGCTTCAAGCTGGCGCCGGTGGACACCAATCTGTTCCCCGGCGGCTTCAACAATCTGAACCCGGAGTTTTTGCCGCTGTGCGTGCACGCGGCGATGGCGGCGGTACAGAAAATTTGCCCGGACAAGCAGCGCTTCCTGCTGATCCCCGAGAACCATACGCGCAATCTGTTTTATCTCACCAATGTGGCCGCCATCCAGAAAATCCTGATCAGCGCCGGTCTCGAGGTGCGCGTCGGCTCACTGCTGCCTGAGATCACTGCACCGACCGCGTTGGAACTGCCTAACGGCGAAAAGCTGGTGCTGGAGCCGATCATCCGCAAGGGCAACCGCCTGATGCTGGAAAACTTCGATGCCTGCGCCGTACTGCTCAATAACGATCTTTCCGCCGGCGTGCCGAAAATCCTGCGCGGTCTCGAGCAGCCGGTGGTGCCACCCCTGTATGCCGGCTGGACCACGCGACGCAAGACCCTGCATTTCCATGCCTATGACCGGGTCGCGGAAGACTTCGCGAAAATCATCGGCATCGATCCCTGGTTGATCAATCCCGCATTCAGCCAATGCGGCAAGGTCAATTTCAGCGTGCAAGAGGGCGAGGAATGCCTGGCCGCCAATGTCGACGCGGTGCTCAAGGAAGTGCAGGTCAAATACGATCAGTACGGCATCAAGGAGAAACCGTTCGTGATCGTCAAGGCCGATGCCGGCACCTATGGCATGGGCATCCTGACAGCACGCTCAGCGGACGATGTGCGCGGCCTGAACCGCAAGGAACGCAACAAGATGTCAGTGGTCAAGGAGGGCCTGGAGGTGAACGAAGTCATCATCCAGGAGGGCGTCTATACCTTCGAAAACGTCAATGGTGCTGTTGCCGAGCCGGTGGTGTACATGATCGACCAGTACGTCGTGGGCGGTTTCTATCGCGTCAACACCGACCGCGGCATCGACGAGAACCTGAATTCGCGCGGCATGAGCTTTGTACCGCTGGCCTTCGAAACAGACTGTCATACGCCGGACTGTGCGGGCATGCCCGATGCACCGCCCAACCGTTTTTATACCTATGGCGTGGTGGCGCGCCTGGCGATGCTGGCAGCGGCCAAGGAACTGGAAAAGCTGTCGGAAATGGTCGATGTCGAATCCATCGCCGAGCCGGCGACGGCGATGGCCGCCGAGTAGGGGCGCCCTTGAAGATCGCCTTCATCGTCGACCCGCTTGCCAGCCTGAAAGCCTACAAGGATTCGTCCATCTTCATGATGCGTGAGGCCGCTAAACGCGGTCATCAGGTATTCGCGTTCGAACCGCGGCATCTGGCGATGGTCCCGCAGGCTGCGGGGAATGGCGTGGTTCTGGCTCGCGCCGCCGAGTTGTCGGTGAATGCCGACAATCACGACTGGTACAAGGTGGCTGCCGAAAAGGAAATGGCACTGACCGAGTTTGATGCGGTGCTGATGCGCAAGGATCCGCCCTTCGACCAGGCCTTTCTGTATGCCACCCTGCTGCTCAGCGCCGCCGAGACGCAGGGCGCGCGCATCATCAACCGGCCGGGAGCCCTGCGCGACTACAACGAGAAACTGGCGATCACACGCTTTCCGCAATTCCTCTCGCCCACCCTGGTGACGCAGGAGATGGCGCGCATTCATGCCTTCATCGAACAACACTGCGACGTGATCGTGAAAAAGCTCGACGGAATGGGCGGCACCTCGATTTTCCGGGTGCGCAGCGACGATCCCAATCGCAACACCATTGTCGAAGTACAGACCCGGAATGGGCATGAGACGGTGATGGTGCAGCGTTATATCCCGGCCATTGCGCAAGGCGACAAGCGGGTGCTGGTGATAGACGGCAAACCGGCCCCCTTTGTCCTGGCGCGCATCCCCAAGGCGGGCGAAACGCGCGGCAATCTGGCAGCGGGCGGGCGCGGCGTAGCCCAAGCCCTGTCGGACCGCGATCGCGAAATCGCCGAAACCCTGGGTCCGCAACTCAGGGGCGACGGGCTCACTATCGTCGGTCTCGATATCATCGGCGATTATCTTACCGAGGTGAATGTGACCTCACCGACCTGCATGGTCGAAATCTTCGAGCAGAAGGGTTTCAATACTGCGGCAATGGTGCTGGACGCCATCGCCGCCTAGTCTTTGCCGCCGGCGGGCCTAGGCAATCGTCACGCGATCAAAATCGGCGCCGCGCTCGATGAAGTCGATCAATTTGACTTCCTTGGGGCTGCCGTGATCGGGATGATAGATATCGATGCCGCGTCCCTTCTGCGCCAACCCCGAGGGCACAATCAGCGTCTCGGGGATCTTCAGTGCATCCATGGGGGGCAGACGAAAACCCTGGGTATAGGTGGCATTGCTGCGCACGGCAGCGGCGTCACTGGCGCGCACCGCCGTGGCCTCCGGTTTCCCCGGCAGCATGGCAATAGTAACGGCGATGTTGCCCTCGCTTTCCTCGATGATTTCGCGAATGACACCGAGGTAGAAGGCGCCCTGCTTGCCGACCTTCATGCCGATCAGTTTGCCGATGCCGACACCGCGCGGCGAATTGGCAGGCCGCATCATGCGGAAGGCGCCGCGGCTCTCGTCGATAATCCGCCAGGTTTCCGTGCCGTAATTGAAATCCGCATATCTGGCGCGAATGGTCGCTTCCGAAACCTTGCCAAACATGGAGATATCGTTCAATTCCTGCCGCGTCAGCTCGCGCGTGACGCCTGGCTGCTCGAACATATTGCCGGACAGGATGAAATGCGTTTCGCTGATGCCGAAAGCGAGAATGGCGTCCTGTTCTTCCGGAACCGTGGCGGCAATGCGCGCCGTACCGCCCTCGCACCAGAGATGATGCAGGCGCAGCAGTTGCCCACAGGCTTCATGCGTCCCCCAGTCGGCCGGCAGATCCATGGAGCCAGGCTCTTCGCCCTCGGTCAGTTTCTTGATGCGACGACGCAGGGAACGCGACAATTCGCTGACATCGAGTACGCGCGTATGTTCATTCAGCGCCGTCACCGGATGAAAGCCTGCGCCCGCATTGGCGAGCAGATCCACCGCGTATACCTGCCCTGACGCTCCGGTCGGCCGCGCTCGCGGGATATCGCGCGAGACTGTTACCTTGTGCCCGAAGCGTTTCAGCACGGCATCGACGAAATCGATCTGCCTGGGCATCAATTCATGGGTGCAACCAAGTTGTCCGAACAGCACCGCCGTGTAGGCCTGCAACACGCTGGAGTTGCCGTCGATCGCGCCCACCGAGTCCTTGACCCGCTTCACGGTCAGGCCACGCGACTCGGCTTCCAGCCATTGCAAATGCAGGCGCATCCATAACGCCGGATCGAAGCGCCGGTAGATGAATCCCGCCATCAGCATCTGCAGTCCGATGTAGCGGATGATGCGCTGAATAACCAGCGCCGCATGATCGGCAAGTTCGGCCGCGGCGCCGGCAACGTCTTGCCAGCAGCGACGATAACCCGCCTCCATCTCGCCGATCAGGTTGCGCGACACGTTCCAGGCGGCGTAATCGGTGCTCGTCAGCGGAATGGTCTTCCCGGCATAGCGGGCGCGCTGCTCGGACAGCAGAAAAGCCGTCTTGTCGCGCATCAACTCCATGCAGGTGAGGCGTTCGACCGGGACGATATCGCCGGCACGGTTGAACATGCGCAAGGCGTCGAGTACGATTTGCTGCGCTTGCGGAACATTGGTAACCGGAATGGATTTCAGCCACTCCTTGCAGGTGCGGGCGTCGGAGAAAAACATCGAGCCCGGCTTGGATGGCGCTGCGGTCTGTAAAGCCATGATTACTCCTTGAGTAACTCGCGGTGGCCGATCGTACTCTGCGCCCTGACGAATTGCGCGGCGTTTTAGCCGATATTGTCCAGCGCGTTTCTGACGGCGCTAACCCATTCTACGTGGGCATCGGTGCTACGGATTCCCTGCTCAGGGACAAGTTTATCAATTTGCGGCGGCGGCGCAATGGCGGTAGCCCATATCGGCTTCGGATAGGTCGGATCGCTACTGAAACGGGGTATCACATGCCAATGCAGATGCGGCGTCATATTGCCGAGGCTGGCGAGGTTCATTTTCTCCGGCCGCATGCTGGTGCGCAGCGCTGCCTCAACCGTGAAAACAGCGGCCATGAACTGCTGGCGCTCGGCATCAGACAGATCACTCATCTCCTTGACATGATCATTCCAGATCACCCGGCAAAAACCCGGATAGCTTTCGCCCTCGGCGCCGGTGACGCGCACCACCCGATAGCGGGGTCCGCGATACAGCAGCTCGCCACCGTCGCCCTGACAAAGCTCGCAGGAGTCGCTTTTCATCGGCACCCCCTGCGCCCCCGGTTGCATTACAGCAACACGCGCTCGATGCCGCCGTTATTGGCTTTCGCGACATAATCGGCCATCCAGTTTTGGCCGAGCACATGTTTGGCAATCTCGACCACGATATAGTCGGCCGTGGTGCCCGAATCGTGGTTGAAACGGGACAGCCCTTGCAGACAGGACGGGCAGGAGGTCAGCACCTTGATCTCGCCCTTGAAGTCGCCGGCCGAATTGCCGGATGCACCGGAATCGAGCGCTGGCGCGGCGCGCAGCCGATCTGCGCCCTTGCGCATTTCCTCTTCCTTGCGAAAGCGGACCTGTGTGGACACATCCGGCCGAGTGGCTGCCAGGGTGCCGGATTCGCCGCAGCAACGCTCGTTCTGTTCGATCTTGCTGCCCATCAATTCACTAACCACCTTGAGCGGCTGGTATGTTTTCATCGGCGAATGGCAGGGGTCGTGATACATATAGCGGGTGCCGGTCACGCCCTCCAGGCGCACGCCTTTCTCGAGCAGGAATTCGTGGATATCGAGCAGGCGGCAGCCCGGAAAAATCTTCTCGAACTCGTATTTCTGCAGCTGATCCATGCAGGTGCCGCAGCTGACCACCACGGTCTTGATATCGAGATAGTTGAGCGTATTGGCGACGCGGTGAAACAGTACCCGGTTCTCGGTGGTGATAACCTCTCCCTTGTCGGCATTGCCAGCTGCCGTTTGCGGATAGCCGCAACACAGATAACCCGGTGGCAGCACCGTCTGCACGCCGATCTCATAAAGCATCGCTTGGGTGGCCAGGCCGACCTGGCCAAACAGGCGCTCGGAGCCGCAGCCGGGGAAGTAGAACACGGCCTCGGCATCGACCGTGGCCTTTTTCGGGTCGCGAATGATCGGCACCACGGTATTGTCTTCGATGTCGAGCAGGGCGCGCGCGGTCTTTTTCGGCAGTCCTCCGGGCATCGGCTTGTTCATGAAGTGAATAACCTGCGCCTTGATGGCCGGCTTGCCCACGCTGGACGGCGGCTGGCGGGTCTGCTTGCTGATGGACAGGCCCGGCAACAGCGATTTCCTGGCCAGCCGATTGGCGAAACGCTGCACCTTGTAACCCCAATCAATCATCAAGGTCTTGACGATCTTGATGGTCGTTGGGTCTTTGGCATTGAGGTAAAACATGGCCGCGGCGGTGCCTGGATTGAATTTTTTCTTGCCTTGTTTGCGCAGCAGATTGCGCATTGCCACCGAAACATCGCCGTAATCGATATCAACCGGACAGGGGTTTTCGCATTTATGGCAGACGGTGCAGTGATCGGCGATATCGGAGAACTCATCGAAATGGCGCAGCGATACGCCGCGCCTGGTCTGCTCTTCGTACAGGAAGGCCTCGATCAGCAGTGACGTGCCGAGAATTTTGTTGCGCGGACTGTACAGCAGGTTGGCACGCGGCACGTGGGTGGCGCACACCGGTTTGCACTTGCCGCAACGCAAGCAATCTTTGATCGAATCGGCAATATTGCCGATTTCGCTCTGCTCAAGGATTAGTGATTCCGCGCCCAGCAGCGAAAACGAGGGCGTATACGCACGGACCAGATCGCCTCCCGGCAGCAACTTACCCTTGTTGAACCGGCCATCGGGATCGATTCTCCGCTTGTAATCGGCAAAGGGCGCGACCTCCTCTGCCGTCAGAAATTCGAATTTGGTGATGCCGATGCCATGCTCGCCGGAAATTACCCCGTTCAGACGCCGTGCGAACGCCATGATCCTGGCGACGGCGGAATTCGCCTCTTGCAACATGCCGTAATCGTCCGAGTTGACGGGGATGTTGGTGTGCACATTGCCATCCCCGGCATGCATATGGAGCGCCACGAATACGCGGCTTTTCAGGACCTGCTGATGAGTGGCGGCGATCTTGGCAATGACGTGATCGAAAATACGGCCGGTAAAAATCTGCGCCAGCGGCTCGCGCAACTCCTGTTTCCAGGAAACACGTACCTGGTAGCTCTGTAGCAAATTGAAAACGGTCGGCGACCCGGCGCGCACGTCGTTCGGGCCATTGCCGGCACCCACCAGCGTCGCAGCGTCGATACCGATGCCGGCCAGTTCCGCAGCGACGGCGGCGACCGGTCTTTCAAGGTTGGCCAGCAACCAGGACCAGCGCGTGCGCACCCCGGCCAACAGCTCCGCGGCTTGCTCGAGGCGGGCGCCGAAGATTTCATCCGAAGATATGTTCTCGTCATCCGCATGCAGGGGCAGGCGGCTCCTGAACAGATCCTGCAAAGCATCGATCAGGCGCAGCTTGTTCTTGATCGACAACTCGATATTGATGCGCTCAATACCGTCCGAATAATCGCCCAGGCGGTCCAGCGGGATCACCACGTCTTCGTTGATCTTGAAGGCATTGGTGTGTTTGGCGATCGCCGCGGTACGCGCCCGGTCCAGCCAGAATTTTTTGCGCGCCTCGGCAGTGGTGGCGACGAAACCCTCGCCATGACGCGCATTGGCAAGCCGCACCACCTGGCTGGCGGCTTCCATCACCGCATTTTCGTCGTCGGAAACGATGTCGCCGATCAGCACCATTTTCGGCCGCTGGTTGCGCCGCGACTTGGTCGCGTAGCCCACCGCTTTCAGATAGCGTTCATCCAGGTGCTCGAGACCCGCCAGCACCGCGCGTTCGTGGCCATCGAGATAACTCTTGATCTCGACAATGCTCGGCACGGCTTCATGCACTTGACCAAAAAACTCCAGGCAGACGGTGCGGATGTGTTTCGGCATGCGGTGCAGGATGAAACGCGCCGAGGTGATGATGCCGTCGCAGCCTTCTTTCTGGATACCGGGTAGTCCACTCAGGAATTTATCGGTGACGTCCTTGCCAAGGCCTGTCTTGCGAAAAGTCGCGCCGGGAATTTCCAGCGTCTCGTCGGGTCTGGTACTGCGCCCCCGCTCGTCGAAATGACGGATTCGGAAATGGGCCATGGGAATGTCGTGAATCTTGCCGAGATTGTGGTCCAGGCGCTCGATTTCCATCCAGTCACCATTGGCATCGACCATCTTCCACCAGGCTAGATTGTCCAGCGCGGTACCCCATAGCACCGCCTTCTTGCCCCCCGCATTCATCGCGATATTGCCGCCGATACAGCTCGCATCGGCGCTGGTGGGGTCGCAGGCCCATACCAATCCGGCAGACTCGGCGGCTTCCATGGCGCGCTTGGTGACCACCCCCGCTTCACAGCGAATGGTCGCTGTCAGCCCGGCAACGCCAGGCAATGAAATGCGCTCGACCGCGCCCAGTGCGTCGAGCTTCTCGGTATTGATCACCGCCGAGCGTTTGTTCAGGGGGATTGCGCCGCCGGTATAGCCGGTGCCACCGCCACGCGGGATGATGGTCAACCCCAGCCTGATCAGCGTTTTCACCATCGGTGCGACTTCGTCTTCGCTGTCGGGGTACAGCACCACAAAGGGATATTCGACGCGCCAGTCGGTAGCATCGGTCACATGCGAGACTCGCGCCAGGCCATCGAAGGCAATATTGTCGCGACGCGTAACCTTGGACAGTTGCTTTTCCACCTGCTTGCGGAAATCCCAAGTCTGGCGGAACTCATGTTCGAAGGCATCGACCGCCTGGTGAGCGCGCGTCAGCAGCACAATCACCTTGTTGGATCGCGATTCGGATTCGCCGTGAATCAGCATCTCCCCGTCGCCCTGATCGCTTAAGCGACGCTTTTCGATCTCGCGCAGGCGGTGGCGCATGGCTTCGATCAGCATCGCCCGCCGTTTGGGATTGTCGAGCAGGTCGTCCTGCAAATAGGGATTGCGTTCAACCACCCAGATATCCCCCAGCACCTCGTAAAGCATGCGCGCGCTTCGCCCGGTTTTGCGTTCCCCGCGCAGCTCGAGCAGGATGTCCCAGGCATCCGCGCCCAGCAGGCGCATGACGATTTCACGGTCGGAGAACGAAGTGTAGTTATAGGGGATTTCGCGCAGGCGACTAATTCCGCTCTCGCGGCCGGCCGTATCCTGAGTTCCGCCGGCAATGAGCAGAACATTGTCCCGCCGAGCGGACGGGCGGACGGGCATGTAGTCGGGATTGAGAGCCATATTCGGTGATGCGCGCAACGACGCTCGGGAAGGTTTTGAATGCGAAAGTTCATTCTATCGCAGCACAGCGCGCTTGATACGCGTCAATAATGCAGATTGCCTGTTTTTGGGTCGGCCGGGCATCTCTTTTCGCCTGCCGGTCGTGCGGGTGATACGGAACTGCGTGCTAACATTTCCTTTCCTTCCCCTTGCTGCCTATTTTCCCCATGCCCCTGTCCCCCTCGCTTATTCGCATCGCTTCACGCGAGAGCCGCCTCGCCATGGTGCAAAGCGAATGGATTGCCGGACGCTTGCGCGATATGCATCCTGATTGCAAGGTCGAGATCATCGGCATGACTACGCGGGGGGACGAGATTCTGGACAAACCGCTGGCGCTGATCGGTGGTAAGGGCTTGTTTATCAAGGAACTGGAAGTGGCGCTTGAGGAGAACCGGGCGGATATTGCCGTCCACTCCATGAAGGATGTGCCGATGACGCTACCAGCGGGATTCGCGATCACTATCGTCGGCGAGCGCGAGGATGCGCGCGACGCCCTGGTGTCGAATCGCTATGGCGCCTTGCAGGATTTGCCTGCGAGCGCCAATGTCGGCACGTCCAGCCTGCGCCGGGAAAGCCAGTTGCGGCGTCATTTCCCGCATCTGACGATTCGCTCGCTGCGCGGCAATGTCAATACCCGGTTGCGCAAACTAGACGATGGCGAATACGATGCGATCATTCTTGCTGCCGCTGGCCTGCGGCGTCTCGGGTTCGAGGGCCGCATTCGTTCCGCCCTCGACATTACGCAATTTTTGCCCGCCATTGCGCAAGGTGCGCTGGGCATCGAATATCTCTCCTCGCGCCCGGAGGTCGGCAACTGGTTGGCGCCTTTTGCACGCCACGAAACCACGGCGGCAGTGAATGCGGAGCGCGCCCTGGGCCGCGCTTTGACCGGCAGTTGCGATGTACCGTTGGGCGGTTACGCGCGGGTGATTGGTGACGCGCTCACGCTCGAGGGCTTTGTAGCGTTGCCGGACGGGTCGCGCCTGCTGCGCGACGCGATTCGCGGCCAGGCACTCGAAGCCGAATCCTTGGGCCGGCAGTTGGCGGACCGCCTGTTTGAACAAGGCGCCGGTGAAATTCTTGCCAGCCTGTCGGCGGCGCGCCCGGCCTGAACTGGCGCTTGTGCCTGCCTGCCCTCCGCCGCCCTTGCCGAACGTTAACGGGCGCTTCGATCTCGGCGGCCTGGTGATCGTCGTTACGCGCCCACGCCCGCAAGGCGAGGCGACTGCGAGGCTGCTTCGCCGCCATGGCGCCGAGACGCTGCAGTTACCGGTGCTGGATATTGCCGCCCTGCACAGGGAAATGGCCGCTGATCGCTTCGATCCCGCGCGGATCGCGCACGCGGATGCCTTTATCTTTGTCAGTGCCAATGCAGTGCAATTTGGCATGCCGCTGATCGACGTCTGGGGCGGGCCCGCAAGGCGATCCAGGATATTTGCCATCGGGCAGGCTACTGCGCAGGCATTGGCTGCCAGGGGCTTCGAGATAGTCCTTTGCCCCGACACCGGCAATGACAGTGAGGCATTGCTGGCGATGCCGCAATTGCAGAATGTGCGGGGGCAGCATATCGTTCTGGTGCGCGGTCGCAGCGAAAGCGGCGGCCGGGCTTTGCTGGCAAACACCTTGATTGCGCGCGGTGCGCTGTTGTGGCCGCTAGAATGCTATCAGCGCCGCCCTGTGCAGGCCTTGCCGGTGGAAAAAATTGAACTGTCGTCACGACTGCAAATGCGGGCGGTGCACGGCGTTCTGGTACTGAGCGTTGAGACTCTGGACAGCCTGCGGGCCAATATCGAGTCGATGCCTCACAGGCGGGACGTTATGTTGCTGGCATCGCACCCGCGCATTGCGGCCGCAGCAAAGGCGCAAGGATTCAAACGCGTCGAAGTAGTGCCAATGGGAGATGATGCGCTGCCGCTGGCGTTGCATCAGTTGAAACCGATGTTGTTGTCGTATCCTGCAGAATGGCCAGAGCAAACATGAACGAACGAGATAATCCCTTTTCCGAAACCGCGCGTTTTGTGCGCCAATCATCATCCGGCAACGGCCTGGGCGCGGTAGCGCTGATCGCTGCGCTGCTGGCGTTGGTGGTTGCGATCGGCGCGTTTTGGGAAAGTCGCGACACAGCCAGAGACCTTCAGCAGATGCTGGGCGTAAAGCTGGGCGAGCAGAGTGCCGTGGTCAGGGAAAGCGCTGCGCGCACCGAGCTTTTGACCAAGGACCTGCGTGATGCGCAAAATCGTCTTGCACAACTCGAGGGCAAGCTTGCGGAGTTCCAGGGACAGCGCGTGGCGCTGGAGGAGATGTATCGCGAGCTGGCGCGCGCGCCCGATGACTGGTTATTGGCTGAAATTGAACAGACTCTCAATATCGCCAGCCGCGAATTGACCCTGGCCGGCAATGTACGTGCCGCGCTGATTGCGCTGCAGGCGGCTGACCAGCGCCTCGCGCGTGCCGACAAGTTGCAAGTAGCGCCGCTGCGCCGTGCCATCACCCAGGACATGGAACGCCTCAAGGCTTTGCCGCTGGTCGATACCCAGGGCACCAGCCTGAAGCTGGACAACCTGATGGCACTGTCGGCTACATTACCGCTGGCAATCCCCGACGTCCCTGTCGCCGCCGAGCGGGACGAACGCGTGTCCAACCCAAACGATAACTTGTTGGAACGTTTCGGCAAGGATTTGTGGCACGAGCTTAGGCAACTGGTGCGGATTCGCAAACTTGAAAGTGGCGATATGACGCTGCTGTCCCCGCAGCAGAGTTATTTTCTGCGCGAAAATCTCAAGCTGCGCCTGCTGTCGGCACGAACGGCGCTGATCGCTCGCGATGAAATCAATTACAAGGAAGACTTGAAGCTGGCGCGTGAAATGCTGGGTCGGTATTTCGACGGCAAGGCCAAGGTGAACATCAATGCCATCGCCCTGTTGAAACAGCTTGCGGAGAACCCTGTGTCGATCACCGTACCCGATATCACCGTCAGCCTCAACGCCGTGCGCGCGGCCCGCGCGGTGCGCGAACGCCCGGCGCGTTAACTTGAAGAGAATCGCCTGAAATGCTATCAAAACCGATCCGCTGGTCTTTATGGCTGTTTGCTCTTGCGGTTTTCGCCGTCGCCATTACCCTGGCCGGCCGTTACGGCAGTGGTTATGTGGTGTTTGTAGTGCCGCCTTGGCGAGCGGAGTTATCCGTCATGTTGTTTGTCATCTTTATGATGACGCTATTTACCGTTGCCTATGTCGCGTTGCGTCTTGCTGGCTGGGCCTACCGCTTGCGCCGCGCCTTGCGTGCCAAACGTCGCGAGCGGCAGCGCAACAAATCCCGTATGGCGCTTTACGCCAGCTTGAAATCCCTGTTTTCAGGACAATTCCGCCAGGCTGAGCTACAGGCACGATCGGCCATGTCCGCCGACGAGACTCACGATGGCACTCGCGACCTTGCCGCAACGGTCGCGGCCTGGGCGGCGCACGAGGGGGGCAACTCGAACGCCGCTGTGCCCTATCTGGAGCGGATTCGCAGCGCCAATTCCAGTGAAATGCGTGATGCTTCCAAGGCTTATATGCTGCTTGCCGAAGGCCGCGCCAGGGATGCGCTCAGCCTGCTCAAGGACCTTGCCCAGACCGCACCGAAAAATCCCGGTGTGCTGAAAATGAAAGTCGAGGCCGAGGTAGCGGAAAAAGCCTGGGAAGATGTGCTGGCCTCGCTGGGCCCGCTTACCAAGTCCGGTCTGATGCCTGAAGCCGCGGCACAGCAATTGCGCCTGAACGCAGAGCTCAACCTGATCAAGTCTCGCCCCGCCAGCCGGGAAGCGATCCTGGCCACCTGGCAGGCGATTTCACTCGAAGCCCGTTACGATGTGTCGATTGCGGTTGCAGTTGCGCGGCGCCTGATTGCACTCGGCTGCGGAAATGACGCCAAGGACATCATTGACGCGACCATAGATGAGCGCGGGAGCACGGGTTGGGACAGTTCATTGGCCGCAGTTTATGCCGATTGCAAATCCGATTCGACCCTGATGCAGATTGAGCGGGCCGAGCGCTGGCTGAAGCTACATGCGCGCGACCCGGTATTGCTCGCCGCTCTTGGCAAGTTATGCATGCGCCAGGCGCTGTGGGGCAAGGCACAGAGCTATCTGGAAGCCAGCGTCGCGCTGGAGCCCACGCTGGATGCGCACATGACGCTGGCACGATTGATGGAACAGATCGGTAGGCGTGACGAGGCCATCCGGCACATCCGCCGCAGTGCGGAACTGGCACGCTGAAGGCATCCATGGAGATGATCGTAGCGCCTTCCTGGTCACGCGATGAATATCTGGTGTCATGCGATCCCGCCGCGACTTCGCTGGAAGTGGTGCACCGCTTTCTGTGCGAAGAGTCATACTGGGCTCGGGACATTTCCCGCAACGTGGTGGCTACCGAGATTGCCAATTCACTTTGTTTTTCCCTGCTTCATCGAGATACGCAAATCGGTTTCGCCCGCGTCATCACTGATCGTGCCACCATTGCTTACCTTGGTGATGTGTTTGTGCTCGAGGCTCACCGTGGCAAGGGTCTGGCCAGGTGGTTGATGCAGTGCGTGATGAGTCATCCTGAGCTGCAGGGCCTGCGGCGCTGGATCCTGCTTACCAGTGATGCGCACAGGTTGTACGAAAAATTCGGCTTCGCGCCGGTTCTTGCACCGGAAAAATGGATGGAAAAATTCAATCCCCAGGCCTATGCGGGTACGAAGCCTGCATAGCCCAAGGCGGCGCCAACCTAGGGGAGCGGCCGGGAAAGCAACAGGGCGCGGCGTTGTGCCAGTCGTCTTTCTGACCGATCGGGAATGGATACGGCGTTATAGCGCGCCGTTGTCTGGCAACACCTCGAACAGCGCATCAACAGCTGCGCGGTCGAAGCGGTATTCTTCGTTGCACATATCGTCCCTGACCAGAATCTCGCCCAGTTCAGCAAGGGTGGCATCCAGTTCGGCGCGGCCCAGCGAACGCAACATGGTTTTGACCTTTTCCTCATTGCGTTTGCAGGCGGACTGTACCAACCGCGGCTCATACAATCGCACATCTTCTTCATGAAACAGGCGAGTGAGCAGCACTTCAGCATCCAGCCCGATCAATTCGCCGGCCGTGACCGAGGCGGCCAGTTGCTCGACGCGCGCCCAGCCGTCAGCATCCTTCTCATCGGCCTTGGGGAGCTTTTGCAACAACAGTGCGCCCGCGCCCTCACTGTTTGCGGCCAGCCATAAATGCGTGGGCAATTGTTCAGACTGGTCGAAATAATGCTCGAAACACTCGGCCACGGTAATACCAGATACCGGCACGATACTTTGATACATCTGGCTGCTGTCGGCTCGTGCGACTGTCAGTGCAATACGCCCGCCAGCCACCCATTCGGCAAAAGTGGCAGCGCTGTCGGCGGCAGCGAAGGAGGCCATGCCGCGAATGCCAAGCTCATGGGTGCAGTCGACCACCGCAAGTTTAGCGGCCGCACCGCCCTGAATCTGCAGGGTCGCTCGACCGGCATGTTTCAGTCCGGCACCCACCAGTACTGAAACGCAAGCCATTTCGCCCAAATAGCTGTTCACATTTGCAGGGTAATTGCGCTTGCCGCTCAAACCCCGCCAGGCAGTCGAGAGACGCACCACCTGGCCACGGATATCGAGGTTGTCGAGCGTAAAACGACGGCTGTAATCGGTCTGAATAGTCATGACGGGAGTTTAGCAATTATCGCCCGCGCTGTTGCCGCCCGGTCGCATCTTGGGGGGTGATTTTCTTCCCCTGCCTTGTACACCGCAGAGTTCACCAACCGGGCGCAAGCGCTATCAGCGTACCTGAAAACCCGAAGGAGTAGACTTTAGCTACGGCTTGACGTAGCAGGACGACGATTGGTCTTTTCGGGAGATCCGCTGTCATCGCAATATATGTTCGTACGTTGAGCGTTTACTATTCAAACGGAGCCAAAAACATGAAACGTTTCATAATCGCAACCGCGTTGGCCGCCTTGGCAGGTTCCGCTATGGCAGCTGACGTCGGCGTATCAGTAACGATCGGTCAGCCCGGTTTTTACGGTCGAATCGACCTCGGCAATGCGCCGCAGCCGCAGCTAATTCTTCCGCAACCGGTAATCATCCAGCCCGTGCCGGTAGGCGTTGTACGTCAACCCATCTATTTGCGCGTACCTCCGGGCCACGAAAAGAACTGGGGCAAGCATTGCCAAAAATATAATGCTTGTGGCCAGCCAGTCTATTTCGTGCAGGACAACTGGTACAACAATGTGTACACACCCCACTACCGCAAGGAACACGGCGGTCACGGTGACGATCATGGCGATAACGGCAAGGGCCATGGCAAAGAAAAGAAGAACAAGGGGCACCGTGACGACTGAGTCGTCCTGATTGTCCTGAGGCTTCGAGAAATCAATGCCTGCGCGGAGTCATTTCCGCGCAGGCATTTTATTTGAGGGGCGCTGATATCGCGTGTCGACCGGCCGGCGAAGCCGGCTTCATTCAACCGTAACCGATTTTGCCAGGTTGCGCGGTTTATCGACATCGGTGCCGCGCAACAGGGCGGTGTGATACGCCAGCAGTTGCACCGGCACGGCATGGATGATTGGCGACAGCAAGCCGGCATGACGCGGCGTGCGAATGACGTGCACGCCCTCGCTTTCGCGGAAGTTACTGTCAAGATCGGCCAGCACGAACAGCTCGCCGCCGCGCGCATGCACTTCCTGCATATTCGATTTCACCTTTTCCAGCAGTGAGTCATTCGGTGCGATCACCACTACCGGCATGTTTGCATCCACCAGGGCCAGGGGCCCGTGTTTCAATTCACCAGCCGGATAGGCTTCAGCGTGAATGTAGGATATCTCCTTGAGTTTCAGCGCCCCCTCAAGCGCGATCGGGTAGTGCAGGCCACGGCCCAAAAACAGGGCGTGATTCTTGCCCGCGAATTTCTCTGCCCAGGAAATAATCTGCGGTTCGAGATTCAAGGCGTATTGCACACTGCCGGGCACGTAGCGGAGCTGTTCAAGGAAGTCGGCCTCCTGCTCTGCGCTGAGCTGGCCACGCTCTTTCGCCAGCGCCAAGGTCAATGTGAACAGCGCCGACAATTGGGTAGTAAAGGCCTTGGTCGAAGCCACACCGATTTCCGCGCCGGCACGTGTGTAGCAAATCAGCCGGGAGGCACGCGGAATGGCGCTTTCCCGCACATTGCAAATTGCCAGGGTAAAGCGGTGGCCAAGTTCCTTGGCGCGCTTGAGTGCCTCCATCGTATCCAGTGTCTCGCCTGATTGGGATATTGTCACGACAAGCTGCTGCGGGTTCGGGATCGAATCGCGATAGCGGTACTCGTGGCCGAGCTCTACGTTGCAGGAAATTCTTGCAATGGTCTCCAGCCACTGCTTGGCCACCATGGCGGAATAGAAACTGGTGCCCGAGGCCAGGATCAAGACAGCCTGGCACTCTCGAAATATTGCCGGGGCATCGGCTCCGAAAAGTGCGCTGTTGACGCCCTCGGTCAATACCGCCTCCAGCGTATCGGCAATGGCGCGCGGTTGCTCGTGAATCTCCTTTTGCATGAAATGCTGATAAGGACCTAATTCATTGGCGGCGTCGCTCATCTCCGAAACGTGGACCTCGCGTGTTACCGGCTTGCCGCTGCGGTCGACAACATTGATGCCGTTGCGATGAATGGCGGCCACATCGCCCTCTTCCAAGTACATTACACGTCGCGTTACCGGAAGGATCGCCGAGACGTCGGAGGCAATAAAATTCTCATTCTCACCCAGCCCGATTAATAAAGGACACCCCTTGCGCGCACAGGTCATGGTGTCCGGGTCGTGCATGGATACGATGCCAATTGCATAGGCACCGTGAAGATCGGCAACCGCGCGCTGCGTGGCGATGAATAAATCGCCCGAGGTTTTATAGTAGTGGTGAATCAGGTGCGCGATTACTTCCGTATCGGTTTGCGATTCAAAGCGATATCCGAGTTGCTTGAGGCGTTCGCGCTGTTCTTCGTGGTTCTCGATAATACCGTTGTGCACCACGGCAATTTCATCGCTTGAAACATGCGGATGCGCATTGAGTTCGGTGACCCCGCCATGCGTTGCCCAGCGGGTGTGACCGATGCCCATTATGCCGCTCAGGCCCTCCGTCTTTGCGGCGGCCTCCATTTCGGCAACACGGCCGACGCGGCGCACGCGCTGGATTGCCCCGTTGAGAACCGCGATGCCGGCGGAATCATAGCCGCGATATTCCAACCTGCGCAGGCCCTCCGTCAGGAGGGGAACAATATTTCGATTGGCGATTGCGCCGACGATGCCACACATCTTTCACCTCTAAAGTCCATCCGTCAGGAAATTATGGGGCTCAATTGTGGCCCGTTTCTGACAGTGTTACCGTCGCTATTTTTTCTTGGCGGGTCGTATCCAGCCGGGCTTTGTGACCTGGTTTTTCTCATTCACCACGAGGGTTCCGGGCGCTACATCTTTCCATACCGTGGTTCCGGCACCAATATCGGCGCCCTTGCCGATGGTGACAGGCGCAACCAGCTGTACATCGGAGCCGATATGCACATTATCTTCAATGACGGTGCGGTGTTTATTGGCGCCGTCATAGTTACAGGTGATGGTGCCGGCGCCGATGTTGGCATTGCTGCCCACCGAGGCATCTCCAATGTAGGACAAATGGTTAGCTTTGGAACTTGCCCCGATATTGCTCGCCTTCACTTCGACAAAGTTTCCGATATGTACACTGTCAGCTAAAGTTGTTTCAGGTCGAATACGAGCATAGGGGCCAATGCGGGCGGCACGGCCTATAATGGCGCCATCGATAAAGGTGAAGGGCAGAATTTCACTGTCCTCGCCGATATTGCAGTTGCGCAGAATGCAGTTAGCCCCGATTTTGACACTGGAGGCGAGTGACACTTTGCCCTCGAACAAACAGTTGATATCGATAGTGACATCAGATCCGCAATCCAGTTCGCCCCGCACATCGAACCGCGCCGGATCGAGCAGCGTGACGCCAGCGGTCATCAATTTGAGTGCTGCTTGCCGCTGAGTAGCACGTTCGACCTCTGCCAGTTGGTCCTTGCTGTTCACGCCAGTCACCTCCAATTCATCTCCAGGGGAAATGGTTTCAACCGCCAGGTTTCCTGCGACCGCCATGGCGAGGATGTCGGTCAAATAATACTCGCCTTGCGCATTGTTATTGCGCAAGGTTGGCAACCATTTTCTTAGCCATTCCGTAGGACAGGCAAGAAAACCGGTGTTGATTTCATTGATTTTGCGCTGCTCCTCGGACGCATCCTTGTCCTCGACGATATCGCGTACATTGCCTTTGGCATCGCGCAGAACCCTGCCCAGTCCCGTGGGATTGGCGATACGCATCGTCAGCCAGACAAGTTTTTCATCTGCCGCCACGCTGACCAGCCGAGACAAGGTATCCGGCGTAATAAGTGGCACGTCGCCGTAAAGCACCAGGGTTACGCCGCCTTCTGGAAGATACGGTAGCGCCTGCAATACGGCATGGCCGGTACCCCGCGGCGGGTCCTGTCTTGCCCAGCTCAGGTTCTGTTCGGCGAAGGCTGCCTGTACCTGCTCTCCGCCGTGACCGTAGACCACGCAAATCTCCTGCGGAGACAATTGTTGTGCAGCCGCCAGAACATACGCAAGCATGGGGCGCCCCGCCACCGTGTGAAGTACTTTAGGCAGCGCAGACTTCATGCGCGTGCCTTGGCCTGCTGCGAGTACGACCACAGACAGTGGAACAATGCGTTTTACTGGATTCATGCCTGACGAGCGCCTTTCCGGATTCCGCTTGAAAACGATCGGATCAACTGTAAATCTCAACAATGTAAAAAGGCAGCGGGATACTCCCGCTGCCTTCAATTGTATGGCGCCTTCCGTTACAACGGCGACTCAAGTGCATTGCCGGTTGTTATTTACGCCGCAACTTCTGGATGGCCTGAAGCTGTGCGGCAAGTTGCGCCAGCTCGGCGACCACCATCGCTCTATCCTGACCGCTGGCGCGATTGGCAAGGGCTTCTTCGGCCGCCCGTTTTGCCTCCTTGACCTTTGCTTCGTCGAGATCATGTGCCCGAATCGATGTGTCGGCAAGTATAGTCAGCGCTTTCGGCTGTACTTCCAGGATTCCGCCGGAGACATAAACGATTTCTTCCTCTGCCTGACCAACAAGTTTTACCTTGACGGTGCCCGGTTTGATGCGGGTAAGCAGAGGTGCGTGATTGGGGAGGATACCGAGTTCGCCGGTTTCCCCGGGGGCCACAACCATCTCCGCATCGCCGGAGAAAATTGATTGCTCTGCAGAAACGATATTGACATGCAATGTTGCCATTTGAATCCTTGATTGAACGTCCGACGTTTAAATTGCGGCCGGCGGCTATCTGCTGCCCGCTATCTGTCGCTGGCCACAATCCGCTTCAGTTCATTTTCTTTGCTTTTTCGAATGCCTCATCGATACCGCCGACCATGTAGAAGGCCTGTTCGGGCAGGGCATCGCATTCGCCATCAACAATCATCTTGAAACCACGGATAGTTTCTTTCAGGGTCACGTACTTGCCAGGACTGCCGGTAAACACTTCGGCAACATGGAAAGGCTGTGACAGGAATCGCTGGATTTTGCGCGCACGCGCCACTGCCAACTTGTCCTCGGGGGATAGTTCATCCATACCCAAGATGGCGATGATGTCGCGCAGCTCCTTGTAGCGCTGCAGGGTTGCCTGCACGCGCCGCGTCACGGTGTAGTGCTCTTCACCAATGACGTTCGGGTCGATCTGGCGCGACGTCGAATCGAGTGGATCGACCGCCGGATAGATACCGAGCGAGGCGATGTCGCGCGACAGCACAACCGTTGCATCCAGATGGGCGAAGGTGGTTGCCGGCGAAGGATCAGTCAGGTCGTCGGCTGGAACGTAAACAGCCTGGATCGAGGTGATTGAGCCGGTCTTGGTTGAGGTGATGCGCTCTTGCAAGACGCCCATTTCTTCGGCCAGCGTAGGTTGATAACCCACCGCTGAGGGCATGCGACCAAGCAGCGCAGACACTTCGGTACCGGCCAAGGTATAGCGATAGATGTTGTCGACGAAGAAAAGAATGTCGCGACCTTCATCGCGGAATTTTTCTGCCATGGTCAGGCCCGAGAGGGCCACGCGCAGACGGTTACCCGGCGGCTCATTCATTTGGCCGAACACCATCGCCACTTTGGATTTGCTCAGATCGTCCTTGTTGATAACGCCGGCATCCGTCATCTCGTGGTAGAAGTCGTTACCTTCGCGGGTGCGTTCGCCAACCCCTGCAAACACGGAAAGTCCGCTGTGCTCCTTGGCAATATTGTTAATGAGCTCCAGCATATTCACGGTCTTGCCTACACCGGCGCCGCCAAACAGTCCAACCTTGCCTCCCTTGGCAAAGGGACAGATCAAGTCGATAACCTTAATGCCGGTTTCAAGCAGATCTACCGACGGCGATAGTTCATCGAACTTCGGCGCTGCCTGGTGAATTTCGCGGCGCTCCGTACCGGCAATGGGGCCGGCTTCGTCGATGGGGCGACCAAGCACATCCATGATGCGACCGAGAGTGCCGGTACCGACGGGAACAGAAATGCCCTTGCCGGTATTCGCGACCTTCATGCCGCGGCGAATGCCGTCCGATGAGCCCATGGCTATGCAACGTACGACGCCATCGCCGAGTTGCTGCTCGACTTCAAACGTCAGGCCCTTTTCGGCAAAGCTGGCCCGATCGCTGTCGACCAGGGTCAATGCGTCATAGACTTTCGGGATGGCGCCGTGTGGAAACTGGATATCCACCACCGCACCGATACATTGAACGACTGTTCCTTGGCTCATGATCTATTCCTAAGCTAAATTTTCAATTCGAATTCTTCTGGGGACACATCGCTATACCGCTGCGGCGCCGCCTACAATCTCGGACAACTCTTTGGTGATCGCCGCCTGACGCGCCTTGTTATAGGTGAGCTTGAGGTCGTCGATCACTTTCTTGGCGTTGTCGGTCGCGGCCTTCATGGCCACCATTCGTGCCGATTGCTCGGAAGCAATGTTTTCGGAGACAGCCTGATAGACGATGGCTTCAACGTAACGCACGAGTAATTCGTCCAATACAGTTTTGGGATCCGGTTCGTAGAGGTAATCCCACGAGGAATCGGGAGCACCAAGCTTGTCGCCGGTCAGCGGCAGCAGCTGCTCGCAAACCGGTTCCTGGCGCATGGTGTTGATGAATTTGGTATAGCAGAGATAGAGTGCATCGATTTTGCCCTCGGCAAATGCATCGAGCTGAATCTTTACCGGACCGATCATCTTTTCGAGGTGCGGCTTGTCGCCCAATCCGATGACGTGCGAGACCACCGGCAATCCATAGCGTTGCAGGAAGGAAAAACCCTTGGTGCCAATCGCGGTCGCTTGCACTTTGGCGGCAGCGCCTTCCCACTCTTTCACCTTGTTGACCATCAAGCGCATGACATTGGTATTCAGGCCGCCGCAAAGGCCTTTATCGGACGTAACCATGATCACGCCCACATTCTTGACTTCGTCGCGCTTGAGCAAAAATGGATGCTTGTAATCCGGATTGGCATGCGACAGGTTCGCGGCAACACTACGAATCTTTTCGCCATAGGGGCGCGCGGCGCGCATACGCTCCTGCGCCTTGCGCATCTTGGCCGCCGCGACCATTTCCATGGCCTTGGTGATCTTGCGTGTGTTTTCCACGCTCTTGATCTTGGTGCGAATTTCTTTTGAGCCTGCCATTTATGCCTCGATGAAGCCCCAGCAGCGTACGCGGCAGCAACTTAACGCGCCGCGCACTTTGCTGAATTAATAAGCGCCTGTTTTCTTGAAGTCTGCCACGGCCGCGTGCAGAGCCTTTTCATCACCCTCCGACAGATTGTTGGCTTTGTCGATAGAGTCGATAAGGGAGGCATATTTTGATTTCACGAAGTCACGCAGGGCTCGTTCAAACTTGAGCGCCTTGCCCACCTCGACGTCGTCCATGTAATTATTGTTGACCGCGAACAGAATCAACGCCATTTCCCAAACCTGCATAGGCGAGTACTGCTGCTGCTTCATCAGCTCGGTTACCATCTTGCCGCGTTCGAGCTGCTTGCGCGTGGCATCGTCGAGATCCGAGGCGAACTGCGCAAATGCAGCCAGCTCGCGGTACTGCGCAAGCGCCAGACGCACGCCGGCACCGGTGTCCTTGCGCTTCATGATCTTGGTTTGTGCGGCGCCACCGACACGGGAAACGGAAACGCCGGCGTTGATAGCGGGACGAATGCCCGCATTGAACAAATCGGTTTCAAGAAAAATCTGCCCGTCCGTAATCGAAATCACATTGGTAGGCACGAAGGCGGACACGTCGCCGGCCTGCGTCTCAATGATCGGCAACGCCGTCAGCGAACCGGTTTTCCCCTTGACCGCGCCTTTTGTGAACTTCTCCACATATTCTTCGTTGACACGAGCTGCGCGCTCGAGAAGACGCGAGTGCAGATAAAAAACATCGCCAGGGTAGGCTTCGCGACCAGGCGGGCGGCGCAGCAGCAAGGAAATCTGGCGATAAGCAACAGCCTGCTTGGAAAGATCGTCATAGATAATCAATGCATCCTGACCACGATCGCGGAAGTACTCGCCCATGGTGCAGCCCGAATAAGGCGCAACGAATTGCATGGCTGCGGATTCGGAGGCGGAAGATGCGACGACGATGGTGTAAGCCATCGCGCCGTATTCTTCAAGCTTGCGTACCACATTGGCGATGGTCGAAGCCTTTTGGCCGACGGCAACATACACGCAAATCAGGTCCTTGCCCTTCTGGTTGATGATCGTATCGATAGCCACTGCGGTCTTGCCGGTCTGGCGATCACCAATAATCAACTCGCGCTGGCCACGCCCCACCGGCACCATGGCATCAATGGACTTCAAACCAGTCTGCACCGGCTGCGAAACCGACTTGCGCGCAATGACGCCAGGAGCAACTTTTTCGATGATGTCGGTCATTTTGGCGTTGACCGGGCCCTTGCCGTCAATCGGCTGGCCCAAAGCATTCACCACGCGTCCAATCAGCTCGGGGCCTACCGGCACATCCAGAATGCGGCCGGTACACTTGACGGTATCGCCCTCGGAAATATGTTCATAGTCGCCCAGTACCACAGCGCCCACGGAATCGCGTTCCAGATTGAGCGCCAAACCGAATGTTCCGCCAGGGAACTCCAGCATTTCACCTTGCATGGCATCGGCCAGTCCATGGACGCGGCAAATACCATCGGTGACCGAGATAACAGTTCCTTCCGAGCGTTTTTCAGCTGCGGCGGGTAATGCCTGGATTTTTGACTTGATCAGTTCGCTGATTTCTGCCGGGTTGATCTGCATTTTCAACTCCAATACTTGAATTCTTGAATGTGCAATTAATGCACGAGGGCCTGAGCCATTTGATTGAGCGTGTCGCGCACCGAGGCATGAACCACATCATCGCCGACCTGAACGCGGGCGCCGCCAATAAGGGACTCATCAACCTTCACTTCGGCTTCGACGCGTTTCCCGTATTTTTTCGCCAGCGCCTCGACCATGCCGGCCTTATCCGCATCCGACATGGGGAACGCACTCGTGATCACCGCCTTGACGACACCATCATGATCGCGTTGCAGACGCCCAAAGTGCTCCGCGATGAACGGCAGCAGTGCTGCTTTGCCGTTGCTGATCAGGATCGATGTGGCGTTCGCCAGCGCTGCCGGCACACTGCCACCAACCACTGAGGCTATCAGCTCTGCCTTCTGGCCGGCGCTCACATTGGGGTTGCCAAGCAGAGAGACCATCTGCGCGTTTACAGCAACTGTAGCCAGCGCTTTCAGCTTTACGCCGAAACCAACAACATCCTTGACATCTACCGCCGAGCGGAATATTGCCTCGGCATAAGGGCGCGCAACCGTGGTGAGCTCGGCCATTACAACTGCGCTTTCAACTGGTTGAGCATTTCGGCATGCGCCTTCGCGTCGACTTCACGCTTCAGAATCTTTTCAGCCCCAGCCACCGCCAGCGCAGCAACCTGATCGCGCAGCTGCTCCCTGGCCTTCTGCTTTTCCTGCTCGATCTGTGCGTGGGCCGCCGCGATGATGCGGTCGGCTTCGGTCTTGGCCTGCGCTTTTGCTGCGTCGATTTGCGCCTGTGCCTGCTTGTCGTTCAGCGCCTTCATTTCTGTTGCCTGATCGCGCGCCTCGCGCAGCATTGCTGCCTTGGCTTTTTCGCCCTCCGCCAAAGCAGTCTTGCCTTTTTCGGCTTCGGCCAGTCCATCGGCGATTTTCTTCCGCCGCTCATCCATTGCACTAGTAAGCGGTGGCCAGATGAACTTGGCTGCAAATGCGATTAGCAGGGCGAACCACACTGCCATCGCGAACAGCGTCGCATTAAGGTTCATAGCGACAACCTTTCTTCGTTCGGTTACCCGTTAATTACTTGATGGCGGACAGCAGCGGATTGGCAAAGCCGAAGAACATGGCGATACCGACACCGATCAGGAATGCCGCGTCGATTAGACCAGCCAGCAAGAACATGAATTTTTGCAGCTGCGGAATAAGTTCCGGTTGGCGTGCGGCAGCTTCCAGGAATTTGGAGCCCATGATGCCGATACCGATACAGGCGCCAAGGGCACCCAGACCAATGATGAGACCGATGCCGAACGCCATATTGGCTTGTACGAGGGCGAGAAACTGTGCCATTTATTTTCCTTTCGTTTACTTAAGTTTTATCAAAATCGTGGAATCAATGATGCTCGTGCGCCATCGCGATATAAACAGACGACAGCACCATGAAAATGAATGCCTGCAGAAGAATGATCAGAATGTGAAACACCGCCCAACCCCAGCTCAGAATGATGGAGCCCGCGGTAAATATGCCGCCCACCATGCCAAGGAGGCCGAGCAACATGAATACAAGCTCGCCTGCATACATATTGCCGAAGAGTCGCATGCCGAGTGAAACGGGTTTTGCGATCAATTCAATGATATTGATGGCCAGGTTGGGAATCCAAAGAAGTGGATTCGAACCGAAGGGGGCGGTAAACAATTCATGCAGAAACCCGCCCACGCCCTTGGCCTTGAAGCTGAAAAAGATGATCAGGAAGAAAACCGTGAACGACATCGCGAAGGTGACGTTCAGATCAGTGGAGGGTACCGATTTCCAGTGGTGGACGTGGAAAAACTTCATCGTCTCGCCGACAAAATCGATAGGAATCAAATCCATCAGATTCATCATGAAAACCAGCACGAAAATTGTTAGCGCCAATGGGCCAAGGAAAGAGCGATCGCCCGGGAAGACGTCCCTGACAGTGTTGTCGATGAATTCCAGCATGATTTCGACAAAACTCTGCAAACGTCCGGGAACGCCAGAAGTCGCACGACGTGCAACGAGCCAAAAAATGCCGAGACCAACAATGCCCAAGATCACGGACATGATTAGCGAATCAACGTTGATCGTCCAAAAGCCCCCGTCTCCAAACGAAAACTTGAGGTTGGCCAGATGGTGGGAAATATATTCTGATGGAGTGATTTCGTTACCGGACGTCATGATTTTTCGATTAGCGAATGATCCAAACTGCTAGCCCTTGCCCCAACAAGGCAAACCCCATCGCCGCAACCAGCCAACTTGCGACAAACCAACCACTTGCAAGCGCACATAACATCAATGCAAGCACGGTCACCACCTTTGCAATCTCCGCCAGCACATGCCTGCACAATACATGCTTGCCCGAAATTGCAATAACCTTGGACTCTCTCGCCAATACCGAATAGACGAGACTACCGACCAGCGCCGTCCCCCCACCATAAAAAGCGGAAAGTGACGCCTGCCATCCGTCAATAAAAAATGCAGCTGCCGAAACCAAGAGGATCGACAACGCCTGAAGAAGGATGACCTTGCGATAAAGCTGCGCGAGAGAGTCTTTAAGCACTTCCGGGCCTTACCAGCAAAGTCAAATCGGTTAAACCACCCTACAAAGCCTGTCGATTATAAGCGCGGAGTGTTACGCCCGTCAAACCATTTTGGTGCGCCGCAGCAACGGCACGCACTGTATAAGCGCTTGATAGCAAATGCGGTTTAGCCGGGCGCCGGGCGTAATCAAGCACTTTGCCGTGCGTGCCTTAATCAGCTATTTCAGCTTGGTCCGTTGCAAAATCCCGTCCAGATGTTCGTAGTCCAGAAAATCAATGGTCAGTGAACCCCTGCCCTTGCTGTCCGCTTTCAAGGAGACGCGCGTGCCCAGCTTTTCGGACAGTTCGTTTTCAAGGCGTCGGGTGTCGCCACTCTGTGATAACGCGGCCTTGCTGGGTTTGGGCGGGGTACCCTCGGTCTTCACCAGGCGCTCCGCATCGCGGACACTCAAATCCTTGTGGATAATCTGATGCGCAAGTTCGACTTGTCTGGATTTGGCCAGCGATAACAGCGCACGCGCATGACCCATATCGAGTTTGGCTTCCATCACCATATCCTGAACCGGCTTGGCCAGTTCCAGCAAACGCAACAAATTGGAAACGGCGGCACGTGAGCGGCCCACCGCTTGCGCCGCTTCCTCGTGTGTCAGTTTGAATTCCTCGATCAACCGTTGAATGCCTGCCGCCTCTTCCATTGCATTCAGATCTTCGCGCTGGATATTTTCGATCAGGCCAATGCCGAGGGCCGCATCGTCGGCAATTTCGCGCACCAAAGCGGGCACTGAACTGAGACCTGCAATTTGAGCTGCGCGCCAACGACGTTCCCCGGCAATGATCTCGAATTTCCCGCCCCCTATTTCCCGCGTCAGGATCGGCTGCACGATACCGCGTTGTTTAATGGAGGCGGCCAACTCATCGAGCGCGACCTTATCCATCCTGGTACGAGGTTGATATTTTCCCGGCTTCAGGTCGTCAATAGCCAGTACGCGTAACTCGCCTTCTTGATTCGCTGCGCTTTCTTTGTTTCCGCCCAGCAGCGCGTCCAGGCCGCGACCCAACCCTTTTTGCTTGATCATGCGACCTTGGCCTCTTCTGTCTTGATTCCCTGTCGACCCAGTAACTCACGGGCAAAAGCCATATGTGCTGTCGCCCCCTTGGATGTCGGGTCATAAATGATCACCGGTTTGCCAAAAGAGGGGGCCTCTGCAATTCGAATGTTGCGGGGAATCACGGTGTCAAAAACCTTGTCTCCAAAATGTGACTTGATTTCGTCAGACACCTGATTAGTCAGTGATGAGCGCGGGTCATACATAGTGCGGACCAACGCTTCGATCTCAATTTTCGGGTTCAAATTTGCTTTCACCTTGCGCAGTGTCCCGACCAAGTCGCTCAACCCCTCAAGTGCGTAGTATTCGCATTGCATGGGAATGATTACCGAGTCTGCCGCCGTTAACGCATTTACCGTCAACATATTGAGCGCGGGTGGACAATCCACAATAACAAAATCATAGTCGTCGGCAATCGGAGCCAGCGCGTCTTTCAGACGATATTCGCGCCGATCGATATCAATCAGTTCAATCTCTGCCCCGGCCAGATCGCGGTTTGCCGGGAGCACATCATATTGGCCCTCTGCGCGGACACGTGCATCCACGACACCATATTCGCCCAGCAAGACGCCGTATAGTGTTTTTTCGACGCCGCTTTTATCGATGCCGCTGCCGGTGGTCGCGTTCCCTTGCGGATCGAGGTCGATAAGCAACGCGCGTTGACCATAATGTGCCAGCGTCGCCGACAAATTGACGGCGATGGAGGTTTTTCCCACGCCGCCCTTTTGATTTGCAATTGCAAAAACTTTCATTTCAGGCCTTTTTTAATACTACAAGATGTCGCTTACCTTCAATTTGCGGCACGCTAAGTTCAATCACCTGTTCGACTTTGTGCGTCGCGGGTAATCGGGCAATTTCGTCGTGTGGATATACACCCTTCATAGCAAAAAATCGGCCACTGTCCACGACGGTGTGTGCGGCACTATTTATAAAATCGCTTAATTCGGCGAATGCCCGGGAAATAACCAAGTCGAATTTTGCTAAGGGCTGATAATGTTCCACCCTCTCGCAGACGACCCATGCATTTTTGAGCCCGAGCTCTGTTATCGCCTGACGGACGAAAGTGGTTTTTTTCTGCAAACTGTCCAGCATGGTGACGCTGGAGTCCGCGCGTGCAATCGCCAGCGGAATGCCGGGTAGCCCGCCGCCCGTGCCAACATCCAATATGTTCACCGCATTCAGATATGGCAAAACTGCAAGGCTATCGAGAATATGCAGGCCGATCATCTTCTCTGGTTCCCGCACTGCCGTGAGGTTGTAGGTTTTATTCCATTTGCAGAGCAGGCCAACATACTCAAGCAATTTTTCTTGTTGTTGGACCGAAATGGCCAGTGCGAGCTCTTTCAGCCCGTTAGTCAGCAGGTCGGTCAGCTCATCATTTATGATTGAATTGCTCATTCCCTCGGTATTTAAATTCGATTCTGTTGTTTTGAGCCGGCTTCCCCATGGGACGAGCTTGTAACCAGGCTTTAAGACCTTGGGAGCCCTGCGTGGGTCACTATGCAGCGCTTGCCCGTGCCACAGCGAATCCGCGCTTGACATGAACCAACAGCAATGAAATCGCCGCTGGGGTTACGCCCTGAATTCTTGATGCCTGCCCAACCGTTTCGGGCTTATGCTGGTTAAGCTTGAGCTGTACCTCTCGGGACAATCCACGAACCATCAGATAATCAATATCAATCGGCAAGCGAGTATCTTCGCTTGCTCGACTGTGGGCAATTTCATCTTGCTGACGATCAATGTAGCCCTGATACTTCGCAGCAATTTCCACCTGCTCGGCAACTCCTGGGTCTACCTGCGGGTCCGCTGCTAAGGGCAGGGTCATCAGCGCCGCATAGCTAACATTGGGGCGGCGCAGCAGCTCGAACATCGAGTAATCCCGTTCAATGGTGTCCCCGAGAACACGTATCGCATCAGCTTCCGGCAACCTTGCGGGCTGAGCCCAGGTTGCCTTCAACCTGGCGGTTTCTTTTTCGACTGTCTCATGCTTCTTGCAGAACGACTCCCATCGCGCGTCATCGACGATGCCTAAATTGCGTCCTGTTTCCGTCAGTCGTGCATCGGCATTGTCTTCCCGAAGTTGAAGACGATATTCTGCCCGGCTGGTAAACATGCGATACGGTTCGGAGACGCCACGGGTAATTAGATCGTCCACCAGCACCCCCAGATAAGCCTCATCCCTGCGCGGACTCCATGCCTCTTCATCGCGGGCCGAGCGCGCAGCATTGATACCCGCCAACAATCCCTGCGCCGCGGCCTCTTCATAACCTGTGGTGCCATTTATCTGGCCCGCAAAAAAGAGCGCCGATATCGCCTTGGTTTCCAGCGAAGCCTTTAGCCCTCGGGGATCGAAATAGTCGTACTCGATTGCATAACCGGGCCGCAAAATATGTGCCTTCTCCAGCCCGGGAATTGAGCGTACGACTTTCATTTGTATATCGAATGGCAGCGATGTGGAAATACCATTTGGATAGTATTCGTTGGTCGTCAGACCTTCGGGCTCAAGAAAAATCTGATGACTGGCCTTGTTTGCAAAGCGATGAATCTTGTCTTCGATTGAAGGGCAGTAACGAGGGCCGATGCCTTCGATCATGCCGGTAAACATTGGCGAACGATCCAGCCCGGCGCGTATTGCCTCGTGCGTCTGCTCGTTGGTGTGCGTGATCCAGCAAGGAACTTGCTGCGGGTGCAGACTGCGTTTACCAAGAAATGAAAATACCGGCACCGGCTCATCTCCGGCCTGCATTTGCAGCCCTGAAAAATCTATGGTGCGGCCATCGATTCGCGGTGGGGTCCCGGTCTTTAGACGGCCAACGGGTAACTTTAACTCGCGCAACTTGGCAGCGAGAGTAAGCGCAGGAGGGTCACCCGCGCGACCCGCGGCATGACTTTCCAAGCCCACATGAATTTTTCCTCCAAGGAAGGTACCCGCCGTAAGAACCACCGCCCGAGAATAAAAGCGGATGCCCACTTGCGTTATAACGCCAATTACTCGAGGGGTTAAGCTGGCCTCATCCAAAATCAAATCGTCAACCGCCTGTTGAAAGAGCCACAGATTAGGTTGATTTTCCAAACGGCGCCGGATAGCGGCCCGATATAGCACTCTGTCCGCCTGGGCGCGTGTTGCACGCACTGCGGGCCCCTTGCTCCCGTTAAGTATACGAAATTGAATGCCGGCTTCATCCGCCGCCAACGCCATGGCACCTCCAAGAGCATCAATTTCTTTAACCAGATGACCTTTGCCTATGCCACCAATTGACGGGTTGCATGACATCTGCCCGAGCGTCTCTATCGAGTGAGTAAGCAAACACGTTCTCGCACCCCCGCGCGCAGCGGCGAGCGCGGCTTCGGTGCCGGCATGGCCGCCGCCAATCACGATCACATCAAAACAACTTGGAAAGTCCATGATTTCGCTAGTGTTTATATCCAGTTAGGGGAGACGAATTCTAAGGCAAAGACCAAGAAAAGGCTATTACCAGGCTTGCCGAGATACGCAGACCTGAAGCAAGGCATGAAGACGCTCCTAGTTTCACGTGAAACAATAGACTATTTGCCGATACAGAACCTGCTAAAAATTTCTCCCAAAAGATCATCCGATGTGAATTCACCCGTTATTGTCGATAAGGCATTTTGGGCAAGACGCAACCCTTCGGCGAAAAGATCAAGTTGTGATGCCACCATCTTGGCGTCCTCCAAATGTGCTATCGCGTCATTTAGCGCTGCCATATGCCGGGCACGAGCCATAAAGACTCCTTCCCCACTTGGCTGCCACCCAGCGGTTTCAAGCAACCACCTGCGCACTAAGTCAATCCCCTCGCCGGTTAGCGCAGAAAGTCGAATTTGAGTATCTTTACCGTCGCCGCGTCGACTTGCCTGCTGGGCATGTATGTCAATCTTGTTGTACACCCAAACAATTGGCAGATTAGGCGGCAGCTTTGCTAGAATTTCCGCCTCAGCGGTGCCAATCATTTCGCCAGCTTCCGCTATTAGCATGGCAGCACCCGCCTGGTTAATCGCCGCCCAAGTACGCCTTATCCCTATTTTCTCCACTTCATCCTGCGCATCGCGCAAACCGGCCGTATCAATAAGATGAATCGGCACCCCCTCTAACAATATTGTCGCCCGTACATAATCACGTGTGGTCCCGGGTACAGGGCTAACAATGGCAACATCCTCGCCTGCCAAACTATTAAGCAGACTTGATTTTCCGACATTTGGCCGACCGATCAACACAACGGTCAGTCCGTCGCGCAAAACCACACCCTGTCCGGCTTCGTGCATTAACTGCTGCACCTGCTTTTGCAAGGCATCCAATGCCTGCGTTTGTGCCGACCGATCCGACGGGTTAATTTCTTCTTCCGGAAAATCGATGCTCGCTTCTACATGCATACGCAACTCGATGAGGCCATTTTTCAGCCCATTCACTCTGGCAGAAAACTCACCCGTCAGGGAGCGGGCCGCGGAATGCGCCGCCGCAGCGGAGCTGGCCGCAATTAGATCTGCCACACTTTCGGCTTGGGCAAGATCAAGCTTCTCGTTAAGATAGGCGCGCCTTGTAAACTCTCCCGGGACAGCCAAGCGACAGCCAAGCGACAAGCAACGCTGGAGCAGTTGCCGTAACACCACCGGTCCACCGTGCCCATGCAATTCGCAGACCTCTTCTCCCGTATATGAGTTTGGCTGGGGAAAATAGAGGACGATTCCTTGATCTATGGCATCTCCTGTCGCATCCCGAAAAGTTGCGAGTGTGGCGACCCTCGCAGCGGGCACTCTGCCAACAATTGATTGCAAAAGCGAACTTGTGAGGGGTCCGGAAACGCGCACCACCCCAATCCCACCCTGACCGGCCGGTGTTGCGATTGCAGCAATAGTTTGTCCGGAATCAGTCATTGTTCGCCTCGGCTCAGGGAAGTGCTGTAGCTGGTTATGCTGTTTCACGTGAAACATCGTCTCGCTATTCTGCAGAAAAAAAGGCCGCCGGCACATTGGTACCGGCGGCCTTTTGTCGTTTTGTGGTTATTCTGTGGTTACTCAGCGTTTTGCCGGTTTCAGGGTAACGCTAGCCAGCGATTTGTTGATATACCACTGCTGAGCGATGCCCAATAAATTCTGCATCGTCCAATAGAGCACCAAGCCGGCAGGGAAAAAGAAAAACATGATTGAGAACACCAAGGGCATGATCATCATGACCTTGGCCTGGACAGGATCAGCGGGTGCGGGATTCAGCTTTGTCTGCACAATCATCGAGGCACCCATGATGATGGGAAGCACATAGAAAGGGTCTGGGGTTGAAAGGTCGTGGATCCAGCCAACCCATGGCGCATTACGCAGTTCCACCGCCCCCAGCAGCACCCAGTAAAGGGCAATGAAAAAGGGCATTTGCACAAGTATGGGGAGACATCCGCCGAGGGGATTAATTTTCTCGGTCCTGTACAGCTCCATCATTGCTTGATTCATCTTCAACTTGTCGTCGCCATAGCGGGCCTTCATGGCCTCGATCTTCGGCGCCAACTGTTTCATGTGCGCCATCGACTTTCCCGCTTTCTGATTCAAGGGGAAAAATACCAGTTTGATGAGAATCGTGAAAATGATGATGGTCCAGCCCCAATTGCCTACCAGGTTGTGAATCCAAGAGAGTACGACGAACATTGGGTAAGCAAGGACCTTGAGCCAGCCGTAATCGACCACAAGATCAAGGCCGGGCGCCAACTCCTTAAGTTTTTCCTGCTCCTGTGGTCCGGCATATAGCGGCATTGACAGGGACGTCGCCCCATTCGCCGCGACCGGGGCGATTGATACGATTACGCCAGCCGTATAAAGATTCGAGTCTTCTATTTTCTTCGCGAAAAATTCACGCTTTCCCGCGCCTTGGGGAAGCCATGCGGAAACAAAATAGTGTTGAACCATCGCCAGCCAACCGTCTTCCGCCTCCTTTGGAAAGCTCAGTTTTGACTTGTCTATTTTTGATTTGTCGATATCAGTAAAGGATATTTTCTGATATTTCTTTTCTTCTGTATAAATCGCCGGCCCAGTGAAGGTTACAACACCTGTGAATGGGTTTCCGCCTGCGTGTTCTCCCTCCGGCGGATTGGCGTCGCGCACAAACTGAAAATATGCGCTTGGACTGACTGGGTTTGATGTTTCATTCTTGATGTCATACCGGACACCGATCACATAGCTCCCGCGCTTGAAGCTGTATGTTTTATTTATCAACAAGCCTGGTGTATCTCGATTGGTAAGCGTTACATCTAGCGAGTCGGCGTCCCGCAACTCAAAGCTGTCGCCGCTCGCAGACCACAATGCCGTGTGGTTCGGCAATCCTGGCCCCAGCAACCCTGATTGCGTTACAAAATATGCACCTGCTTTGTCCTGCATGAGGGGAAACGCCCCCAAGTCCTTTCCGTGCGACAAATGCTTGAGAAGATTTATGCTGCGTATATCGCCGCCCAGGCTGTCAATACTTATTGCGAACAGGTCTGTGCGCACAAAAATACGTTTCCCACTACTTGGCAACTGTTCGACCATGTTGGGGCTTTGCGCCACCGTCAGAGTTGTTGTTTGTGCGGGTATGGTGGCCCCTGCGATTTCTCCCTTGCCGACAACTGTAGCAGTCGCTTGTATCGGTGCCGGAGCAGCCGGCGGAAGGTTATGTTTTTGCCACGCCTCCCATAAAAAAAGACCGGAAGCAGAAAAAACAACTAATGCGATAACTCTTTGCGTATCCATGGAAGGCCAAAAGAAAGGGGGGAAGGAAATATCTTGGAGAACAGCTGGACAGAACTAAGGCACAGGATCATAGCCGCCATCGCACCAGGGATGGCAGCGCAGCACGCGTCGGAAAGTCAGGTTACAACCGTATATTGCACCGTGCTTGGCCAACGCCTCCGCCGCATAGTGCGAACAGGTTGGAGAAAATCGGCACTGAGAGCCAAGCCAAGGGCTCAATGTCAGTTGATAAACCCTGACCATGTGGATAAGCGCCCGCGCCAAAATCGACATCAGCGCGAACTATCCGTGGATTGGTTCGAAAGAGCGTGCACCAGATTAAACGCGCTTTCAATAACCCTTTGTATAGACCCGCCCGAACCCATCTCGGTGGCATCTACCCTCTGTGTTAACGAAATCAGCATATCGACAGGAAGCGCACGAATTTCATGCCGGCGAAAAGACTCCCTGACCCAGCGCTTGAATTGGTTTCGATCAACTGCGGACTTGAGAAGCCGCTTCGGAACAGAAATAGCAATGCGCGCATGTGCTATTGAACCGCATTGATAACTGATATCTGTTGTCGCCGAGAGATATTTAATGGAGACGGCCGACAAGCGCTTGTTCGGCTCTACCGTCTTTGACGGACAATCTGCACGGACCATTCGGCCTTGCTTGAGAACCAAGGCCACTCCCCGCTGATGAAGTCGCATCGCCTTGGTCAGCTTTTGGCCGGCGGTGGAGACAGCCTTCAATCTTTTTCCTTTAGGCCCCGGGGATTCGAGGGCTCAACCATACCGGCAAGCCGCTTGTTGTTATCACCCTTGGATGATATCGCGGCAGGCGGTCAATGTGTCTCTATACGGCCAGGCGGGCACGGCCCTTCGCCCGACGGGCGTTAATGACCGCACGGCCTCCCGCTGTTTTCATGCGAACAAGGAAACCATGGGTTTTTTTGCGACGAGCCACTGAAGGCTGGTAAGTGCGTTTCATAATCGTACTCAATAAGTTAGGTCATTACGGACTACGAGCATACCTACTCGCAGAACTCGGCATTATCCAGTTTTTTCAATCCGTTAGTCAAGGCTGATGGGGCGCTTTTGCTCTTGGCGTCACCCAAGCTCTACCAAATCGGGCGCGTAATCTGAGAAGTAATGCTTCTCACCGCCCATCCGCTTGTGGATAAGTCCTCATGAAAAGGATAAAATCCCCAAACGCAAGAAGCCCTTAATTTATCTCGAATAAATCAACTTCCTCTCCTGTCGTCATCGAATCCACCCCTCGAATGCATCCTTTCTGGCAATCCTGCGTCAATGAATTTCAGCAGGAATTATCGCAACACCAATTCAATACGTGGATAAAGCCACTGCGTTTTGAACAGGATGCTGACGGGTTCACGCTTATTGCCCCCAATCGACATGTATTGCAATGGGTAAAAGAGCGATTGCTGTCCAGGATTGAGCGATCCGGCGAACAATTTTTCTCTCGGTCTCTGCGCCTAGACTTGGCGCTAGAGGAAGAGGCCGCCGAAGAAATTTTATCTTCGAACGACGATACTGCGCCTAATGCCTTACCCGAGGATATGCGCACTTCGCCCGGCGCTGCGAATAAGGCGCCACCACACCGTCTGAACCCTTCTTTTACCTTTAATACCTTCGTTGGCGGTAAAGCAAACCAGCTGGCAAGAGCTGCTGCGCTCCAGGTTGGACAAAATCCTGGTCAAGCATATAACCCTTTATTTATTTATGGCACTACTGGTCTCGGCAAGACACACTTGGTACAGGCCATAGGAAATCAGCTTCTTGTACAGAATCCACGCGCAAATATCCGCTATATACATGCGGAGCAATTCGTCACCGATGTCGTAAAGGCTTACCAGCACAAGGCTTTTGACACCTTTAAAAAGTCGTATCACACACTGGACTTGCTGCTCATCGACGATATTCAGTTCCTTGGTGGTAAATCGAGAACCCAAGAAGAGTTTTTCTATGCCTTCAACGCTCTTATTGAAGGGGGCAAGCAAGTCGTCATTACCAGTGACAGATTCCCCAAAGAAATTTCCGGTATCGAAGATCGTCTCATTTCCAGGTTCGGTTGGGGACTCACCGTTTCAGTAGAGCCCCCTGAACTTGAAATGCGTGTGGCGATCTTGATCAAGAAGGCAGAAAACGAAAGCGTAATTCTCGCTGAAGATGTTGCATTCTTCATTGCCAAGCATATACGTTCCAATGTGCGCGAATTGGAGGGCGGTCTGAAACGCGTTCTCGCCTATTCCCGTTTCAACAATATCCCTGTATCCCTAAGCGCTGCCAAAGAAGCACTAAAAGACTTGCTGGCTGTACTCAATAGACAAATCTCGATCGACAACATCCAAAAAACGGTCGCTGACTATTACAAAATCAAAGTCTCTGAAATGTATTCCAAAAAACGCGTTCGCTCCTTGGCAAGACCCAGACAAATTGCCATGGCGCTTGCCAAGGAGTTGACGCCGATGTCTTTACCGGAAATAGGTGAAGCCTTTGGTGGCCGCGATCATACGACCGTGCTTCACGCGTGCAGAAAAGTAAATGAGCTTGTGGAAGCAGATCAGCTGGTAGCACGAGATCACGCGCTACTAATGCAAATCTTGCGCGGCTAGGTTTTACCACGCTTTTTCATAACTCCCCGGGCGTCAAATTTTCACCTTAAACTTTGTGGATAAGTTTTTTGTGATCGTTAAAATCCCTTTTTTTCTTGTTTTATCCACATATATCAACCAGCTTCTGATCTTCCATACGCAGGTTTAAATTTTATTAAGTATATGAATTCAAATCAGTAACTGAACATATACGTAAAACCTTCGGCCCTTAACTATTATCTATTAGGTTTAATTATGGTAACTATTAAAGCTAAGAACAGCACCTTGTTGGGCCCCTTACAGTTTGTGACCGGTATTGTGGAAAGGCGTCACACACTGCCAATACTGTCCAATGTTCTGGTCGACGTAACCGAACAAGCGGTGTGTTTTTTAGCGACAGATCTCGAAGTACAAATCAAGGCAACCGCAAAACTGGAGGGAAATCACAAACCAGGAAGCATGACGGTAGGGGCCAAAAAGCTCCAGGACATATTGAGGGCGCTTCCGCCGGATGCCGATACCTCGCTCGATACCAAAGAAAACCGCCTTACCGTGAAGGCGGGGAAAAGCCGCTTTGCGCTACAGACACTAGCGGCGGCGGATTTTCCCCGCATTGCCGAAGCCAAAGATGCAGCCACGGAATTTTCCTTGCCCCAGCGAGACTTCAGAAAAGTACTGGAGCTGGTCCAGTTCGCGATGGCGGTACAGGATATTCGTTACTACCTCAATGGAGTGCTGCTATCGACGGAAGGCAATACGCTACGCGTAGTTGCAACGGATGGCCATCGACTGTCAATGGCCCAGCATCAATTGCCAGAGCAAGTAGCAAAAATAGATGCCATCCTGCCACGGAAAACAGTCCTTGAGTTGATCAAACTTCTGGACGAGAGTGATGATCCGATTCATCTGGCAATGCACCAAAATCAGGTCAAATTTGCTTTTGAGGGTATAGAGATAGTTAGTAAAATTGTGGAAGGGAAGTTTCCCGATTACACAAAAGTGATCCCCAGTGGTTACGTCAACCACGTCTCTCTCAACAGGGTTGAATTTCAGGGTGCCCTGCAGCGAGCATCCATTTTGTCAAACGACAAAATCAGGGGAGTAAGACTGGTGTTTACAAAGGATTCGCTGTCGATGATCTGCTCAAACAACGAGCAGGAGGAGGCAGAGGAGAATTTGCCGATCAGCTATGATAAAGAGGCCCTGGATATTGCTTTTAATATTGCATACTTGTTGGATGTTCTGGGCCATCTTACGTCTGAGACGGTCCTGCTTTCGCTGGGCGAAGCCAATATGTCTAGTGCACTTATCACGCAGCCCGGGGGCGAAGATTTCAAATATGTTGTGATGCCGATGCGTATTTGAATCGGCACGAGACCACCCAAAATAATTATTAGTAAACTAGGAAGCAAATGGTACCCGCAAAAAAGCAAGACGAAAAAGCATACGATTCAGACTCGATAAAAATACTCAAGGGTTTGGAAGCTGTACGCAAGCGACCGGGAATGTACATCGGCGACACTTCCGATGGTACGGGCTTGCATCATATGGTTTTTGAAGTTGTCGATAACGCAATTGATGAGGCACTCGCGGGCTACTGCGATGACATCAAGGTGACAATTCATACAGACAACTCCATTTCCGTAATCGATAACGGCCGAGGCATTCCCACGGGCGTGAAGGAAGACGACGAATTCAAGCGGTCTGCAGCAGAAATTGTAATGACCGAGCTTCATGCAGGTGGCAAGTTTGACGCAAATTCATACAAAGTTTCCGGGGGCTTACACGGGGTGGGCGTATCGGTTGTCAACGCCCTATCCGAATGGTTGAAACTACGTATACGCCGAGACGGGAAGATGTATGAGATGGAGTTTCGTCATGGCGAGCGCGTCTCCCCCCTGGCAACGGTGGGCACCACGGATAAGCGGGGTACGGAGGTTCACTTTCTGGCAGCAAAAGAGACGTTTTCGCATATCGAATTTCATTACGAAATCCTTGCCAAGCGGCTGCGCGAACTGTCGTTCTTGAACAATGGCGTGAAAATCGAACTGATAGACCAGCGTAACGGCAAGAGCGAAAACTTTGCCTATTCGGGCGGAGTCAAGGGTTTTGTCGAATACATGAACCGCTCAAAGACGGTCCTACACCCGAAAGTCTTTTATTCGGTTGGTGAGAAAGACGGCATAACGGTCGAAGTCTCCATGCAATGGAATGACAGTTATAGCGAGACGGTGCAATGCTTTACAAACAATATTCCGCAACGCGACGGGGGCACGCATCTCACCGGACTCCGTACCGCAATGACGCGGGTTCTTAATAAATATATCGAAGAAAACGAACTGGCCAAAAAAGCCAAAATAGAGACGGCGGGCGACGATATGCGGGAAGGATTGACCTGCGTTCTGTCGGTCAAAGTTCCAGAGCCAAAATTCTCTTCACAGACCAAGGATAAACTCGTATCGAGCGAGGTCCAGCCGGTTGTACAGGAAGTCGTAGCTGCCAAGCTAACCGAATATTTGCTGGAGAATCCGGCAGATGCAAAAACGATCTGCGGAAAAATCATTGAGGCCGCACGCGCGCGCGACGCCGCCCGCAAAGCAAGGGAGCTGACAAGGCGGAAGGGGGTAATGGACGGGGTCGGCTTGCCCGGAAAGCTCGCTGACTGCCAGGAAAAAGACCCAGCGCTTTGTGAACTTTATATCGTAGAGGGAGACTCTGCGGGTGGCTCAGCCAAACAGGGGCGTGATCGTAAATTTCAGGCAATTTTGCCACTTCGCGGCAAGGTTCTGAATGTTGAAAAAGCCCGAATAGACAAGGTAATTTCGTCAGAACAAATTGCCACCTTGATCACCGCACTTGGCGCCGGCATCGGGAAAGACGATTTCAACCACGATAAGCTGCGCTACCACCGCATCATCATCATGACGGACGCAGATGTGGACGGCGCGCATATCCGCACGCTGTTGCTGACGTTCTTTTATCGCCAGATGCCGCAGCTTGTGGAGAATGGCTATATTTACATAGCACAGCCGCCGCTTTATAAAATCAAAATGGGCAAGGAAGAGCGGTACGTCAAAGATGAGTTGGAACTCAAACAGGCGCAGCTCAAAAAAGCACTGAATGAGGCCCAGCTAAACCCGGGTGGCGGAGGCGCCGCTATTTCCGGTGAGGCGCTTGAGATAATCGCCAAGGATTTTCTAATGACGGACGCTGTTATTGGCCGGTTGACCCGCACCTTTGACCCGGAGGTGCTCACTGGACTCCTGCAGTGCCCAAGATTCGATCTGACGAATGCAGAAAATGCGTCCAAGGCAGCCGTTTGGCTCACGGACGTAGTGGGTGCCCATCACCTTACTGTCAAGGTTGAGGCGGACGAAGCGCACGATGCATACCGACTTCGCTGCGTAAAAACGCTCCATGGGAACACCAGGGAAACCGTATTGGACACAACGTTTATAGAAACCGGTGATTACGAGCAGATAGTTAAAACGGCGCAGACGTTGAATGGGTTGATCCGAGAAAGCGCCGAAATCAGAAGAGGTGAAAAGGCCTTGGCTGTAAAATCCTTCGCGGAAGCGCTCACGTGGTTAATCGAGCAGGCAAAGGATGGAATGCATATTCAACGTTACAAAGGACTTGGTGAAATGAATCCCGAGCAATTATGGGAAACCACCATGGATCCAAAGGTGCGGATATTGAACAGGGTTCAGATTGAAGATGCCATTGGCGCAGACGAAATATTTACTACCTTAATGGGGGACGATGTAGAACCGCGCCGTGCATTTATAGAGAGCAATGCGCTGATCGTTCAGAATCTGGACGTATAAAATTTGTAGGTTCTCAAAATACATGAGAATTTTCTCAGTAATTGAGAACAGCGTGGAATAGGAAACGCCCGCAATCGCGGGCGTTTTCATTTTTACTCAAATAGTTCAGCTAATCGCCACACCACGCGGCGCCCGCTGCGCATCACCAAAATTATCGTGTATCTCTGAGGATTGATCGTCAGCCATTGATTGTGACGAGATAAGAAAACGCCCGGCATACCCGGGCGTCGAAGGAAAGAGAATGAATATAGCTAGCGACTATTGCAATGAAATAAAAGAGTAGCTCGGTAACTCCTGATGACGGCCAACATTAGTCGGCAACCGCGGATATTGCGATGCAAGCAAACGAACCACGTGAAGAAGCTGACCTGGCAAAAGAGCGCTGGGAGAAACTCATGGCGGACTGGCCTGAAATGTTTTGCTTCCGACTTCGAGGATGTCGACGTCACCCGATGAATTGATCCACATTGCGCGCGATTTGACACGCCGTGTACACGCGACCGGCAGTCTGCTGCTTGAAGGGTGTCCTCCATCATCCATGCAGTGAGTTCTTGAGCCGATGCAAATGAGTCATGCCGACCCGTTTATTGACAGCGCATAAAATATATGTAATTGTATTGGTGACACATTTACCGGAAACAGCATGCCAACAAGTACCCGTTTCGTCGTCGCAGTTCACACGCTCGCCGCCCTCGCGGTCGGTGAGGATAAGCCCATGCGGTCCGAAGACCTCGCCTATTCCGTGAATACCAGCCCTGTCGTGATCCGCGGGTTGCTGTCGCGCCTGGGTGACGCCGGCCTCACACATTCCCAGCTTGGCGCGGGTGGGGGTGCGCTACTCGCCAAACCAGCCAAGAAGATTAGGCTGCTGGACGTCTATGAGGCTGTCGAGGATACCGAGTTATTTTCACTGCATCGGACACCGCCCTGTGAAAACTGCGCGGTCGGAGGCAACATTCTGGAGGCGCTTCAACCGACGTTGATGCGCGCGCGAAAGAGCTTGGAGAATGAACTCGCAAAGGTCACCATCGCCGACGTTGCCTCTGAGGTGGCACGGCTAGGCAAATTCAGCGTCCCGTTGGTGCGGTGACGTGTTTTTTTGATATTATATGTAAGTGTGTTGATTACACATTTATATACTGTCCAGCCTAACGTAGGGCAGGACTAAACGGACAGCATCGGGGCGCTGCCGTTATTGGAGCCTGAAGACCCCATCATCTAACAGGAGCATTGAAATGAGTATCGGCATTATCGGAGCAGGCGCCCTAGGCTCGAACGTGGCGCGATCGCTGGCAAAGAACGGGATCTCGGCAACCATTGCAAACCGTCGGGGTCCAGAGTCGCTGAAAGGCCTGATCCAAGAACTTGGCCCTTCAATCAAGGCCGGAACCGTGCAGGAAGCAGCAAGCGCGGATATCGTACTCGTGGCCGTGCGCTGGGTCGATCTCGAAAACGCGCTGAGCGCCCTACCCGCCTGGAACGGCCGCATCGTAATCGACGGCACTAATCCGGTCGAGTTCCTCGACCCCAACTCGCCGGACGCCAAGGACCCGAACAATCCCCTTGCCGCGTATGGCATCAAACCCATCGATCTCGGCGGCAAGCATTCCAGCGCGGTCTTTCGTGATCTGGTTCCCGGTGCGCGGGTCGTCAAGGCATTCAACCACCTCGACGTCAACGTCCTGCCGGAGCCGGCGATATCGGGAGGCAAGCGTGTCCTCTTCTACTCAGGCGACGACGCAGATGCGAAGGCCCAAGTTCGCAAACTTCTCGAACAGACTGGCTTTTTCCCCATCGACCTCGGTACGCTCGACGCGGGCGCACCGTTGGCCTCGGTCCCGTTCGGTTCGCTTGCGGCCACCAACTTCATCAAGATATGACGGTCTGGGCATTCGGCCTGGTGGGCAGCGAGCACGCTAATACGCTAGCGATACAGTGAGCTGCCCAACCCAAGGCGACACACTCGGAGCAACACGGGACTCATCCATACCCGTTATGTCGACTCTGCAACTCTCCACGACATGCAACAGCGAACTCACGCAGTGGGTTTTCGGCGTCCTCATCAATGAGTTTTGCCAATTCCTCGAAGGTCTTGTTAGGCGAAAGATAAGTCTGGAGAATGGCTCGAATTGTCCCATTAGCTTTTTCGACAACGCATGGCGAAGAAATGATCTGCATCCAGTTCAATAGAGCGTAAAGCTTTACGAGCTTTGAGAGATCCGCTCTTACGCGCTGGTAGGCATCCGCATACAGCCTGGATGCCTCTTCGATGAATTCCCAATAGAGCGTCGCCCGTAGGTTTCGACTTTCCGTGCGCCCCTTGTCGGTAAACTGGACGCGATGCGTTACCCACGACTATCCGAATCTGTATCGCAACCAGATACCTGCGCTTCCTGACCGGGTCCGGGTGGCCGACATCACCTACATTCGCCTGCTGACGGGATTCGCGTTCCTGGCCGTCATTCTGGATGCGTGTTCGCGCAAGGTTGTCGGCTACGCCCTTTCACGATCCATGACCACCATGTTGTCACTGGCGGCGCTGGAGATGGCCATCGAGAATCGTCGGCCGCCACGAGGCTTGATACATCGCTCCGACCAGGGCAGCCAGTATGCTGCCAAGGCATATCGAGACAAGCTGTCTGAACATGGCGTCGCGGGTTCGATGAGCCGTAAGGCCAACCCATATGACAATGCTCAAGCCGAGAGCTTCATGAAGACGCTGAAGCACGAGGAAGTGCTGGTCAACGGATACGAAACGTGGAGTGATGTCGTTGAACGCTTGCCGTCGTTCCTCGATGAGGTGTACAACGGCAAACGGCTACACTCCGCGCTCGGTTACGTCAGTCCCGAGCAATTTGAAACTCAACTATGGCGACAAGCGGCTTAGGTCAAATTCGACGCGCTTCACTGTCCAACGATAGGGGTGCATTCCATTTTCGCTTTGAATTTTGACCCCACCTGAACAACCGTTTCCTCTCGGAAAAACGTTCAGAAAGCAGCAAAAAGTGGTGGGGTCAACGCGGCGCGAATACTCCCGCAAAGGGGGTCAAATTTCGAAGCGAATTCACAGGCAGCGGCGGAAAAAGGGCCCAATCGGGCCCTTTTACTATTTGCAAAAGGATAGTTAGGATAAGGACAGGATCAACTCGGGGTGTCAATTTCGCTTGTCCAGCCCAAGGGGTGCAGTCCACTGGCGGGTCAAATTTGGACGCGAAAAACTCTGTTATTTCTTCTTGCGCGTGCTACTGCGCCCCTTGAGGTGCTCGATCAGCCAGCGTCCTGCTGGTCCAGGAGGGGCATCGTTGCGATACACCGCTCGCATGGGCATCACTGGCTTTAAGCTACTCGGCAGTTCAATTCGAATAACGCGCAGTTTGCCGTTAGCGACGTCGTCTTCAACCATGAATCGCGGCATGTTGCCGAAGCCAAAGCCGGCCCGCAAGAATGCGTGCCTGGCCCCCATATCGGCGAGCCGCCAGACATTTTTTGAAAATACGCCGTAGCTCTGGTTTTTCGACAGCGTCGATCGATCGGTCAACACCAGTTGCACATGGTGCAGCAACTCGGACTGAGGAATGACACCTTTGTACGAGGCCAATGGGTGCTTTGGTGCCACGACCGTGACCAGCGGGACGTCGAGCAACAACTCGCTGTGCATGGTTTCGGGAAGAATCGGTAGTGAGCCGATGATGCCGATCTGACACGTCCCGTGCAGCACCGGCTCGATGACCGCGCCGAGCACCTCAACGAATAGACGCAGTGGTGTATGCGGAAAAGTGTCGCGAAACTTCGCGACCGCTTCAGTCAATTCGTTCATGGGGTACATCACATCGATCGAGAGCGAGAGCTCCGGTTCGAGCCCTTCGCGCAATGTCTTCGCTCGAGCCTTGAACCCATCCATCTGCGCTGCCACTTCACGTGCGTCTTGTAGTAATGCGCGTCCATCCTCCGTCAGCGTCGGATAGCGTGCTCTGCGATCGAATAGCGCCACGCCGAGCTGTCCTTCGAGATTCGCCAGCGTCTGACTGACTACGGACTGCGCACGTCGTAGCTTGCGGCCGGCTGCGGAAAAGCTGCCTTGATCGGCGGCGGCGATGAAAGTACGAAGCTGATCCAGCGTTATTCCGTCTAGCATGATCTATCTCCAAAGACGATGGATTGTATCGAATAATATAGGCTTTAAAGATGGACTTGGAAAGCCTATCTTATTCCCCAGCGGTAAACCAATCACTTTTACTCACTGGAGAATAGTCATGTCGAACACCCAAAAGCTCATCGCCGTCGTCGGCGCAACAGGTCAACAAGGTGGCGCTGTTGTGCGCGCCCTGCAGGCGAACGGTCAATTCAAAGTACGCGCATTGACGCGCAACCCGGCCAAGCATCCGCAGCTGGCTGACGAAGTCGTGCAGGCGGATTTGAGTCGTCCGGAAACGCTGAAAGCGGCGTTTGCCGGTGCGCACGGGGTTTTTCTGGTAACCAATTTCGGGGAAGCGGGCGCGGACGAAAGCAAACAGGCAATTGCCGCTGTCCGAGCGGCGAAAGACGCCGGTGTGCAACACTTCATCTGGTCGACGCTGCCGAACGTGGAGACGATCAGCCGTGGCAAGTTCGATGTCCCACATTTCACGAACAAGGCAACGATCGAACGCATCGTAAAGGAAGCCAGATTCGCACACCATACTTTCGTCATCGCACCCTTCTACTATCAAAACCTGCTTGGCGTAATGGGCCCGAAGAAGCAACCGGATGGGACGATGGGTTGGACGCTGCCCGTTGATCCGGAACTGCGTGTCGTTCATATGGGCGACATCGCCGAGTTGGGCCAAGTCGTGGTCGGCGCATTCGCGCAGCCGGAACTCGCGGGCCGCGGCGAACATTTGCCCTTGGTCGGTGACTTCCTCAGCTTTAACGAGATGATTGCCACGCTGAACCGCGAGGGTCACAACTACTCGTTCAAGCAGGTTCCGAAAGACGTGTTTGCGGGTTGGTTCCCGGGTGCCAAGGAAGTTGCGGAGATGCTCGCCTATTTCGAGGCGCACACCTACCTGGGTGCGGAATCGCGTGACGCCATCGCCCTTGCCAACAAAGTTGCCGGCCGGCAACCGACGAAGTTTGCGGCGTGGTCGCGGGCAAACATTGCGGTTCCGCAAGCAGCCTGACAACACGGCCGTCGACATAGTCGGCGACTCGTACTCGCAAAGGCGGTCAAAACAATCGCAATTTCGGGAAAGACGCGAGTGATGCAGCGTGCATACGCTGCACTCGCAAATCTGAAGTTTCACTAGGAACTAGCTGTTCCTAAGATTGACGGAGATAGGCATGAAGATCGGAGTGAGTGGCGCTAGTGGTCATTTGGGCAAGGCGACGATTGCAGAGCTTGTGCGTTTGGGCGATCACTACGTTGTGGGGATTTCCCGCACGCCCGAGACCATCGCGGCACCTGCCCAGGGTCGGTTTGGGGACTATGACCGGCCCGAGAGTCTTATGAATGCCTATGCGGGCCTCGATCGCCTGCTGATCATCACAACGGTCGCTCCCGAGCCCGGAAAGCGCGGAGTGCAGAACGTGGCCGCGATCGATGCGGCTGTGAAAGCTGGCGTCAAACACATCGTTTTCATGTCGGCCGTGAACACGCGCCAGGAGGAGGAGCCGGCACGTGGCGCTTCTTACTGGCGGGGCGAGCAACGTCTCATCGCCACAGCACCTGCGTGGACCATCCTGCGAATGAACTTCTATGCCGAAGCCTTTGTGCAAATGGCACAGGCGTCGCTGAATCATGGTGTGCTTCCCGGACTGGCCGAGAATCGGGCCGCTTTCGTTGCACGCAGTGATGTGGCCGCCGCCGCCGCCGGGATCCTGGTCGGTGAGGGGCATGCGGGCGCGATCTATAACGCTACCGGCCCCGAGCGCCTGTCCGGTGCCGAACGCGCGAGTCTCATCGCCGAAATTTCCGGTCGACCAGTCGTTTTCCGCGTCATCCCAGACGATCAATTGCGTGCCGGGCTGGTGCAGGCGGGCCTGCCGGCGGGAGCCGTCAATATCGTTGCCGGCATCCAGGCGAGCTTCGCGGCAGGTGCATTCGACATTCTGACAGGTGACATCGAGCGCCTTAGCGGTCGGCCAGCCAAGCCTCTCCGCGACGTACTTGCTGGGGCGCTGAAGCCCCTTTCCACCTGAACGCCGGCATTTAAATCTTAACGAAAGGAACGAACGCATGTCGCACGCCGATCAATCAACTGACGCCGTTCTAGGTCCCGCTACCGATAGCGGGGCCTACGGCAAGCCCGCTATCGCGCTGCACTGGATCATCGCGTTACTGATCTTCTCGGCGTCACGATATTGATCCTGGCTGCGCTGCGAGTGATATGGCGCCTGACTCATCCGGCGCCTGCGCCGGTACCAGGAATGCCCGCCTGGCAGCGACAGGCGGCTGAAGGCACCCACATCCTGCTTTATCTGCTGATTCTGACAGTGCCGATGACGGGCCACCTACTGAGCGTGGCAGCCGCCATTCCGGTTGTCTACCTCGGTCTGTGGGAACTACCGATGCCCTTCGACAAGAGCGAAGCGCTGCAGGACTTCTTCAAGAAGGCGCATGTGTGGTTGAACTGGACATTGGCTACCATCGTCGTGTTGCACATCCTTGCCGCGCTTAAGCATCACTTCGTTGACCGCGACAGCACGTTGCGCCGCATGCTGCCGTTTTTGCCGGCTCGATCCGGCCCGACTATAGGAGTCTGATCATGAAATGTTTTGCGCATTTCAGCGTTACCGCCCTGGTCGCGGCTGGCGCACTGTCGATCGGTTCGTTGTCTGCTTTGGCACAGGTTGATACCGCTAGGAGCAGCGTCACTGCCATCGGCAAGCGGCTCGGCGTGGCTATGGACATCAAGTTCGGCAAGTTCGACGACGCCGTCAACTACAACCCGGCCAATCTGGCAGCGTCTACGGCGGAGGTCAATATCGACGTTACCAGCGTCGATGTGGGCAGCAAGATGTACAGCGACGAGTTGAAAAAGAAGGATTGGTTTGACACCGCCAAGTACCCCAAGGCGACTTTCGTGTCGTCGGCATTCAAACAGGGTGCGGGCAGCGAGGTGAGCGTGGTCGGCAAGCTGACCATCAAGGGCGTCACCCAGGACGTGACTGCGCCGGTCACTTTCAAGCAGGAAGGTGCCAGCCAGATGTTCGAAGGCGCGCTGCCCATCAAGCGCAATGCCTTCCATGTCGGCGACGGCGACTGGAAAGATACGTCGGTCGTTGCCGATGACGTGATCATCAAATTCCGAGTTGTCATTGCCAAGAAGTAATCCCCACAAACCACATTGCTGTTTCTATCCACGCTTAACCAACTATTTAATGGAGTTCCCATGAAATTGCGTAGCCTGTTTGTTGCTTTTGCCACGGTTGCCGCCACCGCAGTCTTTGCCGCGCCGGCCACATACCAACTCGACCCGGATCACACCTTCCCGAGCTTCGAGGCCGACCACATGGGCGGATTGTCTGTATGGCGCGGTAAGTTCACAAAATCCAATGGCATGGTCACGCTGGATCGCGCCGCCAAGACTGGCACCATCGACGTAACCGTCCAAATCGACAGCGTTGACTTCGGTCATAGCAAGCTGAACGAGCACGTCAAAGGTGCCGACGTGTTCAACGTGGCCAGCTACCCAACCGCCACCTTGCCACCTTCAAAGGCAAGTTCACAAAATTCAAGGGTGACGTGCCGACTGAAGCCGATGGTCAGCTAATGCTGCGCGGTGTCACCAAACCGGTGAAATTGGGGCTCAACACGTTTAAGTGCATACCGCATCCGATGTTCAAGCGTGAAGTTTGTGGTGCTGACGCCGAGATGAAATTCAACCGCGACGATTTCGGACTGGACTTTGGCAAGGGTTACGGCTTCAGCATGGAAACGAAGCTGAAGATCCAGGTAGAAGGCCTCAAACAAGACTCCAACGTCACCACGCAGTAAGTCCAAATGGCGCCAAAGAGCAACCCAGAGAGGCGCGCATAACTTTGGTGAATTTGTCTGAACGTCCGATTGGTGAAAACCTCGTAACCCCCTGGTTAGTTGGCTATCGGGGGTGCCAATAACTATGGTGAAACGTAGTTCTCAGAAAACGTGCAAAAATTCTCACTAGCTGTAAAAAATTGAACGCCCGCTGATGCGGGCGTTTTTCTTTGAGCGTGAAAAATGGCGTTTGTCTCCGGGTGATAGCGCAGGGCCGCATCTAGGGGAGCGAATGCGCCTGTTGCCTTATACATCACCCCACAACGGCTTGCTCAAGGCAGCAGTAAACGCGGAGAACATCAAGTTGAAGCTCAGGCTAACCCGGCTCTCTCCACTGGCGTTGGCATCGACGGAGTGAACCAAATACGATGGGAAGACAAGCAGCGTGCCGTCTGTTACCCGCACCACAACCTGATCGGTGTTCGCGGCAGTGAGTTCCGTGACCGGCGGCCTGATGACGCCGGTCTGGCTGCGCGGGTCGTGGAAGTTGATGCTGTCGGCGCCGGGCCGGGTGCGCACGTAGTACACCGCGCTCAGGAAATTGTTGGGATGGCTGTGGGCGCGGTGCGCGGCACCAGGCGCATACAGGTTCATCCAGCAGCCGGTGATTTCAATGGCGGGTTCGCCAATTTTCAGGAACTGAAGCACGCGCGCTGCCGCCTGGCGGACGCAGTCGCAAAGCGCGTGCAGCTCCTCCCGCCGGTGCAGGGCATGGCCAGACTGCCAGGCTTCGCTGGATTTCAGTTCAGGCTGCCTCTGTCGTAGCGCGTGCAGCAGTCCGAGCGCGCTCGCGTCGATCGGTTCGTGCACCTCGGTGCGCAGCTGAATTTTCCAGACCAGGGTGGGAAAAAGCGAAATGACGTCCGAGTTTTCGATCCACGATTGCTTGCCCGATATCCCCACTGAACCTCCAGAGCACGAATGCAATCTGCCCGGTACTCACTGGATCAAGGTCGATGATTCAGCGGTCTTCCGCGTCGCGCATGTCTTGTTCCAACAACGCTCCGCGCCTCTGATCGGTCACTGCGAGCCCGCTGAGACCGTTTGGCGTTACGAAGCCGAACACGCACAGTTTATTCGCGATTTCCACCCGCAGCGGCCCGCCCACTTTAATAACAAGATATAACGCCCGCCACCACTAGATATCAGGCGATCTTGCGTTTTCTGCTTGCGACCGGCTTCTCTGCCGAGGTAGCGACGACTTTCCGCTTGGCCGCGGGTTTAGTTTTAGGTTTGATTCCACCGGTTTTTTCTTCAATCAGTGCAACTGCCTCCGCAAGCGTGATTGAATCGACCTTCTCCTTGTCGGGAATGGTTGCATTAGTAGTGCCATGCTTTATATACGGGCCGTATCTGCCGGAAAAAACAGAAATTGTCTGCTCGTCCTCAGGGTGCTTGCCGAGGATCCGTAGCGCACCCGCAGTCCCGGCAACACGAGTCCCCTTTGCCCCTGGTTTGGGTTCGCGAGCTTCGAACTCAAAGCCGATTTTTCCGTCCGGCTGGCGCACCAGATATGCAGAAAAAGGGCGGCCCTTTTTTGATATGAATTTGTCAAGCAGATCGGTTTTTCCTGTATCGAGCAACTTGATCATTTGTTCTCGTTCAATCGTGCGCTTTAAAATCACCCGCCCAGACCGGAAATCACAGGTTTTCTCTGGCCCAACCGCCTTCTCGCAAGAGTAGGCATTGGGCAATTCAAATACCCGCGACCCGCATTTAGGGCAGGTACCAAGCGGCTCCTGACCGGAGAAGTCAGGCGCCTCACCATCTTCGCCTTGATCACCCCAGGAAAATTCAATTGCGAGGTCCTTGTTGAGGACGAGATTTGCCGAGAAGGCACGGCCAAGGCGGCTTCTGAAACCCTCCAGCGGACCAACTTCTTTTTTCTCGATAAGCGTTTCGGCCTCATGTACTTCGAGCTGCCGCCCGGCGAGGATTTTCCAGAAACCGAAGTCACATGATTGGCACTGAAATTTCTTGTAGTTCTCATGAATTTCACCGCCGCATTTTGGACACGGGACATTAAGTTTTCCGAAATCGCCTGGCACGGTGTCTGCACTGAAATTCTTGGCCTGATTTACGATGTGCTTGGTCATTTCAACAATTTCGGCCATGAATTTCCCGCGCGAAAGCTTGCCTTGCTGCATTTGCGACAGCTTGTATTCCCATTCCGCTGTCATTTCTGGGGAAAACAGTTCGGGTACGCCAAGGCCATGCAACAAAGTCATCAGGGAAAACGCTTTTGCTGTTGGAATCAGCTCCCGGCCCTCGCGATGAATATATTTTTCGAACAACAACCCTTCAATCGTGGCTGCACGCGTCGCCGGCGTGCCCAAGCCTTTCTCCTTCATCGCTGCGCGCAATTCGTCGTCGTCTATCAATTTACCCGCCCCTTCCATTGCTGAAAGAAGTGTGGCCTCCGAAAGACGCGCAGGCGGCTTAGTCTGATTGGGCTTGGAATCAACGGTCACGGCCCTCACGCGCTCTCCCTGTTTCACAGCCGATAGCGTGGTAGTTGTATTCTCGTCATCAATTTCCCGCCCGTAGACGGCTAGCCACCCTGCATTGACAAGAACCTTGCCTTCGGATTTAAAGGGTTCGCCTTCAATGCGTGTAATGCGCGTGGTTTGCAAAAATTCGGCGCTAGGATAAAACACCGCCAGAAAACGCTTGACGACGAAGTCATATAGTTTGGCTTCAATTTCATTAAGCGATTTCGGTGTTTGAACCGTAGGGATAATTGCGAAGTGATCGGATATTTTTGAATTATCAAAGATCCGCTTGTTGGGCTTTACCCATTTTTCATCCAGAATTTTCTTCGCAAACGCATGATATGGAACAGCCAGGTCATTGCCGCCTTCCTTCAACATCTTCATGGTTTCGTTGACGGTAGCAATGTAATCCTCAGGCAGTGCGCGCGAGTCGGTGCGTGGATAGGTGAGCACTTTATGTTTCTCATAAAGGGCCTGCGCCAGGGACAGTGTGGTCTTGGCGCTAAATCCAAAACGTGAATTCGCTTCACGTTGCAAAGACGTCAAATCGAACAGCATTGGTGGCGCCTGCGTAGTCGGCTTTGACTCTTCCTGCACAATTCCTGACTTGCCCATACACTTGGTAACCAGCGCTCGTGCCGACTTCTCGTCCCAAATGCGTTCCGCCCTCAGCCCTTCATCCTCCGTTTTGCGGAATTTTTCATCGAACCAGCGGCCTTGATAATCCCCTGCCGCCGCTGAGAAGTTGGCAATGACCTCCCAGTAGTCGCGTGATTTGAAGGCCTTGATCTTAGTTTCACGCTCGACCAGGATAGCCAGCGTTGGCGTCTGCACCCGCCCGACGGTAGTAAGCTGGAAACCGCCAGATTTCGAGTTGAATGCGGTCATCGCACGTGTGCCGTTGATACCCACCAGCCAATCGGATTCGCTACGACATACGGCCGCATCAGCTAGCGGCTCATAGACAATGCCCCCCTCCAAATTTCCGAAACCCTCGCGAATGGCGGCTTGCGTCATCGACTGTAGCCACAGGCGCTGGATAGGCAATTTTGATTTCGAATACTGCACGATGTAGCGAAAAATGAGTTCACCCTCACGACCGGCATCGCAAGCATTGACAAGACCCGAAACATCTTTGCGCTTGATGAGCTTCAATAGCAACTTCAGTCTGGCCTCGGTCTTTTCAATTGGCCGTAGCGCAAAATGCGACGGTATGGCAGGCAAATGTGCGAATGTCCATTTCCCGCGCTTAACTTCCTCTTCTTCCGGCATGGCGATTTCAACCAAATGGCCAACTGCGGAGGAGAGCACAAAATCCTCGCTCTCAAGGTAGTCGTCCTTCTTGGCGAAGCCGCCTAGCGCCTTGGCTATATCATTGGCAACAGATGGTTTCTCGGCGATGATGAGACGTTTGGTCACGGGTGATTTCGATTTCTAAAGTGGCGAGGGGGCACAAATAATAGACAGGGTTGGACAACTTTTACAAGCAACTCTTTATATTGCCCTGGCTACGGAGTCATTTCTGGTGGATCGGAAATTGAGGAAAGAGTCGTCTGGACTCACGGGCTGCCCATCCGACCGCATAGACTCGCGCGGGCATTCTCGTTGCGCGGATGGCCCCGCCTCATGGCGAGACACGATCAAAACAGCCGTTGGTATTTTCCACCTGGCATTGCAGCGATCGCGCCCTCAATTTCCAGCTCAGCCAGACGTACCACGACTTGCTCAGCGGGCAGATCGACGCGCTCCACCAGTGCATCGATGGATACAGGGTCATACCCCATTGCTTTCAGAATCGGTTCGGCATTCGATAGTTCCTTGCGGCCGTCCAAAAAAATTGAAGAATCGGGTTTGCCGGCCGCATTGTGCCATTGAAGCTCAACCAAAATGTCATTTGCGTCGTCAACCAGCTTCGCGCCCTGCTTTATGAGAAGGTGGCAGCCTTTTGAAACCGGCGAATGAATTGTGCCTGGGATTGCAAATACTTCGCGCCCCTGTTCGGCGGCTTGACGCGCGGTGATCAATGAGCCGCTCGCCAGTGCCGCCTCCACCACCAAGACGCCCCGCGAAAGTCCACTGATAAGGCGGTTTCTGCGGGGAAAGTTTTGGGCGAGCGCCGGTGTTTCAAGTGAAAACTCAGAAATGATCAAACCATGTTCAACAAGATCGCGTGCCAGCGTCTTGTTGCGCGCCGGATAAACCAGGTCGAGGCCGGTACCAACGATTGCAATTGAAGACCCGTTTCCGTCCAGCCCGCCACGATGTGCGGCCGCATCTATGCCAAGAGCCATGCCTGAAATTATGGTCAGCCCTGCTTGAGATAGGGTTCTCGAAAATGCCTCCGCATTGGCAATGCCTGCCGGGGTAGCATTACGACTGCCAACCACGGCTATGCCGGTACGGTTCAGCATCTCGCGCCGGCCCTTCAGGTAGAGGATCGGCGGTGGATCGGCGATTTCCAGCAGGGGCGCAGGGTAGTCGCAGTCTGCCAACGTGAGCAGATGGTTGTCGGCGCCCTCAAGCCAGGTCAATGCGGCCTTCAGTTTTGACTGATCGGGGCCCTTGCCAATGGCCCTCGCAGCTTTATCGCCCACGAGCGGTGAAAGTTGCGCAAAGCTACATTGCAGGATTTGGGCCGGCGATCCGTAATGATTAAGAAGTACCCTGATGCCCCCGGAGCCCAGCCCGGCGATCAAATCCAGCCCAAGCCATGCCTCAGGTTCTCCGCCGACCGAAGGTACTGGCATAGTGCCGATCAGGGTGTCTGAACGGCGTCTCCCACGCGTACAGGTCGCGTAGTGTTCATGATCAGTGCATAGGAAACTTTGTCGAAAACGCGAAATACAAAGAGCAGTCCGTTGCGCTCATCGGGCAGCTTTATCTTACGGGGAACACTTGGGGTACCGGCTGGAGCGCTACCGCTAACCACAGGACTGTTGTTGTAGTCTTCGGTATTCGTGCTGACCACGGCGCCCTTGCGCAAAGTGGCGAGAACATGACCAACCTCCATGCCTTCGCGTTTGCCAAGATTCAGAACCACAACCGAAAATTGGGCGCCCTCGGTCATTCCACCCGGGATCGAAATAACCGTACCCACGACATCCCTGTCCGGCGCGTGTGGGCTATAGGATGGGATTGTGCCTTCCGCCGTCGGGGTCAAACGATCCCCCCGGTTGATTTCCTGCGTTGATTTGGCGATATCAATAGATGAGGCATCCCCAAAACGGTTTACCCGCGCCTCCCCGAGGTACAAAACTTCATAACCAAGTAGTTCGCGGGTGGCCGGATCAACAAATGCCTTACCGGGACGATAAACCTGCCACCGGGTACCCTGGTCCGGCTGCATGCCTACGACATAGGCCCTGTCGCCCGCACCAATTACAACGTGGTCATCATCCGCGGACACTATCTTGGGCGCCCCGGCAAGGGCGCCGGCTTCAACCACCAGCGGCAGCGTCAAAAATGGACCAATCACCCGCGCAGGGATCGAAGGAATGGCCTGCGAAAGCTTATCTACCCTGATCGAAGGCGAGAGACGAACGGTTCCTCCCGAGCCACTGGAACCGCTTCCGGCGCCATTGAGAGACAATCGAGGACGGCCATCGGCATCAAACGAAAGACTGATAATGTCCCCAGGATAGATCCAGTGCGGATCCTTGACCTGCTCGCGGTTCATATTCCAGATTTCCGGCCAGAACCACGGGTCCTTCAGGAATTTCCCGGATATATCCCATAACGTGTCGCCCTTGACCACGGTGTAGGTAGAAGGAGCATTTTCCACCAGCGTAAGCGGGGGGGTAGGTTTCCCCGAAAGTTTTGCCTCCGCTCTTGCCAAATCTCCTGAGGGGGGGCGTGCCGGCGCGGCCTTTCTCGCCTTGTCTCCCTTGTTCTCGGCAGTAGCGCTGGGCACGGCTTGTGCCCAGACGAACAAGGGAACAAAACCGACTAACACAATGACTAAGAGTTGAGAAAAGGGTTTTTTGATCATAGCTGGTCTCGCTTCGGGAGAGGTGAAGCTTGCGGTCAATATTCAGGGGTTAACTCGCGCCTAGGGTAGTCAGTCTGGTACAGCTGTCGGGTCGCTGGCGGATTTGCTAGTTAGGGCGACTTCCACTAGACTTGAAAGATAAAGATTCGTCTCAAAGTTAAAGTTGTCTCTGAAGATTCTGCACCTAATTTATTCAATTCGCAAGCAATTATGGCCATTCTGGACGTTCTGACCTTCCCCGATCCCCGTCTCAACCGCATTGCGGAGCCCGTCAAGCTTATCGACAATAAAATCAAGAAGTTGGTCGATGACATGGCGGAAACAATGTATGAAGCGCCAGGCGTCGGGCTGGCCGCCGTACAGGTTGGCGAATTGAAGCGAATCATGGTAATTGATGTGTCCGAAGAGAAGAATCAACTGCGGGTGTTCATCAATCCGGAAATCATCAAGAAGGAAGGCACCGCCATCAATGAAGAAGGCTGTCTTTCAGTGCCGGGCTTTTACGACAAGGTCGAGCGGGCTGAAACCGTGATGGTGACGGCGCTCGATCGTGATGGACAGCGTTTTACCATCAATGCCTCGGGCTTGTTGGCCGTGTGTATCCAACACGAAATTGACCATCTCGATGGGCATGTTTTTGTCGAGTACCTGTCACCCCTCAAGGCGAATCGAATCAAGAACAAATTGGTCAAGCGGCAACGCGAGATCGAGCGTGAAACCGAGATAGCCGTGCCTCGCCGGCGTGTAGCGGCTGCGCGCGCCTGACGCTCCCAGAATCGGATCAGTAACCGACAACGCCGGCCGACAGCCGGCGTTGTCATTTTGGCCTGCATCGAGAACGATGTTGGCGGATAACCTGCCCTATGAAGCTAGTTTTTGCCGGTACGCCAGTATTCGCGGCAACCGCCCTTTCAGCCCTGCAGTCGGCCGGGCACGAGATTATGTTGGTGCTTACTCGTCAAGATCGTCGTTCTGGAAGGGGGATGCGCCTGCAGCCCAGTCCAACGGCAGAAATAGCCTCATCCTTAAGCCTACGCGTGGAAAAACCGGTAACGTTGAAGGATCCCGTCGTACAGGCCATGATTCGTGATACGAAGGCAGATGCAATGGTCGTTGCCGCCTACGGCCTGCTGCTTCCCCAAGTGGTACTTGATATTCCGCGACTGGGCTGCCTCAATATCCACGGTTCGCTATTACCGCGCTGGCGCGGCGCCGCACCAGTGCAACGGGCTATTGAGGCAGGTGATGTGGAAACGGGCATTTCCATCATGCAAATGGATGCAGGGCTGGACACGGGGCCGGTACTGTTGCGCACACCTTTGGAGATCATGGCGGACGAGACCAGTACCACACTGTTTGCAAAACTAACGGAATTGGGTGCAAGCAGTATCGTCACGGCCTTGGCGCAGCTTGACCGTCTCCCGCCTCGTCCGCAACCAGCAGAGGGGGTTACCTATGCGCGCAAGATCGAAAAATCAGAGGCGCAAATTGATTGGACCCAGTCCGCACTCGATCTGGAACGACGAATTCGCGCATTTGACCCTTTTCCAGGCGCGGAGGCCCGATTGACAGGCCAAGTCCTAAAAATATGGCGAGCGGAACTGGTGGATTCGATTGCGATGCCGGAGGCAAATCCACCCGGTACCGTAGTCAAAACCGGAGCAGACATCGTCAATGTTCAGTGCGGTCGCGGCATTCTTGCCTTGAAAACGATCCAGAAACCGGGTGGCAACCGCTTGGCGGTCGCCGATTTTCTGCGCAGTACGACCATCCAGACGGGGACGTCCCTCACATGATCGCGATTCAAGCTGCAAGTGCAGAAGTCGTCAGCCTGGTGATTGGCGGCAAAAATCTTGATCGTATTCTGGAAACGATTCTGGCCAGGCAAAAAACATTTACATCCAATGAGCGCGCCGCCGTGCATTCCATCTCGTTCGACACGCTGCGGCATTATGGCTTGCTGAGCGCACAGCTCGACATGCTGTTGACGGCAACGATGTCCGACGCGCCAGTCCGCTACCTGCTATTGGTAGCGCTTGCACAGCTGCAATTTTCGAAAGCAAGCGCCCACGCGATCGTTGACCATGCAGTATCCGCTGTCGAAACCATGGGGTTTGCGCGCGCCAAACCGTTGGTCAATGCTGTATTGCGCAATTATCTGCGGGCCCCGGAAAAATTCCAGCGCGAGCGATTCAAGCTGGACACAGCGGTCTACGATTTTCCGCGCTGGTGGATCGAACGACTGAGACGAGAACAACCCGGGAGTTGGGAACAAGCGCTGCTGTCTTCGCGCCGCCATCCGCCGATGGGCTTGCGCGTAAATCTTAGAAAAGGATCGGTGGACGACTATCTGGGTCGTTTGGCTTCAGTGGGCTTCCTCGCAGAGCTCCGCGGAGGCGCGGCCGTTGAGTTGCAGAAGCCGGTTTCAGTCAACGATTTGCCCGGCTTTCGCGAAGGGCTAGTGTCCGTTCAGGATGAAGGCGCGCAGCTTGCTGCCACGCTGCTGGGGGCAAGAGTCGGTATGCGTGTTCTGGACGCCTGTGCGGCTCCCGGCGGTAAAACTGGCCACCTGCTCGAATGTGCCGATATCGAATTGACAGCGCTGGATAGCGACAAGCATCGCCTGCGTCGCGTGGCGGACAATTTGTCCCGCCTTAAACTGGGTGCGACATTAAAACATGCCAATGCCACGGATCTGGATGCCTGGTGGGATCGCAAACCGTATGAGCGAATCCTACTTGACGTTCCCTGCTCAGGTTCCGGCGTAGCCAGGCGGCATCCCGACATCAAATGGTTGCGGCGGGAAACCGATCTGGGCTCGTTTGCCAGACAGCAGGCGCATCTGCTGGAAACTCTGTGGAATTGCCTCGCTGATGGTGGTAGATTGCTGTACGTAACGTGCTCGGTGTTTCGTGCGGAGAATCAGGAAATCATCGAAAAATTTCTGCACACCCATGTCAATGCACGATCAATCGATCCTTCCGTCCCGGCACGCAGCGAGGGATGCGATAAAGCCGCAACGCTGGAACTCCAAGACGGCCAACTTCTTCCTGATGATCATCACGACGGATTCTATTACGCGTTGCTGGAGAGAGCTCCCGCGGACTAGGCGCATGGGACGGCCGATTGCGCACGCATGCCTGGCGCTGTGTGTTTTTATCGGGATTGCTTTTGCTCTTGGCGTGCCCCGTATTGCTGCAGCGGAGGGTGCCACCTTCCATTCGGTCAGGCTGGAGGCCACCGACGAGGGCTATCAACTCGACGCGGAACTGGATATATCGCTGACCGCCGGCATGCAGGAAGCCGTGCGCAAAGGTGTGCCGCTTTATTTCGTCGTCGAATTCGAACTGACGCGCAATCGCTGGTACTGGTTGGATCAGGTGGTGGCGCGTGCGACGCGCGAACGTCGAATTGGCTTCGCCCCGCTTACCGATCAATACCGGGTCACCGTTTCCGGCGTATCGCAGAACGTATCGTCTTTCGACGAAGTTAAACGCATTCTGTCACGGGTGCGATCGTGGACGGTGCTTGAAAAGGGGCGTCTCAAACCCGGGGAAAAGTATCAAGCCGCAGTGCGCTTTCGCCTGGATACCTCGCAGCTCCCCAAACCCTTTCAGCTCAATGTATTGGCGTCCAAGGAATGGAGTCTCTCCTCCGACTGGTATCGTTGGACAGTTAGCGGGGATGACAAGCCATGATCCGCGTCATCATCCTGGCATGTATTGCAATCGGGCTCGGCCTGATCACACTGTTGTTTCGCGCCAGCAGCAACAATGCATTTTTCGCCGAGCACTACCCGTGGTTGTTCGGCCTGGGGATCGCGCTTACTGCCGGTCTTCTGGGTCTGATCGGCTATCAGATTTACTCCTTGGTCAAAAAACTCCGCGCCCGCGTATTCGGCTCCAAGCTGGCCTTACGCCTGATGGCGGTATTCGTCTTGATGGCGATAATTCCCGGCGGCCTGGTATATGCGATCTCGGTGCAGTTTCTGAATCGCTCGATTGACTCCTGGTTTGACGTACCAGTGGACAAGGCCCTTGAGGGCGCGCTCAATCTGGGCAAGAGTGCACTCGATGCGGCGCTTGCCGAAGTGGTTCGCAAGGGGCGCGATGCTGCCGCTCGCGTTGCGGACCGGCCGCTGGAAGACGCTGAAACCTTGCGTCAGTTACGGGTGCAGTACGGGTTCGATGAAATTGCCTTGTTCGCGGCGGATGGCAAGCTGCAATCGATCGCCACAGCCACTAACACGCGCGCGCCTATCTTCATCGACAAACCGAATACCCAGGAACTGCGCGACGCCATGCAAAAATTTCCGGTCAAGATGGTTGAAACGCTGTCAGATCGGGGGCTCTATCTTCGCGCCGTAATCGGCGTACCATCGGCACCCTCCGTGGAAGGTCCGCGCGCCATCCAGGTGGTGATGGCAGCGCCCAAAACCTTGGTTGCTGATGCGCAAAGTGTCGAAGCCGGCTTTCGCGATTACGAACAACTGGGCTATCAACGGCAAGGGCTGAAGCGCCTGTTCGCGCTCACCCTCACCCTGGCCATGCTACTTACCCTGTTCTCGGCAATAGCGCTGTCTTTTCTGCTGTCGGAACGACTTTCCTCGCCATTGTCTGCACTTGCCGAGGCGACGCGCGCAATCGCCAAGGGCGACTTCACGCGCCTCAATCCGGTGAAGAGCCGCGATGAGTTCGGTGTGCTGACACAATCATTCAACACCATGACACGCCAGTTGGGTGAGGCCTCCGATGTGGTGGCAAGAAAGCAGCAGGAACTGGAAAATGCAAATACCTATCTGGAGTCGATTCTGGGGCATCTTACCTCCGGCGTAATGACGCTCGATGCCCGCCTGTATGTCAGGACAATCAACAAGAACGCTGAGGAGATGCTCGGTTTCGATCACGATGCCCTGGGCGAACTGCGCCTGCCCGAGTGGGGGACAATCCGGCCCCGGCTAAAGCCGTTGGTAGATGAAATCAGGGCGCAGCTGGCCTCCACTCGCGACAAATCATGGGAGCGGCAAATTGTTTACGAGGGACCGCGTGGGCGCCGCACGCTGCTGGTGCGCGCCACCAAGCTGCCGGCAACCATTGACTCCGGATTTGTCTTTGTTTTCGACGATATCACCGGCCTCATCCAGGCCCAGCGCGATGCCGCCTGGGGCGAGGTGGCACGAAGGCTGGCGCATGAAATCAAGAATCCCCTGACGCCGATTCAGCTCTCGGCCGAACGACTGCAGCTCAAGCTCGCCAATAAACTGCCGGCGCATGAGCAAGAACTATTGACGCGTGCAACGAACACCATTGTTGCGCAAGTGGGCGCGCTGAAGGGCATGGTTGACGACTTCAGTCTTTACTCGCGCAGTTCTCGCCTTACGCCTGTACCCTTGGTGTTTAATGAGTTGGTGCGGGATGTGCTTGTTCTCTATGAATCCATGAGCGTGTCGATAAGAACGATACTGGCGGAAGACATTCCCGTGATGACGGCGGATCCGGCGCTGTTGCGGCAGGTGCTGCATAACCTGATCCAGAATGCGCTGGATGCATGTGCCGGCAGTCCGGATCCGTGCGTCACGATCTCCACGCGCATCGATGATGACCAGGTGCAACTGGTTGTGGAAGACAATGGCGGCGGGGTCAGGGAGGATGTGATGACGCGAATATTTGAACCCTACGTCACGACCAAGCCGAAAGGGACCGGGTTGGGACTGGCGATCGTCAAGAAAATCGTCGACGAACACCGTGGTCGCATCAGTGTAAGCAATGTGGAGCCCCATGGGACAAGCGTCCGGGTTACCCTGCCGGTGGTATTTATTGCCGACACAAATACAGTATCTACCCCCCGCGCACCGCAAATCGAATCATGAAAGCAGCTTGAGGTCACAATATGTCAGCAAACAATATATTGGTCGTCGATGACGAAATCGGCATCCGCGAACTTCTCTCCGAAATTCTGAAGGACGAGGGGTACAACGTCAGGCTCGCCGACAATGCCGCCAGCGCGCGCAGCATGCGCCGCGAGGCGCGGCCCGATTTGGTGCTGCTGGACATCTGGATGCCCGATACCGATGGCATTTCCCTGCTCAAGGAGTGGGCGGAATCCGGACAATTGACGATGCCGGTGGTGATGATGTCGGGGCATGGCACCATCGAGTCCGCCGTTGAGGCCACGCGTATCGGCGCCATTGATTTTCTGGAAAAACCCATCAGCCTGCCGAAGCTGGTCGCGACTGTCGGCAAGGCCCTGCAGGGTGGGCGCCTGCTGCCAAAAGCGGGTTTGAGTTTTGAGCACCTGGGCCGCTCCAAAATCATGGTGGATTTGAAGCAGCGCCTTGAGCAGGTTGGCCGCCTCAAGGTGCCGCTGCTGCTGACGGGGGAGCCGGGCTGCGGCTTTGAGTTGATTGCGCACGCGGTTCACCAGCGCAATACCGCCTGGATCGCACCGACGGATCACGCCTGGCTGGCTGAAAACCCATTCGTGCCGTTGACGGATGCGCGCGACGGCGTACTGTTTATAGAGAAGATCGAGGCCCTGAACAAAAACGAACAAAAGGGCTTGGCGCAACTGGTTACCAAGCTCGAAAAATTCAATGTGCGTCTGGTCAGCACCACCTCGCAGTCGATGGTGCCGCTTATTGACGGCGGTGAATTCGATGCGCAGTTGATGACACAGCTTTCCGGCATTACCTTGCGCATCCCCAGTCTGCGCGAGCACCCGGAAGATATTCCCGATCTGGTCTCGACTATCCTGCGGCAAATGGTCGAAGCCAATGAGGCGCCGTTGCGGCATTTCAGCGTCGGGGCGCTGAATGCGCTGCGCAATCTCGATTGGCCTGGGAATCTGCCGGTATTGCAGAACGCGGTGAAAACATTGGCCCTGACGGTGCTGACCACCGAAATTACTGCCGACGATGTGGCGCGGGCCGCGCGCGAGTTCGGGCTCGACCAGGTTGCTGTCCAGGCACCAGTGGGCGGCATCCCGTTTGATCTTCCGCTACGTGAGGCCCGCGAACGCTTTGAGCACCAGTACTTTCTGCACCATATTCGCCTGGCCGACGGCAATATGTCGCGCGTCGCCGACAGGGTTGGTCTGGAGCGCACGCATCTATACCGCAAACTGAAGCAACTCGGTATACGTCCCTCGGGTAAGGTCGAGGAAAACGGCGGCTAATCGCCGCTATGGAACGACTCAGGCATCCAGTCGGCCCAGACGAACCACCGTCAAGCCGGGCTTTACATGCACCATCGTCGGCATGATGAGTACGCAATCGTCATAAGGCGCAACAACAGGGGTCCCGCCGTCGTAACCGATCAGGTCGCCTTTTCTGGCAACATGCGAGAGGCCATGCAGACCTTCGGCAAAGCTGAAGTCCAGGCTGTTCGCGACCACGGCCTCGGTCACCCGAACCACGTACTGGGCAGGCGGGGTTTCATCCAGAATTTGCGCCGCCGCCAAGCTATGTTCGACGATGCCGCAATTTTTGAGGAAACGCCAGATGGTCTGCCATGCGACCTGCTCGGCAGCCCGCTCCCAATGCTGGCCGCACTCCACCAGCAGGGCATTCTTTGGGGACGAAGAACTGCCAAAGCCGCCGTAATCACGCATCCGTGTGCCGTTGGCATGCCCGTGGTCGGCAACAATATGTCGCGGGATGCCGATCTGCTTCGCGAAGGCAATGCCTTTGTCCAGCGGACCGGAAATCATTACCGGGCCGTGCGGATCATGCATGGAATGAATGTCGAGCAGCAAATCAACCTGATCGATAAGCGGGCGCATTGCGCGCGCGCGGCGCAGTTCGCTTGAGTCGCGTGGCCCGTCGAGCGTGGCGACTGTCCAGACGCGATTGAAGTCCTCATCGATGAAACGGGATTTGTGCGGCTCGGCAGGGTCAAAACAGCGGAACGCATCGATGTTGGCAAATGCCAGCGACAGCTTGCCGCGCGTAGGCCGCACCGCCATTCTGAACAGACGGTCCACCGCAATGGCGCCGCAAATCTCGTTGCCATGGGTAATTGCGTTCACCATCACATGCGGGCCGGGTTTGCTGGAGTCGAAAGTGGTGACGTAATCGACGCCGGCATTGCCTTTTTTATAAGGCGAAATATCCGGCGCGACCAGCTCGATTTTAATGCTTGTGCCCATGCCCATGATCGTGATGATGATGTCCGTGATCGTGGCCATGGTGATCGTGGTCGCAATCGTGATGATGGCCATGCTCGGGGATATTGGCCCGGGCAAACTCGCCGATGGACTTGATCAACCGGGCGATATCGTTTTGCAGTGGTGCGAAATTCGCATTTGGCGCGCGGCTGTTTTCATCCATGTACAACTTGCGATTGACCTCGATCTGAATCGAGTGTTTATGCGCGGCAGGGTCCGAATAGGCGCGCACCAGCTCGACGCCCTTGTAGGGATCGTTCACTTTTACGTCATAGCCGAAACCGCGCAAGGTAGCGGCGATGAAAGCGGTGAACTCCGGCGAACAGGTGCTGCCATCGCGATCGCCCAGCACAAAATCCGCGCGCGGCTTGCCGGGGCCCTCCTCGGCCACCAGTCCCGACACCGCCGGCATGGAGTGGCAATTGATGTGCCACACCGCGCCGTAATGCTTGTGGATGCCGTTGATCGTGTCGCGCACCGCCTTGTGATATGGCGCATAGCAGGTGGCGATGCGACGCTGCACTTCGGCAACGCTGAGCCGGCGGCTGTAAATGTCTTCGCCGGTATCAAGTTTGCGCCACACCAGGCCGATGCCCTTTTCGGTTTTCTTGCTGACATTGATGGGCCCTGGCCATGCTGTGGCGAGCAGGGCCTGATCGATATCCAGCAGGGAGCGGTTGCAGTCGATATAGCTGCGCGGAAACTGCGCGGCGATCAGGGTCGCGCCGTTGCCGGGCGCGGCAGCGTAAAGTTTTTCCACATGCGTGTCTTCGGCCATGCGCAGAATGGCGGACGGTACAGCGAAACCGAAATCGTCCGGGTAAATCGTGCCGCTGTGCGGCGAATCGAAAACCACCGGGATCTCATGATCGTGGTCGGTGGCCGGGGGTGAAACGAGAATCTGATTTGCGGTGTGTTCGGACATGATGAATTACCAGCTAAGTGGCGTCGTTGAGATGGCAAGCAGAAAACCGCGCCGGCGCGATTTCTTTCAGTGCCGGGATTTCCGTCTTGCAACGCGACATTACGTAAGGACAGCGCGGATGGAAGTGGCAACCGGTGGGCGGGTCCAGAGGAGATGGTATCTCACCGCGGATGGCGACAAAATCTTTTTTGCGGATATCCAGCCGCGGCACCTCGGCAATCAGCGCCTGGGTATAGGGGTGGTTGGCAGAGGCGAATAACGCATCGGTGGGCCCGGATTCGACGATACGGCCGAGATACATGATCAACATGCGGTCGCTGATATGTCGCACCACGCCCAGATCATGGCTGATGAACAGATAGGTGAGATGGAGTGTTTCGCGCAGCTCGATGAACAAGTTTAATACCTGCGCCTGGATGGAGACGTCCAGCGCGGCGAGCGCTTCATCGCAGACCAGGAATTCCGGTTTGACGGCAAGCGCCCGCGCGATGCCGATGCGCGCCCGCTGGCCGCCGGAAAACTGGTGCGGGAAGCGGCTCGCCAAGGCGTGGTCCAGTCCGACCTTTTGCATCAGGCCGGCGACGTAATCCGCCTGTTCGGTGGCGGCAATCAAGCCGTGCGCCAACGGCGCCTCGCCGACGATTTTTGCCACGCGCAGGCGCGGATTGAGCGAGGCGTAGGGGTCCTGAAAAATCATTTGTATCTTGAGTTGCGTGGCGCGCTGTTCGGCTGCCGGCATGGCATCGATGTCCGTTCCGCGCCAGCGGCGGACGCCGTTTGACGGCGCGTGCAGGCCCACGGCGATGCGGCCCAGCGTCGACTTGCCGCAGCCGGATTCGCCGACCAGACCGACGACCTCGCCGGCCTGGATCGTTACATTGACATGATCGACCGCATGCACGGTTTGTTCGCCAACCGATGCGCCGCAGGCGCGCGCGATTTTGCCGACGAGGTCCGGCCGTTTGCCGAAGCGCTTGGAAACATCCTGCAGCTCGAGAATGGTGCTCATGCCGGCGGGCTCATCAAGGGATGAAAGCAGCGCACGCGGTGTTGCGTCGATACCGGCCCGGTCGACTGCGCGAGTGATGGCGCGGACTCGCAGTCAGCCTGGCGATAGCCGCAGCGGTCGCGAAACGCGCAACCTGCGCCGATCGCCAGCAGGGACGGCGTCATGCCGGGAATCTGTTTCAAGGGTTCGCCTTTGCGGTTGCGGCTGGGCACGGATTCCAGCAGCCCGCGGGTGTAGGGATGAAGCGGCGCATCGAGCAGTTCGCTGGTGCTGCCCGATTCGACCACCTTGCCAGCGTACATCACGGCGATGTCATCGGCGAGGCCGGCGATTACCGACAGGTCGTGCGTGATCCACACCAGGGCGGTGCCGGATTCGCGACACATTTTTTGCATCTCGCACAGAATCTGTCCCTGGATGGTGACGTCGAGCGCGGTGGTGGGTTCATCGGCAATGATCACGTCCGGCTTGTTCAGCAAGGCGATGGCGATGGCGACGCGCTGGCGCATGCCACCGGAAAATTGATGCGGGTAGGCCAGCAGACGCTCTTCCGGCGAGGGAATGCCCACTTTGACCAGCGCCTCGCGGCAGCGGTCGCGTGCAGCGCGCGCACTGATTTTCTGGTGCGCCGTCAGCGCCTCGATCATTTGCGTGTCGATGCGCAGCACCGGGTTCAGGGTCATCATCGGATCCTGAAAGATCATCGCGACGCGGTTGCCGCGCAATCCGCGCCATTGCGGCGTCGTGAGACGGGTGATGTCCTTGCCGTTGAGTTCGATCTTGCCGCCGATAATTTTTCCCGGCGGATCGATCAGCCCCATGATCGAATAACCGGTCATCGATTTGCCGGATCCGGATTCGCCCACCAGGCCCAATATCCTGCCGCGCTCGAGCATAAACGAGACACCGTCCACCGCCTTGACCACGCCCGCCTTGGTGAAAAAGTGCGTTTGCAGGTTTTCGACACGCAATACCGGGCTCATGATCTAAAATCCAAACTCAAGCACTGGAGCGGCGTTTCAGGCATTTTTGCCTCAAAAGGCGCACCGAATGGCGTTCTACGTAAATTGGAGCGGGCAGTTTTCATCGCTTCAGCCTCGGATTGAGTACATCGCGCAACTGATCGGCGACCAGATTGATCGACATGATCGTCACCAGCAGCGCCAGCCCGGGATAAAAAGAAATCCAGTATTTTCCGCTCATCAAATAGGTGAAGCCATTCGAAATCAGCAAACCGAGAGAGGGTTCGGTAATCGGCAGCCCGAGCCCCAGAAATGACAGGGTGGATTCAAGCGCGATCGCATGCGCCACCTGCACCGTGGCGACCACGATCAGCGGCGGCAGGCAATTGGGCAACAGGTGGCGAAACAGAATGCGTGCGCGGCCCAGCGCCAGCACCCGTGCAGCCTCGATATATTCCTTCTGCTTCTCGACCATGGCGGTGGCGCGCACCGTGCGCGCGTAGTAGGCCCACTGCACCGTGATCAGGGCGATGATTACCTTGTCGACGCCCTGCCCGAATACCGCAAGCAGGATCAATGCGATCAGGATCGCGGGAAACGACAGCTGGATATCGACAATGCGCATGATCAGGCTGTCGACCCAGCCGCCGCAATAGGCCGCGAGCAAACCGAACACCAGCCCGATGATCACGGCGGCGACAGTGCTGATCACGCCGACGCCGAGCGAGATGCGCAGGCCATAAAAAATGCCGGACAGCATGTCGCGGCCCTGATCGTCGGTACCAAGCATATGCGTTTTTCCGGCCATCGATTGCTCGCCCGGCGCGAGCTTGCCGTCGAGCACGTCCAGCTGGGCGAGGTCATAAGGGTTCTGCGGCGAAATCAGCGGGGCAAATAAGGCGACTAGCAACACGATAATCAATAGCGCCAGACCAGTCAGCGCCAGCTTCGATTCGGCGAACTCGCTGCAGAAGCGCCGTAGCGGCGTTTCGACCCGGTCGGCGCCGGCGGGCAGGATGTTCATTTCAGTGGCCCCCGGCATGCTGGCCGCCCAGGCCCACGCGTGGGTCGAGGCGCGAGTAAATCACATCGACGACAAAATTGATGATGATGAACAGGGTCACGATGGTCAGCAGATAAGCGACAATCACCGGGCGGTCGAGTTGGTTGATGGAATCGATCAGCAATTTGCCGGTGCCGGGCCAGGCGAAAATAGATTCGGTGACGACGGCGAAAGCGATCACCGAGCCGAATTCAAGCCCGATCACGGTGACGATCGGGATCATGATGTTCTTCAGCACATGCACGCCGATGATGCGCGCATTCGACAAGCCTTTGGCGCGCGCGAATTTCACATAGTCCTGCAGCAGCGCTTCACGCGTGCTGGCGCGCGTCAGGCGAATCAGCAGGGACAATTTGAACAGGGCCAGATTGAGCGCCGGCATCAGCAGATGCGCGAGCCCGTCCCGGGTCAGAAAACTCAGCGGCACGCCCAGTACGACCACGGTTTCGCCGCGCCCGTTCGAGGGCAACCAGCCCAGATGCACGGAGAAAAACAGGATGAGCACCAGGCCCACCCAGAATGTCGGCAGCGAAAATCCGACGATCGACGCCGCCATGATGCTGCGGCCGATGAAACCGTCCGGTCGCAGCCCCGCAATCAGCCCCAGCGGAATGCCGATGAAAATCGCCAGCAGCATCGCGAACACGGCCAGTTCGAGTGTGGCCGGCAGTTTCTGCAGAATCAGCTGAAGCGCCGGAATGTTGAACACGAAAGACCGCCCGAAGTCGCCGGTAAATGCATTGCCCAGGAAGGTCAGGTATTGCACATAAAGGGGTTTGTCCAGGCCCATGGCGACGGTGGCGCGTAGCCGTTCAACTTCATCGGCCTGCGGATTGATCAGCAATTCGACCGGATTGCCGACCGCATAGACGCCGATAAATACCAGGAACGACATGGCGACCAGCACAAAGCCGGATTGGAACAGGCGCCGAATCGTATAGGAAAGCATGCGTTATCCGGCTGAGTATTGCGACATAAATGGAGACTCGATCACGAGCGGCGGCGAAGAGGAAACCTTTGAGAAAACGACTGCAAAAAACCGGTTATTTGACTGGCTTCAATTCCATTGCCAGGGTGTATTGATCGGTGCGCGGCGTGTACTTCAGCGCCCGGGTGGTTGCCCAGGTGCTCACTTCGTAATGCAGGGGGATCAGGGCCACATCGTCCATGGCGATTTCAGCGGCTTTCTGGATCATGCCCTCGCGTTTTTTATTGTCCATGGTGACCAGCGCCTCGCCCAGAGCCTTGTCGAATATCGGATTGGAATAGCGCCCGCGGTTGGTCACGCCCATGCCATTGGCCGGGTCGTAGGTGGCCAGCAGGGAACGCAGCGAGGAGCCTTGCTCGCCGGATTCAGAGGCCCAGCCCAGCACCATATAGCTGAATTCCAGCTTGCTGGCGCGCGTGAAGTAGACGCTGGACGGCATGGTGTCGACCTTGGCATCGATGCCGATGCGCGAGTAAAACTGCGCCAAGGTTTGCGCGATGGCGACATCATTGATATAGCGATTGTTCGGACCATGAATGGTCATCGCAAAGCCGCTGGGATAGCCGGCTTCGGCCAGCAGTTTTTTGGCGCCCTCGGGGTCGTACTTCATCGGCTTGAGTCTCTTGCTGCTGCCATAAAAGAAATCCGCGACCAACTGGGATGCCGCCACGCCCTTGCCCTCCATCACGCGGCTGACCATGGCGTCACGATTGATGGCCATCGACAGTGCGCGCCGCACACGCACGTCCCGAAAGGGATTCTTTTCCAGCGGCTTGCCGGATTTGTCGAACAGAAATGCCGGCGCCGTTTCCTGGTGCTGATTCAAGTGGACATAAATGACGCGATTCGAGACTTTATTGGAAAGCGCAAACTTCGGGTTTTTCTCAAGCTTGGCGATATCGGCCGTCGGTACGGTTTCGATCATTTCGACGTCGCCGGACAGCAGCGCGGCAACCCGGGCGGCCGGATTGGTGAGCATCTTGAACGTCACCTTGTCCCAGGGCTCCTCGCCACCCCAATAACCGTAATTCGCTTTAACCACCAGACGCTGGTTGGGAATGTATTCCACGAACTTGTAGGGCCCGGTCCCGATTGCGGCCTTGCCGGAGTTGTAGTCCTCGGTCGTCGCCTTTTCGCCATACAGCCGGGAGACGATGCGCACGGCGGAAAGATCGGAAGGCAACAGCACATGCGGCGTCGCAGTCTTGAAAATCAGGGTATGGGCATCGACAACCTTGATGTCGACGATCGGTTTGGTGAAGGTGGCAAACGATGACGGACTGTTCGGTACGACGGGGACGCGCTTCAGGGTGAAGACCACATCGTCGGCAGTGAATGGCGAGCCATCATGCCAGTGCACATTCTTGCGCAACTTGAATTCCCAGGTGGTATCGTCGATTGCTCGCCACGATGTCGCCAGGCCGGGCGTGAGTTTCTGGTTTTCGTCGGTGTTGACCAGAGACTCGAAGATGTGGCGCAGGGTGCTGTTGTTGGGGCCGACATTGTGAAAATGCGGATCCATTGAGGTAATGGCGGCCTGCAAGCCGATGGAAATATCACGTGCCCCAACCGGTTTGACCTGTGCGCAGACGAGTCCGGCGACGGCGACAGCCAGCATTGCAAATAGCAGGGCAAGTTTTTTTTGCACTCGAACCATGAAAATCTCCGGTAATTCAGAAAGGCCGTAGCCGTGGCTGCGCGGGCCGTAAGTACAGGGACAAGCTTGACCACGGATAATAACGCAAACTGTTTGCTCGCAAGCCCGTACAGGTTCGAGCGCAATGATCGGGAGTGATGACGATGGGGATGATCGAAAATTTCGAAAAATTGCTGGCAAACGGCCGGGATTCGGCATTGCTGCGGTTTTCGCTGGGCAGCGAGTATTTGAAAATCGGCGATGCCGCGCGTGCCGCGGAACACCTGCGCGTTGCGACGGCCCTGGATACCGGCTATTCCGCCGCCTGGAAACTTCTTGGCAAGGCGCTTACCACACTGAATGATGCGCCGGGGGCAATCGAGGCTTACCGCCTTGGCATGGCTGCGGCCGAAGCCAAAGGCGATAAGCAGGCGGCAAAGGAAATGGCGGTGTTCCTGAAGCGGCTCAGCGCGCCGTTGTCCTGATGGATGCTTGTTGCAGAAAATCTTTAATGCGTGCAGTCGATACATTCGCATCGACATAAGCTTCACCGATGGCCTTGAGCAATATCAGCTTGATGGTGCCACCCTCATTTTTCTTGTCGCGAATCATGTGTTCGAGCATCTGCTCTGGCGTCACCTCAGGCAAGGCGGTAGGCAGGCCCGCGCGCTCCAGCAGGCGCATGCTGCGAATCAACTCATCCTTGCCCAACTGGCCCAGTTCACACGATAGTTTCGCCGCCAGCATCATGCCGCAGGCCACCGCCTCGCCGTGCAACCATGTGCCGTAACCCAGCGCCGTTTCTATGGCGTGACCGAAGGTGTGGCCGAGATTAAGCAAGGCGCGACCCCCATCCTTTGCGGTTTCGCGCTCATCGGCCGCCACGACCTGCGCCTTGAGTTCGCATGAGCGTCGGATTGCCATCATCAGCGCCGCAGCGTCGCGCACCAGCAGGGCATCGATATGCGCCTCCAGCCAGGTAAAGAACGCGGCATCGAGAATCAGGCCGTACTTGATGACCTCCGCAAGACCGGAGCGGAACTCGCGATCAGGCAGCGTTTTCAAAGTATCCGTGTCCGCCAGCACCAACTGAGGCTGATAAAACGCGCCAATCATGTTTTTGCCGCGCGGGTGATTGATGGCCGTTTTACCGCCCACCGAGGAATCCACCTGAGCAAGCAGGGTGGTTGGAATTTGAATAAAGGGAACTCCCCTCTGATAGGTGGCGGCTGCGAATCCCGTGATGTCGCCGATCACACCGCCGCCGAGGGCGATCAGCGTGGTTTTACGATCGCAGGCATGCTGCAGCAAGGCATCGAATATCTGGTTGAGGGCATTCCAATCCTTATGGGCCTCGCCATCGGGCAGTATGATCGGCAGCACCAGGATTTGCTGCGCCTCCAAGCGGTTGACCAATACTCTCCCATATGGCAACCATAACGTCTCATTGGTAACGAGCGCGACACGCGCCTGGGACAAATATCGCCCGATTATTTCGGGTTTATTCAGCAGGCCGGAGCCGATCAAAATCGGGTACGAGCGGTCGCCAAGCGTGACCTGCAACTCAGTAATCAGAGGTGGGTCTGTTGAAACGAGGGGCGCAGGAGCCTGCGAATGTTTGGTAATCATTGTGGTTGGTTGCTTCAGGTCGCCGCAGGAACAAGCGTTAACTGCCGGGTGGCGTCATCCAAAGTCCGCGATCGGTCAGACTCTCGAGGATGACTTCCGCAAGCCTGGTCGCCGACTGCCGCCCGGTATCGATGATCAAGTGGGCAACTTCATTGTAAAGCGGTTCACGGGTATTCAGAAGATCCTGCAACACCTGTTCAGGGTCGCCGGCCTGCAACAGAGGGCGCTTGTTATCGCGCATGGTCCGCAAGCGCAGGTCGTTAAGGCTGGCGCGCAGGTAAATTACCACGCCATGACTGCGCAGAGCCTCCCGGTTGGCCGCGGACAAAATTACGCCTCCGCCGGTCGCCAGCACGATTCCCTGCCGGGTCACCAATTCGCCGAGCATTTGCGCCTCACGCCCGCGAAATCCTGCCTCGCCCTCGAACTCGAAGATCGTCGCTATCGACACCCCGGTCTTCGCGACCAATTCGTGGTCGGCATCGACAAAAGCAAGCGACAGGCGTTTTGCCAGACACTTGCCCAACGTGCTTTTGCCTGCGCCGGGCATGCCCACCAGAAAAATATTACGCTGCATAGTCATGATCGCAGGCCGGAAAAACAAGCGTTTGAGATTTGGGGCGGAATGTGCCGACACCCAAAACAAACGGGGCGCTAATTGCAGCGCCCCGGAATGGTAGGTTCAAGTTTTCTTGTTATGTCCTGCAATCCGCTCCCTAATACATCAACATCGCAGATCAGCGAATCGTCAGCTGATCCTTGATGATACGGGGCGTGATGAAAATCAGCAGCTCGGTTTTATCATCCTGCTTCGATGTGTTCTTGAAGAGATTACCAATAAAGGGAATGTCGCCAAGAAACGGCACTTTGGTAACGTCAGTGCGCGTGGTCTGCTCGAAAATGCCGCCAAGGACAGCAGTGTCTCCATTTTCAACCAGAATCTGCGTCCTCAACAGTTTTGTGTCGATCGATGGAATGCCGCCAGTCACCGCGCCTACCGAGTCCTTCTTGATTTCAAGATCCATGATGATCTTGTCGTCCGGGGTAATTTGCGGCGTCACGTCCAGCGACAAGACAGCCGGTTTGAATGCAACAGTTGATCCCCCGCTTGCGGCCTGAGTTTGGTACGGTATTTCCGTACCTTGCGATATCGTAGCTTTTTTCTTGTCGGCCGTTACGATACGCGGGTTGGACACCACCTTGCCGCGATTTTCCGACTCCAGGGCGGACAACTCCAGATTAACGATATTCCCATTACCGAGGTTCAGGAAGGTAAATGCCAGAGTACCGGCTGCCCCAGCTACCGGCAAGTCCACATTATTTGCGATGGTCGCCGTGCCGGCCCCGCTCGCAAAACCGGTCGAGGTCGAAATGTTTCCGCCAACACCGAGTCGCCCATTGCCGACGACATCATTGCTTGCGCCCCGACCGCCGCCAACACCAAATCTCACGCCCAATTGCCGGCTAAACTTGTCGTCAGCAATCACAATTCTGGCTTCAATCATCACCTGGCGAACTGGGATATCGAGCTGGCTGACGAGTCGGCGGACATCCTCAAGGCGGACCGGCACGTCTTGCACAAACAAGGTATTGGTGCGCGGGTCGACGGTGGCTGAACCGCGTTTGGAGAGAATTTTCTGGGCGTTTTGAGCACCACTGGACAAGAGTGTCTGCAAGTCGGCTGCCTTGGCATACGACAAAACAAAACTTTCCGTCCGCAGGGGTTCCAGTTCGGTAATTTGCTGGCTGGCCTCCAGTGCCAATTTTTCCTTGGTGGCCAGTTCATCGGCGGGCGCAATCAAGACCACATTGCCGTTCTTGCGCTTGGACAGACCCTTGGCCTGCAAAATGATATCCAGGGCTTGGTCCCAGGGGACATCCTTCAACCGCAGCGTCAAATTGCCATTGACAGTATCGCTGGCAATGATATTCAACCCGGTAAAATCCGCAATTACCTGCAGTAAGGCGCGAACTTCCACACTCTGGAAATTGAGCGTCAATTTTTCGCCGGTGTAACCGTTGCCCTGAACAAGTTTGTTCGGGTCTTCCTTGGTTGGTTTGATTTCGACGATGAATTGCGTATCAGTCTGATATGCGGAATATTCCCACAGACCCTTGGGCTCGATCACCATGCGTGCATTGCCACCCTGTTCAATAAGGTCCACGGTTTTTACCGGGGTAGCGAAATCATTGACGTCAAGACGGCGCAACAAATTCTTCGGCGCATTGGTATTCACGAAATCGACGATGACATTGCGACCCTGCTGGCGAATATCGATACCGATGCCTGGTGACGACAAATCGACGATGACGCGCCCTTCACCATTGTTTCCCCGCCGGAAATCGACATCACGGATGCTTTGCTTTTGCGTGCGCGCAGCGGGCGAGGGATCGGCAAATTTTACGGTCTGCGCATTATCCTTGGCCGCCGCCGGTATTGCCGCATCGACAGTAAGTACCAAGGCATTGCCATCGAGAGCAGCCGTGTAATTCAGGTTTCGCGACAGATTAAGCACCATGCGGGTACGGTTGGCAACTTCAACAACGCTGATAGAACGCACATCGCCTTCACCTACGTCGACTGTGCTTTTGCCCAGCCCGTTTGCGGTGTTGGGGAGATCCAACGCGATTCGTGCCGGGTTGGCGACAGTAAAGCCTGCGGGAATACTGGCGAGGGGCACCTTGAAGTTGACGCGGACGACGACTTTACCGCCTTGCTGTGTTGAGGTATTGATCGATTCGAGCAGGTTTTTTTCAGGGTCCTGGGCGAATACCGCAGCACCGGTAAATAATGCCGAAAATGCCAGCATATAACCGGACAGGCGGACAGCCCAGCCCCGATAAGTTGATGGGGATCGATGGATATGCATTACGGTTTACCTCCCGTTCCTTCCAGCAGCGGTAAAACGCTTTCGCGTTCTGTCCAGTCGCCCGCTGTATCTTGAACGATTTCTTTGAGTTTAATTTCTGTGTCGGAAATGTTGGTGATCAAGCCGAAATTCTGGCCAAGATAGTTGCCTTTTTTGACGCGGTAAAGCGTTCTATCGGCGCGCACTAATGCATAGTTAACACCGGATTGCTGCAGAGTGCCCACCATCTTCAATTGCTCCAATGGATACGCCTCCAAGGGCTCCTTGCGGCGATTAAGGTCCGGGGCAAGACCACCGCCACCTCCATCTGTCTTGACCGCAAGTTTGCGCGGCCGGAATGGATCGGGAAGGTCAAATCCTTCATAAGCGAAAGGTGCGAAAGGCTTCACTTGCGGCAATGGTTCGATTTTGCGCGGAAGTTTGTCGGAGTCTTTGACAAACTGGCGCAAATCGGAATACCCCTCCCCACAGGAGACCAACAAAAACAAGGGCGCGAAAGCGAGTAAACGTTTCATCATTTACCCCCAGTCTTGGTTTTTGAGTCCCGGGAGGATTTACGCTGCGCCGCAATTTCATCCGGATCCAGGTAACGATAAGTTTTTGCAATCGCCTCCATCGACAAGGCACCGTCCTTGATGTTGTCGACCTTCAGGTCATTCAGTAACACAATACGTGGGAGCTTTGATACATCGCTGGCGAATGCACCCAGATCATGGTAATTGCCGGTTACCTTGAGGTTGATCGGACGCTCTGCATAAAACTCAGTGAAGTTCTCGGCCTGCGATGGACGGAACAAATCGAATTGAAGTCCGCGGCCCAGGCCCGCCTGGTTAATGTCGATGATCAGCGCATCGACCTCGGATTTTGTCGGCAGCTGTTTTAGCAGGGCACCAAACGCCTGCTCAATTTCAGCACGCTGCTGCTGGTATGCCTCAAGATTAACAGCCAGCTTTTTCTTTTCCAGGAAAGTGTTCTTAAGATCCACTTCCTTTTTTTCTTCCCGGTTCAAATCGTCGAGCTGCCCCTGATAGAGAGCAAAATAGAAGCCCACCAACATGAGGATTACGATCAAAACGAGCGAAGCAATCTTGAACGGCCACGGCCAGTTGCCGGGATTCTTGGCATCGAGCTGCTTTAGTTCTTCAAGCCACTTGTTCATGCTTTTTTCTCCGCGGCCTTGGCGGGATCTGCCTTGCGAGCCCCCGATTTTCCGTCATCTGCCTTCGGGCGCTTGAGTGCAAAATCCATGCTGAATTCATTGGCGCGCTGGCTGTTAACCATGACGGCTTTGATTTCAATCAAATTGGGATTTTCCAGATAGGGAGAAGCTTCGATGTTTCGCATAAAAGCCGCAACCCTGGCGTTGGATTGGGCATAGCCGGTAACATTCACCTTGACGCCGGTCTGTTTGATCGACTTCAGATACAGGCCCTCTGGCAATTGTCTCAGCAACTGATCGAGAAGGTATACCGGATCCGAACGATTGCTTTGCAGGCCCTCAACGACCTGTTTTTTCGCCAGCAACGAGGCGGTTTCTTCACGAATCTTTCGTATTTCCTCGATTTCCTTGTCGAGTTTCGCAATTTCGGTATTCAGGTAGTTATTACGCCCTTTCTGGTTTTCAACCTGGCTGTCGAAAAAGAACCAGAGAAGACCAGCAATCGTCAAGGCAACCATGCCGGCAAATGCAGCCAGCGTCGCAAATTGTTTTTGTCGCGCCTTACGCTTTTCTTCACGGTGAGGAAGTAAATTTATGCGAATCATGCGGGATCAAACCTTCTCATGGCGAGCCCGCAAGCAACCATCAGCGCGGGCGCATCAATGGTAAGTTGACGGGGCTTGATCTTTGACGACAAAGCCATATTGGCGAACGGGTTTGCCACAACCGTGTGAACTTGGGTGCGTTGGGCCACCAACTCCTCCAGCCCCTCCAGCGTTGCGCAGCCGCCCGAAAGCACGACATGGTCAACCTTGCTGAACTGGGTGGAAGTAAAAAAGAACTGCAGTGCCCGGGTGATTTCCAGCGCCACCTTTTCGTTAAAGGGCTGCAATACATCGGGGCCATAGTTATCCGGGAGCCCCCCCGATTTCTTGGCGACTTCTGCCTCTTCAATAGGCATACCGAACTGGCGAGAGATGTCCTGGGTCAGTTGGAAGCCGCCTAACTGCTGTTCCCGGGCATAAACCAACTGATCAAGGTGCATCACCGTAACGCGCGTGGTTTGCGCGCCGATGTCGATCACAGCAGTAACATCCTTGTCGTCAATTCCCGAAGAAGCGCCCTTGATCATCTCGAATGCGGTCATGGCCGCATACGATTCGACATCCATCACGCTGGTCTTCAAACCGGCAGCCTCCGCGATCGCCACCCGATCCTCAATTTTTTCCTTGCGCGACGCCGCAATCAGAACCTCAACCTCTTCGTCGCTGTTGGGTGCGGGGCCAATGACCTGAAAATCCAGATTCACTTCGTCAAGGCTGAAGGGGATGTACTGATTGGCTTCCGACTGGACCTGATATTCCATATCGTCTTCACGTTGGTTGGCCGAAAGCAGCACTTTCTTCGTGATTACCGCTGCGGAGGGCAGGGCAAGGGCCACATTCTTGATGCGCGTTGCCATTTGCTTGTGGGCGCGCTTCATGACCTCGCCTGCCGCCTCGATATTGGCAATGTTGCCGTCAGTAACCGTGTCCTTGGGGAGGGGCTCAATGACATAACGCTCAACCCGGTATAAACCCCTGCCGGCATCGGCGATTTCGACCATCTTGATGTAGGACGAACTGATATCGACCCCGATCAAAGGCGGTGTCTTGGCACTCAAAAATTCGAACTTGGAAGCCAGCTTTTCGTTCAGCATGGTGGTTGGACGACCCTTTTGTTGATCGGAAGTTACCGCCGACTACGCACAAATTACATTAAATGCTAGCAACAACCTTTGGACGTGTAAAGCCTTTTCTTTAAAAGCTCGAAATTGCTTTAATAATAGTCCCACCTATTCCCACGCTATATGTAACCGCCATCTCGTCGCCATCTTTGCGTCGCGATTCGACTGCAATTTGGTTTCGGTGGTCACAACCGGGCCGATATAATGATCGTCCTTAAGCTTTTCGGATGTTGCAATGACCCTTCGCTGGTGGTTCTACCCCCTGATTCTGCTGGTTTCACTGGTGCTGGTTGCGGTCGGTGTGATCGCTCTTACGGTGATACTGCTCTACCCTAATCTGCCATCAATTGAGGCGGTTACCGATTATCGCCCGAAGCTCCCGCTGAAGATTTACACCATGGAGGGGGATGTCATTGGCGAGTTTGGTGAAGAAAAACGCTCATTCGTGAAGGTGCAGGATTTCCCGGCGGTAATGAAGCAGGCAGTTATTTCGGCGGAAGACGAACGTTTCTATCAGCATGGCGGGGTGGACTACCTGGGGCTGGTGCGTGCCATGGGTACCAGTGTGCTGGCGGGAAAGATTACCGGCGGTGCCAGCACGATAACGCAGCAAGTTGCCCGAAATTTCTTCCTGTCCAACGAGCAGACGCTGACACGAAAGGTCTCGGAGTGGTTACTCGCATTCAAAATTGAGCACAACCTGTCAAAAGATCAAATTCTCGAGATCTACCTAAATCACATCTTTTTGGGAAACAGGGCATTTGGATTTGCGGCTGCCAGCAGAGTGTATTACGGTAAAGATATCGGGCAACTGACGGTAGCCGAAGCCGCCGTCCTGGCCGGCATCCCGAAAGCGCCCTCCCGTTACAATCCCTTCGATAACCTCAAGCGCATCACACAGCGACAGCATTACGTATTACGGCGCATGAATGAATTGGGCTATCTGAATGACGTGCAATACAAGGCCGCGCTCGATCAGCCGTTGAAATTCAATCGAGAGCGCCAGCAATACGCGGTGGAGGCGGACTATATTGCCGAGATGGCTCGCCAGGAACTGGTCGAGCAATATGGCGAAAAAGCTTATGTAAGCGGTATTCGGGTCTATACGACCATTCGCAACGACGACCAAAAAGCGGCGATGACCGGTTTGCGAAAGGGGGTGCTTGAGTATGATCGACGCCATGGCTATCGAGGCCCGGAGGGCCTGATCAAATTACCCGCAGACAAGGAGGCGTCCGAGGACGCCATCGAAGAGGCGCTGCAGGAAAAAGAAGTGGTTGGCGAGTTAATGCCAGCCGTGGTCTTGTCGGCCGACCCCAAGCAGATTGTGGTTTATACCAAGCGCGGCGATACGCTTACCTTGAGCGGTGAAGCGCTGAAGTTCGTAGCACGTGCATTGAACGAAAAGTCATCGCCGCTTAAGCCGGTGCGCGGGTCCATTGTCCGCATCGGACATGACGACAAGGGCAGCCCTGCATTGATGCAGCTACCCCGCGTAGAGGCCTCTCTGGTTGCCATCGACCCTAACGATGGTGCGATTCGGGCCTTGGCCGGCGGTTTTGATTTTGGCGCCAATAAATTCAATCACGTTACGCAGGCCATGCGTCAACCCGGCTCCAGCTTCAAGCCCTTCGTCTATTCGGCCGCATTGGAGAAGGGGTTTACGCCGGCAACAATAGTTAACGACGCGCCATTTGTCTTTGATCCCGGACGTAATGCCGGGCAGGTTTGGGAGCCCAAGAATTACGATGGAAAGTATGAGGGCCCGATGCGGCTTCGAACCGCCTTGGCCAAATCCAAAAATATGGTGTCCATTCGCATCCTACAGGCCATAGGTCCCCAATACGCACAGGACTACGTCGCGCGCTTTGGCTTCGACCCCAAACTCCATCCCGCCTATCTCACCATGGCCTTGGGGGCGGGCTCGACGACGCCGCTGCAGATGGCAAATGCCTATTCGGTGTTTGCCAACGGCGGTTATCGTATCAAACCTTACTTCATCGCCCGCATAACCGATGACAAAGGCAGCCTGCTGTTCGAGGCCAATCCAGATCGCGCCGGTGACGTTCCTGGTGCGAAGGCGGCCGAACGCGTCATCGATCCGCGTAATGCATTCATCATGACCACCCTGCTGCGGGACGTCGTACGCTATGGAACCGCCGCAAAAGCCATGACTTTGGGCCGCCAGGACCTTGCGGGTAAAACCGGTACAACCAATGACAGCAACGATGCATGGTTTGCGGGGTTTAACCAGGGCCTGGTTGCGATAACCTGGATAGGTTTTGATAACCCGGCATCCCTTGGTGATACGGAAACAGGCGGCGGCGCCGCGCTGCCTATATGGATGTATTACATGGCAACCGCGCTCAAGGGGGTAAAGGAACAACCGCTTGAGCCCCCGCCCGGCGTGATGGCAGTAGCGGTGGATAACGACCTGAACAAGAATGGCCGGCCAACCACTGAATATGTTTACGTCGAATCAAGCGGGAACTTGAGTGATGGCCCCGCCTCTCTTCGAGAGGCAAACAAACCCTCAGAAGAAGTGAAGAACCAGATTTTCTGAACCACATTGGTCATGAGTCGTCATAAGCCCACGATGCGCCGTCATTCCACTACTGCCGAGCCCGCGATCGCCAGGGAGAACCCCATGCGTCGCCGCATAGCCATTGCCGCGGCTGGATTGATTGCCGAGGGGATGACGGATTATCGCGCCGCCAAAATGAAGGCCGCGCGCCGCCTGAATTGCGACATGGCGGAAGCATTGCCCGACAATCGTGAAATTGATGTTGCTGTGCGAGAGCACATGGCAATTTTTCAGGGCAATTCGCAGCCGCAGGAACTGTTTGAACTGCGCGAGATCGCGATCAAGGTGATGCATCGTCTGGAACAGTTCTCGCCGCGGTTGCTTGGCCCGGTGCTTACGGGGACCGCCAACCGGTTTTCCAATATTGAACTGGAAGTCTTGACTGAAGATGAGAAGACGTTTACCTTGTTTTTGCTGAACGAAAATATTGCGTATGAAGTCTCCGTGCGCCCTAATGGGAAACTGCGAAAGCAAACACGGGTTTATGGGTTCCTCATTGATGAGGCGCCGATTTCAGTAGCCGTATTCGTATCGGCTGCCGAGCGGGCGCAGCAGCGTGCTTACTCTGGAATAGACGGCGAACGCGCTGATCTTATTGCGGTCGATAGGCTGTTGATGGCGACCACGGCGCACAAACGAACTGCAGACTGAGGTCAGCCTTTCTTTAATATTCGTGCAGCTTCTAAGGCAAAGTAAGTCAACACTCCGTCTGCGCCGGCGCGCTTGAAGGCAAGCAAGGACTCCATCATGCAGGCTTCACCATCAAGCCAGCCGTTTTGCGCCGCCGCCTTCAGCATCGCATATTCACCAGACACCTGATAGGCAAAGGTGGGCGCACCGAAAGTCGCTTTGCAGCGTTGTACGATGTCTAGATAAGGCATGCCGGGCTTGACCATCACCATATCGGCACCTTCCTGCAAATCGAGGGCAATCTCGCGCAGAGCCTCCTCCGAATTGCCCGGGTCCATCTGATAATTCTTCTTGTCACTCTTGCCCAAATTGCCGGCGGAACCAACCGCGTCGCGGAAGGGACCATAGAACTTGCTTGCGTATTTTGCCGAATACGCCATGATCGCCGTATGAATCAGGCCACGCTCGTCAAGCGAGCGACGAATCGCGCCAATCCGGCCGTCCATCATATCGCTGGGCGCGACGATATCGACCCCTGCTTCCGCCTGAACGAGCGCCTGCTCCTGGAGAATTGCGATCGTCTCATCATTGAGTATGTAGCCGGATTCGTCTATGACGCCGTCCTGGCCATGATTGGTGAAGGGATCAAGAGCAACGTCGGCAATGACGCCCAGTCCGGGAAAGCGTTTCTTCAATTCACGCACCGTTCGTGGCACCAGTCCGTTCGGATTGAGTGCCTCTGCGCCGTCGGGTGTTTTAAGCGAGTCTTCAATCACTGGAAACAATGCAATTGCCGGAATACCTAGGGCAACGGCCTCATTGGCCACTGCCATCAGCAAATCGATCGACATCCGTTCAATTCCAGGCATTGAAGAAACAGCTTGTCTTACACCGCTGCCGTCAACAATGAAGACGGGATAAATAAAGTCGTTGGCAGTAAGGGTCGATTCGCGAACCATGTCGCGCAAAAAGGCGGTACGACGAAGGCGCCGCATCCGGCGCTCGGGGAATTGACCGAAATTCATGATGGTTCCGTACAGGTTTGTGAAGTGCGCGGGCCACCTTTAGGTCAGGTGGGAGCGGCAAGCTGACTGCGAGATTTTCCAAACAGGCCAAGCCGGCTCTTCCACGCCAATTGAACTTTTGCCGTAAAACCCCATCATAGCGTAAGAGGAGCTTGCTCCTCCCCGCTTCTCCTCCCTGAGCGGGGCCTTAATTTCCATTAAGGCTTTACGAGGGCTCGGGTTACCCCTTTTTCCCGGGCCCTTTTTCTATTTCCCCGAAGTAATTGCGCCGTCCTGAAGATCATCTATGGACGCCTGCTTTTCAAACAGCCTTCCTATCGCCGTCTCCGCCTCGCGCACCCCGCTTTTTTTCAGGCTCGAAAACAATTGCACCGTAGCGTTGTACTGCCCGGCGATTAGCAACTGCTTTACTGCCCGCAGTGTTTCTACCTGCTCGCCATTGGACAGCTTGTCCGACTTGGTCAGCAGTATATGTACAGGTTTATTTGTGGGCCGGTACCAGTTGAGCATTTCCACATCTAGCGGCTTCATGGGGTGGCGAGCATCCATGATGACCACCAAGCCCTTCAGAGCATCGCGGGTCGATACATATGCAGCGAGCAGTTCCGTCCAGTGTGCCTTTACGGCTGGCGGAACCTTGGCGTACCCATAACCCGGCAAATCAACCAGAGTGCGGCCATCGCCGAGGGCAAAAAAATTGATCAGTTGCGTACGCCCCGGCGTTTTGGAGACAAAAGCGAGCCGCTTGTGATTGGCAAGGGTATTGATTGCGCTCGATTTACCGGAATTCGAGCGCCCCACAAAGGCAACTTCGTGCCCGGTATCCGGCGGCAACTGTTCCAGGTCGTGGGCGGAGGCTACATAAGTTGCTCGGTCAAACAGTCCCACGGTTTCCTCTTCTGCCTTGATAGGCTAAAATTCGGGTTTTGCAACGCAATACTAACGAAGGCTGGAAATGAAAAAGATTTTGGCGACGCTCATTCTTGCGGTTTGTTCCACATTTACCTACGCGAATGAACCGGCAAAGGCGGCCGATGGCGGCGATGCAACGGCGCCAAGCAAAGCTGACCTCATGGCGCGAGGACAGCAGATTGTCAGCGGCGTCTGCGTGGCCTGTCATGGGCTCAATGGCATGAGTCCCGTATCGGCCAATCCCAATTTGGCCGGAATGCCCGCCCAGTATATCGCCAAGCAGCTTGAACATTTCAGAAGCGGAGCGCGCAAGAATGCGATTATGCAGGGAATGGCCGCGAATCTGACGCAGGCCGACATGAATGCGCTGGGCGAATATTATTTCTCGCAAAGACCGGCAATCAATGCCGCTGCCCGAAACAAGGCCCTTGCCGAACGCGGACAGAAAATCTACCGGGCGGGTCTCGCCGAGACCAAGGTACCCGCTTGCGCGGGCTGTCACGGTGGTGCGGGAGCGGGTATACCAGCGGGTTACCCACGGGTCGCCGGACAATGGCCGGAATACAGCTATCAGCAACTGAAGGCCTATGCCTCGGGAGAACGTCAGCATCCAATAATGAGCGCCATCACCAGCCGTCTGGGCGATGCGGATATGCAGGCCGTAGCTGAATATCTGGCCGGAATGCGCAGCAAGTAATTTACCCAAATCGTATTATGGGCGATGAGTCCCGATTCAGGACGAAGCGTGACGCCGCAACCGCAATTCAGGCGTAAAAAATTCCGCGCGATTCCGACCTTTGCGTTTGGCCGAATATAAGGCGAGATCCGCACATTTCATCAGCGTTTCGCGATCCCGGGCATCTTGCGGAAAGCGGCTGATGCCGATGCTGACGGTAACGGTCGCTCCGTGAGAGCGAAGTGCATAGGGCTGGCGAAGGGCGTTGATCAATTTGTCGGCTACTCGTTGCACACTGTCGCTGTCAGAAACCTGAGGGATGACTACCAGGAACTCGTCGCCACCCAGCCGCGCGAGGTAATCGGCAGCCCGCAAGGCGGCACTGGCACGCGCGGCCACCAGCTTTAACAGCTCGTCGCCTGCGTCATGACCAAAACTGTCGTTCACGTCCTTGAATCCATCCAGATCGAGCAGCAGCACGCTGAACCCCCCGAACGCCGCTGTAGCAATGTCGCCGCTCAGCACTTCTAGGTGCTCAACGACCGCAGCGCGATTAAAAAGACCGGTCAGCGCGTCGTGAGTGGCCTGATACGCGATGTTCTTCTGGACGGCCCTCTGTTCAAGATTCAGGCGCCGCAGGGTGCCATAGAAAAGAACCAGGATGAAAGCTGATGAACAGATCAGCGCAATAATAAGTCGGCGCATTTTCGCGCCATAGCTGATTTGCTCGATTTCAAGCTGGTCCAGGGTCCGACGACCCTCGGCCAGCATGCGATAAGTCAAGTTCAAGAGTTTTTCATGAACCAACTCAACGCCGGTCTTGCCCGAAAGATTCTGCGCGCCGACAAAACCCGATTTGCGACGCGCCTCAACAAATCGTGCCTCCTGTTCCATATGCGCTTCGGCGGCAGTCTTGAGCGCGTCAAAATTGGCCGCCAATACCGGATGCTCGCTGCGTTTTCCGGCCAGATAAACCAGTTCAGCCCCGAGCTCCACCGTACCGGCACGATAAGGTGTGAGATCGGCGTCCTTGCCCGTAATAATGAAGTTCTGCTCGCCGGCAACCAAGGCCATTGACTGGAAGCGAATGGCTTCGAGGCTGGATACGATGCGCTGGGTTTGCAAAACCTTTTCATTGGTTGCAACCAGATTTTCGGCCGAAGTGATGGCAATCGTCGATACCGTTGAAATCGCAATAACCGCGAAAATCAACGTTGCGAGCGCAACGTTATCAATAGTTACTTTCGTCTTCACAAGCGCTCATGAAAAGAGGGGGTGAACCGGGGTCGTATCCTGTCACACGGCATCATTTGATTTCGGTAAATGCCGAGCGAGCCGCCGAGATCGTCGCCGCAATATCCGCTGCCGTGTGCGCGGCCGACACAAAGCCGGCTTCGAACGCGGACGGCGCCAGATAGATACCACGTTTCAGCATGGCATGAAAAAAACGACTGAATCGTTCGCGGTCGGCATCCATTGCTTCGGCATAGCTACCCGGTATCCGTGAGCGAAAGAAAATTCCGAACATGCCGCCCAGGCTGGTGCCCGCGAACGGAATGCCCGTCGCGGTAGCAGCTTCGACGAGGCCCGCAACCAATTGCTGCGTTGTCGCCGACAGCGTGTCGAAAAAGTCCGGCGCAGCGATTAGCTCCAGCGTCTTCAATCCGGCGGCCACCGCGACCGGATTGCCCGAAAGAGTGCCTGCCTGATAGACGCCGCCAAGCGGTGCCAGATGCGCCATGATGTCGCGGCGGCCACCGAATGCGCCTACCGGCATCCCGCCGCCAATCACCTTGCCCAGCGTCGTCAAATCCGGCGTAATGCCGAAATGTCCCTGCGCGCCGTGCAGGCCAACGCGAAAGCCGGTCATCACCTCATCGAAGATAAGGACCACGCCGTGCCGGGTACAAAGCGAACGCAGTGCATCCATATATTGTTGTGACGGCATAACGAAGTTCATATTGCCGGCAACGGGCTCGATAATGACGCCAGCCAACTCATCGCCAATTTTTGCAAACGTGTCTGTCAGCGCGCCGAGATCGTTATAGGCCAGCACTAAGGTATTCGCAACGACTTCCGGCGGTACTCCCGCAGAACTGGGGTGGCCGAAGGTGAGCGCTCCTGAACCGGCTTTGACCAGCAGGGCATCGCCGTGGCCATGGTAACAACCTTCGAACTTGATGATTTTGTTGCGAGCGGTAAATCCGCGCGCCAGACGAATTGCGCTCATGGTTGCTTCGGTGCCGGAACTCGTCAGGCGTACCTGCTCGATCGACGGCAGCAGATCGACCAATCGCTCCGCCAGCTCGCATTCCGCCGCAGTCGGCGCGCCGAAACTCATGCCTTTGGCGGCGCGCTCCTGGACGGCCCGAACTACCTCGCTGTGTGCGTGGCCAAGAATGGCAGGGCCCCAGGAGCCGACGTAGTCGATATAGCGGTTGTCATCAACATCCCATAAATAAGCGCCTTGGGCCTCGCGAAAAAAAACCGGCGTGCCGCCAACAGCCTGAAACGCGCGTACCGGGGAATTGACGCCACCAGGTATGACCCGTTGGGATTTTTCGAACAGTAGTTTGCTTTTATCGAACATGGGTATCAAATAATGTCTGGTAATGACTGGCTCTGGCCCGCACATCGCTTGTGCCGAAGAGATCGGAAATAACGGCGAGTGCGTCAGCGCCCGCTGCGATCAATTGTGGCGCATTTTCCAGGGTGACGCCGCCGATGGCGACAATGGGGACGTTGAAACGCTGCCTTGCCTGCACTATCAGCGACGGGTCGGCGCGGACGGCGGTGGGTTTGGTCGCTGAAGGAAAAAAGCTGCCGAAGGCGATGTAGTCCGCCCCGCCATTTGCCGCGTGGCTAGCCAGCGACAGATCGTTGTAACAGGACACGCCAATGATCTTGTTATGCCCCAGCGCCCGGCGGGCCGATGACAGCGTAGCGTCTTCGCGCCCCAGATGGACGCCGTCGGCGCCGATTTCAACTGCCAAAGCGAGGTCATCGTTGACGAGAAACGGGACATCGGCCTTGCGGCACATGGCGAATATGCGCTGCGCCTGTTTTCTTTTCGCCTCGTCCGGCAAGGATTTTGCGCGGTACTGCAAGACGCACATCCCACCGGCGAGCGCTTCGGCAACCGCGGTTTCCAGTATGGTTGCCGGGACATGTTCGGGCGTGATGCCATAAAGTCCGCGTATGCATTTATTCTGGAGCATCGTGCCAAGATCCGAGGGGTGCTTGGGCAAGTTAATGGCGCGCGCCTGCCGGGGGCTGTTCGGATGTCACGTCATCGTCGACCGCATCGTCGTCGTCTTCGCGCGCCCAGAACAGTCGATCGGGGACAAATTGCCCCATGCCCGGACGGAACCCGTGTTTAAGCGTCTGCCATGTATAGTCTTGCGCCTCGCGCACCGCATCGCCAATGTCCAAGCCGCGCGCCATGGTGGCGGCCAGGGCTGACGCCAAGGTGCAGCCGGATCCATGGTAGCTGCCCGGCAGTCGCCGCCACGTATCGCTGCGCAATACTCCCTTGGCATGAAACAGGGTGTTGATCACATCGGCGGTTGACTCGTGCGTGCCGGTCGCCAGTACATATTCCACGCCGATATCGATCAAACGTTGGGCAAGCAGTTCAACACGGGTGCCATCCTCATCATCTGCCTGTACCAGGCGCCGAAGTTCGGGGGTATTGGGGGTAATGATCGTGCATTGCGGTATCAGCAATTCCTTGATGGCCTCAAGAGCTTCCTCGCTGGCAAACTCATCGCCTCGCGCCGAAGCCAGCACCGGGTCCAGAATCAGTGGAATCTCCGGATAGTCCGACACAATCTCGGCAATCGCTGCCACGTTTTCGACACTGCCCATGACGCCGATTTTGAAGGCGGCCACCGGAATGTCTTCCAGAATGGCGCGTGCCTGATCGGCTACCCAATCAGAATCAATTGCCGAGATGCCCTCGACCCCGGAAGTATCCTGGACTGTAATGGCGGTAATGACCGACAGCGGGTGACATCCCATGCTGGCCAAGGTCAGGATATCTGCCTGTACGCCGGCCCCCCCCGAAGGGTCGGTAGCTGCAAAGGTCAGCACGGCGGGGGGCGCTTTTCGATGGTCGGACATAGCTTGCAAGCCAGTTTGCTAGGCCTGTGAAATTGAAAGATTAAGAAGGAGCCGTTGGCAATCATGCTGATCGGCGTGGATTGATGCCTGATTCGGTAGCAGCCCAAAGGCCGGATACAATAGTAAATAGTGCCGATAAGCACTATCCGGGCGATGTTTTTCCTCGGGAAGGCTTCCGCAGATATGGCTCTTTGCCGTCAGCCGGTATTGTAGCTGCACGCGGGGTTTGTGAACCGCAGGCAATATGCCTGCCAATAGCGTGACGATATCGGCTCGCGGGGTGCTGCGCGCGGATTAATATTAAGTATGGTGAGAATTCATTTTGACCGTAACAGACTATAAAACCTGGATGTGTCTCGTATGCGGACTGATTTACGACGAAGCAGCGGGCTGGCCCGACGATGGCATTGCCCCCGGAACCCGCTGGCAGGATGTGCCGATCAGCTGGTCCTGCCCGGAATGCGGTGCGCGCAAGGATGATTTTGAAATGGTCGAGATTTGATTTCCTGTTCTTGTAATTGGAAACGCCAGTCCGGTTTTGTGAAAACTTCTTGAAAGTGGCGCTTTCGTATTGTTTTGAAAGGGTAAAACGGATAATCTTCTGCGTCGGGTCCGATGAGACCGGGCGTTCAGGACGATATTGGGTAGCGTGCCTGCAAAAAAATGCGAACCTGGCGGCTTCGAAGTACGGTTTTTTTACCGGCATTGGCGGAATTTAAGGACACGGAGTGGCTGAAACCAAGAATTTGTCAGGGGTGCGGGTCATGGTAATTGATGATTCGAATACGATCCGCCGGTCTGCGGAGATATTCCTCATGCAGGCTGGCTGCCAAGTGATTCTCGCCGAAAACGGTTTTGACGCCTTGGCGAAAATTGCCGATCACCAGCCGGATCTTATTTTTGTCGATATCATGATGCCGCGGCTTGACGGCTATCAGACCTGCGCGTTGATCAAGAAAAACGGCAAGCACAAAAATACGCCGGTAGTGATGTTGTCCTCAAAAGACAGTCTGTTTGACCGTGCCCGGGGCAGAATGGTGGGTTCGGACGAATATCTGACCAAACCCTTCTCCAAGGAGAGTTTGCTGAAAACGGTAGAGGTACATCTGGCAGACCGGCAAGTTTCGCCCCAGCCGGGGGCAACGTAGGCTGAGGCGCTGTATACCTTGCGCCGAATGGCTGTGGCGCAAGCAAAAGTTTGAATTTTCTGTACTTCACTGGAGCAAATAATGGCAATTAAAAAAATACTTATCGTTGATGATTCCCCTACGGAGCGTGCCTTTCTCGAGGGTGTGCTGGCCAAAGCAGGGTACTCGGTGGTTCAGGCTGTGAGCGGCGAAGATGCGGTCGAAAAGGCCAAGTCGGAATTGCCCGACCTGATCCTGATGGACGTGGTCATGCCCGGCCTCAACGGTTTTCAGGCAACCCGCGCGATCACGCGTGAAGAGACCACCAAGCACATTCCGGTCTTTATCTGCACAACCAAGGACCAGGAGACCGACAAGATCTGGGGAATGCGCCAGGGTGCCAAGGATTACATCGTCAAACCTGTGGACGGCGCCGATTTGCTGGCCAAGATAAAGGCGCTGGGCTGATGGTCTGTCGCCAGCGCCCGCCGCAATTCCGCACGCGAGAGAGCCGCTAATGGCGCGCAAGACCAGTCTGCGCGAGTTTCAGCAGAGTGTGGCGCAGCGCCTGCGGGACTTGTCGTCGCGCAAAACCGTTGCCTCAAAATTGGGTTTTCAGGTCGGCAGTGACAACTGGTTCGTCAATCTGTCCGATGTGTCGGAAGTGATCCCGGTGCCCGTCTTCGTAACTGTGCCGCGCACCAAGAGCTGGTTCCGGGGAGTTTCAAACGTGCGGGGCAAGCTGTACAGCACTGTTGATTTTTCGGCGTTTCAAGGAGATGAGTCGATCGGTCCCGGAATCGAACGGCGCGTCATATTGATCAACGAAAAATTGGTTGAGGGTTCGGGCTTCCTGGTCAATCGCATGCTTGGTTTGCGCAACCCGGAATCGTTCACCGCCGAACAAGCCGATGATCGTTCGCGCCCCTGGATCAAGGCGCGGTACCGCGATCAAAACAATGCTGTCTGGCACGAGCTCGATCTGGCCGAACTGTCGCGGGATAACCGCTTCCTGGAAGTTGGATTAATTGGTCCCGCCACTGTGCAGGGCGCAACACTGGCTCCTTCGGTCGCATCAGCAACATAAAAGCAAAATCAGGATTGGAGAAATCCCATGGCGTTCAAATTATCTAAACCCGACCCTCAGAAAAAACCCTCTACAGCGGGCGCCAAGCCCATTTCGGGCAAAGCCGAAAAGACCGGCGGGTTTTCTCTGGCCGGACTGTTCGGCGGCAAGAAAAAATCGCCTTCTCCAATTGTCGCCGTCGGTAAAATGCCGGCAGCCGGCGGTAACCGCCTGACACAACCTGGACCGGCGACCAATTCCGGATTTGGAAATACCGGCGATCAGACACAAAAAATTGCCGCTGCCGTGGCCGCCAACAAGGTCGTCAAGCCGAAAAAAACCGATGCCGGGTTCAAGCTGCCGCTGATTGGCAATCGCCCACTCGAAAAACAGCTGCCGATACTGTTGTTCATATTCGGTATCTTCCTGCTGCTGGCGATTGCCGCCGCCTACCTTGATGCGCGAACCCGCAGCTTCAACGCAACCTATACCAACATCACCTCGCAGTTGCAGTTCCACACGCAACGTCTTGCCAAGTCGGCTGGCCTGGCGGCACGCGGTGATTCAGTATCCTTTCCCCAGCTGCAGGACAGCCGCGATGAATTCCAGCGATACCTGGGGGTCCTGAACGACGGCGGATTTGCGTTCGGCGTCGATGTGCCCAAGGCGCGCATTTCCGAGGAGTTGACTTCACGCCTGGAAGAGCTGACCAAGCGGTTTAGCGATGCGTCGAATTCGGCAACGTCCATACTTTCCGCCAAAACGGACTTGACCGAGCTGGCGCGCAATATTGCGCAAGTACGTTCCGGTGCCGAGGAGTTGGCCGCGCTTTCCCAGGACTTGACGGGCCTGATGCAACAGGCGGGTTCGCCGCCACCGCAGGTGCTGAAGGTCAATCGCCTGACCTTCCTGGCTGAACGTCTGGGTCGCGGATCGGCGGAGATTCTGGGCGCGGATGTGATCGATCCCGAAGTGCCATTCCTGATGGGCAAGGACACCAACGATTTTCGCGAATTGATCAAGGCGCTGGAGTCGGGCTCGGATGCGCTGGGCATAGCGGCCCTGCGCGATGGCGATTCGAAAACACGCGTCGGCAAGCTGCGCGAACAATTCACGTCTTTCGAGCAGAACATCCAGCCGATTCTGGGCAATGTGCAGAAGCTGGTTTCCGCACGGCAGTCCGGCCGCGCGATTCAGCAGGGTTCCGAACAATTGCTGTCCACGGTTGAGCAGCTGCAAAATGCCTTTGCGGCAGAAAAGGACAATCTGGCGCTGATACTGGCGACGGTATTAGGGTTGCTGGCCTTGATCACGCTCGGCTTGCTGGCTGCCGTGTTCCTGAGCGATGCACGCCGCCGTGCGGCTGCATCCGAAGCGGAAAACAAGCGTAACCAGGAAGCCATTTTGCGTCTGCTGAACGAGATGGGTGACTTGGCCGACGGCGATCTGACCATCCGCGCCAAGGTGACCGAGGATATTACGGGTGCAATCGCCGACTCGATGAACTACACGATCGACGAGTTGAGAGCGCTCGTTACCGGGGTCAACAACGCGTCCAATTCGGTGTCGGTGAAGTCCCAGCAGGCACAGGCAGTGTCGGTACAGCTGCTTGATGCCGCGGAAAAACAGTCAAAGGAAATTCAGGATACGACGCAGGATGTGTTGCGGGTGGCAGAAACGCTGACGCTGGTGTCGGCTTCCGCGGAAGAGTCTTCGACAGTGGCGATGCGCTCGCTGGCGGCGGCTGACAAGGGCCGTCTGGCGGTGCAGAACTCGATATCGGGCATGAACGACATTCGCGAACAGATTCAGGAGACATCCAAGCGCATCAAGCGCCTCGGTGAAAGCTCGCAGGAGATTGGCGAGATCGTGGAGTTGATTTCCGACATTACCGAACAGACCAACGTGCTGGCGCTGAACGCGGCCATTCAGGCCGCATCGGCAGGCGAAGCCGGCCGCGGCTTCTCGGTGGTTGCCGAAGAAGTGCAGCGGCTTGCGGAGCGCTCCGCCGAAGCGACCAAACAGATCGGCGCGATTGTGAAGACCATTCAGGCGGATACGCAGGATGCGGTGGCCGCCATGGAGAAGTCGACTACGGGCGTGGTTGAGGGGGCGAAGCTGTCCGACGCCGCCGGCCAGGCACTGACCGAGATCGATTCCGTGACGAAAAATCTCGCGCAGCTCATTCAGAAAATCTCGGCGGATACCCAGACGCAAGCAGCCAGCGCCAGCAAGGTGGCGCGCAATATGCAGGACATTCTGGAAATCAACCGGCAAACCACCACCGGTACGCAGCAGACCGCAAGCTCGATCAAGGAGTTGGCGGACGTGGCCTCGGACCTGAAAGCGTCCGTATCCGGTTTCAAACTTTAATGTCGAGCCCAATTCCCAGCGCGCTGCATTAAGCCATGGCTGCCAATCCCCAAGCCACCTTCGATATCGGCCCGTTGTCGTGGGTGAAAACCGAGATAGAACACTCGCTGACCGAGGCGAATGTTCATCTGGATACACTCGCGCAGAATCCGGCGGACAGCAAGGCGGTGAAATACGTGGCCACTCATCTTCACCAAGTGACCGGGGCCTTGTCGATGGTCAGCCTGGGTGCCGCCAGCCGCTTCAATGAAGAGTTGGAAAAACTTGTTGCCACACTGGAAGACCCGACGGTGCGTGGCGACGCCGTCAATCGAATCGCGATTGCCAAACGTGCCAGCGCCAGCCTTTCCGGTTACCTGGACAATCTGATGGCCGGCGAACCAGACCGCCCGATGCTGCTGGCGCAATCCTATCTGCTGCTGAACCGGGCGCGTGGCGCCAACGATGCGGCTGAAAGCGACCTGTTTTCTCCCGATCTCAGCATTGCGGTACCGATGCCCGAGGATACCGTGGCGCTGCCCAAGGCCGATATGGTCGCGGATGCGATACGCCAGAGGCGTGGGCTGTACCAGGCGGGGCTGTTGAAGCTGTTGCGCGACAAGGACCTGGTGGCCGGCGCGCGGGACATGCGCAACGCAGCCCTGGCTATCGAGATGCTCCAGGTGACGTCGCCCACACGCTCGTTTTGGTATACCGTCAGCGGATTCTTCGATGCGGTCATCGTGCAACCAGCCGAAACCGGCGGCATGGCCGTGCAGTTGTTTGGCAAAATCGACCAGCAGATCAAGTTGCTGATCGACGGTGTGCAAAAGGTACCGGAGCGGCTGTTCCGTGACCTGTTGCTGGTGATCGGGAAATCCACAGCGCATACCGAGCGCATAGCGCGCGTGCGCCAGTTATATCGTCTGGATGAATTGCTGGCGGTGCCGGACGCGGCCCGCGACAGTGGCGCGGACGATCATTTGAAGGCGGAACTGCGGGTGTTGCGCGATCATGTGCAGGCCCTCAAGGAACACTGGCTCAAATTTACCAGTGGCAATCGGCCGGCGCTGGAGCCGTTCATACTGCAGGGCGAAGCCCTGAGCAAGGCGGCGCAGCTGCTGACAAACCGGGATATGCAACAACTATTGCAAATGCTGTCGGCCGTCGGCCCGCATCTGCGCAAGACCGGCCTGCCGCTGTCCGAAACGCAGGGCCTCGAAGTTGCCACGGCGTTGTTGTTCGCCGAATCTTCGTTGGAAAATTTCTTCCGGCTTTCCGGCGATTTTCCGGCGCAAGTGGCCGGTGTGATCGCGCGCGTGAAGGGTGCAATGACCGGGGCGGCGCTGCCCGATATTTCCGCCGAGGCCAACACCCTGATGGACGACATCAGCAAGCGTGCGCAGGAACACCTGCTGATTTTCCAGGTGGGGCAGGAGGTCCAGGTCAATCTCACCACCATCGAAAGTGCGCTGGACAATTATTTCCGCGACCCTCTTAAAACCGGCGAATTGACATCCTTGCTGCCGCTGTTTTCACAGGTCCAGGGCGCATTTGCGATTCTCGAGTTGGGCGAAGCCGCGGCACTGAACCAGATCCTGCGCGACCGCGTCGCCCAGTTCGCATCGGGCGCCGTCAAGGGTGAAGGCGATAACGCAGAAAGTGTCGCCGAAGGCATCTCGGCGCTCGGGCTCTACATCACCGCTTTGCAGCAGAGTACCGCGAATCCGCGCGATGCACTGCTTCCCGCGTTGGTTCGCTTCGGCCTGGCCGAGAAGCCGGCGGAACCGGAACACAGCGCGATCAAGTCGCCGGTTTCGGCAGGCGATGTCGATGTTGCCAAACAGAAAGTACAGGCGCTTTATGCCGACTGGAAACAGCAGCCCGAGGCCACAACCTCGCGCGATCAGTTGCGCGAAGCCGTCAAGGAACTGAAGCAGGAAGCCGAATTGATCGCGGATACGCGCTCGGCAAAACAAAGTGAAGAGGTGCTGCGGGCCATTGACGGCAGCTTCGACCCGCTGAAGGGCGATGTCAGCGAGGCTCTGCAGGAAATCGCCCCGGCCAACCCGGCCGCCACGCCGGCCTTGCAGACAGTGCATCTGATCGATGCGCCCGCAGCCCAGGTGGACCAGGAACTGCTGGAAATTTTCCTCGAGGAAGCAATCGAGGTCGTGGCAACGATTCGCGAGCATCTCGCCAAGGTGAAGGCGGTACCGCACGACCGCGAGGCGCTCACTACCATCCGCCGTGGCTATCACACGCTCAAAGGATCGGGCCGAATGGTGGGCCTCAACGATCTCGGGGAAGTGGCCTGGGACTGCGAGCAGGTTCTCAACAAGCGGCTCAAGGACGAAAGTCCGGCGACACCGGGACTGCTTTATTTCATCGAGCGCTCCTCGTCCGCATTCGCGGGCTGGGTGGATACATTGAAGGCCAGCGGTACGGCGAATATCGATGGTGCGGAAATCGCCCGCCTGGCTGATCTGCTGAAAAACGACAGAGAGCCCGAGATCCCGGCCGCAGCAACGGTGGAGACGTCAGCCCAGGTCCATGGCGTCTCGTCGCAATTGCCCGCCTCTCCGACAACAGCTGGGACTGCGGTAACGCCGGCACATGCGTCGGGCGGAAAAGTCACCGAGTTGTCCGACCGCGGCAATGTTGTCATCGGCACGATCTCGGTGCCTGCACAGCTGTTCAGTATTTACCTTGGCGAAGCCGAAATCCATATCGCCACCCTCGACAATGAAATGGCGACGATCGAATCGAACCTGCTACGGCCGGTATCCTACGATTTCATGCGTGCCGCGCATACGCTCACCAGTTCCTCGCGCACCACCGGTTTCATGATGATTGCCGATGTCGCGTTTGCTCTCGAAAAGTGGCTGCAGGACGCGATCGAAACGCCGCCCGAATGGACCGATCTGCGTCTTGGTCTGACCCGGCAGGCAGTCGATGCGCTGGGCAGCATGGTACGTGGCTTGCACACCCACGATTTGCCGATGGCGCGGCCCGACCTGACCCGTGATCTGACCGCGCTGCGCGATGCGCTCAAGGAAGGCAAGCGCACCGGCGAAGGCACCAATCTGCGTATGCCGGTTGTCAGTGAGCCGGCCATGCCCGAGCCAACCGAGCCGTTGACGCTGGCGCCAACGGTCGAAGCCGCTGCGGCCGACACGGCAGAAGCGGACATCGACTTCGGCTTCATCGACAACCCACCGTCAGAAACGATGGCCCCACCGGCCGAGGCCGATGCGGTAATCGACTTCGGTTTCATCGATGCCCCCGTCGAAGCGCCGGCACCTGCCGAGGAGGCCGCCCCGGTTTCAGCGCCGTCCGTGGTGATCGAACCCGTCATTGCACAAGCGCCCGCGCCGATCGTCGCGCCGCCGCCGGCGGTGATGCCGACCACGATGGCTCCGTTGGCGGTTGCCGGCAGCGAAGCGGTCGCTGCGCCGGCCGCCGCTTTCGAATCCGGCAAGGACAGACGCGCAGTGGTCGACGATATCGATGCGGATCTGTTGCCGATTTTCCTGGAAGAGGCGCGTGAACTGGTGCCGCAGGTCGGTGATGCCTTGCGTCGCTGGCGTGCCACACCTGCCGATCACGCGCCCGTGACTGAGTTAGCGCGCCATCTGCACACGCTCAAGGGCTCGGCGCGCATGGCGGGCCTGATGCGCCTGGGCGAACTCGCCCATGTGCTTGAAGCCAAGGCGATCGGCATGGATGCCGATGCGATGCCGGTCGCGCGCAAGTTCGACGATATCGACGACGGGCTGGACCGTTTCAATGCGGCCATCGAGCGTTTCGCCGCCGGCGAGCTGAACGCGCCGATCGATATTCCGCCGATTGTCGATGTGCCGCAGGAATTGCCGGCGCCGATGGCGATCTTGGCGGCGGCGCGCGCCGAGATCGTGGCCGAGGGCGAAAAACTCGACGGCCGCGAACGACAGGCGCTGCTGCGCGTCAATGCCGACATCATCGACCGCTTCGTGAACGAGGCCGGCGAGCTGGCGATCGCCCGCTCGCGCATCGATTTGGAAATGCAGGCCTTCAAACGCTCCCTGCTTGAGTTGAACGACAACGTCAGCCGCATGAAGTCCCAGTTGCGCGAAATCGAGATCCAGGCGGAAACGCAGATCCAGTCGCGCATCAAGGAACAGCAGGATCAGGGCGAAAATTTCGACCCGCTGGAATTCGATCGCTTCTCGCGCATGCAGGAGTTGACACGCTTCCTGGCCGAAAGCCTGAACGACGTCGTGACCCTGCAGCAGTCGCTGCAGAAGAACCTCGACGAATCGGATGCGGCGCTGCTGCAGCAATCGCGCCTCAACCGTGATTTGCAGCAGGGCTTGATGGGCGTGCGCCTGGTGCCTCTGGGCAACTTGCAGGATCGTTTCTACCGCCTGGTCCGTCAGACGGCCAAGGAACTGGACAAGAAGGCCAACCTCGAATTCCGCGGCGTGCGCGTGGAGATCGACCGCTCGGTGTTGGAAAAAATCACCGCGCCTTTCGAACACCTGCTGCGCAATGCGGTTGCGCACGGCCTCGAAATGCCAGCTGAGCGCAGCGCCCGCGGCAAATCGGAAATCGGCGAGATTACCATCGATGCCCAGCAGGTCGGCAATGAGGTGGTGTTGACCCTGTCGGACGACGGCGGCGGCCTGAATTTCGCGCGCATCCGCGAAAAGGCGATCGAGCAAGGCATGCTGGCGCCTGATGCGGAAGCAAGCGAGGCGCAACTCACGCAGTTCATTTTCGCGGCCGGGTTCTCGACCGCCAAGGAAGTCACCCAGATCGCCGGCCGCGGCGTCGGCATGGACGTGGTGCGCAACGAGATCGTCTCGCTGGGCGGCCGTATCGATATCACTTCGTCCGCCGGCCGCGGTACCACCTTCACCATCGCCCTGCCGCTGACGCTGGCGGTGACGCAGGCGCTGATGGTGGTGGTCGGCGAAACCACTTACGCGATCCCTTCGGTGATGATCGAGCAGGTGCAGGAATACAAGGGCAAGCGCTACGAACCGCTGCTGGCGATGAGCGAAATCGAGTGGAAGGGCAACAAGTATCCCCTGCGCTCGATGGCGGCGCTGGTCGGCGACAGGCCAGTAGCCTCCGCGCAGCGCAAGGCCTCGGTTATTCTCGCCAAGAGCGGTCAGCAGCGCGCGGCAGTACAGGTCGATGAAATCATCGGCAACCGCGAGATCGTGGTGAAGAACATCGGTCCGCAGCTCGCCCGCTTGATTGGCGTCGCCGGTGCGACGGTGATGGGCTCGGGCCAGGTGATCCTGATCATGAACCCGGTGCAACTCGTCTATCGCGAGGCGGCCACGGTGATGACGGAGCACATCATCCCGGTGGCGCGTATCGGTGCGCAGGATGCGGGCTTCGCGGCGTCGATGGCGGAAGCCGGCACCGATTCGCTGCTGTCCGCGCCGAAGTCGCAATCGCTGTCCGAAGCCATTGCCGAAGGCGCCGGCGACGACACTACCGGTCCGGCGGCGGTGATCAAACGCATTGCCCCGCTGGTGATGGTGGTCGACGATTCATTGACGGTGCGCAAGATCACCAGCCGCATGCTGACGCGCGAAGGCTTCGAGGTGGCCACCGCCAAGGACGGCGTGGACGGCCTGCAGCAGTTGCAGGATATCGAGCCCGACATCATTCTTCTCGACATCGAGATGCCGCGCATGGACGGCTTCGAGTTCGCCCGCAATATGCGCGCCGACCCCAAGGTCCGGCATATCCCGATCATCATGATTACCTCGCGCACCGCCGACAAACACCGCAATCGCGCGATGGAATTGGGTGTCAACGAGTACATGGGCAAACCCTATCAGGAAGAGCAGCTGCTGATGCTGATCCGGCAATACACCGGCCAGCAGGTTGCGGCCTGATCGGTCTCGTCACCAGGAACAGCAGCAAAAAAAGCCTTGCGACATTCGCAAGGCTTTTTTGTTGCCGCGAAACGTACGCGGGCCGCTCAGCCGGGCGACCACGCCACCGCGCCGCTATACGCGGTGACCAGCACCACCAGGCCGAAGGCGATGCGATACCAGGCGAAGATCGTGAAATCATGTGTCGATACGTAACGGATCAACCAGCGCACCACCACGAAAGCGCTGATGAAGGCGGCCACCGAACCCACGCCGAACATGGGCACGTCGGCCACCGACAGCAATGCGCGCTCCTTCCACAATGAATAGCCGGTGGCGGCGAACAGGGTGGGAATGGCCAGAAAAAACGAAAACTCGGTCGCGCATTTACGCGACAGCCCGAAGAACAGGCCGCCGATGATGGTGGCGCCGGAACGCGAGGTGCCGGGGATCAGCGCCGCGCATTGGGCGATGCCGAGCTTCAGCGCATCCTTCCACACAAGCTGGTCGACACTGTCGATCGGCGGGGCAGTCTGGCGGATGGCGCGCGCCTTGTACCAGCGCTCGGCAAACAGGATGATCACGCCGCCGATGATGAAGGCCAACGCCACCGGCACCGGTTTGAACAGGGCCGCCTTGATCGCCTTGTTGAAGGCAAGACCGAACACCGCCAGAGGCAGGAAGGCGATGAACAGATTGGTCGCAAACTTCTGCGCCACCGGATCGCGGCCGATACCGGCGAAAGTCGACAGCAGCCGGGCGCGATATTCCCAGCAGATGGCCAGAATGGCGCCGGCCTGGATGACGATCTCGAACACCTTGCCTTTGTCGTCGTTGAAATTGAGCAGGTCGCCGGCCAGGATCAGATGCCCGGTCGATGACACCGGCAAGAATTCGGTGAGGCCCTCGACGATGCCGAGAATGAAGGCTTTGGTCAGCAGCAGAATATCCAATTTCGCTCCCTGGTTTCAGTTTTCAGCTGGGGAATGCGCAACAAATGCCGGGCAGATTATACGTGGCCGGACCTGACTGCCGGTTGACGAACTCCCGAGCGCGGGATGGGGCGCACATCAAACGCAACATCAGCGCAACATCAGCGCGATCCCCTCCGCTCGCACCTCGATGCGCCGCGGCGCCAAGGTGACGCTGTAACGATGCAGGTCTTCCTCCTTGAGGGCATACAGGGCCTTGTCCTCCAGGGCCTCTCTGGCGACCGCCGAGGCGGCCTTGACGAGCGCGGCCGGCAGGCCGTCGGGCATATTGTCGGTGCGCAGGCTGTCGACACGCGCGCCATCGAGATATATCGTACGGGCGTCGGGATCGTAACGCGGCAAGCCGGACAAGGAGACGATGCCGAACACGGTTTTCCCGCTCAACGACAGTTTGACCTGCACGTCAAAAGTGACGGCGAGGCGTAGCTGCGGCCCATCCACGCGCGCCGTCGCGCGTGGATGGCTCAGCGTCACGTCCAGCAGCCCGGCGACGCTTTTTTCCACCGGGAAGTGTTTCGTCATACGTTCGTTCAGCTCCGCCCAGGTGAAGCGGATCTCGCCGGGCAGGAGCGGGTTGCTGGCGCAGCCGACCAGGGTGACAAGCAACAGCAGGACAGCAATGGCGGGCGATATCCGGCGCATCATTTTGACTCCGTGGTAAAGAATGCCGCGCTCGCGCAAGCCGGCGAATAAAATGGGGAAACGGGAATCGGGCGCATACGTAGAAAGTTAAACTCAAGCGCTGGCGCGGGTTCTGAGGCATTTTTGGCCCGAAGGGCGCGCCAGTGCTCGAGTTTGTGTATTGGTTTCCACAGGCGCCGCCATTTCGTTTGAGGCGCTTGCGGCGATTGAAGGCTTGCTTCGCTATCCCGGCGGTGAATACCCGCGAACTCTATCAAGTACAAAAGATTTGATTTTCTCCGGCAGCGCCATCGCATTCTGTTCGAAGCGCGCGGCAATTCCCTGCGGATCAAAAGCGCCGTCAGCGACAAAAATGGCGCTCATCGCGCGGCCTGGCTTGTCCTCCGGCGCATCGATCCCCTCGTGGCGGTAACCAGTCTCCGGCGACCAGCGCAGCGCCCGCTGCGCGCCGTCCTTGCCATAGCATAGCTGGAAGCCCTGCAAATCGCCGTCGTAGGTTTCCCAGGTGTAGAGATCGAAAAATTCATCGTGAAACCAGCGGCGATGCCGCTTGCTTTCGTATTGGGTGACATGCGGAATTTCATTGAGCATGACAAGTTCCCGATTTTGACGCCAATTTTGCCGCGCGGCTCAATCCGCTGACTTCCGTCAGGCGTTCAGCTTGCGCAGCAGCACGCGCATTTTGTCCGGATCATCCGCCTTCAGAATGCGCGCGGCAAGCGGGTCGATATCGGGCAGATTGGACATCAGCACGCGCTGTTTGACGGTGAGCAAATTGGCCGGATGCATGGAGAAGTGGCGCAGGCCGAACCCCAGCAGCAGGCGCGTCAGATCGACATCGCCCGCCATTTCCCCGCATACCGTCACCGGCACGCCGGCGGCGTTCGCCTGCCGGATCACACTGGAGATCAGGATCAGCACGGCCGGGTGCGTGGGGTCGTAGAGATGCGCAACGGTATCGTCGGTGCGGTCGATCGCCAGGGTGTACTGGATCAGGTCATTGGTGCCGATCGACAGGAAATCGAGCGTGCGCAGGAACATCGGCAGGGCAATGGCCGCGGCCGGGATTTCGATCATGCCGCCAACCAGGATGGCGTCGTTGAATTTCCGGCCCTCGGCGCGCAACTGCGCCTTGGCGATATCGAGCGCGGCGATGGTCTGCTTGAGCTCGGTGGTGGAAACCAGCATCGGGATCAGGATGCGCACATTGCCGTAATGCGAGGCGCGCAGGATCGCGCGCAATTGCGTGTTGAACAGTTGCGGCTCGGCCAGGCAGTAGCGGATGGCGCGCAAGCCGAGCGCGGAATGCGAGGACACCTGATCGGCACTGGCGAGCGCCTTGTCGGCACCGATGTCGAGCGTGCGGATCACCACCGGCGCGCCGCGCATGCCCTCGGCGACCGTCTTGTAGGCCGCGAACTGCTCCTCCTCGGTCGGCAGGTCGCGACGATTCATGAACAGGAACTCGGTACGAAACAGGCCGATGCCGGTGGCGCCAGAGTGCCTTACCGCGGCGAGGTCGGTCGGCAGCTCGATATTGGCGTGCAGTTCGATCGTCACCCCGTCGAGCGTGGCCGCCGGCGCGGACTTGATGCGCGACAGCTTCTGCCGCTCGAGCTTCCACTGGTTCTGCTTGAGGCGATATTCGGCGAGCACCGTGTCGTCGGGTTCAACGATGACCACGCCCTGCATGCCGTCGACGATGATGAGTTCGTCCTCGCGGATCAGCTCGCGCGAGGTGTGGAGGGCGACGATCGCCGGAATCGCCAGACTGCGCGCTAGAATCGCGGTATGCGAGGTGGAGCCGCCCAGATCGGTGATGAAGGCGGCGACCTGATGGTCCTTGAACAGAATCACGTCGGCGGGCGACAGGTCGTGCGCGACGAGAATCGTATCTTCGGCGCGCTCGCGCAATTTTTCCGGCACCGCGCCGCCTTGACCGCTGAGCGCGGCGACGATGCGTTCGGCGACCTGGCGCACATCGGTCTTGCGTTCGCGCAGGTATTCGTCCTGCACATCGGCGAACTGCGCCAGCAATTCATCGAGCTGCAGCTTCAGCGCCCACTCGGCGTTGCAGGATTCGCGCCGGATCACTTCGCGCGGCGTGTCGGTGAAGGAGTTGTCCTCGAGGATCATGCGATGCACGGTGACGAAGGCGGCCATGTCGGCCGAGGCGTCGCCGCGCTGGGTGAGCTTGATATCGGACTCGAGCAGATCGAGCTCGGTCTTCACCTGCGCTACCGCCTGGTCAAAACGCTTCACCTCGGCGGCGACGAATTCGGCGGGAATCTGATAGTGGTCGACTTCGAGCGAGGCGCTGGTGACCAGGTGCGCATGGCCGATGGCGATGCCGCCGGAAACGCCCAGGCCGTGCAGGGTAAAACTCATGGGGCGGCTTTCGCGAGAGCACCGGCGAACGGTTTGCGGTCGGCTCGGCTGACCTGCGATGTGGACATCAAACTCCAGCATTGGCGCGCCATGCGGGCCAAAAATGCCTCAAACACCGCGCCAATGCTGGAGTTTGTATTTTCAGATACGTGATCGTTGCGTTTGGACTGGTTCATGATGGCGGCGCCTGCGCGCTTACTCGCCCTCGCCGAATTTATCGTTGACCAGCAGGACCACGGCGTCCATGGCATCGTTCTCATCGGCGCCGCTGGTCTCCACTTCGATTTTGGTGCCCTTGCCGGCGGCCAGCATCATCACGCCCATGATCGATTTGGCATTGACGCGCTTGCCGGCCTTGCTGACGAAAATATCCGACTTGAAACGTCCCGCCGTCTGCGTCAGCTTGGCCGAGGCGCGCGCATGCAGGCCCAGCTTGTTGATGATTTCCAGTTCCTGTCTCAACATGCTCAGCAACCCCCGGGCATGCGAATCACGCCGTCACGCGCGCCACCAAGCGCCTTTTCGATCAGCGCGTCCATCGGCGATTCGCGATACGTCAACGCCTTGATCAACATCGGCAGATTGACCCCGGACAGCCCCTCCACGTGCCCCGGTTCCAGCAGACGACAGGCGATGTTCGAGGGCGTCGCGCCGAAAATATCGGTCAGCACCAGCACCCCCTTGCCCTGATCGACGAAGCGCAACAAGTCGCGCGCTTGCGGCAGGATGGCGTCGGGATCGTCGTGAATCGTCACGCCCAGCTGGCGCAAATACAGGGGACGCTTGCCCATCACATGGCTGGCGCAGTGGATCAAGCTTTCGCCCAGCGTACCGTGGGCAACTATCAACAGACCGATCATTTCAGCGAGGCTCGAATATAAACAGGCCTCATTTTAACTGATGCCGCCTGCCAGCCCTTGCGCTACCTCACACTATCCCGCATCTCAGGCGGAAGCGAGATGGGTGGCGAGCCACCAGGCCACGGCGGCAACGAAAGCCGAGCAGGGAATGGTCAGTATCCAGGCCCAGACGATGCCGCCGGCCACGCCCCAGCGCACCGCATTGAACTTGTTGGCCGCCCCCACGCCGACGATCGCGCCGGTGATGGTGTGCGTGGTCGATACCGGAATGCCCAGCGCGGTGGCGAGGAACAGGGTGATGGCCCCGCCGGTCTCGGCGCAGAAGCCGCCGACCGGTTTCAGCTTGGTGATCTTCTGGCCCATGGTCTTGACGATGCGCCAGCCGCCGAACAGGGTGCCGAGCCCGATCGCCAAGTAACAGCAGACGATCACCCAGGCCGGCACCGGATCCTTGGCGCCGGTGATGCCGGCGGCGATCAGCAGCATCCAGATGATGCCGATGGTCTTTTGCGCGTCGTTGCCGCCGTGTCCCAGGCTGTACAGCGAGGCGGACACCAGCTGCATGCGCCGGAACCAGCGGTCCACGCGGCGCGGCGTGGTGTAGCGCAGCAGCCAGGACACCAGCACCATAAGCATCGAACCGAGTAGAAAACCCAGCAGGGGCGAGATGAAAATGAAGGCCACCGTTTTGATCAGGCCGCCCGAGATCAGCGAGCCGGCGCCGCCCTTGGCGACGGCGGCGCCGATCAGGCCGCCGATCAGCGCATGCGACGAGGACGATGGAATGCCGTACCACCAGGTGATGCCGTTCCAGGTAATGGCGCCGATCAAGGCGCCCATCACCACGAAGTGATCGACGATCGCGGGTTCGATGGTGCCCTTGCCCACGGTGGCGGCCACCGTCAGCTGGAATACGAGGATGGCGACCACGTTGAAAAAAGCCGCCCAGGCCACCGCGTACTGCGGCTTCAGCACGCCGGTGGACACCACGGTGGCGATCGAATTGGCGGCGTCGTGGAAGCCGTTCATGAAGTCGAACAGGAGCGCCAGCACGACCAGAAACACGATCATCTCGATGCTGATCGACAGGTGAGCCATGGTTGTTGTCTTTCTTGTCGGCGCGTCAGGCGTTTTCGAGGACGATGCCCTCGATCAGGTTCGCGGTGTCCTCGCAGCGATCGGTGACCGATTCGAGCAATTCATAAATCGCCTTGTGACGGATCAGTTCGCGCGTGTCGGGCTCGTCGCGGAACAGCTTGGACATGGCCGCGCGCATCACCCGGTCCGCTTCCGATTCAAGGGTGTCGATCTCGTTGCACAGCTTGAGGATGCTCTGCGCATTGTCCATATTCGACAGCATGCCCACCGCCAGCTTCACTTTTTCGGTGCAGGCCATGCAGATTTCGCCGAGTTTGCGTGCATAGTCGGAAACCTCGCGCACGTCGTACAGCACCACGCACTCGGCCACGTCCTCCATCAAGTCAAGCACATCGTCCATGGCGCTGATCAGCTTGTGGATATCGTCGCGATCGAGCGGGGTGATGAAAGTCTGGTGCAGCAGCGAGATCGTCTCATGCGTGATCTTGTCGGCTTTTTTCTCGAGGTCGTTGACATTGCGCGCATGCGCTTCGCGGTTGCTCATGTCGCGCAGGAAAGCATCCAGTTCCTGGGCGCAGGCCACCATCAGGGCGGCGTGCTCATTGAAAAAGTCGAAGAAGCGCCCCTCTTTTGGCATCAAACGGCCGAACATAGTGCCCCCATATATGACGAATTTATGACCGCGATTGTAACAGCCGGGCCGCGGTCGTTACGGGGGGCAGGGTCGTGTGTGCACCGCGTACGCGGCCGTCGGCGGTGCGGGCCGGTCAGGCGGCGACGGCCTGCGGACGCGGGGTGCTGGGGCAGGCGCGCGCAATAGGAAAGATGATGGAAAAGGTGCTGCCGTGCCGCTCGGCGGCCTGCGAACTGGCGATCTCCAGCCGTGCATCATGGCGCAGCAGCACATGCTTGACGATGGCGAGGCCGAGACCGGTGCCGCCGGAAGCGCGCGAACGGCCGCGGTCGACACGGTAAAAACGTTCGGTGAGGCGCGGCAAATGCTCCGGCGCGATGCCCTCGCCGTTATCGATCACGCGAAAGGTCGGCACGCCCTTGTCGAGCCCCCAGAAAACGCGGATCTCACCGCCATCGGGGGTGTAGCGCACCGCATTGATGATCAGATTGCCCATTGCGCTGGCCAGCTCGTCGCGATTGCCGGTCAGCCAACAGCTCTCGTCGAGTTCGCCGACAATCCGGTGGTGTCCCTGTGAAACCTGCTCGGCGTCGAGGATCAGGGCATGGATCAGGTCGGGCATATTGATCGGCGCCACCGTCAGCTTGTTGCGGTTGTCCTCCAGCCGCGACAGGGCCAACAGATCGTCCACCAGGCGCTGCATGCGCGCGGTCTGCGCCGTCATATGGGCCAGCGATTTTTCCAGCAGGGCCGGGTTGTCGGTGCCGGCGCGTGTCACCGTTTCCAGGAAGCCGGTCATCACCGTCAGCGGCGTACGCAGTTCGTGGGATACATTGGCGACGAAATCGCGGCGCATCGCCTCCAGCTGTTCGCGCTCGGAGATGTCGCGCGACAACAGCAGCATCTGGTCGCTGCCGAAGAACACCAGCTGCACCGACAGCGTGGTTTCAGTGGTGGTGCCGGCCAGCGCGTCCGGATCCTTGGCGTGAGCGATCTTGACCACCAGCGGCTCGCCGTATACGCGTGCGTTCAGGTAATCGATGAACTCCGGGTAGCGAATCAGATAAGTGATGGTCTGCATGCGATCGCGCGCCAGCGAGATCGACCAGTGCGCTTCGGCGCCGGGATTGCACCAGACGATGTTGTACTGGTTGTCGAGCATCACGGCGCCGTCCGGCAGCGCGTTAGCGGCCGCCTGGAATCGCGCCAGGGTGGCCGCCAGCGCCTGCTGGCTGGTTCGCTCCTGGCGGATCAGGCGATACAGATCGCCGAGCATATCGCCCCACAGGCCGATGCCGTCGGGCAGTGTGGCCGCTTTCGGGTCGTTCAACCATTGCGAGAGCTGCGCCAGTTTCCAGGCGTAGTAGCCAAAACTGGTAAATGCAACCGCGACGCACAGTGCCAATCCAATGGCGGCCCCGCCCAGCAGGCCGCCCAAACCGCCGATGGCGAGCGCCAGCAGCGCCACACGCAGCAGCGCGGTCAGGGTGAGTTTTGGGATAATGGACATGCGAGTCGGGCGAAATCCATCGGTAGGGCTGGAAATATCAGCGAGGAATCAGCAGCATACGCAAGCTGGCGCGGTTTCGCCAGCGCGACCCGGGTGGCCCCCGACGGGATCCTACTCGAGCGCGAAGCGATAGCCGCTGCCGCGTACCGTATGAATCAGGTTTTCATGTTGCGAGGGGGTCAGGGCGGCGCGCAGGCGGCGGATATGGACATCGACCGTGCGTTCCTCGATGAAGACATGATCGCCCCAGACGAAATCGAGCAATTGGGTGCGCGAATAAACGCGTTCCAGGTGGGTCATGAAAAAATGCAGCAGGCGGAATTCGGTAGGCCCCATGCCCAGGGTCTTGCCGTGGCCGCTGACCTTGTGCGAAGTCGGGTCCAGCCGCAATCCGTGGTATTCGATCACATCCTGGGTCAGCTCGGGCGCGCGGCGCCGCAACACCGCCTTGATGCGCGCCTCCAGCTCGCGCACCGAGAACGGCTTGACCATGTAATCGTCGGCACCGGTTTCGAGGCCACGCAGCTTGTCCTCTTCCTCGCCTTTGGCGGTGAGCAGGATGATCGGCAGCGATTTGGTGCGGGAATCCGAGCGCAGGCGACGCGCCATATCCACCCCGGTCATGCCCGGCAGCATCCAGTCGAGCAGGGCCAGATCGGGCAATTCCAGCTGGATATGCTGCAGCGCGGATTCGGCGCTGTCGTGGGTCAGCACCCGGTATCCGCCCATTTCCAGGTTGATCTGGATGAGGTCCTGGATTGCCGGCTCGTCTTCCACCACCATGATTGTCGGGTTCATTGCCGCCCACCTTTAGGTTGATGCCATTGTCGATGTAAAGCATCGTATTTCAGGGATGTGAAGATTATGTGACAAGGGCACGCTACCGGGGGATTTCGCCAAGCCGCCCCGTCCCGACGTATCATGACAGCCTCAATCGATACGAAGCGCGAAAACGAAGCATCATGGCTGGCCTGACCCCCACTTCCCCGCGACCGACCGAAATCAAGCTGCACCAGAAGTCCCGCGAACTTGAAATCGCCTTCGACGACGGCAAACAGTTCCGCTTTTCCTGCGAAATGCTGCGTGTCTATTCGCCCTCGGCCGAGGTGCGCGGGCATGGACCGGGCCAGGAGGTGTTGCAGGCCGGCAAGAAAAATGTCGACATCAAGGCCATCGAGCCGGTCGGCAGCTATGCGGTGAAACTGGTATTTTCGGATGGTCACGACACCGGGCTTTATTCTTGGGATTTTTTTTACGACCTGGGGTTGAAGCAGGACAGTTATTGGCAAAGCTACCTGGCGCGCATGCAGCAGGCCGGGGCCAAGCGCGAATAAAGCACAGGAAACGGAACACCATGAGCAACACCACCCATTTCGGTTTTCAGGACGTGCCCGAGGAAGAAAAATCCTCGAAGGTGCGCGAGGTGTTCAAATCGGTCGCGCCCAACTACGACCTGATGAACGATCTGATGTCGGGCGGTTTGCACCGCCTGTGGAAAAAATTCACGGTGGATATCGCCAACGTAAAACCCGGCGACAAGGTGCTGGACGTGGCCTCCGGGTCAGGCGATCTGGCGATGGCCTTCGCCAGGGCGGCCGGCGCGGGCAATGTCTGGCAGACCGATATCAACGAGGCGATGCTGAAAGTCGGCCGCGACCGGCTGATCAATGCCGGGCTGGCCACACCGAACGCCTTGTGCGATGCCGAGCGCCTGCCCTTTGCCAATGATTCATTCGATCTGGTCACCGTGGCCTTCGGCCTGCGCAATATGACTCACAAGGAGGTGGCGCTGGCGGAGATGACGCGGGTGCTGAAACCGGGCGGCCGGCTGCTGGTGTTGGAGTTCTCCAGGGTGCATGAATCGCTGAAAAAGCCCTACGACGTCTATTCCTTTCGCCTGTTGCCGCTGATGGGCAAATTCGTGGCCAAGGATGAGACCAGCTACCGCTATCTGGCCGAATCGATCCGCATGCATCCCGATCAGGTAACGCTCAAGGATATGATGACGGCGGCTGGATTGTCGCGGGTGGAGTATTTCAATCTCACCGCCGGCGTGGTCGCGCTGCACAAGGGCGTGAAACTGTAGGCCGTACTGGCGACCTGGCTTCAGGCAATCAGCAGCATCCTATAAAAATTACGCAATTCGGGGGCATCTTGAAATTCATCATCGCAATACTCTCTTTCCTCGTCATTTCTTTCGCCTTGATGTCGGACGCCGATGCGGGAAAACGCCTCGGTGGCGGCAAATCGACCGGCATACAGCGCGACTCGGTACAGCGCGATGCCGGGACGGTGCCCAAACCCGCCACGCCGCCCACCCAGGCGGCGCCGGCAGGCACTTCGCCAGCGGCGACCCCCATGCCCGCGCCGTCCGGCGCCAGCCGCTGGCTGGGCCCCCTGGCGGGTCTGGCGGCAGGCGGCCTGCTGGCATCGCTGTTCATGGGCGGCGGTTTCGATGGCATCAAGCTGATGGATATCCTGCTGATCGGCGGCCTGCTGTTTGTCGGTCTCAGCCTGTTCAGGATGATGATGCGCAACCGGACCGGGAGCACCGGGCCGATAGCGGATACCCAATACACGGGTTCGCTGGGTGAACCGGCGGCGGGCCGTGCCGCGGCCCCGAACGATCGCCTGATTGCGCCGGAAATCGGCAGTCGCCTGTCGACCGGTACGGCTTCCGCGGCAGAGGTTGAGGCCGCCACCGCCAATCCGCGTATTCCGGCCGAATTCGAGGTGGCTCCGTTTGAGCGCGAGGCGCGCACCGCGTTCATCCGCTTGCAGGCGGCCAATGATCGTGGCGACCTGGACGATATTCGCGATTTTTCCACACCCGAAATGTTCGCCGAACTGGCGGTGCAGATTCAGGAACGCGGCGAGGTTGCCCAGCGCACCGAAGTCGTCAGCCTCGCGGTAAACGTGCTGGAAGTGGCCACCGAAAACAATCGCGCCATTGCCAGCGTGCGCTACACCGGCACCATTCGCGACGCCGTGAGCGCTCTGCCGGAAACTTTCGACGAGGTCTGGCATGTGGTGAAGAACCTCGCCGACCCGAAATCGACCTGGCAATTGGCCGGCATCCAGCAACTCGCCTAACGCCACGCCATGCTGGACACGATGCTGTATTTTCCGCTGCTCAAATTGTTCAACCGGGTGCTATCCGACTACCCCTTGGCGCGCGAACAACTGCAAAAGCACGCCGGAAAAACGGTCACGGCCAAGGTGGGGCCCGCCGATGTCCGGATGCGCATCACCGCCGCCGGCGAGATGGAAATGGTCGGCGAGGGCAGCGACAGCCCGGCGACGGTCTCGTTCCAGATACCGCTTGCCTTGTTGCCGCGTCTCGCGCGCGGCGACGAGAACGCATTCTCCGCGGTGGCTTTCGCCGGCGACAGCGAACTCGCCGCCACGCTTTCGATGGTGGCGCGCAATGTCGAATGGGACGTTGAAGAAGACCTGAGCCGTCTCATGGGCGATATCGCCGCGCACCGGCTGGTGGGCGGCGTCAAGTCGTTCGGCGGCTGGGCGCGCGATGCCGAAACGCGGCTGGTGGCCAATCTTGCCGAGTATCTGACCGAAGAGCGTCGCAGTTTCATCACCCGGCGCGAGTTCGAGGAACTTGCCTTGGCAAATGAAACCCTGCGTGACGACCTGGCCAGGCTCGACGCGCGCCTCAACAGCCTGGCGCGGCCCACGTAAAATACGCCGCTTTCGATGCCCTTTCGACGCGTGGCGGCAGAATATGGCCCACCGTCATCCAGCCCACCATCTAACACGAAAAATTTCCTATGCGCCGCGTCACGCTCACCCGTTTCCTGATTGAAGCCCAGTACAACAAGAAGGCGGTTCCCGCCGACCTGCGACTGCTGATCGAAGTGGTGTCGCGCGCCATCAAGGCGATCTCGATCAATGTTGGCAAGGGCGCGCTGGCGGGCCTGCTCGGCGAGCACGCGAGTGTCGGCGGCGCAGGCAATGCCTCGATCAATGTGCAGGGCGAGGCGCAAAAAAAACTGGATGTGATCGCCAATGAAATCCTGCTCGAGGCCAATGAATGGGGCGGCCATCTGGCGGCGATGGCCAGCGAGGAGATGGAAGGTCCGCATGCGATTCCACATCGCTATCCCAAGGGGGAATATCTGCTGCTGTTCGATCCGCTCGACGGCTCTTCGAATATCGATGTGAATGTCAGCGTCGGCACTATTTTCTCGGTGCTGCGCTGCCCCGAAGGCGTGACCGAGCCCACCGAAAAGGATTTCCTGCAACCCGGCAACAAGCAGGTCTGCGCCGGCTTCGCGGTGTTTGGTCCCTCGACCGTGCTGGTGCTGACCTTGGGCAATGGGGTGCACAGCTTCACACTCGATCGCGAGCTCGGGTCCTTCGTGCTGACCCAGGAAAACATCCAGGTGCCGGTCGATTCCCGGGAGTTCGCCATCAATATGTCGAACAGCCGTTTCTGGGAGCCGCCGGTCACGCGCTATATCGACGAATTGCTGGCCGGCAAGACCGGGCCGCGCGGCAAGGATTTCAATATGCGCTGGGTGGCCTCGATGGTTGCCGACGTCTATCGCATCCTGGTCCGTGGCGGCGTATTCATGTACCCGCGCGACAGCAAGGACCCGGGCAAGGCCGGGCGCCTGCGCCTGATGTACGAAGCCAATCCCATGGCCTTCATCGTCGAGCAGGCCGGTGGCGCGGCCACCAATGGCCGACAGCGCATTCTCGATATTCAGCCGGATGGGCTGCACCAGCGTGTCGCGGTTTTTCTTGGCTCGCGGAACGAAGTCGAGCGGGCAACGTCCTATCACGGCTAACGGCCCGCAAGCCAATATCCACGCGGCTTTCCAAGGCACGCCTTTGGAAACGCCCGTGGATAGGGCGTTTCCGGCCGGTGTCCCGTCCCGTTTCATGATGGCAACGAACTTCCCACCCGCAATGGCGCACGCGTCGTGACCGAATCCGTTCCGAAAAAAAGTCTGCTCCGCCGCGTCCTTGGCGGCACTCTCGCGGTAATCGCGGCGCTGTGGATATTTCTCGAGGAATGGCTATGGGACGCGATGCATGCCTGCATGGCCTGGCTGGGCAAATTGCCGCCGGTGCACTGGTGCGAGAATCTGATTGCCAGCCTTCCTCCGCGCGTGGCGCTGATTGCATTTCTCATTCCGGCGGCGATCCTGTTGCCGTTCAAGGTCGCCGCACTATGGCTGATTGCCCATGGCCACGGCGTATATGGGCTATGGGTGTTCGTTATTGCCAAGGTCGTCGGCACCGCCTTTCTGGCGCGCATTTTTGCCCTGACCAAAACCGCGCTGCTGAGCATCGGCTGGTTTGCACGCAGCTACCATGCCGTGATCCGCTGGAAGGAGCGGCTCTACGCCTGTGTGCAGGCACTGCCCGCCTATCGCCGCGCCCATGCGCTGATGCAGGCGGTGAAGCGGCGACTCAAAATCTGGTGGCAGGGCACATTTGGCATTTGAGTGCCGCCAGGCATTGCGGCCCGAAATGCATCGTTTCCCTGCGCATCAGGGGTGCAGGTAAAATCCCCGCTCCATGCGCCTCTTCCGCTTCCTGAAAATCCTGTCGATCGTCATTCGCTACGGCCTGGATGAGTTCCTGCCGAAGGGATTCCTGCGGGCGCTGATCGGCGGCATTTTTTTCTGGCGCGCATTTGCAGAGCCGCGTGGTGCGCGCCTGCGCCAGGCGCTGGAGGCCTTGGGCCCGATCTTCGTCAAATTCGGCCAGTTGCTGTCCACCCGTCCGGATCTGGTGCCGGCGGACCTGGCAACCGCGCTGTCACGGTTGCAGGACCGGGTGCCGCCGTTCCCGGCGACCGAAGTGGTGGCCACGCTCGAACGCGTTTACGGGCGATCGTACCGCGAAGTATTTTCCGCTTTCGGCCTGGTGCCGGTCGCCAGCGCATCGATTGCGCAGGTGCATTTTGCCACGCTGGCCGACGGCAAGCTGGCCGGGCGCGAAGTGGCGGTAAAAATCCTGCGCCCCGATATCCGCGACACCATCGGTCACGATGTGGCTTTGCTGTACATCGTTGCCGACCTGATTGAAGCGGTATTCGAGGACGGCAGGCGCCTGCGTCCGCGCGAAGTCGTCGCCGAGTTCGACAAGACCGTGCACGATGAGCTCGACCTGGTGCGCGAGGCGGCGAACGCATCCACCCTCAGGCGCAATTTTGCCGATGGCACCCTGCTCTATGTGCCCGAGGTGTATTTCGATTACACCCATCGCGAAGTGCTGGTGATGGAGCGCATCGACGCCATCGCGGTCAACGATGTCGCGCAGTTGAAGGCGCACAATATCGACATCGCCCGTCTGGCGGTGGACGGCGTGAAGATCTTTTTCACGCAGGTGTTTCGCGACGGTTTTTTTCATGCCGATATGCACCCGGGCAATATTTTCGTCGGCCGCAACGGCATTTACTCCGGCGTGGATTTCGGCATCATGGGCACGCTCTCCGACGCCGACAAGAATTATCTGGCGCGCAATTTCGCCGCCTTCTTTGCGCGCGATTACAAGGCGGTGGCCGTGGCGCATATCGAGGCCGGCTGGGTGCCGAAGGACACGCGCATCGACGAATTCGAGGGCGCGATCCGCGCGGTGTGCGAGCCGATTTTCGACAAGCCGCTGAACGAAATCTATTTCGGCAATGTGCTGCTGCGCCTGTTCGAGGTCTCGCGCCGCTTCCGCATGGAAATCCAGCCGCAGCTGGTGCTGCTGCAAAAAACCCTGCTGCAGGTCGAGGGGCTGGGGCGGCAGCTCTATCCCGAACTCGATCTGCGCCCGGTCGCCCAGCCCATCCTCGTCAAATGGATGGATGAACAGCTGGGCTGGCGCGGCCTCATCAAGCAGTTGCGCAAGGAGGGCCCGCTTTGGACGGCGACGATACCCCAGCTCCCGCGGCTGATTCATCGCGCACTGGACAGCAACCCCGGCGAACGTCTGGCCGCGATCGAGCAGGCCATCAACCGGGTGGAGCGCACCCAGCGCCGCCAAACCGGGGTAATGGTGACCCTGGTTTCGCTGATTTGCCTGCTGGCGGCGGGTTATCTGTACCTGCTGTTTTTCTACCCTCTGTAGCCGCCTGTCGAGCGCGTCGGGCCGCAGCAAGGCACGCCTTTTGCTACACTTTTGCATCACGCGAATTTGCGCGCCTGCCTGCCCATTTCCAGCGAATTAAGGATTCAACCCCATGACCGCTTTGCTTGGCTTCGTCGTCCTCTACCTGCTCGGCACCCTGTCGATCGGCCTGTATGCGGCGACCCGCGTCAAGACCTCCTCCGATTTCGCCCTGGCCGGCCGCAGCCTGCCGCTGGCGATGATCATCACCACCACCTTCGCCACCTGGTTCGGTTCCGAGACGGTGCTGGGCATCAGCGCCAAATTCGTGCAGGGCGGACTGAACAGCGTGGTCGAAGACCCGTTCGGCGCGTCGATGTGCCTGGTATTCGTCGGCTTGTTCTTCGCCGCCAGGCTGTACAAGATGTCACTGCTGACGATCGGCGACTTTTACCGCAAACGCTACGGCAAGGTCGTCGAAATCTTTTGTTCGGTGACCATCATCTTGTCTTATCTCGGCTGGGTGGCCGCCCAGGTCACCGCCCTCGGTCTGGTGTTCAATGTGGTCAGCGGCAACGCCATCAGCGTCGAGACCGGCATGGTGGTCGGTACCTTGTCGGTGCTGGTGTACGTGATTTTCGGCGGTATGCTGGCGGTCGCCTGGACCGATTTCATCCAGATGATCGTGCTGGTGATCGGCCTGACCATCATCGCCTTCATGGCCGCCGATCTGGCCGGGGGTGCCGACAAGGTGGTGGCGCTGGCGCAGACCAATGACTGGTTCAAGTTCTTCCCCGAACCGAAGCTGCATGACGCCATTTTCTTTTTCGCGGCCGCCATCACCATGATGCTGGGCTCGATCCCGCAACAGGACGTGTTCCAGCGCGTGATGTCGGCCAAGGATGCCAAGACCGCCTCGCGCGGCGCCGTGATCGGCGGCTTGTGCTATCTGGGCTTCGCCTTCGTGCCCATGTTCATCGTCGCCTGCGCGGTGCTGGCGATGCCCGAGCAGACCAAGGAATTGCTGGCCAGCGACCCGCAGAAAATCCTGCCGACCCTGATTCTCACCAAGATGCCATTCCTCGCCCAGGTGATTTTTTTCGGTGCCCTGCTGTCGGCGATCAAGTCCTGCGCCTCGGCGACCTTGCTGGCGCCGTCGACCAGTTTTGTCGAGAATATCTACAAGCATATGCGTCCCGGGCTGACCGACAAACAGGAGCTGTTCGCCTTCCGCGTCACCCTCGCCCTGTTTACCGCCGGGGTGCTGGCCTATTCGATCGCCATGAAGGGCACGCCGATCTATGAAATGGTGTCGGCCGCCTACCAGGTCACCCTGGTGGGGGCGTTCGTGCCCCTGGTTGCGGGACTGTACTGGAAGCGCGCCACCCGCCATGGCGCCATCGCCTCGATCGTGCTGGGCATCATGAGCTGGCTGTTTTTCCTGGTCTTCAAGGACCTCGGCGATGCATTCCCGGCGCAACTGGCGGGGGTGCTGATGGCCGGAGTCGGCATGGCCGGCGGCTCCCTGCTGTCCAAGCCGCACGAACATCTGGCCCATCCCAGCGCCGAGTTCGGCGGCAAGCACGAGGCGCTGGCTGGTCACCGCCACGCCTGAGCGGATTCACACTCCCATGACGGCGCGAATATTCGCGCCGTTTCCATTTTCGCGTCGATATCGATCGCGGCTCCGCTGTGCGCCGCCGCGTTGCGGGCGGTTTTTTGACGTCCGGGGCCCCGAATTTTGCGTTTCGTCGCAATCCGTTTGAGCCTCCTTGCGCATCTTAATAAAGTGACGTCATCCAAAACGAATGACGAATCAGCAACGAGGCCGCCAGCCGGCCTCAATCGGGAAGCAAGGAGAGCAATATGAACATCGAAACCAATTTTGGCCTTAAAGATTCGTTTGCCACCGGCGCAATACTGGCGGTGATGCTGATTTTCATTCTTACCGGAATCGCCTCCAATGTGGACGCGCAACCGGTGCAATCAGGCGGCGCTTCGCGGCATGCGGTGGGCGAAGTCCAGAAACAGGAGCCGATTGTGGTCACCGCCTCGCGCCATGCGCGCCCGGTCGAGAGCAAGGCCGGGCTGTAAACGCTGCAAATGATCCTGTTGTCGGTAGCCGGGTCGATACCCCTCGACTCTTTCCCGGGGCGCAATTACCCGGGTTTTTCTTTTTTGCCACAAGCTTGCCACCAGTTTGTCACCGGCGTTTCACATCCTGGGCGCAGCATGGGGTTCAGCAGTTTTGCAGTTTTCCGGAATTCACAATTTCATCTGCGGCAATACGGCATCATTCAATCAACATCCTCGGGGTCTCGTCATGGCTGCAGTCGAATTTCAGTCCGGAACATCGATGTATTTGCGCGAAGGCGCCAATGCGATCGTGAACAGCCATGAGCCGCAAATCAGGCGGATGAAGGCCTTGTCGACGCGGCCCGGCAGTGCGGAAATGGCCGCACGGCCACCACTCGCCGCCGCCCCCTTGTCGTTACGCCGGCCGGGCATGGCGGCCCGCTGGAAAGGCCAGCACCGGCTCGCCTTTACGGGATGAGAAGCTGACCCGCACCGGCGGGCAATGATCGATCAGCAGCGTACGGAGCCAATGGCCCCGTTTCTCTTTCCGTCGCCATTCAGTCCTTCAAGGCCGGAATCCCGCGCTTCATGCCGTCCCGGCGGATTTTTGCGGCGCAGTGACGCTATGCTTGGGGCATGAACGGGTTTTTCACATTATTCCGCGGCATCACCTGGAAACGGGTTCTGATCACCCTGATCCTGACCACGGCAGCCTCCTGCATCGTCTACCCTTATTTCCACGAGAACGTGCTGTTTTATCGGCTGTGGTTGCGGCTCTCCGTGGTCGCCACGGTGATGCTGCTGGCCTTTACCATGGTCGGCAATCTGCAGTTCCGGCGGGTGAAACGCGAACATGCCCAATTGGCGGCGCTGATTCTGGCGGCGTTTCTGGGCACTATCGTGTCCGGTCTGATGATCGGCCGCAGCCTGGTGCAGATGTTCACCATCGACGGCATGTTCTGGGGCATCGTGGTGTTTACCGCTGCCGGTATTGCCATTGGCGTGGTCGCGGCCACCCTGCTGGTGTATCGCGAGCGTGAATCGCGCGCCTTCGCCGAATTGCAGACCTCGGAGTCGCGGCGCTACCAGCTGGAGAAACAGGTGCTGGAAGCGCGCCTGAAACTGATGCAGGCGCAGATCGAGCCGCATTTCCTGTTCAATACCCTTGCCAATGTGCAGCACCTGGTGGAAGCCAATTCGCCGTTGGCCGCCACCACCCTGGAAAGCCTGATCACTTACCTGCGCGCCGCCCTGCCGGAAATGCGCGAGGACGGCACCACCCTGGGCCGCGAGGCGGCGATGGCGCAGGCCTATCTCGACATCCAGCGCCTGCGCATGGGGCCGCGACTCGATTTTTCCATGCAGATTCCCGAACCGTTGCGCGACGCCTCCTTTCCGCCGATGATGCTGCTGACCCTGGTTGAAAATGCTATCAAGCACGGGCTGGAGAATTTGCAGCAGGGCGGCAGGATCGAGGTCAACGCCGCCCTTGTCGAAGGATTCCTCGTGGTCAGCGTGGCCGATACCGGCCAGGGGCTCAGTCCCTCGGGCGGCCTCGGCGTGGGCCTCAGCAATATTCGTGAGCGGCTGGCGGCGCTGTATGGCAAAACCGCGAAGCTGCTGCTCGAGGAAAACCTGCCACAGGGCGTGGTTGCGCGGATTTTGATACCGTATAAGCCATGAGTATGCCGACCGCATTGATCGTTGGCGGCGCGGAGGTGCCAAAGCAGAGGGGCGAAAATGCCTGCCGCGCTGATCGCTGACGACGAACCCCTCTTACGCGACCAGCTCAAGCTGCGACTCGCCAAGCTATGGCCGGAATTGGACATCGTTGCCGAGGCCACCAATGGCGCGGAGGCGCTCAGCGCCTATGAAATACGGCAGCCGGACGTGGTCTTCCTCGACATCCACATGCCGGTCATGTCCGGGCTCGATGCGGCGCGCCTGATCGGCAAGGGCCGCGACCGGCGCGTGCACATCGTCTTCATCACCGCCTTCGATCAGCATGCCCTGGAAGCGTTCGAGCGCGGCGCCATCGACTATGTGCTGAAGCCCTTCAACGAAGCGCGCCTGCTCGAAACCATCGGACGTTTGCAGGAGCGCATCGGCGCCGCGCCGCTTACCGGCGAGGACGCTGGCGCGGCAGAGGCAGAGCGTCTGGCCGCGGTGCTTCGCCAGCTGTCGAACCAGATCAAGCCGGGCGCCGGGTTTCTGCAGTGGATCAAGGCCAGCGTCGGGCAGACGGTGCGGCTGATTCCGATCGAGGATGTGTATTACTTCCAGTCCGATGAAAAATACACCCGGGTGGTGCTAGAAGACAGCGAAGTCCTGATCCGCAAACCGATCAAGGAACTGATCGACGAGCTCGACCCGGACCGTTTCTGGCAGGTGCATCGCGCCACCATCGTCAACACCCGCGTCATCGCCGGCGTGATCCGCGGCCTGCGCGACCAGGCCGATCTGAAGTTGAAGGGTCGCACCGAGGTGCTGACGGTGAGTCGCAACTTTACCCATCTGTTCAGGCAGATGTAAGAACAAAGAACGTAGATCCAGCATTGGCGCGGCTTTTGAGGCAAAAATGCTCCAAAAGCCGCGCCAATGCTGGACTTTTGTTTTCCAGATCGATCATCCGATCAGTCGCGGCGCCCATCGGCACGATGTGCACTCCAGCCCGCGATTTCTGCAATCCGCCGGTACCGCGTTGAGCCAGGCGGCGCGCACCCCTATTCTGGCAGCGTGGGATGTCTCCCACAGGCGTGGCTCACGTACACTGGCAAAAAACCCGGATTCGATATGTTCAAGGCACTTGGCAATTTCCTCAACAAAACCCCGTGGTGGGCACTGATCCTGCTGGGTTTTTCGACTCTGCTGCTGCTGGCCCTGTTCAGTACGCCCTTCCACCTCATTCGCCTGTCCGAAAGCGGCGACACACCCGAGCAACAGCGCGCCATCAAGCGCGAGATCGACCATGCCTTTGGCGACACCGCCCTCGGCGCCGCCGAACAGGTGGTCAAAGCGATGCGCGAACGCGCCAAGGACCCCTCGCGCAAGACCGAGCTCGACCAGGCCCTGCGCGACATCGCCGAGGCGCGCCGGGAAATTTTCAGCGCCCAGCGTGAAGCCAATCAATCGGTCAAGGACGCCATGCGCGCCGCTGCCGAGTCGGCGCGCCAGGCGGCGCGCGATGCCGCCGAAGCCACTCGCGACGCGGCCCGTGAGCGTATCGAATCCCTCAAGGAAGCGCGTCAGGACGCGCTGGACGCGCAAAAAAAGGCCGGCATCAATGATCCGGCCGGCGTCGGCAGCTTTGACAAGTTGATCGCCGAGGCGCAAATCAACGAAAAGGCCGCCAATGAAGCGCTGTCGCGCATCAACAGCGGCAAATTTGCGCAGGAGCTCGAGTCCGATTTCGGCATCAAATCCGTACCCGATAACAAAGCCGCCAGCGGCAAGAAAGCGGCCGCTGGCGGTAAATTGCCCCCGGCCGGCAAGGCGCCCGCAGCCCCGGCCGCCCCCGGCGCTGCGGGGGCACCGCCAGCACCGCCCCCCGCGCCCGTAGCGGAGGGGCTCAAGATCGATGGCATCGTCGGCAACCAGCATATCAAGGGCAATATCGTGCTGGGCGAAAACGGCCGGCGCGTGATCAAGCTCGATCGGCTCGGCAGCATGGAATTCGATTCGCTCGGCAAGGAAATTCCCTTGCCGCCGCTGCCACCGGAGTTGCGCGACGATATCCGTCAAAAGGTGCAAGGCGATTTTCGCCGCATCGGCATCGGCTCGGCGCTGATCCTGACCTTCATCCCGCTGTTCATCATGCTGTTGATCGCCAAGTACCTGATCGATCGCTCGCGCCGCGCCCAGGCCTTCGCCGAGGTGAAAAAGCAGGAAGCGGAATCCGCCAACGTCAACCGGCAGATCGTCGAGGCGCGCTTGCAGGCTCTGCAGGCCCAGGTCGAACCGCACTTTCTGTACAACACCCTGGCCAATGTGCAGGCGCTGACCGAAGTCGATCCCCCGCAGGCCAATAAAATGGTCGGGCACCTGATCCAGTACCTGCGCGCGGCGCTGCCGAAAATGCGCGAAACGACGTCCACCGTGGGACAGGAAGTCGAGCTGGTGCGCGCCTATCTGAACATCCTGAAAATGCGCATGGGCGAGCGGCTGGCATTCGATATCACGGTGCCCATGGAACTGGAGTCGATACCCTTCCCGCCGTTGATGCTGCCCTCGCTGGTCGAGAACGCCATCAAGCACGGCCTCGAGCCACAGCGCGAGGGCGGCCGCATCGATGTGATCGCTGAAAAAGTCGGCGAACATATTCGCTTGGTGGTCAAAGATACCGGCCGCGGTCTTTCCGACGAACCGATGCAGATGGGCGGCGGTATCGGCCTCAGCAATATCCGCGAACGCTTGCAGGCCCTGTTCGGCGATGGGGCGAAGTTGACGCTGGAGTCGAACATGCCCAAGGGCGTGATCGCCACCATCGACGTGCCGACATCGGCGATCGCCAGTTTCGGACGCGTCATGTCCGCATCGGCCCGGCCCGGCGCGGCCGCATCCAAGCCGGTCGAGGTGCCGCCCAGCGGTTTTGCGGCGCGCACCTGGTGGGTCGCCCGCAAGACCCACCGCATGTGGCTGCGCGCCCTCGGCTTCACCCTCGTCGGCGCGATGATCCTGCTCGGGGTGATCCTGCTGCTGGGGCTTACCGGCGTGGCCACCGGGTTGATGCCCCTGCAATTCGGTAACGCCCACCTGGGCGGCATGGAGGGCATGGCGCTGGGCTCGGTGGCGCTGCTGCTGGCGTTTGTGGTGCTGGCCCTGGTTGCGGTAGTGCTGACGGTGGTGATCTACGGCCTGGGCATGTTATTCGCGGGCCTGCTGGTGATCGTGCCCCTCATCATCCTGGTGTCGTTGTTCCCGGTGCTGGCGCCGTTCGTCGCCGGCGGTTTTGTGGTCTGGTGGTGGATCAGGCGCAACAAAAAGAAAAGCGCCGGCATCATTTAGCTAAACTAGCCGCTTCCGAAGCCCTTCCATCTGCGAATGCCATGCACGAATTTACCGCCATCATTGTCGATGGTGGATTTGCGCTGCAGCGCAAGCCCAATGCTCAAGGAATAGATCATGAATTTCACCGCGATAATTGCCGAAGATGAACCCATCCTGCGTGCCCAGCTCAAGACCAAGCTCGGCAAGCTGTGGCCTGAATTGAAAATTCTCGCCGATGTCGGCGACGGCGAGGCCGCGCTGGAGGCAATTGCCGAATACCGGCCCAGCCTGGCCTTTCTCGACATCCAAATGCCGGAAATGACCGGCGTGGAAGTGGCCAGGAGCCTTGCCAGCAACCCCGAATTGAAATGCCATATCGTGTTCGTCACCGCATTCGATCAATACGCGGTCGAGGCCTTCGATACCGGCGCCATCGACTATGTGCTGAAGCCCTATTCCGACGAGCGCTTGCAGGCGGCTGTCGAACGCCTGAAGGAGCGCCTCAGCGCCGTGCCGGCGCAGCCGCAAAACCTCGACGCCCTGATGCGGCATCTCGCCGCAAAATTGAACCCGGGGGCGGAAAAACTGAAATGGATCAAGGCCAATATCGGCGCGAATCTGCGCCTGATTCCGGTCGACGAGGTGCTGTTCTTCCAGTCCGACGAAAAATATACCTTGGTGGCGACCAGGGAATTCGACGCCCTGATCAAGACGCCGATCAAGGAGTTGATCGACGGCCTCGATGCCGAGAAATTCTGGCAGATCCATCGCTCCACCGTGGTCAACGCCGCCTCGATCGACTCGGTGTCGCGCGACTTCCGCGGCCAGGCTACCGTCAAGGTCAAGGGTCGCAAGGAAAATCTCACCGTCAGCCGGCCGTTCTCGCATCTGTTCAAACAGATGTAAGTTGCACCGCCCGGCATCGCGACGGGATTCCGCGCCGCGCGTACCGGCCTTTGTCGGCGGTTCCCGGCTTTTATCGTAATCGCGCGGCGCGATCAGTCCGACGCCATGCACAATGCGCTGCATGACGACGTGGCGATTTTCATGAAAACCATTCCCTGGCGTTTTTACATTGCCCTGGCGCTGACCGCCGGCCTGGGGCCCGGTTTTGGCGTCGGCACCGGCCTCGGAGCAGCCCGGCATTCGTACTGGCTGGGCGCGCTGATGGGCTTGCTGATTCGCAATATGTAGTCGCGCAGTGGCAAAATGGCGGCATGGTCATTCTGCCCATCGTCGCGCGTCCGCTAGCCGACAATCTCCAGCATCGTCGCGAGGTGGAAGAGATCGTTATGGCCCGCGCCGATTATTTCCAGTTTGTTGAGGGTTGCCCGCCACGACCAGGCGAGGTGGAAGATTTCTTCAACCAGCTGCCGCCGGACTGCGCACCTGCCGATAAGTCCTTGCTCGGTTTTATATGGACGGGCAAATTGCCGGCAGCACCGGTCTGCGGCTTGCAGTCATCGACGGCAATCACGCGGACATGAATTTCTGGCGCCGAATGGGCTCCGTCGAGACCGGCGAACGACGCGACCGGGAACCACCCTATCTGGGCGACAAGATAGTCTTCGAAAAACTTCTCCACGAAAGCCGTGCCAATGATTTACAAACTGGGTGACAAGCAACCGCAACTGCAGGGCAACAATTATGTCGCGCCCAATGCCGCCATCATCGGTGATGTGATCCTCGGACTGAATGCGAATGTCTGGTGGAACGTCACCATCCGCGGCGACAACAACACCATTACCCTGGGCGATAACGTCAACATCCAGGACGGTTCGGTGCTGCATACCGACGAAGGCGTGCGTCTGACGCTGGAACGCGATGTGAGCGTCGGTCATATGGCGATGCTGCACGGCTGCACCGTCAAGGAAGGTTCGCTGATCGGGATCAAGGCGGTGGTGCTGAATCATGCCGTGATCGGGCGCGAATGCCTGATCGGCGCCAATTCGCTGATCCCGGAAGGCAAGGTGATTCCCGATCGATCCCTGGTGGTGGGCTCGCCGGGCCGCGTGGTGCGACAGCTGACGGACGAGGAAGTCAGGAATATCCGCTGGATCGCCACGCATTATGTCGACAATGCCGCGCGTTACCGGCAGTCGCTGACGGCTGTCGGATAAATCCGCGCGAGGTCCGGCCCGGCAAATGTCCACGCCAACAAAAACGGTGGTATCGAATTTCACCCAGCGCCTGATGAAATTCGAGCCTTGGCGCGCCGGCCGTGGCGCCCTTATCGTCTATGTGCTGGTGATCGTATATGCCAGCCTCAGCCCGTTTATCGGCTGGCACGCGCCCGAGTCGTTCACCTTGTTCAGCTGGCCGCGTTACATCACCACATTCGATGTTGCGCTCAATGTGCTGGCTTATGCCCCACTGGGGGCATTGATAGCCGCCATCTGGCGCCGCCATATGGGCCGCAGTGGACAGTCCGCGCTGGCGGCCTGGGCATGGGCCGTGGCGGTGGCGGCCGGCAGTGCCTTGTCCGGTGCGCTGGAATTATTGCAGTCGATGCTGCCGGGGCGTGTATCGTCGCCGCTGGACTGGCTTGCCAATACCGGCGGCACCGTGCTCGGCGCCACCCTGGTGACGATCGCGCCGGGGCGCGCGGTGCTGGCCAAGATCGAATACTGGCGTTATCGGCTGTTTGCGGCCGGTACCCATACCGAATGGGGGCTGTTGCTGCTGGCCCTGTGGTGGTTTGCGCAACTGAATCCGGCGATCCCGTTTTTCGAGGCGGGCAATGTGATCAATCAACCGCCGCCAGGCGATAAACTACCATCCTATGACCCGCTCTATTTGTTGCCGCAGGCGGCCGGCATCGCCTTCAATGTCTGTGGATTTGCGTTGATGGTATCGTTGGTGCTCGCCTCGGCACGGCGCTTGTGGCTGATCGTGGCGCTAGTGCTGGTGCTGGGTTTTGCCGCCAAGGTATCGATGGCCGCCCTGATGCTGCGGGCGCCGCAGCTGATTGCGTGGATGGGACCGGGCACCGTGATCGGGCTGGTTTCGGGATTGATCCTGTCGACGCTGTTCTTTTCCTGGGCCTACCGTTGGCGCACGCTGGCGGCCACCCTGTTCGTGTTTGCCGGCGGTGTGATGGCGAAAATGTCCAGTGTGTATGGTGCTTTCGGTGAGACGCTGCGCCTGTTCGATTGGCCCTATGGTCACCTGGTGAATTTCGCCAGCGTGACCAGTTGGATTCACGAAGTCTGGCCGTTGGCGGCATTCATTTTTCTGGCGTTGGTATTCGTCAAAGAGCGCCTTGGCGACTAAACTGCCGTCATCCTGATTTCAATTGTGAAAGCGCGACCATGGGCTATTACCAGCATCACGTATTTTTCTGCGTCAATGAACGCAAGGACGGCACCCCGTGCTGCAGCCAGCACGATGCCGAAGGCGTGCGCGCCTACGCCAAGGACCGCATCAAGGCGCTGAAACTCAGCGGCGAGGGCCGCATTCGCATCAACAGCGCGGGCTGCCTGGATCGCTGCGACGAAGGACCGGTGCTGGTCGTGTATCCGGACAATATCTGGTACACCTACATCGACAAAACGGATATCGACGAAATCATCAGCGAACATCTGCAACAAGGCCGCGTGGTCGAGCGGCTGAAAATCTAGGCGCCGCAGATGGCCGCCCCCTTCCCCAGTATCCGTTCCCTGCTCGACGGCGAAGCCGGCGCCATTGAACTCGTGGCGCATGTGAGCGAGGAAACGGCTCCGCGTGCGGTCGCGGTGGTTGCGCATCCGCATCCCCTGTTCGGCGGCACCATGGACAACAAGGTGGTTACCACTCTGGCGCGCGCCTTCTTCGACGCGGGCGCCGCCACCTACCGTTTCAATTTCCGCGGCATCGGTGCTTCCGCGGGGGCGCATGACGAGGGCCGCGGCGAAACTGTCGATATGCTGCAGGTGATCGCCCAGGCCCGGCGCAACCATCCGGGGTTGCCGCTGTGGCTCGCGGGATTTTCATTCGGCGGCGCTGTCACCCTGGCCGCCAGCGAACAGGTGGAGGCCGTCGAGATGGTGCTGGTGGCGCCGGCATTCAGCCGCCTGGCGCACTGGGCCAATGTGCAGGCAGGGGGCAAGCCGCCCGAGACGGCGATCGTCATTCACGGCGAGAAGGATGAGACCGTGCCGCTGGCGGCCTCGCTCGACTGGGCGCGGCCGCGCAATATTCCGGTCATCGTGGTGCCGGGGGCGGATCATTTTTTTCACCAGCGCCTGCATATCATCAAACGTCTGGCGACGCGGCTCGCGGCCAGCGCCTGAGCGGTGGCCGGCCGATCGGCCAATTGTCAGCAAACGTCAATTGTGAAAAATGTCATATAAATGTCGTATGGCACCGGGGAAGATGCGGTAATAGTGCAGCCACATCAATTGTTCGCCAATGCCGCCACCCCATGCTCAACGCCATCCCAATGTTCAGCAACCTCAGCAGTGTACAACTGGCGCGCATCAGCGCCCATGCGGATGTGCGTGCAGTAGAGAAGGGTGAGGTCATTCTGCGCCAGGGCGATATCGCCGATTCCTGCTTCGTCATTTTGACCGGGCGGGTGAAGGTCTACAGCAGCGATGCCTCCGATGCCAATCGCGAAGTGATTTTCAAAACCTTGAATGCGGGCGACTTCTTCGGCGAACTGCCGATGTTCGACCATGAACCGCGCAGCGCCAATGTGGCCGCCATGGAAAACGGTCGCCTGCAGATGCTGTCCTACCAGGCGTTTCTGCTTGCCATCGAGGAATCGCCGGAAATTTCACGCCTGGTGATGGAAACCATGGCCCGGCGTCTGCGCCATGCCGACCGCAAGATCGGCGCCCTGGCGCTTACCGATATCACATCACGCGTTTCCCGGACGCTGCTTGAACTCGCCATCATGTCCAACGGCAAGCGCGTGGTCGGCGAGCCGTTCACGCAAAAGGATCTGGCGAGCATGGTCGGCGCCTCGCGCGAAATGGTCAATCGCACCCTGCAGGATCTGGCGCAGGAAGGCTATATCGATGTGCAGCGCAAGCAAATCACGATTCTGGACGAGCAACGGCTGATCGCCCACTGAGCACGCTGCATGCTGACAAGGCGTCGTCTCCGCCATGACAAAGCCCGCGTCTTCGCGGGTTTTTTGTTGCGCCAAAGCCAAACAATTATTTGTATTTGACGCTGCAACCGTAAGGGGCTGACGTGGCAACGGTCACCGGCTTTCCGGCCTTCGATTCATCCAGTGCCGCGACCACATAATTTTTGGCGCTCCTGATTTCAGCGGGATCGGTGCCGCGTTTGTCGTCGATGGCGCCCGCATAAACCAATACGCCGGTCGGGTTGATCACATACATATGCGGCGTGGCCTTGGCGCCGTAGCTGAGGCCGACCGTGCCCTCGGTATCGGTCAGATAGGCGTCAGGCGCCGCTTTTTTGGCGCTGAGGTGAGCCTTCATTTTCCCGTTGTCCAGGTAATCCTGATGTCCCGGATGGGTTGAATTGATGGTCAGCCAAACGGTGTCGCCGGACTCGTATTTGTTTTGCAGGTTTTGCATATTGCCGCTGTTGTAGTGCTTTTGCACAAAAGGGCAACCGGGGTTGTGCCACTCGAGCACCACATGCTTTCCTCTGAACGCGGCCAGACTGACGGCCCTGCCGTCGAGATCCTTGAGCGTGAAATTCGGCGCGGTCTGACCGACGCTGGCGGTGGCCATGGCGGCCGTGGCGGCAATAGCCGTCGCAAGCGCCAGGAATGCGCCTGACAGCGCCGGGATCGGGGAAGGCCTCATGAGTTTTCCTCCGCGCAGAGGTGTTGAAGGGTGGACGCAGCAATATTAATCGGAATTGGAACGTCGCGAAATGCAAAAGTTTCGAAGGCGCACCGGTGTTCACCCAAAGAAAAGGGGCTTCCGCGGAAGCCCCTTTTCATATCGCATCGGCAGGCGCGGTACTCAGGCCATGCGTGCCTTCAGCTCCTTGTCGACTGCATCCATGTATTCCTCGGTGCTGAGGTAAGGGTGATCGGCGCGGATCAGGATCGCCAGGTCCTTGGTCATGCGGCCGCTTTCCACCACATCGACGCAGGCCTTTTCGAGTTTCAGCGCGAAGTTGACGACGTCCGGCGTATTGTCCATGCGGCCACGCGCCTGCAGGCCGCGCGTCCAGGCGTAGATCGAGGCGATCGGATTGGTCGAGGTCGGCTTGCCCTGCTGGTGCATGCGGTAGTGGCGGGTCACCGTGCCGTGCGCGGCTTCCGATTCCACCGTCTTGCCGTCCGGCGACATCAGCACCGAGGTCATCAGGCCCAGCGAACCATAGCCCTGGGCGACGGTGTCGGATTGCACATCGCCGTCATAATTCTTGCAGGCCCACAGATAGCCGCCGTTCCACTTCAGGTTGGAGGCGACCATATCGTCGATCAGGCGGTGCTCATAGGTGAGGCCGGCGGCATCGTATTTGGCCTTGAACTCGGCGTCGAATATTTCCTGGAACAGGTTCTTGAAGCGCCCGTCATAGATTTTAAGAATCGTGTTCTTGGTCGACAGGTACACCGCGTAGTTGCGCTGCAGGCCGTAGTTCAGGCAGGCGCGCGCGAAACCCTTGATCGACTCATCGAGGTTGTACATCGCCAGGGCGATACCGGCGCTGGGCGCCTTGAACACTTCGCGTTCGATCGGTGCACTGCCGTCGGCCGGCTTGAAGGTCATGGTCAGGGTGCCGGCGCCGGGAAACTGGAAATCGGTGGCGCGGTACTGGTCGCCGAAGCCGTGGCGGGCGACTACCACCGGCTTGTCCCAGTGCGAAACCAGGCGCGGGACGTTCTTGCAGATGATCGGTTCGCGGAAAATGGTGCCGTCGAGAATATTGCGGATGGTGCCGTTGGGGCTCTTCCACATCTGCTTCAGCTTGAATTCCTTGACGCGCGCCTCGTCCGGCGTGATCGTCGCGCACTTCACGGCAACGCCGTATTCCTTGGTCGCCATCGCCGAATCGATTGTGACCTTGTCGTCGGTCGCGTCGCGGTGCTCCATGCCCAGGTCGTAGTACTTGAGGTCGATATCGAGATACGGGAGGATCATTTTTTCGCGAATCATCTGCCAGATGATGCGCGTCATCTCATCGCCGTCCATTTCAACGACGGGGTTCTTTACTTTGATTTTGGCCATGGGTTCCTGCGGGAAAGGTGATGGAACAACGGGAAAGGCATAAAAAACAGGCGTGAAGTATAGCAAATCCATGCTCGGCCTTGGGGCGCTTGAAAATAGCAAACACCAGCATTGGCGCGGTGTTTCAGGCATTTTTGGCTGGAAAAGCGCGCCAAATGGCGATCTACGTAAATTTGAAGACCGGAGCAGAATGGCCGGCCTGTCGTTTCCGGATCGGGCGATTGAATTTGCCGGCGACGCCCCGATAGGGACAGGCGCACGCCGATCAGTTGCGTTTCGCGCCGGAAAGCTCCGGTACACTTTGCGACAAACCCCAATCCATTTTCGAAATCAGGAGACATCATGCAACTGTCGAAAAAAATGTTGTTTGCGGGCGCTGTCGTGCCGCTGATTGCCGGCCTGGGTGGATGCGCCAACAAGCTGATCGAGAAGCGCGAAGGCTCGGAGCGGATCGCCGTGTTGGAGGCAAGCCAGGTTGGCAGTTGTCGGTCGAAGGGCCTGACCACTGTCAGTGTTCTGGCCGAGGTTGGCTTTATTACGCGCAGTCCCGAAGCGGTGGAAGCCAATTTGCTGCAGCTGGCGAGCAACAGCGCCGTCGATAGCGGTGGCGATACGCTGGTGAAGGGAAATTCGACCGAGTTCGGCAAGCGGACGTTTGAAATTTTCAAGTGCAAGCCCTGAGTTCGTTATTTTTTGAATTCATCGAGCGGCACTTAACCATTATGTCTGCACCCTGCATCCGAGGAGCCCGGAGTCTAGTGCCAGGCGCTTGATGGCTTTTATTCAATATTCATTCTTCATGAATGAGAAAATAGTGTCCCTATTATCCTGGTGCCAAGGTTCAGCCGGCCCTCGATAGTTTGGTGCGCAGGAACCACCAGGACCGGTTGGGAGCGCGGCTGGCCACCTCTCAGACGAGGCCAGCTTTGTCGGGCAATTCTTTCGTCGAACACCATAAACCCATCTGTAGTCCGATCGGCTCATCCAGACCGGGATTTACTGGGCGCTTCTGCAACGGGACGTACTTACTCTGCTTCAGATTCAGACCCGCGACCATCGGACCATGCGGGACTTAGTATTCTGGAGGGAGGCCGGAATGTCGAGGTATGCGCAGACGCAATCGCTGGAGCAGTCTCGTTCGCTGTTCAAAGTCTTCGCCGACCTGGTCGCGCCGCTGACTGCGCGGGCGCGATCCGGTGAACCCCCTGCACGCAGGATTGTCCCCAGGGCCAAAGAACTTCGTTTTCAGGAAAATCGGGGGCTGACCTACGCGGAGGTGCAGTACCTTGCATGCTGCCCCGACTATAGCGTCTTCTTGACGAGCGCCGAGGCCATCCTGGTGCTGCCCGGCAGGAGCCCGGAGCGTGGCAGCCCGGCCGGATACGGCTCGCCGGCACGCGCCACTCCGGTGGTGGTGCGCATGACCATTGAAAGCGGACTACCCAATCCGTGTGTGAGCGCGGTAGAGGAACCGGCGGAACCGGCCGCCACGTCGACCAGCATCGTGCCCGAACGGCGTAGCAGCAGCTTCTACACCAGCGTGCGCTACCAGAATGTCTACCCCGGTATCGATGTTGTCTACATGGGCGGGCAACAGCATTTGCAGCAAGATTTCCTGATTGCCCCGCGCGCCGATCCGCATTGCATCATTCTCGCCATCCAGGGGGCGTATCAAGTCGATATCAACAGGCACGGCGACCTCGCCTTGCGCGCGGCCGGCGGCACCCTGATTCTGCAAAAGCCGTCCATTCGCCAGGAGAAGGGCGGCATTGTGCGTGCCGTTCCCGGACAATACGTTCTCAGGCCGGGCAAACGGGTCGGAATTCGGGTCGCGGAGTACGACCGGGACGATCCTATGCTCATCACTTGCGGCCTGCGGTTTCTTCAGGGTTCAAGGGAAACGAGTGCCGTGGACGAGGCGCGGGCAATGCCGGCCTGAAGCATGCACCGCGTTGCCAGAAGAAAACGGAGCTGAAGTGTTGGGCGCTCGGCGGAATGTGTCGGTCTCGTCTGGGGGCGATCCCGCCATCGCTGCGCGACCGTGCGGCAGAAAGCGCCGCACGTCAAAGCGAAGTCCAGTGGACTTCGCTTTGACGAACCAGGGGTGATTCGTTCCCTGTCCCAGACTGTCAAATCGCTATTAGGTAGCTGAGTCCCCTACAAATTTCGGGGATGAGTCGATAGGATTCATCCCATGACTACTTATAGAGTACCGCCTAGCCTATCGTGGCTCGTCAAGGTGCGGCGTAGACTCGCCGGCCGGATAGCTATCGCCGATCGGGAGTATGCGGAGGCTGTCAATTCGCGCGCAATGTTGACCCCCTTTTCGCTTTGAATTTTGACCCCACCTGAACGGTCATTTCCTCTCGGAAAAGCGTTCAGAAAGCTGCAAAACGGGGTGGGGTCAACGCGGCGCGAATACTCCCGCAAAGGGGGTCAAATTTCGAAGCGAATTCACACGCGGCGACTTTCGCCTCGATCGTTGGGAGATGCGCTAGACACGATGGCGCGCCTCACTGAAGCATCGGCGTCAACTGTAGGCAAATCGATGGAAATCGATAAATCGGGATGTATATTTCCGGTTAAAGCGGACGCTTTAACAGCCGGAAATTGGGGACAGGTATGGTTTGATTTCATTCCCCCAAGACTACGAACCGAGGGGCGGTTTGTCTTGGGGATTCAGCTACCTAATAGCGTGTCAAATTAAAAAAGCCCGCGCGAGGCGGGCTTTTTTAATTTGGTGGCCTGGGGCGGAATCGAACCACCGACACAAGGATTTTCAATCCTCTGCTCTACCGACTGAGCTACCAGGCCGTATGGGGCTGTTGTGCTGCGTTTGAAGCAGCAAAGCCCGCAATTATAACGATTTAAGCGGCGCTTTCCAACCTCGCTGTGCCGGCAGAGGGAAAAGGCGGCGCCAGGCTTGCCCAAAGATTGTCTTCCCGTCATCATGCGGCGGTGCTTTTAATCCAACAATTCCGGCAGCAGGACTGGCGGCGATCCCTGTTGGCGCTGACCGTCAGTCTGCTCGGCGGGGTGCTATGCGCCTGGGCCCATACCCCCTTGCCGTGGATGATCGGGCCGCTGGTGGCGATGGCGCTGTGCAACTTCAACGGCGCGCGGCTTTCTGCGCCGCCACTGGGGCGCGAGCTCGGACAGATGTTCATTGCGGTTACCTTGGGACTGTACTTCACGCCCAGCGTGGCCCGCGAGGTGGCGGCCCATGCCGGGGTGCTGGTGACGGCGGCCATTTCATCGATTCTGATCGGCGCGGTGGCGGCGCATTTTCTGTCGCGCGTGGCGCGGGTGGACGATGCCACTGCATTTTTTGCCAGCGTTCCCGGCGGTGCGGCGGAGATGGCGACGCTGGGCGAGCGCTTCGGAGCGTCGATCGACAAGGTGGCGGTCGCACATGCGGTGCGCATTTTTCTGGTGGTTTGCACCATCCCGGTGGTGCTGACGGTAGCAAATGTACACGGCGGCGATGCTTATCGGCCGGTGCCCACGCCGTTTTCGGCCTTCAATTTGCTGATCCTGTTTGCCATTGCCGCGGCCGGCGGCCTGCTGTTTCGCATCATCCGCTTTCCCAATCCCTGGATGATGGGCCCCCTGGCGACGACCATCGTGGTCACCGCTGCCGGGCTGCAACTGTCCTCGATGCTGGGCATTTTGACCAATATCGGGCAAGTGCTGCTGGGCTGCGCGCTGGGCACCCGCTTTGCGCCCACTTTCCTGAAGGGTGCTCCGCGTTTCATGGGCGCGCTGATGGCCAGCATTTATTTGATGATGGCGATGTCGGCCCTGCTGGCCTGGGCGCTGGCCGCCCTGTCCGGCCTGTATGTGCCGGGCATGATCCTGGCCACGGCCCCGGGCGGCATCGCGGAAATGTCGATCACGGCGCGCACCCTGCAACTCGGGGTCGCCCTGGTGACGGCGGCACATGTGACCCGCGTGCTGCTGATCCTCTCCTTCACCCTGCCGATTTATCGACAGCTGCATCGCTGGCAGCAATCGAGGGCGGCCAGGCATGCCTGATGCCGCGGTACGTAAAGAAGCAAGAAAAAAAATCCCGCCTCAGCAAGCTGGGGCGGGATAGGGGAAGGCGACAAAGCATGCCACCAACCCTTTCGGGGAACCGATGAGGCGACGCGTGCATGGCATTGGTTGCGCGCCGGCTCCTGCTGAAAAGAAGCGCCCGCACTTCACCCCGTGCGGGCCAAGACCAAGGTGTTCATGAATACAACTTCACCCCGGTCACACTCACTCAAAACCTGGCGCAACAACAAAACCATGTTACGGTAGGAGGAGATTAGGCGCGCAAGCTTACGTGCAACTTACGGAAAAATAACGCGCATCAGAGTGCCTTGCCCACTGACGGGGCTGAGGGCGGCGATGGTCGCGCCGTGGCGCGCGACGATTTCCTTGACGATGGCAAGGCCGATGCCGGTACCGGGTTCCTTGCTGCCGACAGCCCGGTAAAAGCGGTCGAAAACCAGGTGGCGCTCGCCTTCCGGGATGCCGATGCCATTGTCTTCGACTTCAAGGGTAATGCCGCCCCCGGTTCCAAGGCGAACCGTGACGTGGCCGCCGACGGGGGTGTAGCGAATCGCGTTATCAACCAGATTGGCGAGCATTTCCTTGACCAGCAGCGGACTGCCCTTGATCTGCGCCGTACCGCCGCCTGTTTCCAGGCCGAGATCGATGTACTTCTGCGCGGCCAGCGGGAAGGCTTCTTCAACGCCCGCCCTCGCCAGGCTGACGAGGTCCACGCTTTCAAAACGGATCGCGTCCTCGGCATCGGTTTCGGCGCGCGCCAGCGTCAGCAACTGATTGATCAGATGGGTGCTGCGTTCCGAACCGGTGGCGATGCGCTGCAGTGCTTCCGCCATGGCGCTGGGTTCGGTGCTGCGCAGAGCCAGTTCGGTCTGCATGCGCACCCCCGCCAGCGGCGTGCGCAGTTGGTGGGCCGCATTGGCAATGAAACGTTTTTGCGCGATATTGTTTTGTTGCACGCGGTGCAGCATCTGGTTGAAGGCGTTGATCAGCGGCACCACATCCTCGGGCGCATCGGCGGCATCGAGCGGGCGGATATCGTTGGCGTCGCGCCTGGCCACCTGGTCGTGAAGGCGGTTGAGCGGATTGAGGCCGCGCCGCAATCCCACCCACAGCATGAACATCGCCAGCGGAATCAGGATCAGCTGCGGCAGCATCACGCCCAGGGTGATTTCGCGCGCCAGCGCCTCGCGCCGCTCGGTGGTTTCGGCGATCTGCAGGATGATGGGCGCGCTGCTGCCGTTGACCTCGCGGCTCAAGGTGGCGGATCGCACCGTGATCGCCTGCCCGTTGCCGATCGATAATTTTTCATTCTTGAAGATGACCGGGCTGTAATCGTTTTTTTCGGTAACGATGGCGGCCGGCAGCTGGCTGGTGCCGAAGATCAGCTTGCCGTGATTGTCATCGACGCGATAGTAGTGGTTGCCGATATCCTCGTCCGACAGCAGGGTGGGCAGGTCGATCAGCATGCGGTAGGCGCCGGTTCGCGGCAGCCATACGATCTGCTCGGCAAGCGCGCGCGCCTGGCTCGCCAGGGCACGGTCAAAAGCGGTATTGGCCAGCGAGATGCCGATGAGATAGGTGAACACCAGCGAAACCGGCAGGGCAATCAGCAGCGGGATCAGCATCCAGGTGAGAATGGCGCTGAACAACGAGCGTCGCGGGGCGGCCAATGCAACAGGCGGCGCGGTGCGGGCATCGCCGCCGCCCGCGGCGGGTTCCGGAAAGACCGGCGTGTTCACAAGACGGAGGGCGCCGCCGCGGGCGGCTTCTCCAGGCAATAGCCGAGACCGCGCACGGTATTGAGCCTGATCTCGGCCGACTCCAGCTTCTTGCGCAGACGGTGAACATAGACCTCCACGGCATTGCTGCTGACTTCATCGCCCCATTGGCACATCAGGTCGATGATCTGCTCCTTGTTCACCACGCGGCCGGCGCGCGTCAGGAAAATCTCCAGCAGCGCGATTTCGCGCGCCGACAGGTCCGAGGGATGGCCGTTGATGGTCACTGTGCGGCTGATGGCGTCGAACTGCAGGGCGCCGTGCTGAATGGTGGAAGTCGATTGCCCCTGCGCACGGCGCGTCAGGGCGCGCACGCGCGCTTCCAGTTCAGCCAGCTCGAAGGGCTTGACCAGATAATCGTCCGCACCCAGGTCGAGACCGCGCACGCGGTCCTCGACGCCGTCCAGCGCGGTGAGAATCAGCACCGGTGTGGCCAGCTTGCGGTCGCGCAGGTTCTTCAACACCTGGAATCCATCCATGCCGGGCAGACCGATATCGAGAATGACCAGATCGAAGTGCTGGGTGGACAGGGCGCTGTCGGCCTCGCCGCCGGTATTGACGCAATCGACGGCGTTGTCGCTGGCCCGCAAGGCGCGGGTCAGGCCATCGGCCAGGATGGGGTCGTCTTCGGCGATCAGGATTCTCATGCGTGGAGAATAATGCAAAACGGGGTAGCCATGGCTACCCCGTTGTCCCGGCAAGGCCTGTCCGGACGAATTTACTTTTTCTTCTCGTCCTTCTTGGCGTCTTTCTTCGGCTCTTCTTTCTTCGCCTGTTTGGCGATGATCAGGTCCTTGATGCCGTCATAGGTCTTGGCGGGCACAATTTTTTTCTTGGCCAGATCGTCCTTGCCGCTGTACGGACGGCCTTTGACGATCTTGTCCGCATAGGTATCGCCGACGCCAGGCAGGGTTTTCAGTTCATCGACACTGGCGCTGTTGATGTCCATCGGTTCTTTTTTGGCGTCGGTCTTGGTTTCAATCTTGGGGGCGGTTTTGGCGTCCGCTGCCTTGGCGGGGGCGGTCTTTGGTGCTTCCACCTTCTGCGCGAAAGCGCTGCCGGCAATGGCGAGCAAGACGGCAGCAAACAGGGAAGTCAGTTTTTGCATATCGATCTCCTGGAAGAAGTGAGAGTGTTTTTTGGCAGCGCTGTTAGCGTATAAGTGCCGTCCGGTGCGGGCCCGACTTGGCAGCCGCGACCATTAAATCACGGCGCAAAATTCGCTGCCTGAAAATCGGTCGCAGAGTCCGGCAGGCGGGACTAGAATTCTGCATGGATCAAAAAACCCGACAAGCCGACCAGGAAGAACGGTGGCAAGCCTTCAATACGCGCGACTCCGCATACGAGGGCGTGTTTTTTGTCGGCGTTACCACCACGCGGATTTTTTGCCGTCCGACCTGTAGCGCGCGCAAGCCCAGACGCGAGAATACCGAGTTTTTCGACAGCAAGAACGCCGCGCTGCATGCCGGCTTCCGTCCCTGCCTGCGATGCAAGCCGATGCAGATCACCAACGAGGTGCCGGCCCTGGTCGAGGTGCTGCGCAAACGCGTGGAAAGCGACCCGGCGGCGCGCTTGCGCGAGCAGGACCTGCTGGAGATGGGGATCGATCCCTCCACAGCGCGGCGGCAGTTTCAACGTTATTTCGGCATGAGTTTTCATGCCTATCAGCGGGCGCGGCGCATGGGCGCGGCGCTGGCGGCAGTCAAAGGAGGAATGAACGTGCTCGATACCCAGCTGGATCATGGTTTTGAATCGTCAAGCGGCTTTCGCGAGGCTTTCGCCAAAGTGTTCGGCGCCCCGCCGTCGAAATCGGGCGATGTGCATTGTTTGCTGTCGCGCTGGATCGAGACGCCCTTGGGCGCGATGCTGGCCCTGGCCGACGATGCCGGCCTGCATGTGCTTGATTTCGTCGATCGGCGCGGCCTGGAGCGCGAAATCCTGCGCTTGCGCCAGCGCAGCAAGGTGGCGATCGTGCCCGGGCCGCATCCGGTGCTGGATCAGGCCGAACAGCAGATCGGCGAGTACTTTGCCGGCAAGCGTCTGCGCTTTACCCTGCCGCTGGCCGAGCGCGGCACCGATTTTCAGCGCGCGGTATGGCAGCAATTGCTGCAGATCCCGCCGGGCGAAACGCGCGCTTACGCCGGCATCGCCAAGGCAATCGGCCAACCCAGTGCCAACCGCGCGGTGGCGCGCGCCAATGGCGACAATTTCCGCGCCATCGTCATTCCCTGCCACCGCGTGATCGGCAGCGATGGTTCGCTGACCGGTTACGGCGGCGGACTGGCGCGCAAGCAATGGCTGCTGGATCACGAGCGCAACCACACCGCGCAGGGAAACTAGGCCTTGCGTACAGCTGACGGCGCCGAGCTGCTGCTGCTCGCCGCCATCTGGGGTGCGTTCTTCCTGATGATGCGGGTTGCGGTACCCGAATTCGGTCCGCTGCCGATGATCGCGCTGCGCACGGGAATCGCTGCCATGGTGCTGTTGCCGGTAATTTTTTACCGCCGCCAGTGGCCGCTGTTGCTCAGGAACTGGCGGCCGCTGACGGTGCTGGGCGCGACCAATTCGGCGCTGCCGTTTGCCCTGTTTGCGTTTGCCATCCAGAATATGAGTGCAGGGGTCGCTTCGATTCTCAACGCGACCGCGCCCATGTTCGCGGCAATCGTCGCCTGGCGCTGGCTCGGCGAGCGGCCAACGGCCGCGCGCAGCATCGGTCTGGCGGTCGGGTTCGGCGGTGTGCTGATCCTGGTCGGGGGCCGCAGCGGATTTCAATTCGGTAGCGAGGCACTGGCTTCCGCATTGGTGCTGGCGGCCACCTTTTCCTACGGTTTCGCGGCCAACTACGCTCGTGTGCATGCAAAACAAATCGATTCGCTGGCTGTGGCGGCGGGGAGCCAGCTGGTGGCTACCCTGATGTTGCTGCCGCTTGCCTTCGCGGCGCTGCCCACGGCCATGCCCGGCCGCATGGCCTGGGGCGCTGCAACACTCCTGGGGGTGGTCTGCACCGGGCTCGCCTATGTACTTTATTTTCGTTTGATTGCGAGGATCGGCGCCACCCGCGCCATTGCCGTAACCTTCCTGATCCCCGCCTTTGGCATGCTATGGGGCTGGATTTTCCTGGGCGAAGCAGTCACGCCCGGGATGATCGGCGGCGCATTGCTTATCCTGTGTGGAACCGCGCTGACCGCGGGCCTGCTCAAATGGCGGCCGGGAAATCAGGCCGCGAAATTGGACGCCTGAAAGAGAGTCCGGCGTGCACCGGCCGGAAAGCGGTGATCTCGCCTCGGGCAGATAAAGATAAGGCCGCCATGGTATGGCTGGCGGTGCGTAGCCTGCAAAAACAAAACCCCGCTCGCGCGGGGTTTTGTTGAGGCAACTTGCAGACAGAACGTCGAAACCGCTTTGCAACAACGGCCTGACTGCGCGTTATTACATGTCCATACCGCCCATGCCGCCCATCCCACCCATGCCGCCGCCCATGCCGCCGCCGGCCGATTCATCCTTCGGCAGTTCGGCGACCATGGCATCGGTGGTCAGCATCAGGGATGCAACCGAAGCGGCGTTTTGCAGTGCGAAGCGGGTGACCTTGGTCGGGTCCAGAACGCCCAGCTCGACCATATCGCCGTATTGGCCGGTGGCGGCGTTGTAGCCAAAGTTGCCCTTGCCTTCAACAACCTTGTTCACCACCACAGACGGCTCGTCGCCGGCGTTGTAGGCGATCATGCGCAACGGCTCTTCGATGGCGCGCAGGATGATCTTGATACCGGCGTCCTGCTCGGCATTGTCGCCCTTGATCTTGCCGGCATTGGTGCGTGCGCGCAGCAGTGCCACGCCGCCGCCAGCCACGATGCCTTCTTCAACGGCTGCACGGGTAGCGTGCAGGGCGTCTTCAACGCGCGCTTTTTTCTCTTTCATTTCGACTTCGGTGGCTGCACCGACGCGGATCACGGCAACGCCGCCGGCCAGTTTGGCCACGCGCTCTTGCAGTTTTTCCTTGTCGTAGTCAGAGGTAGCGTCGTCGATCTGTTTGCGAACGGTGGCGACACGTGACTTGATGTCGTCTTCCTTGCCGGCGCCGTCGATGATCGTGGTGTTTTCCTTGCCCACTTCGATTTTCTTGGCACGACCCAGATCCTTCAGGGTCACGTTCTCGAGTTTCAGGCCGAGTTCTTCGGCGATCACGGTACCGCCGGTCAGGATGGCGATATCTTCGAGCATGGCTTTGCGGCGGTCACCGAAACCAGGGGCCTTGACGGCGGTGGTTTTGAGGATGCCGCGAATGTTGTTCACCACCAGGGTGGCCAGCGCTTCGCCATCGACATCTTCGGCGATGATCAGCAGCGGGCGGCCGGCTTTGGCGACCTGTTCCAGGATCGGCAGCAGATCGCGGATGTTGGAGATCTTCTTGTCATGCAACAGGATGAACGGCTCGTCGAGGTTGGCGACTTGCTTGTCCGGGTTGTTGATGAAGTACGGCGACAGGTAGCCGCGGTCGAACTGCATGCCTTCGACGACTTCGAGTTCGTTGTCGAGCGACTTGCCGTCTTCAACGGTGATCACGCCTTCTTTGCCGACTTTTTCCATCGCATCGGAAATGATCTTGCCGATGTTTTCGTCGGAGTTGGCCGAGATCGCGCCGACCTGGGCGATTTCCTTGCTGGTGGTGGTCGGCTTGGAGATTTTCTTCAGCTCGGCGACGATCGCGGTGACCGCTTTGTCGATGCCGCGCTTCAGGTCCATCGGGTTCATGCCGGCGGCCACGTACTTCATGCCTTCAACCACGATGGCTTGCGCCAGCACGGTGGCGGTGGTGGTGCCGTCACCGGCGACGTCGGAGGTCTTGGAGGCGACTTCCTTGACCATCTGCGCGCCCATGTTTTCGAACTTGTCTTTCAGTTCGATTTCCTTGGCAACCGATACGCCGTCCTTGGTGATGGTCGGGGCGCCGAACGAGCGCTCCAGAACCACATTGCGGCCTTTCGGGCCCAGGGTGACTTTGACTGCATTGGCGAGAACGTTGACGCCATTGACCATCCGCGCACGGGCGGATTCGCCGAATTTGACTTCTTTAGATGCCATGATGAATTACCTCTCAGATTGAATTCGTAACTGAAACCGTTGGCGCCGCTTTACTTGCCGACGACGGCCATGATGTCTTCTTCGCGCATCACGAGAAGCTCTTCACCATCGACTTTGACGGTCTGGCCGGAATATTTGCCGAACAATACTTTGTCGCCGACTTTGACGTCGAGGGTGCGGACTTTGCCGTCTTCACCGACTTTGCCATTGCCCACAGCGAGGATTTCGCCCTGATCGGGTTTCTCGGCCACGGTATCGGGAATCACGATGCCGGAGGCGGTTTTACGCTCTTCTTCCAAACGCTTCACGATCACGCGATCGTGCAAGGGACGCAGTTTCATAGCTCACTCCTGGATATTGTTGCGGTTGCTCAAAGAATTGCCGTGCGGGATGAAGCACGGCAAGGAAAATTTGCTCGACGAGCCTATATTAGCACTCACCACAAGCGAGTGCTAATGATAGGGCCGAAACCGCAGAATTTCAAGTCACATGTCGCGTCGCGTAGCGAATTGACCCACCTGGGGGATGGAATCGCGAGGTGGGTCTGAATAAGAAAAAACGGCCGATTTCGCTCTGAAATCAGGCAAAAATCGCGTTTTTTAGTGGGTCAAATTTGGACGCGAAAAGTGGG
>DASWEY010000081.1:0-17921 GCA_036394575.1 Usitatibacteraceae bacterium | reverse complement strand
ATGGCGCCGCGCCGGCGAAGCGCCGCGCGCTATTGCGGCAAAGATCGAGAATCAGTTCCGCCACGCGCGAGAGGCCGCGCAAAAACTGCTGGCCGGCAGCGCCGCGCGCAGCTGGCATGCGACCATCGACGCGCTCAATGCGAAACGGGCGCTGTGCGAAGAATTCGAAGCGCAGCCCACGCAACCCATCGCCGATATCGAATCGCGCTGGGCCGCCCTGCCGAGTCTGCCGGCACCGTGGGAGCAGGCGCTCAAGGCGCGGCTGACACGTGCACAGAGCGGTGCTGTCACATCAAACGGCGAGGCGCTAGTCAACACCCTGCTGCAACTGGAGTCCGCGCTCGATATGCCTTCGCCCGCTGAGTTCGCGACCGCACGCCGCGATCTGAAACTGCGCGCCATGAAGGCCGCGCTCGAAGGCAAGCCGACCTCGGGCAGCTTCAGCACCGATGCGGAGAAACTCACCGTGGATGCCATCGGCTATGCGCAACTCGACGCCGGCACGCGCGACCGTTTGCTGGCCATCATCGCGCATCTGCGCAACAGCGGCTTGAAGGGCGGGCGCAGCTAGCGTCAGGCAATGCTCAGTTATCGCCACGCCTTTCACGCCGGCAACCACGCCGATGTGCTCAAACATTTTGTATTGATCGAACTGCAGCGCTACCTCGGCCAGAAAGAGGCGCCGTTCTGGGTCATCGATACCCACGCCGGCGCGGGGCTGTATGCCCTCGATACCGGCTATGCGACGCAGCTGGCCGAATATGTCGATGGCATCGGCCGCCTGTGGAAGCGCCAGGATGTGCCGCCTGCGCTGGCCGAATACATGGACCTGGTGCGCGAGCTCAATCCCGATGGCCAGTTGCGCGCCTACCCCGGCTCGCCCTGGATCGCGCAGCGAATCCTGCGCGCCGGGGATCGCCTGCGTTTGTTTGAATTGCACAGCACCGACAGCAAACTGCTGCAGGATAATTTCCGTACGCTCGACACCAAGCTGCAGCGCCGCATCATCATCCAGCTCGGCGACGGCCTCGCCGGACTCAAGGCCCTGCTGCCGCCACCGTCGCGCCGCGCGCTGGTGCTGATCGACCCTTCGTATGAGGACAAGAGCGATTACCGAAATATTCCGCTGGTGTTGAAAGACGCGCTGACCCGCTTCGCCACCGGCACCTACGCCATCTGGTATCCGCAACTGCAGCGCGCCGATGCGCAGCGCCTGCCCGCCGCGTTGAAGGCCCTGCCGGTCAAGAGCTGGCTGAATGTGAGCCTCAGTGTAAACACACCGAATGAGGACGGCTTCGGCATGCACGGCAGCGGCATGTTCATCCTCAACCCGCCTTGGACGCTGCACAAGACCCTGAGTGAAGTGATGCCTTGGCTGGTAGACGTGCTGGGCAAGGATGCGGGCGCGCGCTTTTTGCTGGAGCAGCAGGCGGACTGACCAGCCAATTCAGAAAACAAAACGCCAGTATTGGCGCGGCTTTCCAGGCAAAAATGCTCGGAAAGCCGCGCCAATACTGGCGTTTTGTTTAGAGGACTCCCAAAAACCGCTTGGCGATGCAGGGACACGCATGTTTGGGCGCCTTCATTCATGGCCTCTCGCCTGCATGCACTCATCCTGACGCACCGGCATTTGCGGCGAAACCGGCATCAAACACGGTCCTGCCGGCAAACCGCTGCAAGCCTTTCGGTTCAGTTCTACAATCATCCCTCGCGCCAGTTATCCGGAACGAATGCCCACAAGGCATTTCGTTCTCCATCGTCTTTCACTCAGCGACTCAAAGGAGATTGAAATGAAGAGGATATCGAATGCCATGCTGCTCACCACCGCCCTGCTGCTGGGCGCCATCAATACCGCAAGCGCTATCACCGACGGCGCCCTGGACGGCACTGCGCACCCCCATGTCGGCCTGCTGGTGTTCGATGTCGATGGCTCGCCGGCGTGGCGATGTTCCGGCACCCTGCTCTCGCCCACCATCCTGCTCACCGCCGGCCACTGCACCGACGGCGCCTCGGGCGGCCGCGTCTGGTTCGAGGCCGATGTGCAATCGCAGCAGTTGGCGCTGGGCTACCCGCGCGGCGGACCGACCAGCGTCGCCTTCTGCGGCATCACCACGCATCCGCAGTTCAATGAAGGTTCCTTCGTGCTGCATGATGTCGGCGTGGTGCGGTTGTGCTCGCCGGTGGTACGCGATACTTACGGCGTGCTGCCGGAAGTGAACCAGCTCGACACGCTCAAGACGGCGCGCGGCCAACAGGATGTGACCTTCACCGCGGTCGGCTATGGCCTGCAGCAGAGCTTCCCGGATGCGGCCTCGTTCAAGGATTCCGCGATCAAGGTTCGCATGGTCGCCACCCCCAAACTGAACCAGATCAATGTGCCCGGCTTCACCGGCGATTTCTCGCTGCTGCTGTCGAACAATGCGCACACCGGCGGCACTTGCTTCGGCGATTCCGGCGGACCGAATTTCCTCGGCAGCAGCAATGTGGTGGCGGGGGTCACGTCCTTCGGCATCAACAGCAACTGTGCCGGCACCGGCGGCGTATTCCGCCTGGATCGGCAAAACGCGCTGGATTTTGTGAAGTCATTTCTGTAGCCGCGTACGCATCAGCCGCAGCAAAACAAACGGCCGGAGAATGATTCCCCGGCCGTTTTTTATTTGGGAACTTCTCGAAATCTCAAACATTCGTCATTCCAGCGAAGGCTGGAATCCAGTCCTTCGTTCACTCAAAATCCACGTCGGACTGGGCCCCAGCCTTCGCTGGGGCGACGCGGTTCTGAGAAATTTTAGTTATGCAAACTACAGCATTGGCGCGGTGTTTGGAGCATTTTGCCCCGAAATCCGCGCCAATGCTGGATCTACGTAATCACGCGCATCGAAAATCAAAGCAGAAGTTCCAATCAGCTGTCGAAAAAACTGCTCAGATCATCGCCGCCGCCACCGGGCGCGGAGGGCGCAGAAGGTGCGACGGCCGCCGCAACAGGCGAGGCCAAGGGCGCGGTGGCCGGTGAGCTCACCGGCGTCGGCGTGCTCAAGGGCTTGAGCGTCTGTGCGCCGACACCCAGGGCTTCAAACAGGGCTTTTTCGATGGTGGGCTGATCCATCGGCGTGCGCCCCTGCGAGCGCAGCAGGATGCGCGAGGGCAGATCCATCAGGCGCACTTCGGGGATGCGCAGATTGGCGGCGACATTCAGGGTCGGCAGCAGATAGGTGCCACGAAAACCGGGTTGCGATTTGTCGATGGCATCGACCACCGCCTGCTGCGAGCGGGCGATACCGGCCAAGAGTTCGGCGAGTTGTGTTGTGCTGAGGTTCATGGGTCTCGTCTCGTGAGTGCGATGTGATGCGCTATGTTAACCCGGCGGCGCCACCTGCGAGGGTGGGTTTGTCGGGTGGGAATGACCGTCCGGCGGGTTGGTCGGATGCACAAATCTGTGCGGCACCCTGATCGCGTCCAACCGAGGCTTACCGTTCCCCGCGATCGCGGGATATTTTTCACCTGATCGGGTTTCAGGGTTGCGCTACACTTTGCCGGCTCATTTCACCACCGCTTCACCTGCGCACCGTTGCTTTCCGAATGGCGCTGAGACCATCACGCGGGCGCGGCCACAAGCTGCCACCGTTTTCCAAAAGGGGATATCGTGAATTCGCAAAACAAGTTTCGTCATTTCCTGTCTGCCGCATCGGGCCTGACATTGGGGCTGATGCTGGGCCTGCTGTTCGCATTCAATGTCGGTGCTGCTCCGAGCGCGGCACCCAAGGCACCGAAGCAATACACCATCGAGCAGTTCATGGCGACGGTCAATATCAGCGGCGCCTCCTTCAGCGCCGATGAACAGCGCGTGCTGTTCAGCAGCAATGCCAGCGGCATTTACAACGCCTATGTGCTGCCGGTCACTGGCGGCACGCCGGTGGCGCTGACCAAATCGACCACCGACAGCACTTTCGCAGTCGGCTTCTTCCCCAATGACGATCGCATCCTGTTCACCCGCGACCAGGGCGGCAACGAACAGAACCATCTCTATGTGCGCGAGCAGGACGGGGCCGAGAAGGACCTGACCCCCGGCGACAAGCTGAAAGCGCGCTTCGCGGGCTGGACGCCGGACGGCAGCGCCTTCTTCGTCGCCAGCAATGAGCGCGATCCGAAGTTTTTCGACCTCTACCGCTACGACGGCAAGACCTATGCGCGCGGCATGATCTACCAGAACGACCAGGGCTTTGAGATCGGCGACATCAGCCGCGATGAAAAATGGATCGCGCTGGATAAATCCAACACCACCAATGACAGCGATATCTATCTCTACGATGTCGCAAAAAAGGAAACAAAACATCTCACCGCGCACCAGGGCAATATCAAATTCAGCACCGCCACTTTCGACCCAGCCTCGAAGCGCCTGTTCTATATGAGCAATGAAGCCGGCGAATTCACCGCCCTGCGCACCTATGACCTCGCCAGCGGCACCAGCAAGGAACATGAAAAAGCCGATTGGGATGTGAGCTATACCTACTTCTCGCGCGACGGCCGTTTCCGCGTCACAGGCGTGAATGCCGACGGCAGCATCGCGATTCGCATCGTCGAAGGCGATAAGGAAAAAGGCGGCGAAAAACCTGTCGCCCTGCCCAAGCTGCCGGCCGGCGATTTGCGCAATGTCACCTTCTCCAAATCCGGCGCGCGCATGGCGTTTTATGTGAACGGCGATCGCTCGCCGAACAATCTGTTTGTCTACGATTTCAAGAGCAAGCAGTTGAAGCAGCTGACGCAAAGCCTGTCGAAAGATATCGATCCGGCCGATCTGGTGGAGGCGCAAGTGGTGCGCTTCAAATCCTTCGACGGCATGGTGGTGCCCTCCATCTACTACAAGCCGAAAATCGCCAGCCCCAACAACAAGGCTGCGGCCATGGTCTATGTGCACGGCGGCCCCGGCGGACAAACCATGCGCGGCTACAACGCGCTCATCCAGTACCTGGTCAACCACGGCTATGCGGTGCTCGGCATCAACAACCGCGGCAGCTCGGGCTATGGCAAAACCTTCTTCGCCGCCGACGACGGCAAGCACGGCCGCGAACCGCTGTGGGATTGCGTCGAAGCCAAAACCTGGCTGGCCGCGCAAGGCTATATCGACCCCGAGCGCATCGGCATCATGGGCGGCAGCTACGGCGGCTACATGACGCTGGCCGCCATGGCCTTCCGCCCCGAGACCTTCAAGGTCGGCATCGATATCTTCGGCGTCAGCAACTGGCTGCGCACCCTGGAAAGCATCCCGCCCTACTGGGAATCGTTCCGCCTCGCGCTGTATCAGGAAATCGGTGACCCGGTGAAAGACAAAGACTTCCTCATCGCCACCTCACCGCTGTTCCACGCCAAAAACATCCGCGCCCCCCTGATGGTCATCCAGGGCGCCAACGACCCGCGCGTGATCAAGCCGGAGAGCGATGAGATCGTCGAAGCGGTGAAGAAAAACAATGTGCCGGTGGAGTACGTGGTGTTCGCCGACGAAGGCCACGGCTTCAGCAAGAAGAAAAACCAGATCGAGGCCAATCGCAAGATGCTGGAGTTCCTCGATAAATATTTAGCGAAGAAATGAAACCCTAGCAAATACGCGCTTCGTGGAAGCAAAATGTCCGGGAAGCCGCGTGGATGCTGGCTTCCGGGCATTTTATTCTGAGAACCGCATTCGAAAAAAAATAGCAGTGCCAGCACAGAGGCTGTCACCCCGGGGAAGGCCGGGGTCCAATTTTCGTCGTCATATAGGAGCAGCAAATTGTCTATGCTTCCGCGGCGTGGCACACAAATTCGATGTTATGGCCGTCAGGATCGAATACAAAGCCGGCGTAGTAGTGGGCATGGATTTGCGGCAGCAGGCACGGCGCACGATTTTCGATTCCGCCGGCCCGCAGCGCGGCCTCATGGCAGCGCGCCACCAACGCGCGCGTCGCGCAATTGAATGCGACGTGCGGCAACGGCGCGGAAGGTCCGCCGGAACGCACCCAGAAATCCAGTTTGTCCATGGCGGCGCCGAAGCCCAGCGATTTACCTTCAACATGCAGAGCGTATCCCAAGGGGCCTAGCGCGCCCGAAAAAAAAGCGGCGGATTTTCCGGGGTCCTGCACGAACAGTTCGAGGTGATCAATCATGGTGTCTTTTCTTCCTTGTTAACTGAATAAAACGTGTTGCCCGCTCAGGTTTACCGATGGGCGTCCGGCTCGGCGAGCCAGGCTCGCATTTGCGAACGGGTGAGGTTGCCGCCGCAGAGAACTGTTGCAACGCGGCGGCCATTGAATCGGCCATGCGCCGCCGCCAGGCCCACGGCACCCGCCGGCTCGACCACCAGCCCCATGTGCTCATGCAGACTTCGCATCGCCGCAAGAATCTCGGCATCATCCACGGCCAGAATTTCATCCACGATGCCGTGCATATCGCCGACAGCCTGCTCAACAGGCACGCGCACGGCAATTCCGTCGGCAATGGTGTCGGTGCGCGCATGCACGGCAAGCGCGCCACCGGGCCCGTTCCGCCAGGATTCCATCATGGCGGTAGCGCCGCTGCTGCAGACGCCGATGACCTGCGTCGCCGGCGAGACCGCCTTGATCCAGCGCCCCATTCCGTTGACAAGCGCACCGTTTCCCAGCGGCACGAGCACGGCATCGAAAGTGCGGCCACCCTCGAACAGTTCGACCGCGATCGAGCCCGCGCCTTCCGAAATCTCCGCCGCCAGACCGTCTTCGACCATCGCCATGCCCGACTTCGCCGCCTCGGATCTGGCCGCATCCTTGGCCGCATCGAAGTCCTCGCCCTCCAGCCGCACCTCGGCGCCGAGCGCGCGCATGCGTTCGATCTTGAGCGGATTGGCGTTGCGGGCGGCGTAAATCACCAGCGCAACGCCACGCTTGCGGCAGGCGTAAGCCATGGCCTGGCCGAAATTGCCGGCGCTGGCCGCAATTATCGGTCGTAACGCGTCGCGTTCGGCCAGCTTGCCCAGATAAAAATCCGCGCCGCGCCCTTTGAATGAGCGGATCGGGTTCAGCGTTTCGACTTTCAGCGTAAGATCGCACCTGAGCAAATCACCCAGGGGCTCGCAAACGAATTGGGGCGAATGCAAGAACACGGGGTCGACGGTTCGCGCCGCCTCGGCGATGCGCTCCAGCGACAGCCGATGCATGGATGCGGAATAATTTGGCATTCAGAAACTCGTGGTTGTAACGAGCCGAAAGTTTATCGGCCCCACGCCGCCGTCATGCCGCGCTTTTGCACCTTGAATTGCAGTTTGGCCGACAGTTATTCTTTTCCATGCCTAAAAACGACCCGGCGCTCGACGCCTTCGATCGCAAGATCCTCGAACGCTACCAGCACGACACGCGAGTGCCTGCGGAAACCATTGGACTCGCCGTCGGTCTTTCCACCACAGCGGTGCAGCGGCGGCTGAAACGGTTGCGCGAAACCGGCATCATCGCTGCGGAAATCGCCGTGCTCTCGCCGGCTCCGCTCGATCTGCCGGTAACCTGCGTGGTCGGCGTCGATCTCGAGCGCGAAGGTGCAGCCGACATCGATCACTTCAAGTCCAGGATGACGGCCTGCCCGGAAGTGCAGCAATGTTTTTACGTAACCGGCGCGACCGACTTTATTCTTGTCGTGCTGACAAAAAGCCTAGAAGACTATGAAGGCTTCACGCGTCGCATGCTGCTGGATGATGCAAACGTACGCAGCTTCACCACGCATGTGGTGCTGGATCGCGTGAAGGTGGGGCTGTCGGTGCCGTTGGGAAACGACATTGCGCTACAGGCGAGCAACTGACGACGTTTAAGTAAACTCAAGCATTGGCGCGGCTTTCCAGGCATTTTTGTCTCGGAAGCCGTGCCAATGCTGGAGTTTTGCCTTTTATACGGGCTGGCGCAATGGCCCTGCGCCGTGCCATTTGGTTATTGTCCCGGCCCTCATCGGGGCGGCAGCTCGTCGGTTTGATGTTGTCCATTTGAACGAGCGGCATCAAAAACAAAAACGCCGCAACGAAAATTCGCTGCGGCGTTTTTTCAACGCAACCGAATCAACGAAGCCTACTCCGCCGCGTCGTTCGCCGCCTCGCCCACACCGGCCACAAACGATTGCCCGCCACCGTAGCTGGAAGTCGCCGTCGCCGTCCCGCCCTTGCTGACCCGCACCGCGCAATACTTCACTTCGGCGATCTTGCCGAAGGGATCGAGCGCCGGATTGGTGAGCATGTTCGCGGCGGCTTCGTAATACGCAAAGGGGATGAAGATCGAGCCGATCGGAATGCCTTCATCGGCGCGCGCCGTCAGCGCGATCTTGCCGCGGCGCGATTCGATTGTGATCAGGTCGCCCGCGAAAGCGCTGATATGGCGCAGGTCCAGCGGGTTCATGCTGACCACGGCCTCCGGCTCCAGCGCATCGAGCACGGTGGCGCGGCGCGTCATCGAGCCGGTATGCCAATGTTCCAACTGGCGGCCGGTAATGAGCACGAAGGGATAATCTTCATCGGGACGCTCATTGGCCGGAATGATGTCGGCCGGGACGAATTTGGCACGGCCATCCTTGGTCGGGAAATTCTCGATGAACACCACCGGCTGGCCGGGATCGTTATCGTCCTTGCAGGGATAGGTGACCGACGATTCACGATTCAGGCGATCCCAGGAAATGCCGGAGATCGAATCCATGGCGTTGTGCATTTCTTCGTACACCGCCGCGACGCCGCTTTCTTCGCCAGCATAGTTCCAGGCGAGACCGAGACGCTTGGCAAGCTGCTGGACGATCCACAGGTCCTGGCGCGCATCGCCGGGCATATCGAGGGCGCGGCGGCCGAGCTGCACCATGCGGTCGGTATTGGTGACGGTGCCGGTTTTTTCCGGCCAGGCGGAAGCCGGCAGGACCACGTCGGCAAGATAGGCGGTTTCGGTCAGGAAAATATCCTGCACCACCAGCATGTCGAGCTTGGCGAGTCCGCCGCGCGCATGGTTGGCGTCGGGGTCGGACATGGCCGGGTTCTCACCCATCACATACATGCCCTTGATCTTGCCGTCGTAGGCCGCGTCCATGATTTCCACCACGGTGAGACCGGGCTTGGGATCGAGCTTGGTGTTCCAGAATTTTTCGAAACGTGCATGCGCTTCGGGGTTGTCGACGCGCTTGTAATCCGGGAACATCATCGGGATCAGGCCGGCGTCGGACGCACCCTGCACATTGTTCTGGCCGCGCAAGGGATGCAGACCGGAGCCGGGCTTGCCGACCTGGCCGGTCATCAGCGTGAGCGCGATCAGGCAGCGCGCATTGTCGGTGCCGTGCACATGCTGCGAAATGCCCATGCCCCAGAGGATGATCGAGGCCTTGCTGCCGGCATAGGCGCGCGCGACTTCGCGCAGCGTTTCAGCCGGGATGCCGCACAGCGGCGCCATTGCTTCAGGCGAGAAGCCCTTGGAATTTTCTTTCAGCGCCTCGTAGTTATGGGTGCGGTTCTTGATGAAGTCCTCGTTCACCAGTCCTTCGTCGATGATGGTGTAGATCATCGCGTTGAGCATCGCCACGTCCATATCCGGCTTGAACTGCAGATAGCGCCAGGCATGGCGGGCGATATCGTTCTTGCGCGGATCGGCGACGATCAGCTTGGCACCGGCGCGCGCGGCGTTCTTGATCCACGTCGCTGCGACCGGATGGTTCGAGGTCGGGTTGGCGCCGATCAGGAAAATCACTTCGGCCTTGGCGACATCGGAGACCTGGTTCGATACCGCACCGGAACCGACGCCTTCGAGCAGGGCCACCACACTGGAAGCGTGGCAGAGGCGCGTGCAATGATCGACGTTATTGGTGCCGAAGCCCGTGCGCACCAGTTTCTGGAACAGGTAGGCCTCTTCATTGCTGCCCTTGGCCGAGCCAAAACCGGCCAGCGCATTCTTGCCGTGGGTGTCGCGAATCTTCGCCAGCGTCAGGCCGGCGAGGTCGAGCGCCTCTTCCCAGCTCGCTTCGCGGAACACATCGCGCCAGTTTTCCGGGTCCATATTGAAGTCGGCGGTTTTCGGCACGCCGGTCTTGCGGATCAGCGGCTTGGTGAGGCGCTGCTTGTGATGCGCATAATCGAAACCGTAGCGGCCTTTCACGCAGAGGCGTTCGTGGTTCGATGGACCATCGCGGCCCTCAACGCGGATGATCTTGTTGTCCTTGACGTGATAGGTCAGCTGGCAACCGACGCCGCAATAGGGACACACCGAATCGACTTTTTTATCGGCCTTGATTTGATACGCTTCCTTGGCCGGGGCCAGGGCACCCGTCGGGCAGGCCTGCACGCATTCGCCGCATGCAACACAGGTGGAATTCCCCATCGGGTCATCCTGATCGAACACGATTTTGGAATGCGCGCCGCGGAAGGCATAGCCGATCACATCATTGGCTTGCTCTTCACGGCAGGCGCGCACGCAGCGCGTGCACTGGATGCAGGCATCGAGATTGACCGTCATCGCCGGATGCGAAAAATCGGGATTGGGCTGGGTGCGCGGGGCGAAACGCGATTTGTTCACGCCCAGCTCCTTCGCCCATTTCAGCAGTTCATTGCCTTCGGGTTTGTAATCCTTCGGCGGCGCATCGGCGGTGAGCAGCTCCATCACCATTTTTTGCGAGTGGACCGCACGCGGCGAATCGGTGGTCACTTCCATATTGTTGGCAGGATGGCGGCAGCAGGATGGCGCCAGCACGCGCTCGCCCTTGATCTCGACCACGCAGGCGCGGCAATTGCCGTCGGGGCGATAGCCTTCCTTGTAGCAGAGATGCGGAATGTCCTTGCCGTGCTGCTTGGCAATTTCAATCAGGGTCTGGTCTTCAAAGGCGCTGACCTTGTTGCCGTCGAGGGTGAACTCGACCAGCTTGCGCTCGACGATGGGATCGGTGAATGCATTCATGATGATCTCTAGGAAATTTCGTGCGCGAAATGTTTGACCACGCAGCGGATCGGGTTCGGCGCCGCCTGGCCCAGGCCGCAGATCGAGGCATCGACCATCACCTGCGAGAGCTCTTCCAGCAGGCCGGTTTTCCACTTCGTTTCTTCGAGCAACTTGACGGCCTTTTCGGTGCCGACACGGCAGGGCGTGCACTGGCCGCAGCTTTCATGCTCGAAGAACTGCATCAGGTTCAGGGCCGCATCGCGCGCTCGGTCCTTGTTGGACAGAATCACCACCGCCGCCGAGCCGATGAAGCAGCCATAGGGTTGCAGGGTGTCGAAGTCCAGCGGGATATCGCCCATGCTGGCCGGCAGAATGCCGCCCGAGGCGCCGCCCGGCAGATAGGCGTAGAACTCGTGGCCTTTCTGCATGCCGCCGCAAAATTGCTCGATCAATTGCTTGACAGTGATGCCGGCCGGCGCCAGTTTCACGCCGGGATCGTTGACGCGGCCGGACACTGAAAACGAACGCAGGCCCTTGCGGCCGTTCATACCGTGGCCGGCGAACCAATCGGCGCCCTTCTCCAGGATATCGCGCACCCAGTGCAGGGTTTCGAAGTTGTGCTCGAGCGTGGGGCGGTTGAACAGGCCGACCTGCGCCACATAGGGCGGACGCAGGCGCGGCATGCCACGCTTGCCTTCGATCGATTCGATCATCGCCGATTCCTCACCGCAGATATAGGCGCCGGCGCCGCGACGCAATTCGATCTTCGGCAAGGCGTAGTTGGCAGCAGCGCCACCCGGCGGATGCGCCTGCAGCTTGGCGAGTTCGGCCTCGAGCAGATTGCGGCAGTGATGGTATTCATCGCGCAGATAGACATAGCAGGCATCGATGCCGACGACCTTGGCGGCGATCAGCATGCCTTCGATGAAACGATGCGGATCGCGTTCCAGATAGTAGCGATCCTTGAAAGTGCCCGGCTCGCCCTCGTCGATATTGACCGCCATCAGGCGCGGCGCCATTTCGCCGCGCACGATGCGCCATTTGCGCCCCGTCGGGAAACCCGCGCCGCCGAGACCGCGCAGGCCGGAGTTTTCCATTTCCTTGATGGTGGCCTCGATATCGCGTTTGCCGCTGGCGAAATCGAGATACGTTTTATAACCGCCACCGGCCACGTAGTCGGCGTAATTGATGTGGTTCACGCCTGGCGTTTCCGCACCCTGCGTTTTCTCCGCCTTGACGGCGTGTTCGATCTGTTCCAGCGTGGCGTTGCCAAAGGCGTTTTGCCCAACAGCCACCGCCGGCGCATCGCTGCAGCGGCCGATGCACGGCGCGGCGATGACACGCACCTGCTTGCCCAGAATGCCCGGCAGCTTTTTTAGCAGCTTATCGCTGCCGGCCATCTTGCAGCTCAGGGTTTCGCAGACGCGCACGGTGATGGCCGGCGGCGCTTCATCGCCTTCGCGCAACACATCGAAGTGATGATAGAAAGTGGCGACTTCGTAGACTTCGGTCTGGGCAATTTTCAGCGCTTCGGCCAGCGCGCTGATATGCGCCGGCGAGAGGTGGCCGAACTTGTCCTGGATCATGTGCAGGTATTCGATCAGCAGATCGCGGCGCGGCGTGCCGAAGGGCGCGAACGGCGAAGAGGCCAGGAGTGCAGCGACATCGGCGCGGGCCTGCGGGTCGATCTGGCGGCCCTTGGGGGTATTGCGCGCCTTCATCTTGCTGCGGACTTCCGCCAGCGGAATGGCGATGGTGGTGCGGTCGTTCATGACAGAAATTCTCCGGGAGTGCCGTAAGTGTTCGGCAACGCTATGGCGTTTTCGTTGCGTGCGAATTCGTTTAGCTGCGACCCCGCGTCGCCTATCGTCTGCGGTTACACGCCTTACGATACGCGCTTTCAGATTGTGGGCGAAGGATAGCGCCGCCCAAGGCGCCACCCCATGACGGACATCAAGAAGCGCTGATTTTCAAAAAAGCGGCCGGCCTGGAAGCCAGTATTGGCGCGGGGTTTGGGGCATGCCGGCCCGGAAGGCGCGTGGATAGTGGGGTTTGGGGCAATGGTCTTGAGGAGCGTCAAGAATTCAATTCCGCCAGCGCGCCAGGTTGGGAACACCGCGGGCAAAGAAAGCGGCCAGAAAGCCGGGGAATCCGGCGTCCCCGATTTTTCCTTTCACCAGTTCCTGCATCTCGGCGGCAGTGATGTCGGGCCGCGTGAACCGGCCCTGCACATAACAATGGCTGCAATACATGGCGCTGCGCGAACCATCGGCATTGCTGCCGCCGCCGTTGGGATCGCGCTTGAAGGGCATGCCGCAGCTTTGGCAGTTTTTGTGGGTTGAAGTCATTAACGACTCCTTGCGATTGAGAGGAAGTTCTTCGTGCTCATTTCCCACCCGCGCGGGTGGGTAGGCCGCAAATCTCATATTTTCGCTTGCGTATCAAATTTGCATTTCGATACATTAGCAATCGCTTCAGGCCAAGATTGTAAGTACGCCGTACAAAGCTGGGAGGACCGCTGCACTATTTTGATAGTGCTGGGACAAAAAACTAACATTCATGGAGAAAACGTTATTGGCAAATCGAATAGACTTGCACCCTCAAATGGAGCCCGACCGATTCAAGCGGTCGTTCTCGATAGGGATGCTTATGACGCTTGCGGCATTGAGCCTGTCCGCGCCGGCGCAGCCCAGCGCGCAGTTGGCTGATGAAAATCTTCAGGCAATCCAGACAATTCTGGAGTTGCCGAACAGCCAAATCGATCTAGCAAAAGCCAAACTGACCATTGACCGAATGATCGACCCAGAAATCGACATAACCAAGAGTCTCGCGCAGTTAGATTCAATGGTTAACCGAATGAAATCCAAACTCCAAGGCCATACCTCTAGCCAAGCCAAGCTTGATGCCTTGCGCGCCTATCTGTATCAGGCCGGCCCTTGGAACGCAAATAAACCATTTCGATACGATCTGGATGATCCATTCGGGCAAAACGTCAAAAGCAAGTTGTTGCCAACCTACCTAGCGACGAAGAAAGGCAATTGTGTTTCGATGCCACTGCTTTTCATCATCCTCGGCCAAAAGCTCGGGATCGACGTGGCTGCCTCGACAGCACCAGCGCATATTTTCGTGAAATATCGCGATGAATTAGGCAATTTATACAACCTCGAAGCAACCAGCGGTGCCGGTTTTGCGCGCGACGTTTGGATTCAACAGCAAAATCCAATGACCGAACGAGCAGTTGCAAGTGGCACCTATATGCAGCCACTAACAAGAAAGGAAACAGTGGCCGTGATGGCAGGGACAATATTGGAGTTCTACGGCCAGCGGGGACAGGAGGAGGAGCGCATCACCCTTGCTAGTTTGTTACTGAAACACTACTCGAAAGATGTATCGGCGATGCTTCATGCCGCCTCAGCTTACTACCGCTTGCGTCAGCGCCATTTTGTAGCCCAATATCCCACACCGAATGACATCCCGATAGAACGGCGCCCTCACTTTATGGAGCTCGATCAAGGCATGAAATTTTGGCGTAACAAAGCCGAGGCGCTTGGATGGCGCGAGCCAGATCAAGCGACAGAAAACGACTACATTCAAAGGGTGAAAAATGCTAAGTCAGCACAGTGAAAAAGAAAACAGAGTAAAGCTATTCAGATTCATTGAAGCCTGCGCGTTTGTTCTTCTGCTTGTCGGCTATGGCGGCAATGCTACAGCGCGATATGTGCAGAGTGACCCTATTGGATTAAATGGTGGCACCAATACATATTTGTATGTGAATGGAAGTCCGATTGCCTTTATCGACCCGTTTGGGTTGGTAAGGTACAACGCACCCGCGCCACGTACAGTTCCACTTTCTGGCAAAACTCTTGCAGCACTTGAGTGCACGGAAACCTGTCTGCAAAAGGCGACCGCAAATTCGAAGCTGGACCTGCTGATTACCGGTGGTGCAGAGACAACCGGGCATACGAAGAACTCGCACCACTCAAAGGGTGAAGCGTGCGATATCGCGAACTCAAATTTCAACAAAAACCTAAATAACGAAGAGGTTTATTCATGTGCCAGGCAATGCGGCTTTCAAGCTGGGCAGTATGAAACTTTCAAGGAAAATCCGAACCGAGATCACTGGCATTTACAGCTTGAAACGGGGAATGGTGTGCCGGCTATCCCGAACGCGACGCCCAGTGCTAGCCCGGCAAGTAGTTCAACGGCAAAAAAATAGAGGCAAATATGTTGATACGTCAATATACCAACCTGACATTTCTCTGCGCCCTTCTATTTCTCTCAGCGAACGTCCGTGCTGATGAGTCATTGGCGCTTCCGAAGTCTCTTAATTCACTTGAAGCCTATACACCGGGCGCCTTAAAGGTATCGCATGCAAAGTCATTGATAGACTATTGTCCAGATAACACCTGTGACAGGTTTATAGGTTCAAAAAATGGTAGGGATGCAGTATTGGCTAACTACGCATTTTTGTACCTGTATTATTTTTCGGACTATTATTATTTGTCCGAATGGCGGACTAGAGAAGATGCACGAGATCAAGCAAAAGTGATACTTGATTCGAAGGACCCAGTTGCATGTAATCGATCTGAGGGCCGTAAAATTGCCGCGTGCCTATTGATACATGCCGAGCTAAGCAAAACGCTAAAGCTATATATGGTCCGATACGATGAAAAGAAAAAAATCGTAACGCCCAACCCATTTTCAAAACAGCTATCTGAGGCTGAGTTGAACGACGCAAGGATGCCTTAGATTTTGGAGTGAATACATTCATAGGCGACATCCAAAAACTCACTGCCATCCCGGCTAATTTTCGACACAGCACCGGGATCCAATCGAGGTAAATTGGGCCCCGGACTAAATCCGGGGCGACACTTTTTCTCTAACGCAGTCCATTCCTCCAAGCAAGCTGCCGGAAAGCGAAATCGCTTTTCACCATCAAAAGCTACAACCTCGCCGCCAACCGACTCGCCTGATCAATTGCCCGCTTGGCATCCAGCTCCCCCGCCTCGAGCGCGCCGCCGATCAGATGCACATTCGCTTCCGCGATACCAGCGGCCTTCAAGGGCTCGACCAATTCCCGCAGCGGCTCCTGCCCCGCGCACAACACGATGGTATCGACCTCGAGGAGGGTCGGGTTCTCGCGTTTTTCGCCGAAGCTGATGTGCAGGCCACGCGCATCGATGCCTTCGTAATTGGCGCCAGCCAGCATCTCGACTTTTTTCTTTTTCAGCGAAGCGCGATGAATCCAGCCGGTGGTTTTGCCCAGCCCCTTGCCGGGTTGCGTGGCCTTGCGTTGCAGCAAATAGACTTGCCGCGCAGGGGGCGTGACTTCGGGTTTGATGACGCCGCCGCGCGCAACGGAGGGATCGCCCACGCCCCATTCTTTTTGCCACATCGCCAGGTCCATGGTCGGCGAATGACCCGGTTCCTCGACCAGAAATTCCGAGACGTCGAAGCCGATGCCGCCGGCGCCGATCACCGCAACGCGCTTGCCCACCGGTTTCTTGTGCAGCAGCACATCGATATAGGACAGCACATTGGGCCCATCCTGCCCCGGGATTTTCGGGTCGCGCGGCGACACACCGGTGGCGAGCACGACTTCATCAAAGCCTTTCAGCTCGGCGGCCGACACGCGCGCACCGAGATGCAGGCGCACGCCCGTCAGCTCGATACGGCGACGGAAATAGCGCAGGGTTTCGTAAAACTCTTCCTTGCCGGGAATCTGCTTGGCCATATTGAACTGGCCGCCGATTTCTTTTGCGGAGTCGAAGAGATCAACCTCGTGACCGCGTTCGGCCAATACGGTCGCGGCGGCCAATCCGGCCGGGCCGGCGCCGACCACGGCGATGCGTTTTTTGTTGCTTGCCGGCAGATAGTTCAGTTCGGTCTCATGGCAGGCGCGCGGATTGACCAGACAGGACGCGAGCTGTTGCTGGAACACATGATCGAGGCAGGCCTGGTTGCAGCCGATGCAGGTGTTGATTTCATCGGCGCGTCCCTGGGCAGCCTTGAGCACGAACTGCGAATCGGCCAGCAGCGGGCGCGCCATCGACACCATATCGGCGCAGCCGTCGGCGATGATCTGCTCGCCGACATCGGGCGCGTTGATACGATTGGTAGTGATCAAGGGAATGCCGACTTCGCCTTTCAATTTTTTGGTCACCCAGGCGAAGGCGCCGCGCGGCACCGAGGTTGCAATGGTTGGCACACGCGCCTCATGCCAGCCGATGCCGGTGTTGATCAGGGTCGCGCCGGCTTTTTCGATCGCCTTGGCGAGCATCACCACTTCGTCCCAGCTTTGTCCGCCGGGGATCAGGTCGAGCATCGACAGGCGATAGATGATGATGAAGTCGCGCCCCACGGCCTCACGCATGCGCCGGACAATTTCCACCGGCAGGCGCATGCGGTTTTCGTAACTGCCGCCCCATTCGTCGCTGCGCTGATTGGTATGCGCGGCCAGGAACTCGTTGATGAAATAGCCTTCCGAGCCCATCACCTCGACGCCGTCATAGCCGGCCTCGCGCGCCAGCCTGCCGGCGCGCACAAAACATTTGATCTGGCGCTCGATGCCGCGCACCGACAACTCGCGCGGCGTGAATGGCGTGATCGGCGATTTGATGCGCGAGGGCGCCACCGAGAACGGGCTGTAGCCGTAGCGTCCGGCATGCAGAATCTGCAGTGCGATCTTGCCGCCCTCGGCGTGCACCGCATCAGTGATGAGGCGATGGCTTTTCGCCGCGCCCGAGGAGGCGAGGCGCGAGCCGAAAGGCGTCAGCCAGCCTTCGACATTCGGCGCAAAGCCGCCGGTGACCATCAGTGCCACACCGCCCCGCGCGCGCTCGGCAAAGTAGGCAGCAAGCTTGGGAAACTCCCTGGCCTTGTCCTCGAGGCCGGTGTGCATCGAGCCCATCAGCACGCGGTTTTTCAGGGTGGTGAAACCGAGGTCGAGGGGGGCGAGCAGATGTGGGTATGGCGAGGACACGAGGCGTGCTCCTGAAAGGATTCTCGGCAAACTATGCCACAGCTTTATTGTCAAGAAAC
>DASWEY010000080.1:0-3684 GCA_036394575.1 Usitatibacteraceae bacterium | reverse complement strand
AACCTTTCGCGAGACCGTCGAGCGTCCGTTGTTTGTGCCGACACGGCGCCCTTCACCACCCGCCAATACGGCCCCGGTCGCAGCCATGCGCAAGGGACAATATCGCCTTACCGGCACGTCGGTGAACAGCAATATGTCGATGGCTTTTCTGGTGGATAAAACTTCCGGCAAGTCGCTGCGCGCCGTGAAAGGCGCGGAGGTCGGTTTCGGCAGCGGCATCAAGGTCGACAGCATCGGCGCCACCCGCGTAGTGCTGCGCCAGGGCGACGAAACCGAAGAACTGACGTTAAACACGGCGGCGTCCCCGCAACTTGCGGCCGCGCCGACCAATGCCGGGACCGCCGTTGTCGGTGGTGGTAATGTACCGGTCGCGTCCGGTGCCTCCAGCCCCTCTTCCGGGCCATCTCTCACACTGGGCTCACCCCCTGCCCCGATAGCGACAGTGTCGGCCACAGCCAATCCCGCGCCGTGGATTGCGCCCCCCTTGCCCGTTCCCCTGCCCAGCCCGAATGCGCCGGCTGCGGACGGTGTTCAAACGGTTTCGCCGGTCGCCGGAGCATTGCCTTCAACCCCGCAGGCGGGCGATTCAAGCGCCCAGTCAGCCCGCCGTCGTCGCTTTCCGAACGTGTCCCCGGCGCAATAACCGCTCTTTGCTTGCCAAATAAAATTGCCCCAAGATAATCGACCAATGATAAAAATTCCAAGAGCAATACCCATCGGGAAGCGAGCCGCAGGCAGCGGCACGCAAATGCTCGCGCTTCTACTGACGGTGGCCTTGGCCGGATGCGCCGGCAAGTCCGTCAAGCCCGCGCAGACAGGCCAGGAAGCAGACAGAGTGGATAGCGCATCGGCAGCGCCGGCGCAAACTGCCGAGGCCCCCGTCCCACCAGGTACAGCACCGGCGGCGCCCGCCGGGGCCGCGCTGACGCCGGGCAGCGCCGACAACACCAGAATTTTCCCGGGCACCGGCATGTTCGTGAAGCCTTCGACACCGCCACCGGCACCGGCAGCCGCAGCCGAAGAAACCTTCAACCTCAATTTCGAAGCGCAGGACATCCGCTCGCTGGTGCAATCGATCATGGGCGATTACTTGCACGAAACCTTCACCATTCATCCGCAAACTACCGGCACGGCAACGATTCGCACCTCGCGGCCGGTGCCGCGCAAGGACCTGATCCCGCTGCTGGAAATGCTGCTGCGCCAGAACGGCCAGATCATGCTGCGTGAGGACGGCATTTATAAAATCATGCCGGCCACTATCGGCACGCGCGGCGCCATCACGCCGCAGCTGGCCGGCACCAACCCGCTGCCCAACGGCTTTTCGGTGCAGATGGTGCAGTTGAAGTTCGTGGGCGCAAAGGACATGCAACGCATCCTCGAACCTTATGCCTCCGACCCGCAGACCTCGGTGCGCATCGATGAGCCGCGCAACCTCATCATCATGAACGGCACCCAGAGCGAGCTGCGTCATCTGCTCGAGATAGTTGATCTGTTCGATGTCGATTTCCTGTTGGGCTACTCGGTCGGCCTGTTCCCCATGCAGACCGATGTGAAGGCCCTGAGCGGCGACCTGGATCGCCTGTTCGGCAACAGTGCGCAGGGCAGCAGTCCGCTGGCCGGCATCGTACGCATCATCCCCATCGAGCGCATGAACGGGCTGCTGGTCGTCACCACCCAGCCGCGTTATCTCGAAGAAGCGCGCAAATGGATCGAACGCCTCGACAAATCCGGCGGCGTCGCCGGTGGGCTGCGCCTCAATGTCTATCCGGTGCAGCACGGCAAGGCGGAAAAATTGGCGCAACTGCTGAGCGATATTTACGGCAATCGTGGTGGCGGCGGTGGCAACCCGGTGCTGGCGCCCGGACAGCGCCCGGCGCAGATCTCCAGCGCATCGACGGGACAGACAACGGGAACGCCGGCGCCATCAACACCGCCGATGCAAACAACCGCAGCGCAGTCCCCGCTGCAGGCGCTGGCCTCGGTCGCCTTTCAGGGCAGCGGCATAAGCGTCTCGCAAAATACGCGCATCATCGCCGACAACGACAATAACGCCCTGCTGATCCTGGCCTCGCCCTCGGATTACGAAACCATCCGTGGCGCGCTCCGGCAGCTCGACGTGCCGCGGCGGCAGGTAAAGGTTGAAGTGCTGATCGCCGAGGTCACGTTGACCGACGATCTCAAGTTCGGCCTCGAATGGTTCATCAATGCGCGCAACGGCACCGTAGGCACCCTGCGCAATTCCAGCACCGGCCCCTTCCCCAGCGTGCTGCCAGCGGTGCCCGGCACCGGCGGCGCCGATCCGCGCGCCGCACTGGTAGCGGCCACGCCCGGCCTGCAACTGATCAATGTGCTGGGCGGCGATATCCGCAGTGTGCTGCAGGCACTGGGGCAGGACGGCCGTTCCCAAGTGCTGTCAACCCCGAATCTGATGGTGCTGGACAACGAAAAGGGCACCATCAATGTCGGCACCAAGATTTCCATCGATACCGGCGAAACGACCGCCGTCGGCGGCAATACCATCACCACCAAGCAGTATCTCGACACCGGCGTGATTCTGAACGTGACTCCGCGCATCAATGCCGGCGGCCGCGTGACGCTGGAAGTAAATCAGGAAGTCAGTAGCGTGGGGGTCTCGTCCGGCGGCAACCCGCCGATCGATACGCGCAAGGCGACCACGGTCGTCAATGTCGCATCCGGTGAAACCATGGTGCTGGGCGGGCTTATCCAGAACACCAAGACGTCGGGCTCGCAAGGCGTACCACTGCTATCCAAGATCCCGTTTATCGGCGCCTTGTTCGGCACACAAACTTACAGCATGCGGCGCACCGAACTGGTGATCCTGATTACGCCGGTGGTGATCAACAATTCCGACGATGCGCGCGCGGCGACCGAGGAGTTGCGCAAGAAACTGCCGGCACTGGAATCGTTGTTACCGAAAGGCGGCAAGAGCGAATAAGGCGGTCGCATCACCAAGCCCTACAACAAGGAAACGATCGCGGAGAAGATTGCGCGGTTTGTGGGTCGGGCGGAGAGCTGAAGGTTAGCAAACCCTAGCACTGGCGCGCCTTTCGAAGCATTTTTAGCTGGAAGGGCGCGCCAAATGGCGTTCTACAAAAACTGGCGACCCCATACGTGACAATGGTCGGCGACGAGGCGATGTCTCCCCGGCTCATTTTCAATTCCGGTCCGGGGCCCAATTTTCGTTGCGCTTGGCGACACCAAGTCAGAATGAATTCATCCCTCTGCGCTTACTGCGTTTCCTTCCGCGGCCGCCCCCTCACCGCCGGCCCTGCCCGCCGCTCGCCGAGCTTCTCAATCATCGCCTTGAAGCGATCATCCCCCAGCGCCCAGCCCTTGTGCACCGAATCGCGGATCGCCGCCAGATCATCTTCGTCGATTGAGGCCTTGAATAAATCCCGATAGCCCTGCCGCCGCGCCTCGTCCGTACGCCCAATGTTCTGGTATTGGTCGGGCGCAATCAGCCAGTTCAGGTTCGGCCCGCTCTCGCCATAGGCGTAATGCCGATGGCTGGACCAGGGATAGTCGCGGGGATGCGCCACCATCCCGGCACGCACCGGATTGAGCTCGATATAGCGCATCACACTGAGCATGTACTGCTCGCTGTCGACCACGGTGGCGCGGTAGCGGCCTTCCCACAGGGTGCCGCTGCGCTTGTGGGTGTAA
>DASWEY010000079.1:0-31240 GCA_036394575.1 Usitatibacteraceae bacterium | reverse complement strand
GCCGGCACGCGGCATCCGCCTGGGCGAGACAATGGCGAACAGAGCGCCTGCCAGTACGCGTTGAGCAACGACTGCACATCGAAAGCGGCTATCGGCGACAACAGCATAAAAAGACAAACTCCAGCATTGGCGCGGTGTTTGGAGCTTTTTTGCCTCAAACACCGCGCCAATGCTGGAATTTCACTTTCTGCCGATGTGGGCGTTTCGCCCTCGTTCACAGCCATCCGTTACAATGGCTGCATGCAAAAACGCTTTCTCCCGATGCGCGTCGCGCGCGCCAAGGCAGGTTCGGCGAATGCGCGCGGCCGCACGACAATCGTCACTGACAGGTACTGAATATGTCCAGTCCAGCACCACGCAAAAAAGGATTGCTCGACCGCGAGCGTCGCCGCAAGGGCATTTATATCCTGCCGAACCTGTTTACGGCGGCGGCCCTGTTCGCCGGTTTTTACGCCATCGTGCAGGGCATGAACGGCAAGTTTGAAACCGCCTGCGTTTTCATCTTCCTGGCCGGTGTGCTGGATGGACTCGATGGCCGCGTCGCGCGGCTCACGCATACGCAAAGCGATTTCGGCGCCCAGTTCGACAGCCTGTCGGATATGGTGTCTTTCGGTGCCGCGCCGGCGCTGATCATGTACGAGTGGGCCCTGAAGCCCATGGGTAAGCTCGGCTGGGCGGCGGCCTTCATTTATGTGGCGGGTGCGGCGCTCCGACTGGCACGCTTCAATACCAATATCGGCGTGGTCGACAAAAAATATTTTCAGGGCATTCCCAGCCCTGCTGCCGCTGCACTGGTCACCGGCATGATCTGGGTGCTGAACGATTACCAGGTGCGCGGCGGCGATGTGGATTGGCTGGCCTGGGCGGTAACCGTGTTCGCCGGCATTACGATGGTGACGAATATCCGCTTTTACAGCGGCAAGGACATCGACCTGCGCGGCAGCGTGCCGTTCTGGGTAGTCCCGGCGATCTTCGTCGCTTATCTGACGGTGACCATCGATCCCTCGAAGGTATTGTGGGGCTTGTTCGTCTGTTATGCCCTGTCCGGCTATGTGATGGCCATCTATGAGCTGGCCAGGAAGCCGAAGCCCTTTCCACCGGCCGCATCGTCCACGCCGCCCGCCGATCCCGGGCCCTGAGGCTTGCACGGTTCGGGTTCGCGCGTTATAGTTTGCGAATGAAGTTTGAGCGCTACAGCCCCCTCCTGACGACCTGCAATACCGAAGCCGCCCTGCTGCCGGCAGGCGCGCAGCTTCTGCTGCGTGCATTCGCGCGCATATAACTTCCCCCCATTCCGAATTTGCCCGGTGTTCTCCTCAACAGAGAACACGATAGCCGTATACCGATACGCGCCCCTATTTGAATTTGTCTGGAGAATGCGATGGATAAGCTGATTATTTTTGATACCACGATGCGCGATGGCGAGCAGAGTCCCGGCGCGTCGATGACCAAGGAAGAAAAAGTCCGCATCGGCAAGCAGCTGGAAAAAATGCGCGTCGATGTGATTGAAGCCGGTTTCGCCGCCGCCAGCCAGGGCGATTTTGAAGCCATCCATGCGGTGGCCTCCGCGGTGCGCGATTCCCGGGTGTGCTCGCTGGCGCGCGCCCAGGCTGGCGATATCCAGAAGGCCGGCGATGCCATCAAGCCCGCCGCCCAGGGCCGCATTCATACCTTCATCGCCACCTCGTCGATCCATATGCAGCACAAGCTGCGCATGACCCCGGAGCAGGTGATCGTGGCCGCCGTCGATGCGGTCAAATTCGCGCGCACCCTGACGGACGACGTCGAATTTTCCGCCGAGGATGCCGTGCGTTCGGATATGGATTTCCTGTGCCGCGTGTTCGAGGCGGTGATCAAGGCCGGCGCGCGCACCGTCAATGTTCCCGACACCGTCGGCTACAGCAGCCCCGAGGCGCTGGGCGAGCGTTTTCGCCAATTGCTGACGCGTGTGCCGAATGCCGACAAGGCGGTCTGGTCAACCCACTGCCATAACGATCTGGGCATGGCGGTCGCCAATTCGCTGGCGGCGGTGCAAGCCGGCGCGCGCCAGGTGGAATGCACCATCAATGGTCTGGGCGAGCGTGCCGGCAATGCGGCGCTGGAAGAAATCGTCATGGCGGTACGCACCCGCAAGGATATTTTCAGCGTCGAGACGCGTATCGATGCCACGCAAATCGTGGCCGCGTCGCGCCTGGTCTCGACCATCACCGGCTATCCGGTGCAGCCCAATAAGGCCATTGTCGGCGCCAACGCCTTTGCGCATGAGTCGGGCATTCACCAGGACGGCGTGCTGAAGCATCGCGAAACTTACGAAATCATGCGCGCCCAGGATGTGGGCTGGAACGCCAATCGCCTGACGCTGGGCAAGCTGTCCGGCCGCAATGCGTTCAAGAGCCGCCTGAGTGAACTGGGCATCACGCTGGAAAGCGAGACCGCGCTGAATGCCGCATTCAAGAAATTCAAGGAGCTGGCCGACAAGAAGCACGAAATTTTCGACGAGGATCTGCATGCCCTGGTGTCGGATGAAGCGGTGACGCCCGAGGTGGAACAGTATCGCCTGCTGTCGATGACGGCGCATACCAAAACCGGCGAGCAGCCCTATGCGAAACTGGTGATTGCCGACGGCGGCCGTGAAGTGAAATGCGAGGGCAAGGGCGCCGGTCCGGTCGATGCCACCTTCAAGGCGCTGGAAAGCGTGGTCCATTCCGGCGCGGAGTTGCTGTTGTATTCGGTGAACAACGTCACCGAGGGCACCGATTCGCAGGGTGAGGTCACGGTGCGGCTGTCCAAAGCCGGGCGCATCGTCAACGGCGTCGGCGCGGATACCGATATCGTCGTCGCTTCGGCGAAGGCCTATCTGAATGCGCTGAACAAGATCGCTGCCAATCTGGAGCGCGTCAATCCGCAGGCGTTTGAATCGGCCTGAAACCGGGTTGATGCCGGGTTAATCCGATATCGCCAGTTTTTTGCGCCAGCGCTGCATGCCGTACCAGACGCTGGCGGCGACAATGGGGATGGCGACGGCCACGGCGATCTCGGCATTCACCGGCACGCCCAGTGCATGCAGCCCCTTGGCCGCATAGCCGACCAGGCCAGTCACATAATAGGTGATGGCGGCTACCGACAGACCCTCGACGGTTTGCTGCAGGCGCAGCTGCAACCGGGCGCGACGATCCATCGAGGCCAGCAGCGCCTGATTCTGCTGTTCGCGCTCGATGTCGACGCGGCTGCGCAGCAGGGCGCTGGTACGGGCAATGCGTTCGGACAAATTGAACAGGCGTTGCGCGGCGGACTCGCAGGTGTTCATCGCCGGCGCCAGGCGCCGCTCGAGAAACTCGTCGATGGTCTGCACGCCTTCGAGGCGCTCTTCGCGCAATTCGGCAATGCGCCGCTTGACCAGCGAGTAATAGGCGCGCGCGGCACCAAAGCGGAAGTTGGTGGTGGCCAGCTGATTTTCCACATTGGCCGCGAGCGCGGTGATTCGCTTCAGCAGGGCCGGCTCATCCGCTGTTGCGATATGCGAGAGCGCCGTGGTCATCGAGGCCAGGTCGGCCTCGGCCGCGGTCACCGTTCCGGCGATTTCGCGCGCCACCGGCAGCGCCAGCAGTGAGGCCATGCGATAGGTTTCCAGTTCCAGCAGGCGCTGCGCCAGGCGGCCGCCCTGGCGCTTGCCCATGCCGGTGTCCATCAGCAGCATGCGGCTGAAGCCGTCCTCGTGAATGCGGAAATCGGTGAGGACGATGGCATTGCCGCCACCCACCTTGGCGCCGACCAGATGATTGCCCGAAAACTGCGGCACGATTTCGCGCAGATCGGGTACCCGAAAACTGTCCTCGCGCACCGCGAGGTGCACGCCGACCAGCAGCTGACCGCCGACGCTTTCCAGCCACTGTTCGGGAATCTGCTGCATGGTTGGCTTGCTGAAGGGCGCGTCAAACGGCGTCCGCCGCGAGAAGGTGTAGCTGACGAATTCGGTGTGCAGTTCCCACTTCAATTCGATGGTGCCCATCTGCGCATGGAAGTGGCTGGATTCAGCCGGCGGCGGCTGTACCCCGGTTATTTCGCAGAGGCGCGCCAGATCGGCCTTGGCCCTGCTTGGCACGTCGGCGCCATACATCAGCGCGAAATAGGAAATCTGCTCGGGGGCGACGATTTCCTTGGGGGGGCGGGCATGCACCTCGTTGTTCAGCACATATCGCAGCGGATGATCGGTCGGCAATCGCATGGGCAGGCCTCGTCGATGAAGATGATGGATAGTGCTTCCCGCATCATATAATTTGTTTGCAGGAGCGAGTCGCAAAACGATTCGAGCAAACGACGTGCCATCAGCCTGTCGATGCGTACGGCCAACCCAATCAGCATGGTGCCTGCGACACGATCGCGCCACCATCATTCAGGAACAAGACCTATGAACCAGATTTCGTCCCTGCTCGCCTCCCTCGGCGTCGACCTGCGCGCCCACAGCGGCACCGATATCGCGTCACGCTCGCCGATCGACGGCGCAACCCTTGCCGTCTTGCGCGCCCATCAACCGGCGGAAGTGGCTGCCGCGATCGGCGCCGCGCAGCACGCCTTCCAGGTCTGGCGCGACATGCCGGCGCCGAAGCGCGGCGAGCTGCTGCGCCTGTTCGGCGAAGAGTTGCGCGCCAACAAGGAGGCGCTGGGCCGCCTGGTGACCATTGAGGCCGGCAAGATCGTGCAGGAAGGACTCGGCGAAGTGCAGGAGATGATCGATATCTGCGATTTCGCGGTCGGCCTTTCGCGCCAATTGTACGGGCTGACCATTGCCTCGGAGCGGCCGGGCCATCGCATGATGGAGCAATGGCAGCCGCTGGGCGTGACCGGCGTGATCAGCGCCTTCAATTTCCCGGTGGCGGTGTGGGCGTGGAACGCCGCATTGGCCCTGGTGTGCGGCAATGCGGTGGTGTGGAAGCCTTCGGAAAAAACGCCGCTGTGCGCACTGGCAACGCAAGCGCTGTTTGAACGCGCGCTGAAAAAATTCGTGATTCAAGGCGGTACGGCGCCCGCCGGGCTTTCCCAGGTGCTGATCGGCCGCGCCGAAGTGGGCGATGCCCTGGTCGGCGATGCGCGCGTGCCGCTGATTTCGGCGACGGGTTCGACGCGTATGGGCCGCGCAGTGGCCGCGCGCGCGGCGACGCGCTTCGCCCGCACCATTCTCGAACTGGGCGGCAACAATGCGATGATCGTCAGCGCCACCGCGGATCTCGACCTGGCGCTGCGCGCCATTGTATTTTCGGCAGTCGGCACTGCCGGTCAGCGCTGTACTTCATTGCGCCGTCTGATTGTGCATCGCGCGGTTTACGAGGCGCTGATACCGCGTGTGCAGCAGGCTTATGCCTCGGTGCGCATCGGCGATCCGCTCGTCGCCGGCACCCTGGTGGGGCCGCTGATCGATGACGCGGCATTCGCCGGCATGCAGGCGGCGCTCGAGCAGGCGCGCCGCGACGGCGGCAAGGTGTTCGGCGGCGAGCGCATGCTTGCCGCGGAATTCCCGGATGCCCGCTATGTGCGCCCGGCAATGGTGGCGATGCCGGCGCAGACGGAGATTGTGCGGCATGAAACCTTCGCGCCGATTCTGTACGTCATGAAATACGAGGATTTCGATGCCGCCATCGCCTTGCAGAACGCGGTGCCGCAGGGCTTGTCTTCGTCGATCTTCACCAATGACGTGCGTGAAGCCGAGCGTTTCATGTCGGCTGCCGGCAGCGATTGCGGCATCGCCAATGTCAACATCGGACCCTCGGGCGCCGAGATCGGCGGCGCCTTCGGTGGCGAGAAAGAAACCGGTGGCGGCCGCGAATCCGGCTCCGACAGCTGGAAGGCCTATATGCGGCGTACCACCAATACGATCAATTATTCGAACGCGCTGCCGCTGGCGCAGGGCATTCAGTTCGACGTATAAGCTGTCCGGGACATCGGGCGCAAAAGGGCACAAAAGGACACAAAAAATCAAACCCCAGCACTGGCGCGGTGTTTGGGGCAAAAATGCCCCGAAAGCCGCGCCAAATGGCGTTCTGCGTTTTCTAATTTTGGATTGTTCAGCAGTCCTGCGCGAGCTTGGTCGCCGCGCCGACGTAGTTCGCCGGCGTCATTTCCATCAGGGTCTTTTTGTCGGCGTCCGAAATCGGCAGCGTTTTCACGAACGCCTGCATCGCTTCCCGGCTGAGGCCGCCTTTGCCGCGCGTCAGGTCCTTCAGTTGCTCGTAGGCGTCGGCGATATTGTATTTGCGCATCACCGTCTGGATCGGCTCGGCGAGCACATCCCAGTTGGCGTCGAGATCTTCGGCGAGGCGTGCTGGATTGACTTCCAGTTTGTCGAGGCCGCGCGCCAGCGATTCATAGGCCAGCAGCGAATAGCCGAAGGCCACGCCCATATTGCGCAGTACCGTGGAATCGGTCAGGTCGCGCTGCATGCGCGAGATCGGCAGCTTCTCGGCCAGATGGCGCAGCAAGGCATTGGCGAGGCCCAAGTTGCCCTCGGAGTTTTCGAAATCGATCGGGTTCACCTTGTGCGGCATGGTCGAGGAACCAATCTCGCCGGCCTTGACGCGCTGCTTGAAGTAACCGAGCGAGATATAGCCCCAGATATCGCGGTCGAGGTCGATCAGGATGGTATTGGCGCGCGCCATCGCATCGAACAATTCGGCGAGGTAATCGTGCGGCTCGATCTGGATGGTGTAGGGATTGAACGTGAGGCCCAGGCATTCGACAAATTTTTTGCCGAATGCCGGCCAATCGAAGTTCGGATAGGCAGACAGATGGGCGTTGTAATTACCCACCGCGCCATTGATCTTTGCCAACATCTCGACCGCCTCGATGTTTTTTTGCGCGCGCTTGAGGCGATAGGCTACGTTGGCCACCTCCTTGCCCAAGGTCGTCGGCGTCGCCGGCTGGCCGTGGGTATGGGCCAGCATCGGCAGCGCGGCATGCGCGTGCGCCAGTGCCGTCAGCTTTGCGTCGAGGCCCTGCAAGGCGGGCAGCAGCACCTGTTCGCGCGCCGTCCCCACCATCAGGGCGTGCGCAATATTGTTGATGTCCTCCGAGGTGCAGGCGAAGTGAATGAAGGTCTTGATGCGTTCCACTTCGGGCAGGCCGGCAAAGGTTTCGCGCAGCCAGTATTCGACCGCCTTGACGTCGTGATTGGTGGTCGCCTCGATCGCCTTGACGCGCTCCGCATCGGCCGGTGCGAACGCAGTCACGCGTGCGCGCAGGGCGGTGATCGTCGCCGCGGACAGGGCAGTGCATTCCTTGATGGCGGGTTCGAGCGACAACGCGATCAGCCATTCCACTTCAACATGAATGCGAAACTTGATGAGCGCGTACTCGCTGAAAGTATCGCGCAATGCCGCGACCTTTTTCTCGTAGCGGCCATCGAGCGGGCTTAGGGCGGTCACGGGGGAGAGTGCATGCATAGGAGGAATATGGAAAATAGCGTCCGGTAAGGAGGCTGGATTTTATCATGCAGACTTTTTTGTCCCTCGCACTACTGCGATTGAGGCATAGGCGGTTGAGACCCGGATGCTATAATTCGCCCTCTCGAAACAAACGAACAAACGCGAAAATACGCGTGAATTACCTCTGACCCGCACCGGAAATACCATGAAACTTGTCGCCTCCCGCACCAGCCCCTACGCGCGCAAAATTTTTGTCGTGATGGCGGAAAAGCGCATCGACGTCGAATTTGTCGAGGAAAACGTTTGGGCGGCCGACACCAAGGTGGGCCTCTACAATCCGCTCACCAAGGTGCCGGTGCTGCTGCTCGATGACGGCATCTCGCTTTACGATTCGCGCGTGATCGCCGAGTTTCTCGACGGCGTCACACCGGTATCGCGGCTGATCCCCGAGGGCGGGCGCGAACGCGCCCTGGTAAAACGCTGGGAAGCGCTGGGCGACGGTATTGCCGATGCCGGCATCCTGATTCGCCTAGAACGCCAGCGGCCGGATGCACAGCAGGGCCGCGACTGGATCGCCCGCCAGACCGCGAAAGTGGAAAGCGGCATCGCCACCGCGGCGCGCGAGTTGGGCGATCGCGATCATTGCCATGGTTTGTCGGTGTCGCTGGGCGATATCGCCCTGGCCTGTGCCCTGCTGTGGCTCGAGTTCCGGCTTCCCGAATTCACCTGGCGCGAGACCTATCCGAACCTGAAGGCGTGGATCGAACGCCTGGAAGCGCGACCCTCGTTCGCCGATACCAAGCCGCCGGCCTGATTTTTTGCATCGCGCCAGCCGGCGCAAGACTTCGGCGATCCGATTACAGCCGCGCCGAGATGATGCCGCCGCCCAGGCAGATCTCGCCCCGGTACAGCACCGCAGACTGCCCGGGCGTGACCGCCCATTGCGCCTCGGCAAAGTCCAGATCGAAGGACTGATCCCTATCGGCCGTTAGCGAGCAGGCGGCATCAGACTGACGGTAACGGGTTTTGGCGCCGTAATCGGGCGTCTCCGCATCCGGGGCGGCTCCCGCAATCCAGGAGGCATCATCCGCGTGTAAACGCCGGTTCAATAGTTGCGCATCGTCATGGCCCTGCACCACGATCAATTCATTGCGCGCGAGATTCTTGTCGGCGACGAACCAGGGCGTGCCGTCGCGGTCGCGCCGGCCGCCGATACCCAGGCCCTGGCGTTGTCCGATGGTGTAATACATCAGGCCCTGGTGTTCGCCGATGTACCTGCCGTCGGCAGTCACCATGGCGCCCGGCTTGCGTGGCAGATAGCGCTCCAGAAACTCGCGAAACGGCCGCTCGCCGATGAAGCAGATGCCGGTTGAATCTTTCTTGGCGTGATTGGGCAGACCGGCTTGCCGGGCGATTTCACGGACCTGCGATTTCAGCAGATGGCCGACCGGGAACATGGCTCTGCCCAGTTGCGCCTGCGTAAGGCGGTGCAGAAAATAACTCTGATCCTTGCCCGGATCCAGGCCCTTGAGCAGCTCCACGCGGCCATTCGTTTCGCGCACGCGCGCATAGTGGCCGGTGGCGATCTTGCCGGCGCCAAGCTTGATCGCGTGATCCAGAAAAGCCTTGAATTTGATTTCGGCATTGCACAATACGTCCGGATTCGGCGTACGGCCTGCCGAGTACTCGCGCAGAAATTCCGCGAATACCCGGTCCTTGTATTGGGCCGCGAAGTTTACCGCTTCAAAATCAATGCCGATCACATCGGCCGCGGCGGCGGCATCGATAAAGTCCTGGCGCGTTGAGCAGTATTCATCATCGTCATCGTCTTCCCAGTTTTTCATGAACAGGCCGATAACCTCATGGCCCTGCTGTTTCAGCAGCAAGGCGGAAACGGCGGAATCTACTCCGCCGGACAGGCCGACGACGACGCGGTTGGAATTCATATCGTGATTATGGGGGCGGAACACAAAACAAAAAGGCGGAACCGGAGTTCCGCCTTTTACGAAGCTGACGGCTCGCTGTTGCCAGCTGAGCCTGCGCTAATTACTTCTTTGCGGGGGCTTCAGCTTTCTTTTCTTCTTTTTTCTCTTCTTTCTTTTCTGCCTTGGCTTCTTTCTTCTCTGCCTTTACTTCTTTCTTTTCTTCTTTCTTGGCTTCAGCTTTCGGGGCTTCAGCTTTGGCGGCGGCGGCCGGGGCTTGAGCAACAGCGTTGAAAGCAACAGCGGCGAACAGGGCAGCAACAATAGCGGACAGCTTCTTCATGAAAAAATCCTTTGAGTGAGTGGGTGAGCGTCGTTACTTTTTCCGGGCAGATGAACCCGTCCGGTGTCTGAACAACGCGCGTGATTATAGAGGGGAAATCCTGTTTTGTGAACCGATTACATAGAAAACTGCGCTTGAGAGGTTCACTTTGCGGGGGTTTTTGTTCCGACTGGCGGAAAGAATCCGTGCCGCATGGCGGTGCAATCGCCAAAACAAAAGGGCAGAACTTGCGTTCTGCCCCTTGGAAATCTAACGGCCCGCTGAACTGGGCCGCGCGCCAAGTTAATTACTTGGCCGGTGCTGCTTCAGCGGCTTTTTTGGCTTTCTTTTTGGAGGTTTTCTTGACTGCTTTTTTGTCGGCGGAAGCTTCTTTTTTCACTTCAGCTTTCGGTGCTTCAACCTTCGGGGCTTCTGCTTTGGCAGCCGGAGCGGCCGGGGTAGCTGCTTTAGCCGGTTCAGCGGGCTTGGCAGGGGTAGCGGCGGGAGCTTGAGCGACGGCGTTCAGGGCAACAGCTGCAAACAGGGCAGCGACAACAGTGGACAACGTTTTCATGAATGTTTCCTTTGAGTGAGTAGGACGGACAGCAAGCCTAGTTAATCATTTCAGACAGATTATCGCCTGTCAGGGCAAATAACGCGTCGAAGTATAGACGGTTGACAAGGCTTTGGGAATCTGTGCGCCCTGTACTGTTTACGGGCTAACCCGATGATTTTTATTATTTTTAGCTTGCGCTTGAAAAAATTGATCTATGTCATTCGAAGCGGTGCTGGCCTCAACAGCCCGCCACTCACCTGGCGTCAGGTCGCCCAGCACCCAAGGGCCAATCGCGACGCGCAACAAGCGCAGAGTCGGGAAGCCGATTTTCGCGGTCATGCGGCGAACCTGCCGGTTTTTGCCCTCGCGCAGGATAATTTCAAGCCAGCTGGTGGGAATGTGATGGCGAAACCTCACCGGAGGAATCCGCGGCCATAGGGAGACGGGCAACGGCATGCGGTGCACCATTGCCGGGCAGGTGATGAAATCGCCCAAGTTAATACCGTGCTGAAAGGCAATCAGGTCAGGCTCGGTCGGGACGCCTTCCACTTCGGCCCAATAAGTCTTGGGCAATTTGTGCTGCGGATCGGCGATGCGTTTTTGCAGGACGCCGTCGTCGGTCAGGAGCAGTAGTCCTTCGCTGTCGGTATCCAGGCGCCCCGCGGGATAAATGCTGGCCTGTTTTATCCAGTCCTTGAGCGTCGGCTTGTCGCCGGAAGGGCTGAACTGGCTGATGACGCCAAAGGGCTTGTTGAACAGGATAAGTTGAGCCATAGGATGACGGCGGCCAGTCGCCTTGAAATTAAAAAACCCCTGAAGCTTGCGCTTCAGGGGTTTCCGAATGGTGTGCGGTTTACGACTTAAGCGTTGTTGATGTTCGACGCTTGCTTGCCTTTGGGGCCTTGGGTCACTTCAAAAGCGACTTTTTGACCTTCTTTCAGGGTTTTGAAACCGTTCATCTGAATTGCCGAGAAATGCGCGAAAAGATCTTCGCTGCCGTCATCGGGGGTGATAAAACCGTAACCCTTAGCGTCGTTAAACCATTTGACTGTGCCAGTTGCCATTGCAGTTGCATCCTTAAAAGAAATCGGGTTGGAGTGCCCGGAATCGTTTTGCTGTCAAGGCCCGCAACCGCGCTAGTGCAAATGCAGTCAACCATGAAGCCAAACTCCAATTTGCCTTTTACCGGCTAAATTCAGCAAAGTCAATAGCTTGGCCGGTTTTTTGCATTCCAATTGTTGCGGCAATACAAATTCCGCAAATACGGCCTGAAATGATCGGTGAAGTTGCACGTTTTTTGCACTTGAAAACGGCGCGCGGTTATCCATATTATTAGCTACACTGAAAGCGACTTTGTTTTGCGCGAAAAAATTTTAGGCATGGCAACCAGGCAACCAGCGACCCCCGGAGCGGGACAGAACGACACCGCTCTTCAAGAGAAGCCGAACCAGACCAAGCCGCCGCCGATGTGGCAGGTGGTGATGTACAACGACGATTACACGCCGATGGAATTCGTCATTGACGTGCTGGAGCAGTTTTTTGGACATACCCATGAACGTGCCACGCAAATCATGCTCAAAGTTCATACGGAGGGGCGCGGCATTTGCGGTGTGTTCCCGCGCGATGTTGCGCTGATGAAAGTGGAGCAGGTCGGCGATTACGCCAAGCAACACCAGCATCCATTGCGCTGCGGAATGGAAGAAATATAGGACCGGATCGTAAACGTTCATGACTGAACGAAGCGGTAAAGAAGCGCTTATCCAATCGAATTTGAACGCGAATCGCGCGTTTGTGAAAGGTGAATCATGATTGCCCAGGAACTCGAAGTCAGCCTCCATATGGCGTTTGTAGAAGCAAGACAGAAGCGCCACGAGTTCATCACGGTGGAGCATCTACTGCTTGCTCTGCTCGAGAATCCGTCCGCCCAGGAAGTGTTGAAGGCCTGTGCCGCCAAGATCGACGAACTCAAGAAGGCGCTGGCCGAATTCATCGAGCAGCACACGCCCATTGTGGCGGGTGACGGCGACGTCAACACCCAGCCGACCCTGGGCTTCCAGCGTGTGATCCAGCGCGCCATCCTGCATGTGCAGTCTTCCGGCAAGAAGGAAGTGACCGGTGCGAATGTACTGGTGGCGATCTATGGCGAGAAAGATTCCCATGCCGTCTACTTTCTGCATCAGCAGGGCGTGTCGCGGCTGGATGTGGTCAATTTCATTTCTCACGGAATCTCCAAAGTCGCGCCGACCGGAGAGAAAAAAGAGGAAACCGAGGCTGAGGCCGCCGAAGGCGAGCAAAGCGGCGGGGCGCTTGAAAGTTTTACGCTGCATCTGAACCAGCAGGCGATCGACGGCAAGATCGATCCTCTGATCGGCCGCGAGCACGAAGTTGAACGCGTCATCCAGATCCTGTGCCGGCGCCGCAAGAACAATCCCCTCTTGGTAGGCGAGGCCGGTGTCGGCAAGACCGCCATCGCCGAAGGCTTGGCCAAGCGTATCGTTGACGGACAGGTCCCGGACATACTGGCCAAGGCGCAGGTGTATTCACTGGATATGGGCGCCCTGCTGGCAGGCACCAAGTATCGCGGCGACTTCGAGCAGCGCCTCAAGGCGGTGCTGAAGCAGCTGGTGGAAAACCCCAATGCAATCCTGTTCATTGACGAAATTCATACGCTGATCGGTGCCGGCTCGGCCTCGGGGGGCACCTTGGATGCTTCCAATCTGCTTAAGCCGGCTTTGTCATCCGGCCAGCTGAAATGCATCGGTGCGACCACTTATAACGAATATCGCAGCATTTTCGAGAAAGACCATGCCCTGTCGCGCCGTTTCCAGAAGATCGACGTCACCGAGCCGTCGGTTGCCGAGACCATCGAAATTCTGAAGGGCCTGAAGTCGCGTTTCGAAACGCATCACAACGTCAAATACACCTCGACTGCGCTCACCACGGCGGCCGAACTGTCGGCGAAGTACATCAACGACCGTCATTTGCCCGACAAGGCCATCGATGTGATCGACGAGGCCGGTGCCGCGCAGCGGATCGCGCCGAAATCGAAGCAGAAAAAAACCATCGGCAAGCCCGAGATCGAGGAAATCATCGCCAAGATTGCCCGGATCCCGGCGCGCAATGTTTCCAGCGACGACCGCAATGCGCTGAAGACGCTGGACCGCGACCTGAAATCGGTGGTGTTCGGTCAGGACAAGGCGATCGAAGCCCTGGCCACTGCTATCAAGATGGCGCGCTCCGGTCTCGGCAACCCGGCGAAGCCGATCGGTTCCTTCCTGTTTTCCGGGCCGACCGGCGTCGGCAAGACGGAAGTGGCCAAGCAGCTGGCGTTTATCCTGGGGGTGGAACTGATCCGTTTCGACATGTCCGAGTACATGGAACGGCATGCGGTGTCGCGCCTGATCGGCGCGCCTCCCGGTTATGTGGGTTTCGACCAAGGCGGCCTGATGACCGAGGCGATCACCAAGCACCCGTACAGCGTATTGCTGCTGGATGAAATCGAGAAGGCGCATCCGGATATCTACAACGTGCTGCTGCAGGTCATGGATCACGGCACGCTGACCGACAACAACGGACGCAAGGCGGATTTTCGCAATGTCGTGATCGTGATGACGACCAATGCCGGTGCGTCCGAACTGTCGAAATCGTCGATCGGCTTTACCAATGACAAGAAGGCGGGCGACGAGATGGCCGAAATCAAGCGCCTGTTCACGCCGGAATTCCGCAATCGCCTGGACGCGACCATTTCGTTTGCGGCACTGGACGAGCAGATCATCCTGCGCGTGGTCGATAAATTCCTGATGCAGCTTGAGGCGCAACTGACCGAGAAAAAAGTCGAGGTCAGCTACACCGAAGCGCTCAAGAAATATCTCGCCAAGAACGGCTTTGACCCGCTGATGGGTGCGCGACCGATGGCGCGTCTGATCCAGGACACCATCCGCCGCGCGCTGGCAGACGAACTGCTGTTCGGCCGCCTGGCGAGCGGCGGCAAGGTCACCATCGATGTCGATGCCGATAACAAGGTGAAGCTCGATATCAGTGAAGAAAAAGAAGTGGTGCCGCAGGAAACCTGAGTGGCAGTGCAAACAGATAAGGGCCTCGATTTTGAGGCCCTTTTTTTGCGCCAAAGCGCAGTGCCGCGGGCCATGGCGTTTTGCCGGCAACTGAAGGGAAGGGTCTGCGCTATGCTAGCGAATGGCGGATAAAGCGAAGCGAAGGTTCGGCGATAAAGGAGAGAGGAGAGCGACATGAAGAAGGCAATGACGGTACCCGGCATCCTGCTGGGCGTGATATGCGGCTTGGCGTCAGCACAAACCCCCGTTGCGCCGGCCTTTGCCAGCGCCAACCTCAGCCCGGCAGGCATTCGTTCCATGGCGGCCAATTGTGCGGCCTGCCACGGCACCAATGGGGTCAGTGTGGGCGGAGCGATCGCCGGCCTGGCAGGGATGAACAAGGAGTACCTGGTCAACCAGATGAAGCTGTTCAAGGAGGGCAGGCGCGAGGCCACTGTCATGCAGCAACTCGCCAAGGGCTATAGCGATGTCGAGATCAATGCGCTTGCCGAATATTTTTCGGTGCAGAAGAAATAACGGCTGCCTGTTGCCCCAAAAATCGAGGAGATCGCCATGAGCATGAATCGCAGGATGTTTCTGAAATCTTCTGCAGTCGCCGGCGGCTCTGCGGCCCTGGCTTCGCTGGGAGGTTGTGCCATGCTTGGTCAAGGCGGCCCCAAAGTCGTCGTGGTCGGCGGCGGCTATGGCGGTGCCACGGCGGCGAGATATATCAGGATGTGGGGCCCGCAAATCGAGGTCACCCTGATCGAACGCGACGCGGCCTTTGTATCCTGCCCCTTGTCCAACCTGGTGCTGGGTGGCTCGCGAACGATGGAGGACATCACCGTCAGCTACGATGCGTTGCGGAACAAGCATGGCGTCAAGGTTTCGCAAGGCGAGGCTATCGCCGTGGATATGGACAGAAAAGTGGTAAGGCTCGCCGGCGGCGAGGTAATTCCTTTCGATCGCGTCATCCTGTCGCCCGGCGTCGACTTCATGTACGACCAGGTGCCCGGATTGAACAACGCGAATGCGCAGGCCAGGGTGTTGCATGCCTGGAAAGCCGGGACGCAAACGTTCGCCCTGCGCAAACAGCTCGAGGCGATGGCCGATGGCGGGGTGTTTGCGATCTCGATTCCTGAAGCGCCATTCCGCTGCCCGCCGGGACCCTATGAACGAGCCTGCCAGGTTGCCAGCTACTTCAAGCAGGCCAAGCCGAAATCCAAGGTGGTCGTACTTGACGCCAATGGAGACATCATTTCCAAACCGGGCCTGTTCAAGAAAGCCTTTGCCGAGATGTATGGCGGAATTATCGAATACCGCCCCAATTCCAAGGTTGTCGACGTCGATCTGCGTACGCTGACGGCGAAAATGGAGCTCGACGACTTTCGGGCAGATGTGCTTAATGTGTTGCCGCCGATGCGGGCCGGCGGCATCGCCGCGCCATTTATCACCGCGAACAAGCGCTGGTGCGAGGTCAACTGGCTGACCTACGAAGCGAAAAATGTTCCGGGTGTGCACCTGCTCGGCGATGCTCTGCAAATCGCGCCGGGCATGCCCAAATCGGGGCATATGGCCAATGCCCACGGCAAAGCCTGTGCGGCAGCGGTCGTGGCCTTGCTGAGCGGCGAGCAGCCGAATCCCAGTCCTACGCTGACCAATACCTGCTACAGCTTTGTGTCGGCAGAAAAGGTGGTGCATGTCAGCTCGGTGCACAAGTACGACGAAAAAGATAAGACCATGAAAACCGTTCCCGGCGCAGGTGGTCTATCCAGTGCGGCTAACGAGCTCGAGGCGCAGTACGCAATGACCTGGGCGCGCAACATCTGGGTGGATACCCTGGGCTAGCGATTTTCAAAAAGGTACTGGCTGGAGAGCCAATCTGGACGCGCCTTCCAGCGATGCATGGCTCAGGGGCCGCGCCAATGCTGGGGTCCGAGGCATCGACATTTTCAGATTGAATGCAGCCACTCGGGGCGGAAGGTGTCATTGACCAGCGAAGTCAGGATGTGATCCCGCCAGGCGCCGTCGATAAATAAGTATTGCGGCGCATAACCCTCGATGCGGAATCCCAATCGCGCCAGCAGGCGGCCGCTGCGCAGATTCGCCGGCCGGTAATTGGCGGCGATGCGATGCAGTTTCTGCGTGCTGAACATATAGCGAATGGCTGTGCGCAATGCCTCGCTCATCAGGCCTTGACCTTCGCATTCCTGGTCGATCTGGTAACCCAGCACACAGGAACAGAAAGGGCCGCGAAAGATCTGCGAGAAACCGACGGTGCCGATCAGTCGCGTCGGCGCCGCTTTCTCCCAGATCCAGAATCGCGCGCTGTGGCCCAGGGCAAAACCGTCGGCGATTACCGGAATCTGCGCCTGCCAGTAGGCTTCGGTGTACATGCCGGCAGGCTCAGGAGGCCGCCAGGGGGCGAAGTGTCCGCGATTGCGTTCGAAAAAAACTTGCGCCTGACCCGCTTGATCGGGGGCAGGCAAGGCAAGTATCAACCGCTCGGTCTCGAGTCTGGGCGTTGACATACGGGAAATGGAAAAACGCGGGGCTACCGAATTTTGTGCGGGTGCTCGCGCAGTACCCGCATTACATTATCCGCGCGCCATTCGATTCAACCGACCGCTCAGCCGGCGAACACCGGCCACTGCGCGGCCCACATCTCGGTGGGCGTACGTCTGAAGCCCGATTTGGCGAACTGGTGCCAGCGGCCGACGATAAAGGCCATGATCGCATTGGAATAGGCGTTGGGATCCAGCGATGCATGCAGGGCGCCATTGGTCGCAGCCAGGCGCGCACTTTGGCGCAGCGAGGCTTCGAGCCGGTCGTGCAGCTGGTTCATGCGCGCCTGCAGCCGCTCGTCTTCATTGACCAGGGCATCGCCGATCAGCACGCGTGTCATGCCGATATTTTTTTGCGCAAAATTGAGCAGCATGGCGACGATGGCCTCGACCTGTTTGAGCCCGTCGGCCTCTTCGGTCTGGATCTTGTTCACCAGGGAGAACACCGTCTCCTCGATGAATTCGATCAGACCCTCGAACATCTGCGCCTTGCTCGCGAAATGGCGATAAAGCGCAGCTTCCGATACATCGAGCTTCGAGGCAAGGAGTGCGGTGGTGATTTTTTCGCCCTTCGGCTGCTCCAGCATTTCAGCTAGTGTGTGCAGGATCGCGCGTCTGCGTTCTCCCGGCTCTCGTTTGGCCATATTGTTGTCTCCCGGCTATTGCAAATAAGTTGTCGCTACTTTCGTCCACCCAGAATCGATCCCAGTACACCGCGGATGATGTGCCGCCCGGCTTCCGAGGCCATCGCGCGCGGTGCTTTTCATGGCGGATTCGGCGATGCTCTCGCGCCCGCGCCCGCTGCCCGGGCCCCCCAGGATATCGCCAATTTTTCCGAAGATGCTGCCAACCGACCCGCTTTGCTGCGAAGGTGTCGCCGAATTCGCGTCGTCGCGGCGACCGCGCAGTTTTTCAAACGCCGATTCACGGTCGATAATGTTTTCGTACTGGCTGGCCACGAGTGAGGTGGCGATGAGCTGCCGGCGTTCATCGACGCGTATATTGGGTTTGGCCGGCCGCGAAATGCCGCTGAGACCGCCTTTCACATCGGCCATGAATACCGGTACGTCGATGCGCGAAAACTGCTCGGCCAACACCTGCAGAGACACGGTCTGGCCCGTTCCGGTTGCACCGGCGATCAGATCGTGGCGATTCGCCAGCTTGGGAAGCAGGGCGATATCCGTGAGCGAGTCGTCGCTGGATTTGGCGATCAGCAGGGGTTCTGGCATGGCCTTGGTTTGCTCAGGCTACCTTGGAGATGGGAGTAAGTGAATGGTAACATCGCAACTTCAAAATTACTTCAAAAAGCTGTTCGCGAACAGAACTGACCGGTCCGCGTGCGGTGTGCAGGAAAGGTTTCGGGAAAGGTAACCATGGCAGGACATTCAAAGTGGGCAAATATCCAGCATCGCAAGGGACGCCAGGACGCCAAGCGCGGCAAAGTATTCACGCGGCTGATCAAGGAAATTACCGTCGCCTCGCGCATGGGCGGCGCCGACCCGGGCGCCAATCCACGCCTGCGTCTGGCGATGGACAAGGCCTTCGACAACAATATGCCCAAGGACACGGTCGAGCGCGCGATCAAGCGCGGCGCCGGCGAATTGGAAGGCGTGAATTACGAAGAAATTCGTTACGAGGGCTATGGCATCGGCGGGGCGGCAATCATTGTCGATTGCATGACCGACAACCGGGTGCGCACCGTGGCCGAGGTGCGCCATGCCTTTTCGAAATACGGCGGCAACATGGGCACCGACGGTTCGGTGGCTTTCCTGTTCAAGCACTGCGGGCAGCTGATGTATGCGCCCGGCACCAGTGAGGACAGGCTGATGGAGGCCGCGCTGGAAGCCGGCGCCGAAGACGTTATCAGCAACGATGACGGCTCTTTCGAGGTCGTTACCGGGCCTTACGATTTTACGGCGGTGAAGGCGGCGCTTGAAAAAGCCGGATTCAAGGCGGAATTCGGCGAGGTCACCATGAAGCCCTCGAACGAAACCATGCTGGTCGGTGACGACGCCGTCAAGATGCAAAAATTGCTTGACGTGCTGGAGTCCCTGGACGATGTGCAGGATGTCTATACCTCGGCGGTCATGGATGAAACTGCCGGCTGATGCACAGGACCGCTGTCATGGGTGACGCCATCGCTGTGGCCAAGCCTGCCAGGCCGCCGCAATGAGAATCCTCGGCATCGATCCCGGCCTGAGGATTACCGGCTATGGTGTCATCGAAAAAACCGGCAACAATCTGGTCTATGTGACCAGCGGCTGCATCAAATCGCCTGATGGTGAATTGCCCGATCGACTCAAGAATATCCTGAACTCGGTGCAGGAAGTCATCCGTCAGTTTTCCCCCGCTCAGGTCGCGGTGGAAAAAGTGTTTGTCAATGTCAACCCGCAGTCGACGCTGTTGCTCGGGCAGGCGCGCGGCGCGGCGATTTGCGCCGCGGTTGCGCACGACTTGTCGGTGGCGGAATATACGGCGCTGCAAGTCAAACAGGCGGTGGTCGGCAACGGGCACGCCAACAAGGAACAGGTGCAGGAAATGGTAAAACGCCTTTTGAAATTGCCGGGCCATCCCAGCCCGGATTCGGCCGATGCGCTTGCCTGCGCCATCTGTCATGCACATGGAGGCGAGTTGGGCGCCATGAGTACGCGCGGCTATCGCGTCAAGGGTGGGAGGCTGGTGAAATGATCGGTCGCATTTCGGGTGTATTGCTGGAAAAAAATCCGCCGCAGGTGCTGGTGGATGCCAATGGCGTGGGCTACGAAATCGATGTACCGATGTCGACGTTTTATGGCTTGCCCAAGACCGGCGACAAAGTGGCGCTGTTTACGCATCTGGTGGTGCGGGAGGACGCCCAACTGCTTTACGGCTTCGGCAGCGAAGCGGAACGGACAACCTTCCGCACCCTGCTCAAGGTCAGCGGCGTCGGCCCGAAGGTCGCGCTGGCAGTGCTCTCCGGGATGAGTGTCAACGATCTCGCCGAAGCAGTGGCTACCCAGGAAAGCGGGCGTCTGACCCGGGTGCCGGGCATCGGCAAAAAAACCGCCGAACGCCTCCTGCTGGAGCTGAAAGATAAACTCAAAGTCGATGTGCGCATTGCCGTCGGCGAAGTCACAAAGACATCCACTGCCGCCGATGTACTGAACGCGCTGACCAGCCTTGGCTATAGCGAGCGTGAAGCCCTGCTGGCGGTCAAGCAGCTGCCTGTCGATATTTCGGTATCCGACGGCATTCGGCAGTCGCTGAAGTCGCTTTCCAGGAGCTGAGACTTGCGGCGCAATCCGGCAGCGTCGTTACCAGCGCGAGGCGCGTAGCCATGTCGTCAAGCAGGCAGGGTTTTTACAGCCGGTTCAATTTGAGCGCCCGCTGGTTCCGCATCATCATGAATCTGTGGCCGCCATTCTTCGCGCTGCGCATTCACATCGTGAGCATCGCGCCCGATTGGCGGGACATCACGATCCGCATGAAGCTTTCTTTGCGTAACCGGAATTATGTCGGTTCGCACTTCGGTGGCGGCCTGTTCGCGATGACCGATCCTTTTTTCATGCTGATGCTGATGAACATTCTCGGCAACGACTATCTGGTGTGGGATAAATCGGCGAATATCCGTTTCCTCAAGCCCGGACGCGGCACGGTCCTTGCCCATTTCCGCCTGAGCGAGGCGCAATTGAACGAGGTGCGCGAACGCACCGCCAGCGGCGAAAAATGCGAGCCGACCTGGCGCGTCGATATCGTCGATGCCGCCGGCGAGATCATCGCCAGCGTCGATAAAACACTCTACATTCGCCGCAAGCAGAAAAAACCGGCAGGGCTCAGCTAAAATGAGCCCATGTTAGAGCCTGATCGCCTCATTGCCGCCACTCCCGCCTCGGTCCAGGAAGAAGCGCAGGAGCGCGCGCTTCGGCCAAAATTTCTCGAAGAATATGTGGGCCAGGAAAAGATTCGCGGCCAACTTTCGATCTTTATTGAAGCGGCGCGCGCGCGCAAGGAACCGCTGGACCACACCCTGCTGTTCGGGCCGCCTGGATTGGGCAAGACCACGCTGGCGCACATCATCTCGCGCGAGATGGGGGTGAATCTGCGCCAGACCTCGGGGCCGGTATTGGAGCGCGCCGGCGATCTGGCCGCCATGCTTACCAATCTGGAACCGAATGATGTGCTGTTCATCGATGAAATCCATCGCCTGAACCCGGTGGTCGAGGAAATCCTTTACCCGGCGCTCGAGGATTACCAGATCGACATCATGATCGGCGAAGGGCCGTCCGCGCGCTCGGTGAAACTCGATCTGCCGCCGTTCACCCTGGTCGGCGCCACCACCCGCGCCGGTATGCTCACCAATCCGCTGCGTGATCGCTTCGGCATCGTCGCGCGCCTCGAGTTCTATTCCCCGGAGGAGTTGACCTTGATCGTCAATCGCTCGGCACATTTGCTGAAAGTGGAAATGAGCGACGATGGCGCCCGCGAAATCGCGCTGCGCTCGCGCGGCACACCGCGTATCGCCAACCGGCTGCTGCGCCGCGTACGCGACTTTGCCGAGGTAAAGCGCGACGGCAAGGTGGACCGGGAGATCGCCGACGCGGCGCTGAAGATGCTGGACGTCGACAAGGTCGGGCTCGATGTGATGGATCGTCGCATGTTGCTGGCGATCATGGAGAAATTTGCCGGCGGGCCCGTCGGCGTGGACAACCTGGCGGCGGCCATTGGCGAGGAGCGCGACACCATCGAAGATGTGCTCGAACCCTATCTGATCCAGCAGGGTTATCTGCAGCGCACCCCGCGTGGACGCATGGCCACGCTGCTGGCCTACCAGCATTTCGGCATCACCGTGCCCCCGCAAGCCGGTGCGCCTGAACTTTTCTAGCGAAAACCGGGTCTTCACCTCGCATGGCAAAAATTTCCCTCAAGAACGCACAACAAACCGAACTGTTCACATTCGCGTTCCCGCAACGTGTGTATTTTGAGGACACCGATGCCGGCGGGGTGGTATATCACGCCCGCTATATTCACTTTCTTGAGCGCGCCCGCACGGAATGGCTGCGCTATCTCGGCTTCAACAACGGCGAATTGAATCGCCGCCACAAGATGCTCTGGGTAGTCAGCGAAATCACCATCAACTACGTTAAGCCGGCCAAGCTGGACGATGCGCTGGAAGTGACTGTTGCCGTCGAAACCCTGGGCCGGGTGCGCTGCTCGTTTCACCAGGAGGTGAGACGCGGCGAGGAGACCCTCGTCAAGGCGCGCGTTACCGTGGCTTGTGTGGCGGCGGACAACTTCAAGCCGATCGAAATACCCGCCGATGTCAGAAAGAAAATGGAGGCTACTTGTTAAATGTCTCGCAAGATGTGGCGATCTTCTCGCTGATCGCGCAAGCGTCAATCGTCGTCAAGTTCGTGCTCGGCGTGCTGATCCTGGCCTCGCTGTTTTCCTGGTGGTATATCTTTGCCAAGATGTTTTTGGTCAGACGTGCCAAAAACCAGGCTAACGCCTTCGAGCAGGAGTTCTGGGGCGGTTCGGATCTGATCGGCATGTACCAGCGCGCCAGCACCGGACAATATGATCCCGCCGGCATGGAACGTATTTTTGAGGCCGGCTTCAAGGAATTCCTGAAACTGAAAAGCCGCGCGGGCTCGGATATCGGCGCCCTGATGGACGGCACGCGCCGCGCGATGAAGGCGACATTCCAGCGCGAGCTCGATTATCTGGAATCGCATCTCTCATTCCTGGCGACGGTGGGTTCGGTAAGCCCCTATATCGGTCTTTTTGGAACTGTATGGGGCATCATGAATGCCTTTCGCGGGTTGTCGAATGTCGCGCAAGCCACCCTGGCCCATGTGGCGCCGGGCATTGCGGAAGCGCTGATCGCCACGGCGATCGGCCTGTTCGCCGCGATCCCCGCGGTGATCGCCTACAACCGCTACACCACCGAAATCGATCGCCTCGCCAATCGTTACGAGAGTTTCATCGAAGAATTCTCGAACATCCTGCAACGACAAGCGGTCGGTTAAGGCATATGAGGCGACCGCGCAAAACCATCGCCGAAATCAACGTCGTGCCCTACATCGATGTGATGCTGGTGCTGCTGATCATTTTCATGGTCTGCGCGCCACTGATCACGCCGGGGCAGATCGACCTGCCCAGCGTGGGGCAATCGCTCAATCCGGCAGTGGCGCCACTGGAAGTGCGCATCAACCCTGATTCCTCGATCGTATTGGTGGATCGTCAGCAAGGCGGTACCGAGCTGTCGGTATCGCGCGAGCAGTTGCTGGTACAGGTCAGGGCGATTCAGGCCAATCGCCCTGACCAGGCGGTGGTGATTTCCGCCGACAAGAACCTGAAATACGAAGACGTGCTGCTGGTGCTCGACACCTTGCAGCGCGGCCGGATCAAGCGCGTCGGGTTGCTCGCCAGACCCATCAACTGAACGCGCAAGTCCCCATGGTCGCTACGCTTTCGTCGAAATTGCCGCCGGTGTCGCCGCAGGAAGGGCGTTCGCGCCATCTGCGGCGGCGCGGCGACCCGGGCCTGTTGCCGGCAGCGATCATGGCCATCATTATTCACGGCGGGTTCTTCGCGCTGATCGTGTTCGGCGTGTCCTGGCAGGTCAGAAACCCGGCGCCGGTAGTAGCTGAAATCTGGAATCAACTGCCGCCGGCGCGCAATGTTGTGGAGCCCGTACCTCCGGTGGCCGCGCCTGAGCCGGAGCCTGCGCCACCGCCGGTGACGCCCCCAGTCGCCAAACCCCCGCCCCCGCCCAGCCAGGCGGACGTGGAGTTGAAGGCGAAGCGCGAACGCGAGGTCCTGGCGCAAAAACAGGCTGAACAGGAATTGCTGGAAAAGAAAAAGCGCGACGAGGCCAAAGCTGCGGAATTGCAGAAAAAAGCGTTGGCGGACAAGAAGCGTCGTGAGGACGAAGCCAAACAAAAAGCCGCAGAAGCCCAGGCGATGGCCGAGCAGGAGAAGCGTGAAAACGATGCGCGCGCGGCCACCAATGTATCGATCCGGGAATATAGCGCGAAAATTTCGTCTCTTATAAAAGGGCGAGCCAACATTCCGGATACGGTCAGTGGCAAACCCGCCATCCAGATAAGTCTGCGCCTGCTGGTAAACGGAGTGGTTTTTGATGCCCGTGTGGTCAAGCCCTCAGGTAACCGCGTGTATGATGAGGCGATTGAGCGTGCGATAAATGGCATTCGCCAGTGGCCACTACCGGAAAATCCGGAACTTTTTGGGGGCAGGCGCGAACTTATACTCAATATCGAACACGAGCGATAATCCATGATTCGAGCATTTACCATTTTGCGGGGCGACTTTTCTGCTCCATTTAGTTCAATCGGTCGTCTCGTCGTGGCCGTACTGTCCGCCGCAACCTTGCTGTGTATATCGATAGCTTCGCAGGCGCAATTAGTGATCGATGTCACCACCAGCGCCGGACGACAGATTCCGATTGCGTTGGCGCCATTCGCCAATGAGGACAGTGCGCCGCAGAACATCACGCCGCTCATCAGCAACAACCTGGCGCGCACCGGGCTGTTCCGTATCGTCAATACCGCCGGATTGGGTGTTTTGCCGAGTGAGCCTTCCGAGGTCAACTTCACCGACTGGACCGCACGCAGCGCAGAAGCGTTGGTGATCGGCGGTATCTACCCGCTTGCCGATGGTCGCTTCGAGGTGCGCTTCCGCATGTTCGATGTCGCCAAGCAGAGCCAGATGACAAGCATCTCCTATACCGTTGCCGCCTCGCAGCTGCGCGCGACGGCGCACAAGATCTCAGACGAAATATACGAAAAACTGCTCGGCGAACGCGGCGTGTTTTCCACCAAGATCGCCTACGTCCTGAAGAGCGGCCCGCGCTTTGAAATGCAGGTAGCGGATGCCGATGGGTTCAATCCGCAGACCGTGCTGTCCTCGCTGGAGCCGATTCGTTCGCCGAAATGGTCGCCGGACGGCAGCAAGCTGGCGTATGTTTCCTTTGAAAGCCGCAAATCGACCGTAATCGTGCAGGATCTGGCGACCGGCCAGCGCAAGACCGTTGCCAATTTCCGTGGCGACAACTATGCGCCCAACTGGTCGCCCGATGGCAGCAAGCTGGTCGTCGCCCTTTCTAAGGATGCGGTCTCGCAGATTTACATTATTTCCGCCGACGGCGGCGAGGCGGTGCGCGTTACCCAAAGCAACGGCATCGATACCAATGCTACATTCACCCCGGACGGCAAGGACATCATCTTCGTCTCCGATCGCTCGGGTGGTCCGCAACTGTACCGGGTGCCGGTCGGCGGCGGGGTGGCGCCCCAGCGCTTGACCTTCGAGGGCAATTACAATGTGAATCCGCGAATGAGTGCGGATGGAAAGCTGGTCGCATTCGTCAGTCGAGATAACGGGAAATTGCGCATCGCGACCCTGGAGCTGGCGACCTCGCAGATAAACATTCTGACCGACGGCCCGCTGGACGACAGCCCGAGTTTTTCGCCGAACGGACGCACCATCCTGTTTGAATCGAAGGCAGGCGGCCGCGGTACGCTGGGTGCGGTATCGGTGGATGGCCGCGTCAAGTCAAGGCTGAGTTCCCAGTCAGGCGATGTGCGTGAACCGGCCTGGGGCCCCTATGGCTCGACGGGTGTAGCGCGCTGAGGAACCATGCGGCGGAGGGCGCGCATAATATCTCTCCATGCCATTCGATGCCCGTTCGTGGCAAAGCGACCGGGTTCGCCGCGTTGCCTGCATGTTGCTGCAACATATATTGCAGATCGTTTTTTGCAGGATTCTAGGAGAAAATGATGAAAAGAATACTGATCACTATGGGTTTTGTGGGATTGCTGGCGGGTTGTGCCAGCAAGGGCCCCGCGACTGATGTCCCGGTGGAAAATCGCGACACGGCGACAACGACATCACCGGTGCAGACGCCCGGCACGCAGGGCGTGCAGAGCACCCCCGTCATTGGCAATGTTCTGAAGACCGATCCGCTGAAGGACCCGAACAATATCCTGTCAAAGCGCGTCATTTATTTCGATTACGACAAGGACTCGGTCAAGCCTGAATTCACCTCGATTGTGCAGGCCCACGCCAAATTCCTGACTGAAAATCGTGGCCGCAAGATCCGCTTGGAAGGCCATGCCGATGAACGCGGCTCGCGCGAGTACAACATGGCGCTGGGCCAGCGCCGCGCCGAGGCGGTTCGCAAAGCCACCACCGTGCTGGGGGTCGGCAGCGACCGGATCGAGACTATCAGCTTCGGCGAAGACAAGCCGAAAGCGAGCGGACATGACGAAGCGGCGTGGGCACAGAATCGTCGCGTCGAGATCGTCTACGACGGCGAATAAGCGAATTGAGGCGGGCAGAAAAAATGCGAATGATGCGATGGATAGCGGTGACGGTGGCGATGGCGTTCAGCATGAACGCCATCGCCGGGCTGTTTGACGACGAGGAAGCGCGCAAAGATCTGAAAAATTTGCGCGCCCTGGTCGAGCAGCAGAATCGCGACAATGAGGCGAGGCTGCAAAAACTCGACGAGTCCATCAAGAATATCGGCGTCATTCAGTTGCTCAACCAGATCGAGCAATTGAACGCGGAGATTGCGCGCCTGCGCGGCCAGATCGAGGTCCTGGCCAATCAGAACGATCAACTCGCCAAGCGGCAAAAGGATTTCTACCTCGACATCGACACCCGACTGCGCAAGCTCGAGGGGATGCCGGCAGATGGCACTGTCGCTGCGCCGACCGCCGGCGGGCTCGGCACGGCAATACTGCCGGTGGCTGCACCGACAGCGCCGCCAGCTGCCAAGCCCGCGGTTACTGTCGCCAGCAAGGAGCAGGAAAGCAAGGCCTACGACGTGGGCGCCACCTTATTCCGCCGCGGCGATTTTTTGGCGGCGATTCGCGCCTTTGAATCGTTCAAGATGGATTTTCCGGCGAGCGCCCTGAGCCCGAATGCGCAGTACTGGATCGGCATCAGCTACTTCAATCTCAAGGACTTCCCCAATGCGCGGGCCGCGCAGGAAGCCTTGCTGAAGACGTTTCCGGATTCTCCCAAGGTGCCGGATGCCTTGCTGGCAATTGCCGGCGTGCACAGCGAAATGGGCGACAACGGCTCGGCGCGCAATACGCTGGAGGATATAATTGCACGCTATCCAGGTTCCGAGGCCGCCACCAAGGCGCGAACGCGGCTGACACAGCTTCGACAGCCTCGACGATAAACGCCCAGTAAGCACCATGACATCTACCATCACGATTCCTGCCGCCATTCCACGCGCCGCCGAAGGCAAGATTGCGCAAGGCGAAGTTGCAGGCGAAAAAAGAACGAGTCGAGCCGACGAGCTGCGCATCAACGAAATTTTCTATTCCCTGCAAGGTGAATCCAGCCGTGTCGGTCTGCCCACGGTCTTTGTGCGCTTGACCGGATGCCCTCTGCGTTGCGGATATTGCGATACCGCGTACGCATTTCACGAGGGCAAGACGCGTCGGCTGGCCGATGTGCTTGCCGAAGTCGCAACCTACGATACGCGTTATGTATGCGTGACCGGCGGCGAGCCGCTGGCGCAACACGCCTGTCTGCGACTGCTGTCCGAATTGTGCGATGCAGGCTACTCGGTTTCGCTTGAAACCAGCGGAGCAATCGATATTTCCGCGGTGGATGCGCGCGTTTCGCGGATCATGGACATCAAGACTCCCGGTTCGATGGAGGTCGACAAAAATCTTTGGGAAAACCTCGGTTTTCTCTCCATCCGCGACGAAATAAAATTCGTCATCACCAGCGAAGCGGATTATCTCTGGGCGCGGGATTTGCTGCGCAGCCGGAAACTGAACGATATCTGTCCCGTGCTGTTTTCGCCCTCGTTTACCGAAGTGACGGCCTTGCAGCTGGCCGAGTGGGTGCTGCGCGATCAGCTGCCGGTGCGTATGCAGGTGCAACTGCATAAAGTGATCTGGGGCGAGAAGCGCGGCGTATAGGGAATGCGGAATGCAGGAGGGGCCAGGTGAAAAAAGCGGTGGTGATGCTGTCCGGCGGACTGGATTCCGCAACCGTGCTGGCGATGGCGCGTGAACAGGATTATGAAACCTATGCGCTGTCGTTTGACTATGGCCAGCGGCATCGCTCGGAATTGCAAGCCGCTGCACGCGTTGCCCTCGCCCTGGGCGCGCGCGAGCATCGCATCGTCAAACTCGATCTCACTGGTTGGGGCGGCTCGGCCTTGACGGATGAGCGCATCGCGCTGCCGACGGCTCTCGCGGCCGGCATCCCGGTGACTTATGTGCCGGCACGCAACACCATTTTTCTGTCACTGGCCCTGGCCTGGGCGGAAACGCTCAATGCCCTAGACATTTTCGCAGGCATGAATGCGGTGGACTACTCGGGTTACCCTGATTGCCGGCCGGAATATGTCGCGGCCTTCCAGGCGATGGCGCGCCTTGCCACCAAATCCGGCATCGAGGGCGGCGAAATCACCATCCGCACCCCGATCATCAAAATGAGCAAGGCCGATATCGTTCGCGAGGGCACGCGCCTGGGAGTCGATTACACGATGACTGTCTCCTGCTATCAAGCGGATGCGGCAGGTCGCGCCTGCGGCGTGTGCGATTCCTGCCGTTTGCGCAAGGAAGGTTTTCTGGCGGCAGGTCTTGCCGACCCAACGCGCTACACCTAGACGGCACCTGGCAAGTTCGCGCCGGATTGCTGATGGCAGGGCGTAAAATGCCGGCATTGCCATCTAATCTCAACGGACCTCGCGCATGAGCACTGCCCCCAATCTCGCCGTCACGGTTGCATGGCTGGGTTTTACGGTCGCATTTGTCCTTGGCGCCATTTCGCAGCGCACCCAGTTCTGCACCATGGGGGCGGTATCGGATATCGTCAACATGAACGACTGGTCGCGTATGCGCATGTGGGTGCTGGCGATGGCGGTGGCGATCATCGGCGCCCAATTGCTGCAGGCGCTGGGGTTGATCGATTTGTCGAAATCGTTTTATGCGCGCCCGAATATCACCTGGCTTTCCTATGCCGTGGGCGGAGCCCTGTTCGGTATCGGCATGACTCTCGCCTCCGGTTGCGGCAGCCGCACCCTGATCCGTATTGGCGGCGGCAACGTCAAATCTCTGGTGGTGCTGGTCTTTCTCGCCGTCGCCGCCTATATGACGATCAAGGGCCTGTTCGGTCTCTGGCGGGTTGGCTATCTGGATGTATTCAATATCGATGTGTCGGCGCGCGGGCTGGCGACGCAGGATGTCGGGACCCTGTTGAGCGCCTGGGGAATCGAACGAAAAACCGCGCAACTGCTGACTTCGGCTGTCGTCTCCCTGGCAATGCTGGTCTTCGTATTGAAAAGCGCGGAGTTCCGCAGGAGTCTTGATGGTTGGCTGGGCGGGCTGGGCTATGGACTTGCCGTTGTGGCCGGCTGGTACATTACCGCGCATATCGGCTACGGCGAAAACGCCGAGACCCTGGAGACAGTGTTCTTCGGCACCAATAGCCGCCAGGCGGAATCCCTGACCTTTGTGGCGCCCGTTGCCTATAGTCTCGAACTGCTGATGCTATGGAGCGATAAATCGCTGATCGTCACCTTTGGCGTGGCTACTACCGTGGGCATGATTCTTGGCTCGTTTGCCTATGCCTTGGCGATGAAGCGCTTTCGCTGGGAAGGTTTTGCCAGTGCCGAGGATACGCGCAATCATCTGGTCGGCGCCGTGCTGATGGGCGCCGGTGGGGTGACCGCCCTGGGCTGTACCATCGGCCAGGGCGTGAGCGGCGTATCCACACTTGCGGTCGGCTCCTTCATTGCGCTCGGCGGGATGTTGCTGGGTTGCTATGGCACCCTCAAATACCAGTACTGGAAGCTGATGCAAGAGGTTTGAAATCAGTTATTTAGTGGCGGTCAGCAAAAGTTTTGCAATTCAATGTTGACCGGCGAAGCCCAAGAATTTATAATCGTGGGCTTCGTTGGGTCGTTAGCTCAGTTGGGTGAAGCCGGGGTTTCGCGAAGCATGCTTCGCGCCGTATGAACCGGAAAGCCATGTACGGCTTTCCGTGGAAGAGCGGCGGACTTGCCGCAAGAATGATGCAGTTAAAGTAGTACAAGCGTTGGTGTTGGGTCGTTAGCTCAGTTGGTAGAGCAGCGGACTTTTAATCCGTTGGTCGCAGGTTCGAATCCCGCACGGCCTACCAGTTTCAAAAAAAGGGCCGCCATTCTGGCGGCCCTTTTTGTTTTCCGCACGGATCAACGGATCAGCCGACTCGCTAGATGATCTGCAAGAAAGCACCGCCCTTGTTGGTGGTGGCGGGGATTGCCATTCGATCCCACCCGCGCAGGTTGGTATTCGCTCCGGGTCCCCTGCATACCTGCTTCTCCGATCAAAATGCTGGTACTGTCCTCCGATCGATGCATGCTGGTTTGGTCTGGGAGGAGAATGTGAAAAAATCGATTCTCGTCGTTGAAGACGATCCGCTTGAACTTGAACTGACGCTGGCGGGATTGGGCGCGTTTTGTTCCGACATCGATATCGCGAGCGTGTCCGATGGCGCGGAAGCCATCGAGTATTTGTTCGCGCGTGCCGAGGCCGGTGGCTCGCTGGCCGATACTTCGCTGGTCATCATGGATATCAATATGCCGCGACTGGATGGAATCAGCGCGGTGAAAGCCTTGCGCAGCGATCACCGTACGGCACTGATGCCGATCGTCATGTTGTCGAACTCGGATGATCCGCGCGATGTGAAGGCCGCTTATGAAGCCGGCGCGAATGCGTTTCTGCGCAAGCCGGGTCTTGGCATGTCGTCCGCCGAGCTGTTTGGCAATATGGTCCCGTTCTGGACCCGCTTCAATCAGATTGCCGCCTGAAACCCGGCGGCAGACCCAGCATGCCTCAGTAGTAGGTAAGTTCGCGCGCCTTACCCCAGAATACCCGGTAGGCATAGACGGTATAGCCGGCGATGGCTGGCAACACGATCAGCGCGCCGACGAGGATGAATTTCAGCGATTCCGGTGCGCTGGCGGCCTGCCAGATGTCGATGCGATCGACCACCAGGTATGGGAACAGGCTGTAGGCCAGCCCGTAAAACGCCAGCACAAAGATCGACACGGTGGCTGCAAACGGCACCCAGGCACCGTATTCATTGCTGTCTTTGAGGCGCAGCGGCAGGCGTCGCAGCGAACGTTCGATAGCGAAGAACAGCACGGCCGTCGCCACCGGGATCGGCATCAGCAGGAACAGGTTCGGCAGCGAAAACCATTTGTCGAAAATACGCGCGCTGACCAGGGGCGTGACCACCGAAATGGCGGCGATACCGGCGCCGGTGAACCACAGGCTGCCATAGGCCCAGCGCACTGCACGACGCTGCAATTCGCCCTCGGTCTTCATGATCAGCCAGGTGGCGCCAAGCAGGGCATACCCCGCACACAGGCACAAGCCGGTAATCAACGCGAAG
>DASWEY010000078.1:0-81122 GCA_036394575.1 Usitatibacteraceae bacterium | reverse complement strand
AGGCGGGTAATCGAGGCCCTCGGCCTCTTGCTTGAGTTTGATGCATTGAATCATTCTTGCCATATGCTTCTCCGTAATCGCTTCGTGATAGTCGTCCTGATGATCGCCTCGATCTCGATATTGGGGTCGGGACGGGACCTTCAAAGGCCCTTGCTGTAAATCTTGCTGCGCCGCTGATAGTTGTACATGGCCTGTTTCTCGGCGGGCAGTTTGCCCACATCCACCTCGGTAAAGCCGCGTTCGACGAACCATTGCGTGGTCTGCGTCGATAGCGCGAACAGGGTCTTGAACCCCTTTTCCTTGGCGCGCTTTTCTGCAAAATGCAGTATGCGCTCGCCGCGGCCGCCGTCGCGATAAAACGGGTTCACCGCCAGGCAGGCCAGCTCGACCGCCTTGTCGCTGGGGAAGGGATACAGGGCGGCGCAGCCGATGATCTCCTCGTCCTGCTCGAGCACGATGAAGCGCTCGATTTCCTGCTCGATGAGCGCACGATCGCGCTTGACCAGCACGCCCTGGGCGACCAGGGGATCGATGATCGCCATGATGCCGTCGACATCCGCCAGTCTGGCGTCGCGCAATTTGTCGGGCGACTCCAGGACCACCATGGTGCCGATACCGTGGTGGGTGAACAATTCCATCAGCAGGGCACCGTCGATATGGCGGCTGATCAGGTGCGCGCGTTTGACGCCATCGCGCACCGCGCGAATCGCGCAGGGCAGAAAATAACGCACATCGTCGGAAAGGGTGCTGGCGCCGGCGCCCAGCAGTTCCTGCGCCTGGATCGCGGTCAATTCGTTTTGCAGCTTGCCCTTGGCATCGGTGGCACCCATCGCCTCGGTGAGAAAAATCAGCTTGTCGGCCTTCAGCGCCGTCGCCACCGAAGTCGCCACATCCTCCAGGGTGCAGTTGAAGATATCGCCCGTGGGCGAAAACCCGATCGGCGAAATCAGCACCACTTCATGATCGTCGAGACGGCGGGTGATGCCCTCCACGTCCACCTTGCGCACCTGGCCGGTGTGCATGAAGTCCACGCCGCCGTGCACGCCGAAGGGCTTGGCGGTAATGAAGTTGCCGCTGGAGACGCGAATATCGGCCCCGGCCATCGGCGAATTCGCCAGCTCGGTGGAGAGGGTGGCCTCGATCTCCATGCGCACGATGCCATTGGCTTCCTTCACGCATTTGAGCGCGGCGTCGTCGGTGACGCGGCGCCCGTCGGCATAACGCGGCGTCACGCCATGCTGCTTCAGCTGGTCCTCGATCTGCGGCCGCGTGCCGTGCACCAGCACCACGCGCACCTCGAGGCTCACCAGCACATTGATATCGTGCGCCAGCTGCATCAGCTCGCCGTCGGACAATACCTCGCCGCCGAAGGCGATGACGATGGTGCCGCCGCCGAATTCATGGATGAACGGCGTGGCGGAGCGGAACCATTTGACGAAGGCTTCGAGTTTTTTGGCGTCGTTCTTGGGCATAGTCAGGGGGTCGGTTGGAAGCGCATTTTATCAAGCATGGGAGGCCAAGTCGCCAAACATTGCTTGCAGCGCGACCAGTGCCGCCATCCCGGCGGTTTCGGTGCGCAGTACGCGTGGACCAAAGTGTACCGGCCGCACGCCCGCACGCAGGGCGGCCGCCAGCTCCTCCGGCGCGAAGCCGCCCTCGGGGCCGATCAGCAGGGCCAGGCCCTCGCTCGCGACCGGCTTGACGGCTGCAAGCAGATCGCGCTCTGCTTCCGGGTGCAGGATGAAGCGGTTCGCATGCTCTTTGCGCGCCAGCCAGGCCGGAAAATCGAGCAGCGGCCGCACCGCCGGCACGCGATTGCGCCCGCATTGCTCGCAGGCCGCGGTTGCCACGCCCTGCCAGTGCACGGTGCGCTTGTCGGCACGATCGGCACTGAGCCTGACAGTGGCGCGCAGGGTCTGGATCGGTTCGATCTCTTTCACGCCGAGCTCTGTGGCCTTCTGGATGATCCAGTCCATCTTGTCGCCGGTGGCCAATGCCTGGACGAGCGTGATGTTGAGCGCCGACTCGCGTTCAAGCGGCAAATGCTCGCCAAGATTGACCAACACCTCACGTTTGCCGACCGCGGCGATAGTGGCCGTGAACTCGCCGCCGCGTCCATCGAACAGCGTGACCATCTCGCCTTCCTGCAAGCGCAGCACGCGCAGATGCATGGCCGCGTTCTCGTCGAGCGAAAATGCGACAGGCAGAGCGACAGCTCGGGGCAGAGGATCAGCAACGAAAAAACGCGGGTAAGGGAGGACGGCGGCCAATGCGGGCTTTCATAGGGGATTGGCGTATTATATCGAGCGATCAAGGGCCACCGCCCGCCAATCTGCTGCTGGCCCATACCCCGGGCCTCATTTCTCGCCTCAATGCTGCAACAACTCATTTCGCCTGCCGAATTCAGTCCCGAACTTCCCGCGCTCAGCGAGCCGGTGATCGCGCTGCTGCGCAAACTGGCCGGCGAAGAATTGATGCCGCGCTTCAAGCGCGTGGCGATCGAGAAAAAACACGATGGCTCGGTCGTTACCGAAGCCGATCGCGCCGTCGAAGCCGCGCTGGTGGCGGCGCTGCCGGCAATTTACGATTGCCCGGTGCTGGGCGAAGAAATGCCGGAAGTCGAACAAAAACGCCTCTGGCGCGAGGCCGACTGGCTGTGGTGCGTCGATCCGCTCGACGGCACCGCCAACTACACCAGCGGCAAGCGCTACTTCGGCATCTCGGTCGCGCTGATGTATCGGCGCGAAAGCGTGTTCGGCGCCGTGCTCGACCCCAACACCCATGAAGCCTTCCACGCCTGGCGCGGCGGCGGCGCCTTTCTCAATAACAAGAAAATGCGTGCCGTTGCCGCCAAGCCGCTGGTCGACGCCATCGTCGAAGTCGGGCGCTTCAAACGCCTCGGGCGCCTGCGCATCGCCCTGTTCGCCAATCCACCATTCAAGACCATTTCCATGAGCGGCGCATCCGTCTTGCAGTGGTGCCATGTGGCCTGCGGTCGCGCCGATGTGTTCCTGCACGCCGGCGAACACGCCTGGGATTACGCCGCCGGCGCCCTCATCCTCGAAGAAGCCGGCGGACGCATCGCCACGCTATTGCACGATGATTTCTGGCGGCCCGACGAGGGCGACAAGGAGTGGGTCAAGTCGGTGATCGCGGCGCGGCATCCGGCGCTGTTTGATGAGTGGAAGCGCTGGGTGCGGAATCATTTGTAGGGCGAGACATTCCTTGCCAAAGCAGGTGCCGTTGTTAGTCCCACCATACGGAATATGGCGTCATTCCTGAATTGAGTACTGGGGCGGCCGCCGGTTTTCCATATATCCACTCTGCATAAACCTCGTCAGGTTTTAAGGACGCCACCCACGCATTAACCGTCTCGTGTCCTGCAGTAGTAATGATGTGCACTGCGTCCGAAAACGGCCATGAAGTCGGATCGCTGTAATCGCATATTCGTACAAGCACATCCTGTACTTCCGGCCTCGAACGAATGTTTTTCAAAACACGGTAAAACTCCGCAACAAGCGGCTGTTCATTTCCCAAATTGCAGCCAATTGATCCAAGATCGTCGTTGCCGTTGAAGAAGTCTTCCAGCGAGACAACGATTTCAATTCCATTCGAAGACGCGCTTTGTTTCTCGATTTTTGCCAACAAATTTTCACGGTTGCCCATCTCTCACCCATGGCTAAATGGCATAAAAACAATTCATCAATTATTGAAACACCAGCACTGACGCGCCGTCCCAGCCATTTTTGCCCCAAACTCCGCGCCAAATGGCGTTCTACGTTTGTGAACTTCTCAAAACCTACTGCGCGGTCCAATCTCGCGGCTCCGGTGCTCAGCGTACTCTTCGTACGCTTCCGCTCCTCGCCGCGACCTTGACCCGCTCGCTACAGTTTTGAGAAGTTCCCATTTCAATACGTCATGCAAGCCGCATTCAATATCCCCGCCGCAATCGAGATCGCACCCAGAAAAATCCCCGAGGCCTGCTTGCCGGCGGGGATGTCTTCGGCGATATGCGGCAGGGTGATGCGGGCGATGACGAAGACCAGCAACTGGATCAATAGCGCGATGGCGCCCCAGATCGCCATATCGACGGGGTTGACGCTGTACTCGACGGCATTGGCCAGCGGGATGGCCATACCGATCAGCGTGCCGGAGAGGCTGAAGGCGGCGGCCGTATTGCCGTCGCGGATCAGCGCGACTTCGCGGTAGGGCGTGATGCGCACATAGATCGCCAGGAAGACCGCCAGCAGGGCGCCGGAAATGGCGAGATAGACGAGGAAGTCATCGAAGCCGCCGAATGATTCCAGAATTTGATATTTGAGCATGGTGTTTCTCCTCAAGAAAAATAGTGCGGCACGAAGCGGCTGGTGTTTTTGGTGACGAGGGATTCATCTTCACGTATGCCGATGCCGGCGGCTTCGTCGCCGATGATCCACGAGCCGATCACCATATAGCCGTCGCCGTAGCTGGGCAGCGGTTGGAAAGCCTGGTAGATGAAGCCCTCGGCGCCGTATTCGCCGGGGATGTCGATATCGCCGCGCTTCGATTTGATCGAGACATTGGCGCCTTCGCGCGACAGCAGCGGTTTTTTGACGTAATCGGTGGCGAAGCGCTGCGGCTCGAAAAACGCCGGCAGCAGATTGGGATGATCAGGATACAGCTCCCACAGCACCGGCAGGATGGCCTTGTTGGCGAGCAGCATTTTCCATGCCGGCTCGATCACGCGCATGGAATTGCCGATCAGGTTGCGGCCAAAAGCTTCGCGCACCAGCCACTCCCAGGGATAGAGCTTGAACAGGGTGTCGATGGGCGCATTGGCTTCGTCGACAAAACATTTGGCGACGGCATCCCAGCCGATCGCGCCGACATCGATGAACGGCGCATCGAGCCCGGCCTGCATGGCCACATCGCGCAGGTAGTCGATATTGCCGACATCCTCCTCGCTGTCGGCGATGCAACTGAAATGAATTCGTTGCGTCGACAACTCGGCGCCGATCTGCTTGAAGCGTTCCAGCAGCTTTTCGTGGATGCTGTTGAACTGGTCCGCCTGTGGCTTCACGTCCTGCAGCCAATACCATTGCGCGACGCTGGCCTCGATCAGCGAGGTCGGCGTATCGGCGTTGTACTCGAGCATTTTCGGCGGCCCACCACTGTTCGGGTCCCATGAAAAATCGAAGCGGCCGAACAATGTAGGCTCGTCCTCATTCCAGGAATGCTCGATCAGTGGGATGAATTCCGGCGGAATGGCGAACTGCGCATAGCGGTTTTCATCGATCACCTTCTGCGCGGCGGCGATGCACATTGCATGCAATTCGACGGTCGCCTCTTCGAGCGTATCGATTTCGTTTGCGGTGAAGGCGTAGCAGGCGCGCTCGTCCCAGTAAATGCCGTCGATGCTGTGAAAGCCGAAGCCGAGCGCTTCCATTTTTTGCGGCCAGTCGGGGCGCGGGATCCGCAGCTCGCGTTTCATCGCGCCGCCGATGACCTTGGCATGCATATCCATGCTGGCATCATCAGCCGCCGGACGAGTGACCGCTGGAACCGAAGCCGCCGCGGCTCACGGTCGAGGAGCCAATGGTCCGGCCGGAATGGGAAGGCGATGAGGCGGAAGGCGATGAGGCGCCGCCGGTGTACGTATAGGGGCGCCCGTAATAATGCGTGACCATCGGGTTGCCGGTGCGGCGGTCGTAGGCGGGTTCGCAATCCTGCGGGGCGTTGCCCCAGTCGGCCAGGCAGTCCTGCTTGCTGGCATAGACGTCGCGGCGGATTTCGTCCTGCTTGCATCCCGCCAGGGAGCCGCCGAGGGCCGCGGCGCCGATCAGCACCAGGGTGATATGGGAACTGGACTTGCGGACTTTTTTGAGCATCGATTTTCTTTCGACACAGGAGAGGGCTTCGCAATACTACGCGATTAGTTCGCGGATGTATGGCGGCAAGGAGAGCATGGCCTGATGCATTTTCCCCTCGTAATACCGGCGTGCGCCGACGCCGCGCGCCGACAGGCGCGCATCGATTTCGGCACTGCCGATGGTGCGCGGATCGAGCGCGTCGGCGCCGCAGGCAAAGCCCCAGGTGGCGCCATACAGCGGGATGTGCACGAACCAGACCGCGACTTTCTCAAACATCGCGCGCAGATCGCGCACGCTGTCGCGCACCCGCTGCGGATGCGAAAACGGCGAACCGATATGCAGGGTCAGCGCCCCGCCCGTCGCCAACGCACGTTTGCAATCGACATAAAAATGGGTGGTGTAGAGCGCCGCCGCGGGGCCGATCGGGTCGGTCAGGTCGAGATAGATGAGGTCGAATTTATCGGCCGTGTCGCGCAAATACTGCAGGCCGTCGCCGATGCGCAAGGTCAGGCGTGGGTCGGCGAACACATCGCGGTGCACGCTGCGCAAATGTTTCTTCGCCATCTCGACCACGGCCGCATCAAGCTCGCATAGTTGCAACGATTGCATCGAGGGATGCTTGAGCAATTCCTCGGCCGCGCCGCCATCGCCGCCGCCGACGATCAGCGCATTGCGTGGCGATGGATGCGCGATGGCCGCCGGGTGAATCAGGTTTTCATGGTAAAAAAATTCATCGCGTTCGGCCACCATATTGGCGCCGTCGATGCGCATCAGCTTGCCCAGATCTTCGGTCTGGAACACCTCGATCAGCTGGCAGGGCGACTGCACCGCATCGATGCGCGCCATCGCGTCAAAATGTACGCCGGAAGTTCCGCTCAGGCGCTCGTCCAGGCGCATCAGGCGGCAGCAGCCACAGTTACCGGCAAATCCTTGCCGCGCCACACGCGTTCGACCATGATGTCGCCCGGCTTGAGCGCCGCCAGCAGCTCGGCATACAGGGCCTCGGCCTTGCGGTTGTTGTCGCCCGACACATTGCAGACGTAAACGTCGAGGGTGGCGCCGGCGCGTTCCGGCCAGGTATGGATGGCCAGATGCGATTCGGCCAGGATCACGGCGCCGGTGGCGCCGCCGTCCTGCACCTGGTCGAAACTGTCGAACTGGAAAAAATGCTCGCCCAGCACCGAGAGCCCCGCTGTTTCGCAGGCGCGGATGCACATCACCCGCAGCGCCGTCGCCGACACCAGCAGCTCGTTTTTCGGGCAGTTATACAAGTCGGCGATGATATGCAGGCCCTTCATGGCGCGCACCCCTTGTTTTTTTGAAGCTTCCCTGAAGTTTCCTGGATTCGCCGCGTGAAATTTACGCATCCGCCGGGGTTTTCGCATCCCAAACGGCGCCCGGCAGCAGGGTTAAATTATAATCTCGTTTGCCCGCCTTCCTGCCGCTTTCCCCGGACCCTTCCTCTCTACGACTGCACGCCATGACCCAGCCCGCCCGCTCCGAGATCACCAATGCCATCCGCGCCCTTGCCATGGACGCGGTACAAAAGGCCAATTCCGGCCATCCGGGCGCGCCGATGGGCATGGCCGAAATCGCCGAGGTGCTGTGGCGCCACCATCTGCGTCATAACCCGAAGAATCCGCACTGGGCGGACCGCGACCGTTTTGTGCTCTCCAATGGCCACGGCTCGATGCTGCTCTATGCCTTGCTGCATCTGACCGGCTATGCGCTGTCGATGGACGAGATCAAGAATTTCCGCCAGCTGCACTCCAAGACCCCGGGCCATCCGGAAGTCGGCGTCACGCCGGGCGTCGAAACCACCACCGGCCCGCTGGGTCAGGGGCTCGCCAATGCGGTCGGCATGGCAATCGCCGAGCGCGAAATGCGCTATACCTTTAACCGCAAGGGCTTTTGCATCGTCGACCACCACACCTATGTGTTCCTCGGCGACGGCTGCCTGATGGAAGGCATTTCGCACGAAGTCTGCTCGCTCGCCGGCACCCTGGGCCTCGGCAAGCTGATCGCCTTCTATGACGACAACGGCATCTCGATCGACGGCAAGGTCGAGGGCTGGTTCCGCGACAACACGCCGATGCGCTTTGCCGCCTACGGCTGGCATGTGATCCCGAATGTCGATGGTCACGATGCACAGCAGATCGAAGCCGCACTCAAGGAAGCCAAGGAAGTCACCGACAAGCCGACCCTGATCTGCTGCAAGACGGTGATCGGCAAGGGCGCGCCGAACATGGGCGGCACCGACAAGGTCCATGGCGCGCCGCTGGGCGACAAGGAAATCGCCGCGACCCGCGAAGCCATCGGCTGGAAGCATGCGCCCTTCGAGATTCCGAAAGATATTTACGATGCCTGGGACGCCACGCAAAAAGGCGCCGCCATCGAAGCGCAATGGAATACGACCTTCGCCGCTTACGCGCAGCAATTCCCCGAACTGGCTGCCGAATTCAAGCGTCGCATGGCCGGCGAATTGCCGGCCGGTTTTGCGGCTGCCGCCGATGCCCTGCTGAACAAGGTCAACGAAAAAGCCGAAACCGTCGCCACCCGCAAGGCTTCGCAAATCGCGATCGAGGGGCTCGCGGCCACCACACCCGAAATGCTCGGCGGCTCGGCCGACCTGACCGGCTCCAACCTCACCAACTGGAGCGGCAGCAAGGCCATGAAGCCCAGCTCGGCCCCCGACGCGGGCGGCAACTACATCAACTACGGCGTGCGCGAATTCGGCATGACCGCCATCGCCAACGGCATCGCCCTGCACGGCGGCTTCATCCCCTACAGTGCCACCTTCCTGACCTTCAGCGACTACTCGCGCAATGCCCTGCGCATGGCCGCGCTGATGAAGCTGCGCAATATCGCGGTGTTCACGCACGATTCCATCGGCCTCGGCGAAGACGGCCCGACGCATCAATCGGTCGAGCATGTTTCCGCGCTGCGCCTGATCCCGAATATGGACGTGTGGCGTCCCTGCGATACGGTGGAAGCGGCGGTCGCCTGGCGCCACGCCCTGCAACGTAAAGATGGTCCCAGCAGCCTGATTTTCTCCCGGCAGAACGTGGCCTTCCAGAAACGCGATGCCGCCACTCTCGCCAATGTGGCGCGCGGCGGCTATATGCTGTCGAAAGAAGCCGGCCCGCTGACGGCCGTGCTGATCGCCACCGGCTCGGAAGTGCCGCTGGCCATGGAAGCGCAAAAGGCGCTGGCCGCCGAGGGCGTGCATCTGCGTGTGGTGTCGATGCCGTCCACCTTCGTTTTCGATCGCCAGGATGCGGCCTATCGGGACACGGTATTGCCCAAGGGCAGCAAGCGCATCGCCATCGAAGCCGGCGTCACCGATTACTGGCGCAAATATGTGGGCCTCGACGGTGCGGTGATCGGCATCGACACCTTCGGCGAGTCCGCTCCCGCCGGCGCGCTGTACAAACATTTCGGCATCACCGTGGAAGGTGTCGTCAAGGCGGCGAAGGGGCTATAGGGCTAAGCATGATTCCCCTTTTTCAAAGGGGGAAGCACTCCATTGAAATGGAGCGCACTCCGTAAGGTTATCGACCGCTGCACGACCCACCATCCATTCGACCGTTATCGGCGTACCGCCATCGGCATAGTGACGCAGTGAACTGAATCCACTATTATCGATCTACTGTTTTTCGAGGATGATATGCACGCCACCCTGCACCTGATGAAATCGCGCGGCTTTCCGCATATCCGCCGCAAGACGCTTGATACCCTGCAGGTCAACCTGGGCTATAAATGCAATCAGGCGTGCTTTCATTGCCACGTCAATGCCGGCCCCGATCGCAAGGAAATGATGCAGCGCGACACCATCGACGAGGTGATCGCCCTGATGCGCGCGGCGAATGTGAAAGTGCTGGATCTCACCGGCGGCGCCCCGGAGCTGAACGAGCATTTCCGTTTTCTGGTCGGCGCCGCGCGCGCCATGGGCGTGCGCGTCATCGACCGCTGCAACCTGACCATCCTCGAGGAGCCGGGCTTCGAGGATCTCGCCGAATTTCTGGCGGCGAACCAGGTCGAAATCAGCGCCTCCCTGCCTTGCTATTCGCAGGCCAATGTCGACAAGCAGCGCGGCGAAGGCGTGTTCGACAAATCCATTGCCGCGCTGAAAAAACTGAATGCGCTCGGGTATGGTCAAGGTCAGGGGCAAGGTCAGGGCCAAAATCGAGGCAACCCTGGCAGCGGCCTGCTGCTGAACCTGGTGTACAACCCGCAGGGGCCTTCGCTGCCGCCGCCGCAGGAGGCCCTGGAGGCCGATTACCACCGCCTGCTGTTGCAGAATTTCGGCATCGTCTTCAACCATCTGTACACCATCACCAATATGCCGATCCAGCGCTTCGGCTCGACCCTGGTCAGCAAGGGCCAGTTCGAGCCGTATATGGATCTGCTGGTTTCTGCGTTCCAGTCGCACAATCTGGAAAACGTGATGTGCCGCTCCCTGCTGTCGATCGACTGGCAGGGCTATGCCTACGACTGCGATTTCAACCAGATGCTGGGTCTGCCCCTGCAGCACAAAAATAATTTGCGCACCCATATCCGCGAGCTGATGGATGTCGATCTCAGCGGCAATGCCATCGTCGTCAAGGACCATTGCTATGGCTGCACCGCCGGGCAGGGTTCGAGCTGCGGCGGCGCGCTGGACGCGGACGGCAATACCCAGGCTGCGCTCGCAGCCGCCGAGTAATTTTCCGGGGCGCGCATTGAATCCCGGCCGCGCCTGTCCGCTGCACTATCGTTACTCGCCGGCCGTCTTCGGCCGCGATGCCGATCTCGAAGCCGAGACCCTGTACATCGTCGGCGGGCTGTACGGCAACCGCGCGGCTCTCGCCACCATTCTGCAAATGGCGTCCCGCGAGCCGGTGGCGCCAACGCTCGTTTTCAACGGCGATTTCAACTGGTTCGATACCGCCGACGCCGATTTCCGCGCCATCAACGAGGAAGTGCTGCAGCACATCGCCCTGCGCGGCAATGTGGAAACCGAATTGGCCGCCCCGGATGGTAACGACAGCGACGACGCCGGTTGCGGCTGCGCCTATCCCGACGAAGTCGGCGACGCCGAAGTCGAACGCTCCAACCAGATCATGCGTCGCTTGCGCGCGACCGGCGCGCGCCATCCGGAGCTGCGGGCACAACTGACGGCACTGCCGATGCATGCGGTGGCCAGCGTGGGCGGGGTGCGCATCGGCATCGTGCATGGCGATGCCGAATCGCTGGCCGGCTGGCGCTTCGCGCACAACGCCCTCGATGAGGAAACCAATCGGCAATGGCTGGTCGATATTTGCCGCCATGCCCGTCTGGCCGGCTTCGCCTCCAGCCATACCTGCCTGCCGACCCTGCGACGCCAGCATAGCGGGGCGGGGCGCAGCTTTATCGCCAACAATGGCGCCGCCGGCATGCCGAATTTTGCCTATACCGGGTACGGACTGATCACGCGTATTTCGCGGCACGCCGCCGCCGAGGGACTCGCCCAGTACGGCATCGCCGAAGCCGGCCTGTTCATCGACGCCCTGCCGGTGCACTACGATGCGCGCGCCTTCCGCGAAAACTTCATCGCCAACTGGCCGCCCGGCTCGCCCGCGCACCAGTCCTATTTCGCCCGCATCTGCAATGGCCCGGCATTCGCGTCGCCGCAGGCGCTGGGCCTCGTAAAATCCAGCGCTTTCGCCTGTGTCTAGCGCGCAAGTTCATATAAGCCCATAAACGGCTGCGCGGGCTTACACTCATGGCCATTGCCAATTGCCAATTGTCGATCGCCAGCCTTGGACAATGCATCAACCCTGAAGGAGTCATGGTGGCCACGCGCAAACCCTCCAAGTCGAAGCCCGCCGCCGTGCGCAGCAAGCCGGCAGGCGTCAAGCGCATCAATCTCGCCCTGCAAGGCGGCGGCTCGCACGGCGCCTTCACCTGGGGCGTGATCGATCAGTTGCTGGCCGATGGGCGCATCGATATCGAGGGCATCTCCGGCACCAGCGCGGGTTCGATGAACGCGGTGGTTTATGCCTATGGCTATTTCAGCGGCGGTCCCGATGGCGCGCGCGCCGCGTTGGAACGCTTCTGGAAAGCGGTGTCCGTATCTGCCGACCGTTATTCGCCCCTGCATGCCGCGCCCTGGGAGCGCCTGACAAAATCCCGGTCCGACGACAATGCCTTCGCTTTCGAAGCGTTCAAGATAATCACCAATGCCTTCTCGCCCTACCAGCTGAACCCGCTCAACTTCAATCCGCTATTGAATATTCTCAACGAGCAGATCGATTTCAAGGCGCTCAACACCTGCCGCCGGACCAAATTGTTTCTGTCCGCCACCAATGTCCACACCGGCAAGGTGCGGGTGTTCAATACGCATGAAGTCACTGCCCAGTCGGTAATGGCCTCGGCCTGCCTGCCGCAGTTGTTCCAGGCGGTGGAGATCGACGGCGAACCCTACTGGGACGGCGGCTATATGGGCAACCCGGCCCTGTTCCCGTTGTTCTATGAAACCGAGGCCCGCGATGTGCTGATCGTGCACATCAACCCGATCGAGCGTCAGGGCACGCCGACCACGCCGGCGGAAATTTACAACCGGGTAAATGAAATCAGTTTCAACTCCTCGCTGATCAAGGAATTCCGCGCGATCGCCTTTGTGCAAAAAATGCATGACGAAGGCTGGCTGAAGCCCGAGTTCCGCGACAAGATGAAATATGTGCTGATCCACTCCCTGCGCGCCGACAAGGTGCTGGCCGATCTCTCGATTGCCAGCAAGTTCTCCAGCGACTGGGATTTCCTGCTCGAGCTGCGCGAGCGCGGGCGCACCGCCGCCGCCGATTGGCTGAAGCGGCATTTCAACGATCTGGGGGTACGCGCCACCGTTGATTTGCGTGCCGAGTTCCTGACCAGCGGCAGCGAGCTGGCCAATGCGCAACCGGACACGGCGTCCGTACGTACCAGTACCAAACGCGCAAAACGATCGTAAGGAAGCGGGACCTTTGCCGACCACCGCAGCAACCGTCATTCAGTTAACGCCAGTTCAGCCCGGGAATACCCCATGAAAAAAAGCAAAATAATCGTCCTGCTCATCGTCATCGCCCTGGTCGCCGTCTTCTTCCTGTTTGACCTGGGGCGCTATTTCAACCTCGATTACTTCAAGTCACAGCAAGCCGCCATTGCGGCGTTCTACGACGCTCATCCCCTGCAGACGGCGGCGGTGTTCTTTATCGTCTATGTGGTCGTCACTGCGGCCTCGGTTCCCGGTGCGGCGGTGATGACCCTGGTGGCCGGCGCCATCTTCGGCCTGGTCTGGGGAACCCTGCTGGTGTCGTTCGCTTCCTGCATCGGCGCCACGCTCGCCTTTCTGGTGTCGCGCCTATTGCTCAAGGACTGGGTGCAGGCCAAATTCGGCGACAAGCTGAAGGCGCTCAACGAGGGTGTCGCCAAGGAGGGCGGCTTTTATTTGTTCACCCTGCGCCTGGTGCCGGCCTTTCCGTTTTTCGTCATCAATCTGGCGATGGGCCTGACGCCGATCAAAACCTGGACGTTTTACTGGGTCAGCCAGATCGGCATGTTTCTCGGCACCGTGGTGTACGTCAACGCCGGCACCCAGCTGGCCAAGATCACTTCATTGAGAGGCATTCTGTCGCCGGGGTTGATCGGCGCCTTCGTCTTGCTGGGCATTTTCCCGCTCATCGCCAAGAAAATCATCGACGGCTTCAAAGCCCGCAAGGTCTACGCCAAATGGCCCAAGCCCGCGCACTTCGACCGCAATGTGGTGGTGATCGGCGGCGGCTCGGCGGGGCTGGTCAGCGCCTATATCGCGGCCGCGGTCAAGGCCAAGGTCACCCTGGTGGAAAGACACAAGATGGGTGGCGACTGCCTGAACACCGGCTGCGTGCCGTCGAAGGCGCTGATCCGCTCGGCCAAGCTGCTGTCGAATATGCGGCGCGCCAATGAATTCGGCATTCGCAAGGCCTCCGCCGAATTCGATTTCGCCGAAATAATGGAGCGCGTGCAGCGCATCGTCGGCGAGGTCGAGCCGCATGATTCGATCGAACGCTTCACCGGCCTGGGCGTGGATTGCATGACCGGCACCGCAAAAATCACCTCGCCGTGGACTGTGGAAATTACCACCGCGACCGGCAAGCAGACGCTGACGACCAGGAGCATCGTGATCGCCGCCGGCGCGCGGCCGTTTGTGCCGCCGATCCCGGGCCTGGCCGAGGTCAACCCGCTGCATTCGGACAATCTGTGGGGCATTCGCAAGCTGCCCAAGCGCCTGGTGGTGCTGGGCGGCGGGCCGATCGGCTGCGAGCTGACGCAGTGCTTCGCGCGCTTCGGCAGCCAGGTGACGCAGGTGGAAATGGCGCCGCGCATCATGATCCGCGAGGACGTGGAAATCTCGGAATTGGTCAAAAAGAAATTCGAGTCCGAGGGCGTGAAGGTACTGGTCAACCACAAGGCCAAGCAGGTGCTGGTGGAGAACGGCGAGAAATTTCTGGTGGTGGAAAACGGCGGCCACGATATCCGCATCCCCTTCGACGAAATCCTGTGCGCGGTCGGGCGCATCGCCAACACCACCGGCTATGGCCTCGAGGAGCTCGGCATCCCGGCGACAAAAGTGGTCGAGGTCAATGAATACCTGGAGACGATTTACCCGAACATCTTCGCCTGCGGCGACGTCGCCGGGCCTTATCAGTTCACCCACACCGCTTCGCATATGGCCTGGTATGCGGCGGTCAATGCGCTGTTCGGCAAGTTCAAAAAGTTCAAGGTCGATTATTCGGTGATTCCCTGGGCCACCTTTACCGAGCCGGAAGTGGCGCGCGTCGGCATCAACGAACAGGAGGCGAAGGAAAAAAACATTCCGCACCAGGTGTTCGTCTACGGCATCGACGATCTCGATCGCGCCATCGCCGACAGCGAAGCGCATGGCTTTGTCAAAGTGATCACGCCGATCGGCAGCGACAAGATTCTCGGCGCCACCATCGTCGGCGAGCATGCCGGCGACGTGATCGCCGAATATATCGCCGCGATGAAACACGGCTTCGGCCTCAACAAGATCCTCGGCACCATCCACATCTACCCGACCCTGACCGAGGCCAATAAATACGCGGCCGGGGTGTGGAAGCGTTCCACCGTCACGCAGGGACAGATGACGTTCATCGAGGCCTTCCAGAACTGGACGCGCGGCGCCGGCGGGCTCGGCGCGGTGATCGGCAAGGTTGGCGCGTTGCTTGGCGACAAGCGCGCGTACTATCCAAAAGACGGCCACTGAAGGCCGTCGACGGCAAAGACATGCATTAAAGGAGCAGCCATGAAATCGCTTATCAAAAGTTTTGTTGTTGCCTTTGGCACTTTGTTTTTCAGCCTGAGCGCCGCCGCTTTCGACCACAGCCACAAGGCCCTCGACGATCTGCTCAAGAAGCATGTGGTGCTGGTCGACGGCGGCAAGGCGTCCAAGGTGAATTACATCGCCTTCATGAAGGACCAGGCCGCGCTGAAGACCTATCTCGATTCGCTATCGGCGGTGCCGGAGGCCGAGTTCAAGGGCTGGACCAAGGCGCAGCAAATGGCCTTCCTGATCAATGCCTACAACGGCTTCACGCTTGAGCTTATCCTGCAGAACTACCCGGTGAAATCGATCAAGGATATCGGCGGCGTGTTCGACAATCGCTGGAAACGAAAATTCTTCAAGCTGTTCGGCCAGGATTTTTATCTCGACAAGATCGAACATGAAACCCTGCGCAAGCCCGGCGCCTATGACGAGGTGCGCGTGCATTTCGCGGTCAACTGCGCCTCGATCGGCTGCCCGATGCTGCGCGAAGAAGCCTTCACCGCCGACAAACTCGACCGGCAACTGGAAGAGCAGACCGTGCGCTTTTTATCCGACCATTCACGCAATCGCTTCGCCAACGGCAAGCTGGAAGTGTCGATGATTTTCAACTGGTTCAAGGACGACTGGACTTCCGGCTACAAGGGCTTCGACGGCAAGACGCCGGCGATTATCAGTCGCGAAGCCTGGTTCGCGCGCTATGCCAAAGTGCTCGCCGATGCGCCGGCCGACCAGCAGAAAATTGCCGATGGCAAGGCGGCGATTGCGCATCTGGATTACGACTGGGGCTTGAACGGGGTGAATTGATTTCCGGGTTGACTGGCCACTTTGGCGACCTTCAATCTTGAGACACTTTGTCGCCCCGGATTTAGTCCGGGGCCCAATTTTTTCCGCACTCGCGTTGGCCCTGAATTGGATCCCGGACGGGTTACCCAAATGAGCCGGGATGACAACTTTTCTTTACCATCTACCTCAATAGTCCGAGACGAGAAAGTGTAGAACGCCATTTGGCGCGCCTTTCCGAGCATTTTTGCCCCAAACACCGCGCCAATGCTGGACTTTGGCTTTTCAATTTTTACCCGCCGTAACCCTGCTTTACAATGCCCGCATGCGTCTTTCCATCATCATTCCCACGCTGAACGAGGCCGCCAATATCGAAGCCACCTTGCGTCCGCTGCAAGCCATGCGCGCGCGCGCGGTCGAGATCATCGTCGTCGATGGCGGGAGCAGCGACGCCACCCGCGAGCTGGCCATGCCGCTGGTCGATCGCGTGATGCAGAGTGCGGCGGGGCGCGCCACGCAAATGAATGCCGGTGCCAACGTGGCGACCGGCGATATCCTGTTGTTCCTGCATGCTGATTCGCTATTGTCCAATCACCCCAATGGCGCCGACGATTTGATCGCGGCGGCGCTGGCCACACCGCAAGCGCAATGGGGCCGCTTCGATGTGAACATCAGCGGCAGCCATTTCATGTTCCCGATCATCGCCTGGTTCATGAACCAGCGTTCGCGCCTGACCGGTATCGCCACCGGCGACCAGGGGATTTTCGTGCGCCGCATCGCCTTCACCCGATTGGGCGGTTTTCCCGATCAACCCTTGATGGAGGACATCGAATTCTCGCAGCGCATGGGCAAGTTGTGCCTGCCGGTGTTCATCGCCGCCCGTCTCGGCACCTCGGGCCGCCGCTGGGAAAAGCACGGTGTGTGGCGCACCATCGGGCTGATGTGGCGCCTGCGCTGGCGATATTGGCGCGGCGTCAGCGCTGCGGAAATTCATCGTGCCTACCATGGCCGATAGCACCGCCGGCTTCGTATTGATCGTCTTCGCCAAGGCTCCCGTGCCCGGCGAAGTGAAGACGCGATTGATCCCGGCGCTCGATGCCGAACATGCGGCCATGCTGCATGCGGCGCTGACCGAACGCGCACTGGCGACCGCGCTGGATAGCGATGCGGATCTCATCGAGCTTTGCTGCGCTCCGGACGATTCGCACTCATTTTTTCAATCCTGCGCCGAGGATTTTGAAATCGAGTTGACGCTGCAAGGCGGGGGCGATCTCGGCGAGCGAATGTTGCGCGTGCTTGAACGCGCACTGAGCGAATTTGCAGGAGCGATCATCATCGGCGCCGATTGTCCGGCGCTCACCGCCAAACACATCGACGCGGCCGCCGCTGCTCTCGCCAAGCACGACATCGCACTGACGCCGGCCGAGGACGGCGGCTACGCTCTGATCGGCGCGCGCCGCACCCACCCCGATATGTTCAAGGACATTTCCTGGGGCAGCGGCAGCGTGCTCGAACAACAGCGACACAATCTCAAGGCTTGCGGCCTCCGCTGGCATGAAATGGAAACGCTCTGGGATGTCGACCGCCCCGCCGACCTGCCGCGTTTGCAGGCGCTGCGACCGCCGCTGGAATTTTTTTGGCCGGCATGAAACCGGTCCTCATTTTTCTTGCCGCCCTGTTGCTCGCGGCAACCGTGCAGGCCGATACCGGCACCGGCACGAGCGTGCCCACATTCTCCGCACTGAAACCCGGCCAGGCCCTGCCGCCCGCGCTGCGCTTCGTCGCCATCCCCAGGATCAAACGCAATTCGGTCGCACTCGTTGCCGACCAGGGCATCACCGTGCTCAAGGTCGATTCGAATAATTCCGCCGGCAGCATCTCGCTACCCTTCAATATCGACCCGACAAAAATGCCGATGCTCAGCTGGCGCTGGAAAGTCAGCCGCGTGATCGACAAGGCCGATATGGAAGACAAAGCCGGCGACGATTTCGCCGCCCGCGTGTACGTGTTTTTCGATGTGCCGCTGGAGTCGCTGTCGTTCACCGAGCGCAACAAGATCCGCCTCGCGCGCCTGGTTGCCGGACCGGATGTGCCGACGGCTGCTCTGGTTTACGTCTGGGATAACAAGCACCGCATCGGCTATGCGCATGCCAGTCCCTTTACCAAATCGGTGCAAAAATTCGTGCTGCAAAGCGGCCCGGAACATGTGGGCGCGTGGATGAGCGAGACGCGCGATGTCGCCGCCGATTTTCGCCTGGCCTTCGGCCGCGAGCCGCCGCGCGTTACCGGCGTGGCGATCGGCAACGACACCGACCAGACCGGCGAGCAGGTGACGACCTGGTTCGGCGACTTTCACTTTGCCCCCAAATGAAAAAACGCCTGCTTCTGCTCGGCGGCGGCCACGCGCATCTGCATGTGCTCAAATCGCTCGGCGATGCGCCGATTGAAAACGTCGAAATCACCCTGCTGTCGCCCTGGCCGCACCAGGTGTATTCGGGCATGCTGCCCGGCTGGGTGGCGGGGCATTACCGCATCGAACAGTGCGTGATTCCGCTGGCGCCGCTGGCCAGGCGCGCCGGCGCCATTTTCTGCGAGGGCCGCGCGATCGCGCTGGATTTAAGCCATAACACCGTCAGCTGCGACAACGGCAATGTGCTGTCCTTCGATGCGCTGTCCATCGACACCGGCTCGGCGGCCGATCTATCCGCCATCCCCGGCGCCGGCGAGCATGCGGTCTCGGTACGGCCGATCGAGACCTTCATCGAGACTGTCGCGCGCATCAAGGCGGCGGTGCACTACGGCAGCGCCGCCGACCAGGACCGCGCGATGAAGCGCTTCGTATTCGTCGGCGCCGGCGCCGGCGGCATCGAGCTGGCGCTGGGCCTGCAGCATGCCTTTCCCCGCGAGCAGGTCGAGATCAGCCTGGTATCGGCCGCCAACACCCTCCCCGGCACCGTCGGCAAACGCCTGCTGCCGATCCTTGCCGAACGCGGCATCAAGCTGATCGCCGGGCAGGCCGCCACGCGCATCGAGGCCCAGGCGGTGCATCTGGCCTCGGGCGAAAAACTGGACGTCGATGTGATCATCACCGCCACCGGCGCCTCCGCGGCCGACTGGCCGCGCGCCGCGGGACTCGCCTGTGACGAACGCGGCTTCATCCTCGTCAACGATCATTTGCAATCGACCTCGCACCCGCAGGTGTTCGCGGCCGGCGACTGCGCCACGATGGAACATTTTTCCAGGCCCAAGTCGGGCGTCTACGCGGTGCGCGGCGGACCGCCGCTGGCCGGCAACCTGCGCCGCTTCATCGCACAACAGCCGCTCAAGGCCTTCCGGCCGCAAGCCCGCTCGCTGTATCTGCTTAGCACCGGCGATCGCTATGCGATTGCGTCCTGGGGTTCGCTCACCTGGGAAGGTGCGTGGGTGTGGAAGTGGAAGGACTGGATTGACCGGGGGTTTGTGGGGAAATATACGGCGGTGTAGCGTCTACTACGCAAAGCCGTAAGCTCCCCATCCAAAAAAGAGCTCCGCGGAATTTCAATCTACACAAAAATTCTTACACCCTCGGCGTTCAGTTGCCAGTTCTACTGCATCCCACCTGTCAATTCGCGCGAAGCGATGGTCAAGAACGACTATGTCGGATTTGTTCTCCCGCAGCAAAAAAGTGAAGGTCTAGCTAGTCGCCCGGCATGCGGGCGATTATCGGGATCAATCAAAGGATGCGCATCGCCATGGAATGCCCGCTGTTGCCGGCACTGAAGGCATTGCACGATGGGGGGCGGGAGCGGTAGTCTCCGCTTCGCTCTGGAATTGCAGGGTTTGCTGAATGTCGCTTAAAGCCCAAGCGCCTTCCGCTGCGCCGCCACCAGCTCCCGGATCCCTTGATCCGCCAGCTCCACCAACGCATCCATATCCGCGCGCGAAAATGGCGTGCCCTCCGCCGTGCCCTGGATTTCGATGAACGCACCGCCGCCGGTCATGACCACATTCATATCGGTTTCGCAGGACGAATCCTCAAGGTAATCGAGGTCGAGCAGGGCGGTGTGCTTGCCGTCTATATCACCGATGCCGACGGAGATCGCCGCGACGAAATCGTTGATCGGCGAAACCGCAATCGCGCCTTTTTCCAGCAGGCCGTTGATCGCATCGTGCAAGGCCACAAACGCGCCGGTGATCGAAGCGCAGCGGGTGCCGCCGTCGGCCTGGATCACATCGCAGTCGAGGGTGATCTGGCGTTCGCCAAGTTTTTTGAGATCGACCACGGCGCGCAGCGAGCGGCCGATGAGGCGCTGGATTTCCTGGGTGCGGCCGCTCTGCTTGCCGCGCGCGGCTTCGCGGTCGCTGCGGGTATTGGTGGCGCGCGGCAGCATGCCGTATTCGGCGGTGACCCAGCCTTCGCCCGAGCCCTTTTTATGCGGCGGCACGCGCTCTTCCACGCTGGCGGTGCACAGTACCTTGGTGTCGCCGACCGCGATCAGCACCGAGCCTTCGGCATGCCTGGTGTAGTGGCGGGCGATGGTGACGGGGCGCAGCTGCTGCGCGCTGCGGTTGAACGAGCGTGGCATGGCTTCTTTCGATTGGTGATTGATTTTATTTGCCGACTTTTTTGATCGCGTCCTGGATTTCCTGGATGGCGCGTTCGATATCTTCCTCAGTCACCGTTTCCTTGAAGGCCCCGATCGGCTGGGTGGTGTTCATCGAGGCGGTGGTGAAACCCTGCACCGGCTCGGTGACGGTGACGGTCGGCGCACCCACGCCGGCGTCCTGTTTTTCCCAGGTGAGGCCGATGACCGAGAGATTGTCCGACTCCGAACCGGCCTTGCGCTCGGCCTCTTCCATCAGCTTCGGCACCAGGCTCAGAATGTCCTCGCGCTGCAGCTTGAGCGCGATGAATGTGGTGCTGACCTGCGCCCAGAAGCCGTCCGTCGACATCAGGATGGTGTCGCCCTCCTGCATGGACCAGGGCTCGGAATGCGTGACCGCGGGCGGCAGCACGCCGCCCAGGCAGTTGTAAATCTTGTTGCGGTCGGGATGCACCGCGGCCTGCGCGGGGGTGATCATGCCGGCGTCCATCAGCTGCTGCACCCGCGAGTGATCGACGGTGGCGCTGCCCAGATCGCCGCTGCGGAATACATACAGCCGCGAGTCGCCGGAATGGGCCCAGCAGGCCAGCCCATCCTGCACGATGCACGCCACCACCGTGGTGCGCGGGCACTCGAGCATTTCGTGCTGATCGGCGAAAGCCACGATGGCGCGATGCGCCGCATTGATCGCCGATTCCAGGAATTCCTTGGGGCGGCGCAGATAGCCGCGCGCGGCCTCTTGCTGGAAGCGGTTGGTGATCGAATTGACGGCGATTTCCGCCGCGATCTCGCCGCGCGCATGCCCGCCCATGCCGTCGGCGATCACCATCAACAGGACATCCTTGGAATAGGAGTAGGCAAGCCGGTCCTGGTTGACCTTGCGGCCACCGATGTAGCTGTCCTGGAAGATGGTGAAGCGCATGGGCTAGAAAATCTTCCGGTTGAGGGTGGCCTTGATGCGTCCGGTGAAGGTGTTTTCCGCTTCACCGGCATCCGCCATCTGTCCCTCGGTCGGGTCTTTCATCAGTGCCCGTTGCAGTTCAAAGGCGGACTGCGGGCGCGACAGGTGGTCGAGCTTGAGGCACCAGTAAACGATATCGATGAGATCGTCCGAATAGGTCTGCCGCGCCAGCGTGCGCAGGGATTCCATGCGGTCTTCCTTCTCGCGCTCGTTGGCCGGCTGCGGGTGGATACCGGCGATGCAGCAGTAAATCGCGGCGCCGATCGCATAGATGTCCGACCAGGGCCCGAGCTGGTCGAAATTACGGTATTGCTCGGGCGCCGCATAGCCGGCGGTATACATCGGCCGCAGCTTGGGCGCGTCCGAGGTCAGCGCCTGGCGGGCCGCGCCGAAATCGAGCAGCACCGGCTTGCCTTCCATGGTGATGTAGATATTGGCGGGCTTGATGTCGAGGTGCAGAAGCTTCTTGGCATGCACTTCGCGCAGGCCGTTGAGCAAATGCGTGAACAGGCGGCGAATGAAGCTCTCGCTAAATTCCATGCGGTGGCGCTGAATATGGAATTGCAGGGTGCGGCCGCGCACATACTGCATGGCCATGTAGACGGTTTCATTGGCGCGGAAAAAACTTTCCACGCGGACGATATTGGGGTGCGATATCGTCGCCAGGGCGCGGCCTTCCTCGAAAAAACACTTGAGGCCGTGCCGGAATACCGCCAGGTTCTCGTCCGAACTGATTTCAATATGCGCGCCGTCGCGCCGCACCACCAAGGCGGCCGGCATGTATTCCTTGATGGCCACCGGGGTGCCGGCCTCATCGTGTGCCAGGTAGACGATGGAAAACCCGCCCGATGAAAGCAGCTTGTCGATGGTGTAGTTCTGTAGCTGGTAGCCGTCAGGCAGCGGTTGATTCGATTGTGTTGCCATGGTTCCCACTGGGTGTCCCCGCCCGCGGCGCGGAAAGGGGCAGGTACGCTAAATGGTGCGGATGCGCGGGCGGTTCGGTACGGGGCAAGGCTTGCATGGGGCGTAAGCTATAATTCTCACGTGTTGCCACCCACTTGTAAAGAAACCTTGCCGTTCCCGGCTTAGCCCAAAGCCGACATTCTGCGCCCTTTTTTGTGCCGAACCCGTTTCTGCGTGGTTCGGCTTTATCGATTTTTTTGCCGCGAATTCCAGCCATGGCCGCTTCTTCCTCACCCGTTTCTTCCGTTCTCAGCATGACCGGTTTTGCCGCCGTCAGCGGCGAGGTGCCGGGCGGTCGTTTCGCGCTGGAACTGAAATCGGTCAACCACCGCTATCTGGAGTTCCAGACGCGCATGCCCGAAGATCTGCGCGCCCTCGAAGCGGCGATGCGCGAGCTGGTCGCGGCCAAACTGACGCGCGGCAAGGTCGATTGCCGCATCACGTTCACGCCGATCGCCTCGCGCGATACCTTCACTCCGAACGAAGCCGCGCTGGCTGCGTTGCAGGAATTGCAGAAGTCGATCCTGGCGCGCTTCAACGCCCAGCCCCTGTCGGTATGGGAAGTGATGCACGCGCCCGGCGTGATGGCGGCGGAGGCCCTGGGCACCGATGAGGCGCGCGAAAAACTGATCGGCCTGCTCAAGCAGGCCATCGAAGAGCTCAACGCCACCCGCGGCCGCGAAGGCGCCAAGCTGGCGGCGATGCTGATCGAGCGCCTCGACCGCATCGACGAACTGATCAAACAGGTGACGCCGCTGATCCCGCAGCTGGTGGCGGCCTATCAGGACAAGCTTGCGCAAAAACTGGCCGAGGCCTTCGACGCCGCCGGCACCGATGAACGCATCAAGCAGGAAGTGGTGCTGTTCGCCTCGCGCATCGACGTCGCCGAGGAGTTGAACCGGCTGACGACCCATGTGGCCGAGGTACGGCGGGTGCTCAAAGGCGGCGGCGTGGTCGGCAAGCGCCTTGATTTTCTGATGCAGGAACTGAACCGCGAATCGAACACCCTGGGCTCGAAGTCGGTGTCGACCGACGTGACCAAGATCTCGGTCGAACTGAAGGTGCTGATCGAGCAGATGCGCGAACAAATCCAGAACATCGAATGAACAAGGTCGCGCAATTGCCCGCCGGCTGCCTGTACTGCATCGTCGCTCCCTCGGGCGCGGGCAAGTCGAGCCTGGTCGCCGCCCTGCTCGAAAAAGACCCCGAGATCAAGTTGTCGATCTCCTACACCACGCGCCCGCCGCGCCCGGGCGAGGCGGAGGGCCGCGAATACCATTTCGTGACCCGCGAAAAATTCGAGGCCCTGATCGCCGCCGACGAATTCCTGGAACATGCCGAGGTCTACGGCAATCTGTACGGCACCTCCAGGCGCTGGATCGAGGCCACCCGCGCCACCGGCGCCGATGTATTGCTCGAGATCGACTGGCAGGGCGCGCGGCAGGTGCGCAAGCTGTTCCCGGACATGACCTATATCTACATCCTGCCGCCTTCGATCGAGGTGCTGCGCGAGCGCCTGATCAAGCGCGGCAAGGACTCCGCAGAGGTCGTTGAACGCCGCCTGGCGGCCGCCCGCGAGGATTTGCTGCATATTCATCGCGCCGATTATGTTATTATCAATCAGGACTTTAGCGTCGCTTTGGCAGATCTTCAGGCAGTCGTGCGCGCACTTCGCCTGAGGGCATCGCGCCAGATTGCCCGTCACGCGGATTGGATTTCCTGAACTTTTGGGTTTCGCTGCTGCCCCTGTTGGGTGCCGCAGGTGTTCGTTTCTGTTGATTTTTTTGTGTCTTTTGTTGTGCCTTTCGCCCGCCGGCCCGGCAGGCGGGGCGTCCTGGAGTTGAAAATGGCCCGCATTACCGTCGATGACTGCATCAAACTGATCCCCAACCGCTTCGAGCTGACGCTGGTCGCCACCACCCGCGCACGCCAGCTGGCACTGGGTTCCGCCCCCTATGTCGACGCCGGCAAGGACAAGCCCACCGTGGTCGCCCTGCGCGAAATCTCCGCCGGCCATATCGGCGTGGATATCCTGAAACCGGTCGTGCCCCAGCCTGTCGAGATGTAAACGACGGGTCGGAGGGATGCGCTGCCATGTCAACCGCTCATCCTGCCCCGGCCCCTGCTTCCGCTTCGGGTCCCGGCGCGGGCGGCAAGGCGCGCCCGGCCAAGCATCCGGCGGCGCCTGAGCCGCTGCCTCCCAACGGAATCGCCGAGCCAATCAGCGTCGAATCCCTGAACAGCCTGATCGCGTCCTATCTCAAGCCGGCCGACATCGCCAAAGTCGATGCGGCTTTCGAGATGGCGCGCGAGGCGCATGAAGGGCAGACACGGCAGTCTGGCGAGCCCTATATCACCCATCCCCTGGCCGTCGCCACCCTGCTGGCGCGATGGCATCTGGACGCGCAGGCGCTGATCGCCGCCCTGCTGCATGATGTGGTCGAAGACACACCCACCACCAAGGCCGAGATCGCCAGACAGTTCGGCAAGCCGGTGGCCGAGCTGGTCGACGGCGTCTCCAAGCTCGACAAGCTGCAGTTCGCCACCCTGGAAGAGGCGCAGGCCGAGAACTTCCGCAAGATGCTGCTGGCGATGGCGCGCGATGTGCGCGTCATCCTCATCAAGCTGGCCGACCGCCTGCACAATATGCGCACCCTCGATGCGGTGCCGCAGGCCAAGCAGGAGCGCGTCGCCAAGGAAACGCTGGAGATCTACTCGCCGATCGCCAACCGGCTGGGCCTCAATTCGGTCTATTACGAGCTCGAGGACCTGGGCTTCAAATACATGCATCCCACGCGCTTTCGCGTGCTGGAAAAAGCGGTCAAGGCGGCGCGCGGCAATCGCCGCGAAGTGGTGGGCAAGATCCTCGACGGCATCAAGGGCCGCCTCAAAGAATTCAACGTCGAGGCCACCGTTACCGGGCGCGAGAAACATCTTTCCTCGATCTACAAGAAGATGCAGGAAAAATCGATCTCGTTTTCAGAGGTGCTCGACATCTACGGTTTCCGCATCATCGTCAAGGACATGGCGTCCTGCTATGTGGCGATGGGCGCCCTGCACACCCTGTACAAGCCCTTTCCCGGCAAGTTCAAGGACTATATCGCCATTCCCAAGGCCAACGGCTACCAGTCCTTGCACACCACGCTGTTCGGCCCCTATGGCACGCCGATCGAGCTGCAGATCCGCACCGGCGAAATGCACAAGATCGCCGAGGCCGGCGTGGCCTCGCACTGGCTGTACAAGACGCTGGATGAAAAAGATTCGTCGCAATCCGACATCCAGCAAAAGACCCACCAATGGCTGCAATCGTTGCTGGAAATCCAGTCCGGCACCGGCGACGCGCTGGAGTTTCTGGAACACATCAAGGTCGATCTGTTTCCCGACGCGGTCTACGTGTTCTCGCCCAAGGGCAAGATCTATTCGCTGCCCAAAGGCGCGACGCCGATCGACTTCGCCTATTCGATCCACTCCGACATCGGCAATCGCGCGGTGGCGGCCAAGGTCAACGACGAGAGCGTGCCGCTCAGCGTGCGCCTCAAGAACGGCGATCGCGTGGAAATCGTCACCGACGAAAACGGCCGCCCCAATCCGGCCTGGCTGAACTATGCCGCCACCGGCCGCGCGCGTTCGCATATCCGCCATTACCTGAAGACCACCCAGCTGGCCGAATCGGTCGAACTCGGCGAACTGCTGCTGATCCAGGCGGTGCATCTGCTCAACTTCGATCCCAACGATATCGGCAAGCTGCACTGGCAGCGCCTGCTGAAAGGCGATTCGGCCAAGACCAAGGAAGAGGTGCTGGCCGAGATCGGGCTGGGCAAGCGCCTTGCCATCGTCGCCGCGCGCAAACTGTTTGCGGTGGCGGATATGGACATGACGGGCCATCGGCCCAAGGAGGCCATCGTGATCCGCGGCGCCGAGGACATGGCGGTGCAGTTTGCCCCCTGCTGCCGGCCGATTCCGGGCGATCCGATCATCGCGCAGATGAAAGGCGGGCAGGGCCTCATCATTCATACCCACGATTGCCCGGTGATCCGCCCGTTCCGCACCGACCCCGAAAAATGGGTCGATGTGCAGTGGGATCCGAACATCGATCGCCTGTTCAAGGTCGATATCCGGCTGGTGGTGATCGAGGGCCGGGGCGTGCTGGCCAAGCTCGCGGCCGAAATCGCCAGCGCCGATTCGAACATCGCGCATATCCAGATGGGCGATGTGAACGCCACCGGCGACGCCAAATACTCGACCCTGCAATTCACCCTGGAAGTGAAAAACCGCATGCATCTGGCCAGCGTAATGCGACAACTGCGCAATCTGCCGGAAGTGGTGCGCCTGACAAGGGTAAAATCCGGCCTGGTCAAAGAGGCCCGACAGGAACAAAAGCAGGACCAGAAGCAGGACTCGAAAAACGCGGCCAAATAAAAACGGTCGCAAGAAACTGAAAACCGGAACACATGAAAACCATTATCTCCACCCCCCATGCTCCCGCCGCCATCGGCACCTATTCGCAGGCGGTGCGCGTCGGCGACACCGTGTATCTCTCCGGGCAAATTCCCCTCGACCCCGCCACCATGCAGCTGGCCGACGGTATCGAGAACCAGATAAAACGCGTATTCGACAACCTCTCGGCGGTGTGTGCCGCCGCCGGCGGTTCGATGAACGATATCGTCAAGCTGTCGATCTTCATGACCGACCTCGGCCACTTCGCCAAAGTGAATGAGATCATGGCGACCTACTTCACCACCCCCTATCCGGCGCGCGCCGCGATCGGCGTCGCCTCCCTACCACGCGGCTCGCAGGTCGAGATGGAAGCCGTCATGGTGCCGGGTTCCTCGGGCAAGTAATCGAGGAGCGGGCCGCAGCGGTACAATTGACGAAAATAATTTTCGTCAATGCGTTTGCCCGCCATCGCCAAATCCCCGAAGTCCGCAGCCGCCACGAAACCGGTCAAGCCAGCGAAGCCGGGCAGGGGCGCCAAGACCGCATCATCCGCGCCGCCCGCCGCAACGGCAACGGTCGCGCAAAAACTGGCCCGCATCGGCCTGCGCGAGGACTGGGATTTTGCCTTGCATCTGCCGATGCGCTACGAGGACGAGACGCGCATCACCCGGGTGCGCGATGCCCTGAGCGGACTGCCCTGCCAAGTCGAGGCGGAAATCATCCATAGCGAGATTGCTTATCGCCCGCGCCGCCAACTGGTGGTGCAGGCGAAAGACGGCGACGATCTGCTCTACTTGCGTTTCCTGAATTTTTACGGCAGCCAGGTCAAGCAAATGGCAGTGGGCAAGCGCCTGCGCCTGTTCGGCGAAGTGCGCCAGGGCTTCTTCGGCGCGGAGATGGTTCATCCGCGCTACCGCATCGTCGGCGCCGGCGAAGCGGTGCCGGAAGCGCTGACGCCGGTGTATCCGGCCACCGCCGGCGTCTCGCAATACCTGCTGCGGCGCGCCATCGACAAATCGCTGGCCGCGCTGCAAGCCAGGCACGCTTTCGACGATGCGTTGCCCGAATCGCTGCGTAACAAACTCCAGCTGCATGATTTCTCAAGCAGCGTGCTGACCCTGCATCGCCCGTCCGCCGATGCGGTGCAGGCCAGCTTGGTCGAGCGCACGCATCCGGCGTGGCGGCGCATCAAGTTCGATGAGCTGCTGGCTCAGCAACTGGCGATGAAAAAGGCCCGCGCCGCGCGCGACGCCAAATCCGCTCCGCAGCTGATCGGCAAAAGCAAACTCACCCGTGCCTTGAAAGAGTCGCTGCCGTTTGCCTTGACCGGCGCGCAGCTGCGTTCGTGGCATGAGATTGCCGCCGAGCTGGCGGCGCCGCATCCCATGCAGCGCCTGCTGCAGGGCGATGTGGGCAGCGGCAAGACGGTGGTGGCGGCACTGGCGGCGGCGCAGGCCATCGAAAACGGCTACCAGGCCGCATTGATGGCGCCCACCGAAATTCTCGCCGAGCAGCATTTCCGCAAACTCTCGCAATTGCTGGCGCCGCTGGGCGTGACCGTCACCTGGCTCACCGGCAGCCTCAAGGCCAGGGAAAAACGCGAGGCCATTGCGGCGATTGCCGCGGGTACGACGCAACTCGCCATCGGCACCCATGCATTGTTCCAGGACGGCGTCAGCTTCGCCAATCTGGGTCTCGCCATCATTGACGAGCAGCATCGCTTCGGTGTCGGGCAGCGGCTGGCCCTTCGCGAAAAGGCAGGCAGCACGGCGGACCAGGGAAAAAACGTTGGCGCCGGTGAACGCGGGCAGGAGGCCCACCAGCTGATGATGAGCGCCACGCCGATCCCGCGCACCTTGTCGATGAGTTACTTCGCCGACCTCGATGTCTCGGTGATCGACGAACTCCCGCCGGGCCGCACGCCGGTCCAGACGCGCCTGATCGCGGATGCGCGGCGCGACGAAATTCTCGAGCGCATCCGTCGCGCCTGCGAGGCCGGCGCCCAGGCTTACTGGGTATGTCCGCTGATCGAGGAATCCGAAACCCTGCAACTGCAAACCGCCGTCGATACTTTTGAACGCCTGCAAAACACCTTCCCCGACCTGCGCGTGGGCCTGGTGCACGGGCGCATGAAGCCGGCGGAAAAAAACGCGATGATGGCGAAATTTGTCGCCAATGAGATCCAGCTGCTGGTCGCCACCACCGTGATCGAAGTCGGCGTCGACGTCTCGAACGCCTCGCTGATGGTGATCGAGCACGCCGAGCGCATGGGCCTCGCGCAAATGCATCAGTTGCGCGGCCGCGTGGGACGCGGCGCCAAGCAAAGCACCTGCATCCTGCTGTACCAGAACCCGGTGGGCGAAGTCGCGCGCGCGCGACTCAAGGTGATTTTTGAAACCACCGACGGCTTCGAAGTGGCGCGCCAGGACTTGCTGATTCGCGGTCCGGGCGAGCATCTGGGCGCGCGCCAGTCCGGCGCACCTTTGCTGCGTTTCGCCGATATCGAGCGCGATGTCGATTTGCTGGAAGCGGCGCGCGATGCCTCGGCCTGGTTGTTGAAGCATGATCTGCCCGCCGCCGACAAGCATCTCGCGCGCTGGCTGGGTTCACGCCAGCATTATCTGAAAGTCTGACGGACCATGACCGCGTCATGAGAACCCTGCGCCTGACCCGACTCGATGCCTGGCACTCCGCGCCGCCGCCGCATCCGCATCCCTTGCATCCCTGGCTGACGGACCGCGGCTCGCTGACGGCGCGCATCGTCCGGCATGTCGATCATTTCAACCTGGTGCGGCTGTTGCAGCGGGACCAGCTGCCCAATCGCGACGAGCGCCGCCACTTGGGGCTGAAGCCCGGCGAGGTGTCGATGGTGCGCGAAGTGCTGCTGCGCGATGGCGATACGCCGCTGGTGTTTGCGCACAGCCTGGCGGCGCGCCGCGACCTGATCGGCGCCTGGCGCGGCCTCGGCAAGCTCGGCACGCGTCCCCTGGCCGACATGCTGTTCCATGATGCGTCGGTGGCGCGCCTGCCGATGGAATATCGCAAGATCGATATGCGCCATCCGCTGTTCCGGCGCGCGGCCAACGTGTCGCGCATCGATGCGAACAATCTCTGGGCGCGGCGCAGCATTTTCCTGAGACGCGGGCGCCCCTTGCTGGTGACCGAAGTCTTTCTGCGCACCATGCCGCGACGATGAATCGATGAAGCCGCGCATCAAGATCTGTTGCATCAGCAGTGCCGATGAAGCCGCCCTGGCCGTGCGCGCCGGCGCTTCCGCGCTGGGGCTGGTATCGTCCATGCCCAGCGGCCCGGGCGTGATCGACGAGGCGCTGATCGCCGACATCGCCGCACGCGTGCCGCCGGCCATCGGCACCTTTCTGCTCACCAGCCGCCAGGACGCCGAGGCCATCGTCGATCAGCAGCGGCGCTGCCGCACCAATACCCTGCAGCTGGTGGACCATGTACCGGTCGCCGAATTGATCAAGCTGCGCCGCGCCCTGCCCGGCATCAGCCTGGTGCAGGTGATCCATGTGAGTGGTCCGGAATCGCTGGACGCGGCGCGCGCGGTCTCGCCTTATGTCGACGCCATCCTGCTCGATTCCGGCAACCAGAAACTGCCGGTGAAGGAGCTGGGCGGCACCGGCCGCACCCATGACTGGCGCATCAGCCGCGCGATTCGCGAGGCCGTCGCGCTGCCGCTGTTTTTGGCCGGGGGCCTGCAGCCCGGCAATGTGCATGAGGCGATCTCAGCGGTGCAGCCTTTCGGCCTCGACATCTGCAGCGGCGTGCGCAGCGACGGCCGGCTGGACGCGGATAAATTGTGCGCCTTCATCCAGGCCGCCATCGCAGGAACGCCCGCTTGAACCTGCGCAAAAAACTGGGCCTCTATGTCCAGCTGGTGCGACTCGACCGCCCCATCGGCATCCTGCTGTTGCTGTGGCCGACACTGTGGGCGCTGTGGATCGCCGGCAATGGCCGGCCTGATGCGGTCATTGCGATCGTCTTCATTCTCGGCACCGTGTTGATGCGCTCGGCGGGTTGCGCGATCAATGATTACGCCGACCGCGATTTCGATGGCCACGTCAAACGCACCGCGCAGCGTCCGCTGGCATCGGGAAAGATTTCCACGCGTGAAGCCCTCACCGTTGCCGCGCTGTTGTCGCTGATCGCTTTCGCGATGGTGTTGATTTTCTTGAACCCGCTCACCATTCAGCTCTCATTCGCCGCGCTGTTCCTGGCTGCAAGCTATCCATTCACCAAGCGCTTCTTCGCCATGCCGCAGGCCTACCTCGGCATCGCCTTCGGCTTCGGCATTCCGATGGCTTTCGCCGCGCTCACCGGCCGCGTGCCGGCGCTGGCCTGGTGGCTGCTGCTGGCCAATATTTTCTGGACCATCGCCTACGACACCGAATACGCGATGGTGGATCGCGATGACGACATCAGGATCGGCATCAAGACCACGGCTCTCTTGTTCGGCAAATACGATGTGGCGGCGGTGATGCTCTGTTACGGCCTCACGCTCGCCTTGCTGCTGGCCATCGGCAATGCCCTTAACCTCGGTTGGCCGTACTGGGTCGGGCTTGCCGCGGCTGCGGCGATTGCGTTCTATCACTACACCCTGATTCGCCATCGTGAACGCGAGAAATGCTTCAAGGCGTTTTTGCACAACAACTGGTTGGGCGCCGCGGTATTCGCCGGTGTTGCGGCGGATTACTGGCTGCGTTGAAAGGGAACTTCTAAAAACCTACTGCGCGGACCAATCTCGCGGCTCCGGTGCTCGGCGTACTCTTCGTACGCTTCCGCTCCTCGCCGCGACCTTGGACCGCTCGCGACGGTTTTGAGAAGTTCCCGAAAACGTAGAACGCCATTTGGCGCGGTGTTTAGGACATTTTTGCTCCAAACACCGCGCCAATAAAGGACCTTGCAAATTTAATCCGCTCGGGTAGATGCATCCCGGTGAACGCCTGGCATCTGCCCGGGTGCATAATTCTTATTTCGCCTGGCAATTTTCGTCCCGCAATTTTTATCGCACGCCGATCTTCTAGGGTCGCCGGCATTAACCAATCCCGTCAAGGAAATGTCCATGCACTTATCAGAACCTACCTACCTCGTCGCCGGCCTGCGCACCCCGTTCTGCAAGGTCGACGGCCCGCTCAAATCGCTCGACGCCATCCAGATGTCGGTGCCCGTCGCGCAGGCGATGGCGAAGATCGCGCGGCCCGATCTGATGGTCTGGGGCACCGTGATTCCCAGCCTGCGCTGGAGCAATATCGCACGCGAAGTGCTGATGGACGCGAAACTCGACCAGACCATTCCCGCCTACTCGACGGTGATGGCCTGTTCGACCTCGATGATCGGCGCATTCCAGGCGGCAGGCATGTTGAGCGCCGAAAAACCGCTGGCCCTGGTCGGCGGCGTGGAGGCGATGAGCCGTGTGCAGATCGGCCTCACGCAGGGCTTCTCAGACTGGCTGCGCGGCGTGATGCAGGCGCGCTCCTTCGGCGCGCGCATCGATGCCGTCGCCACCATCAAGTTCGGCGACATCCGCCTCGACATCCCCAGCGTGAAGAACCGCGTCAGCGGCAAGAGCATGGGCGAGCATTGCGAAGAAATGGCGAAGACCTGGAAAATTCCACGCGATGCGCAGGACCGGATCGCCTACGAAAGCCATGCCCGCGCGGTGAAGGCGATGGCGAACGGTTTTTTCGACGACCTCATCATCAATGTCAGCGGCATTGCCAGGGACGGCATCCCGCGCGCCGACAGCACCCTGGAAAAACTGGCGACCCTGAAGCCGGTGTTCGACCGCTCCAGCGCCGGCACCATCACCGCCGGGAATTCTTCACCGCTCACCGACGGCGCGGCGGCGATATGGGTGGCCCGGGAGGCCGCCTTGACGCGCCTTCCGGGCCATTTGCCGAAGGTGAAGCTGCGCGACTACGAAGTCGCGGCCGTGGATATTTTTCACGAGGGCCTGCTGATGGCCCCGGCCTACGCCATCCCGCGCCTGCTGGCCCGCAACGGCCTCGCCTTCAGCGATATCGATCTCTATGAAATTCACGAGGCCTTCGCCGCCCAGGTGCTGTGCAATATCGCCGCCCTGGAAAGCGACACCTTCCGCCGCGAAAAAGCCGGCGTGAATAATGATCTGGGCAAGCTGCCGCGCGAGCGCATCAACCCCAACGGCGGCAGCGTGGCTATCGGTCATCCCTTCGGCGCCACCGGGGCGCGCATCCTGAGCCAGGCGACCAAGGAGTTGGCGGCGATGGGGCCGGGCAAAAAGGCGATCGTCAGCATTTGTGCAGATGGTGGCCTGGGAACGGTGGCCTTGCTGGAATCCTGAATGGGCGTCAGTTCGCCGCTTTGTCTGCCAGGATGTAGTCGAAATCGTAGAAGTGTTTGCCGTCGACGATATTGATCGTCATGCTGCCGCTGAGCCCGCGCAGCTCGCCGGTACCGGAATCGGGCACCACGGTAACGCTTAAACTGGGCACGCCGCGGTTCATGGTGCCGGTGTGCTGCAGGATGAAGCTTCCTCGCTTGCCATCCAGCGTGCCGCTGACCTGCTCGATGGCGACATAGCCGGCCGAGCCCTTGACTTCGCTCATCGCCGCCAGCATCTGCCCCTTGCTGGCGGCCTCCAGTGCACCGTGGAACTGCTTGTCGATCAGCATCCGGCCGGGAACCGCGCCTTCGGTTTTGGCGTCCGCCGCCTGCGGGCTGAGTTTTACGTCGAAGGTACCACTGGCGCGACTGGTCATGACGGTTCCCGTCGGTAGGTGAGCGCAAGCCGCGCCAATCAGGGCAGACAGCAAATAGCCCGCAATGGCGCGCAGTCTGATTTGTTTGCGGATATTCATGGTGCCGCCATTATAGGATTGGCGGACAGGGCTTGAAAACAAAAAACGCGAACCTATCTTTCCAATGCGGGTGCTCAACGGAGGCCCGCTTAACCATATCGCTTTTAACTGGAAAGGATATAACCATGCGTACATTTGATTTCACCCCCCTGTATCGTTCGGCCATCGGTTTCGATCGTCTCGCCCAACTCTTCGACAATGGCCAACTGGTCGATGCGCAACCGAGCTACCCGCCCTACAACATCGAGCTGGTCGCCGAAAACAAGTATCTGATCACCATGGCCGTCGCCGGCTTCGACCGTTCCGAACTGGAACTGGAAGTCGAGCGCGACACCCTGAAGATCACCGGCCGCAAGCCGCGCGAGGAAGCCGCCAGGACCTATCTGCATCGCGGTATCGCGGCGCGCAATTTCGAGCACCGCTTCCAGCTTGCCGATCACGTCAAGGTGGTTCGCGCCACGGTTGAATCGGGCATCCTCAGCATCGAGCTGGCCCGCGAAATCCCCGAGGCGATGAAGCCCCGCAAGATTTCCATCGAAGGCGCCGGCAACGTGCAGCTGCTGGAACGCCAGGCCGCCTAAGACCCGGCGGGCGCTTCGGCGTCATCGCTCAATCGTTTCACAACCTCGTTTCGCAACCTTGTGCAGCCGGGAAAAAGTTCCCGGCTGCATTGCCATTTCGTTCGCCGCGTTCGCCAGATCGATCTGGGTTAGACAGGTGAGATAGGCAAAATAGGCGGCGAGGCGGGGCTGCCGGTTTTTTGCCATCGACCCTGTTTTTGTTCAGCGGCAATCGTGCAGAAATTTTGTGATCGCTGCACGTGCTGCCGGTTCGGTCAGGGTCGGCGCGTGGCCGCGGCCGGTGATGGTCAGCGACGTCAGCTGTGGCAGCCGGCGCGTCATTTCCGCCAGGGTCGCCGCGGACAGGATGTCCGAACTCTCGCCGCGCAACACCAGCAGCGGCCTGAGGGATACCATTTCGAACAGGGGCCAGAGATTCGGCGCCGCGCTGCCGGCGGCAATGCCCTGTGAAATCGTCGGATCGTAATCGAGAACCGGCCGGGTGCCTTCCTGGATGTAGATGTCGCGCGCCATCGCCTGCCAATCCTCGATCGTGAAATCGGGGAAAGCGGCCCCATTGATCGCGGAGGTTTGTTGCACGGCTTCGTCCCAGTCTGCGGCGGGCGCCGTTTTGCCGACATAAGCCGCAATGCGCGCGATGCCGCACGGGTCCAGTTCGGGGCCGACATCGTTCAGCACGGCGGCATGGATGCGCTGCGGGTCGCGCGCCATCATCATGATGGCCATCAGACCGCCCAGCGAAGTGCCGATCACGGCCACCCGCTTGATATGCAGCAGGTTCAACAAGGTTTCCATATCGCCCGCATATTGCTCGGGACGATAGCGTGCCGGTTCGGGGTCGCGCGCCGAGCGTCCGCGGCCGCGCTGGTCGGGGCAGACGACGCGATACGTCTTGCACAGATCTTCGGCCAGAGCGGCAAAGTCCTTGCTGTTGCGCGTCAGACCCGGCAGGCAGAGGACGACCGGCGCCGCAGCCGCTGGGCCGGGATAGTCGCGCGCATAGAGGCGCAGGCCGTCGCTGCTGGTGAAAAAGACATCAACATAATTCATGAATGCATCCGAAAAGAATTAAAATGAAAAAAATCGAATGAGCGGTGTATCGATGCAAGGTTCGTATCGGGTAGCGGCGGGCAGAACAACAAGGACGCATCGCCCATGAACGCGGCGCGCAAAAAATCCGCGGCTGCGCCCGCACCGGCCGCCAAGCGCAAGCGCGCGACGGTAGGGCGCCCGCGCAAGGCTGCGGGCAGCATCGACGCCACCAAACGCATCCTCGATGCCGCCGAAGAGCTGTTCTCCAAGCATGGCTTTGACGCCGTCACCATGCGGGCGGTGGCAGCCCTGGCAAATGTCGACGCGGCGCTGGCGCATTATTACTTCGACACCAAAAAAGGATTGTTCGAGGCCGTGCTCGACCGGCGCGCCGGCGTGGTCTTTGCCGAGCGCATGGCGGCGCTGGATCGCTATGAAGCCCGGTTCGGCGACGCGGTTGAAGTGGAGGGCGCGGTTGCCGCATTTTTGCTGCCCCTGCTGGAGCAGGCCAACAAGGGGGACGAGGGCTGGCGGCATTATTTCCGGCTGATTGCGCATGTCAACAATGCGCCGGGCGGCGGCGGTCCCAGCGAGAAGGCTTATTTCGATCCGGTTGTGCATAAACTCATCGGTGTCATCAAACGGGCTTTGCCGGATGCCCGGGTGGAAGATCTCTACTGGTGTTTTATGTTCCTGACCGGCTCGCTGACGCTTGCCTTGTCGAGGACAGGCCGTATCGATCGCCTGAGCGGCGGAATCTGTCACTCGGACGACCTGGAGTTGCTGGCGCCGCGCATGGTCAAGTACTGCACGGCCGGATTCAAAAGCGTGTGCGTGCCAAGCCGCGCAACACGTTCGAAATAGGCCGGCAGCTCATGCGAAGCTACCGGCCCGGGCGCAGTGGTTCAGTGCGCCCTCAGCCGCAATATCAGAAGCGATATTCGATCGTTGCCGATACCGTGCGCGGGTTGCCGTAGAACGCCAGCACGCTGCTGTCACCGGGCGATGGCAGGGTCGGGAAATAGTAGCCGGCCACCTTGTAATGGTTATTGTTCAGATTCTTGCCGTGCAAGCCGGCGCGAAGCTTGTTGTTCGAGGAGGTCCACACCAGACTGGCATCCCAAAGATAGTATGCCGGCTGATCGAGGATCGGCGTCGCAAACTCGAACTGCTGCGTATTGCTGCGGTAAGACACCGTGCTGCTCAGGGACAGCTTGCCGGAACGGCCCATGATGGCCTGCGACCAGTCATAGTTGCCCTTGATACTGGCGGTTTTTCGCGGCGTGTTCTGGAAGCCGCGCTGGTTGGCAACATCAATGTTTCCGGCACCGATGAATTTGGTGTACTTGGCATCGATATAGCCCATCATTCCCGACAGGCTGAACGCCTCGGTGACTTTGGCGGTCGCTTCAATTTCAACGCCGTCGATGCGCGCCTTGCCGGCATTGGTGGTGACTCCGGCAAAGCTGTCGTCGATGCCGTCGCCATTGGTATCGATGGCGATGGAGCCCGGGATCTGCACATCCTTGTAGTCGCTGTGGAACAGGGCGACATTGGTCAGAAAGCGGCCCTGATTGAATTGGGATTTAACGCCCATCTCATAGGTGGTAATGGTTTCCGGGCTGAAACCCTGGCTGGCCTTGGCAACGCTGATCTTGGTGCCGACCAGATTGAGGCGCGGATCAAAACTGCCGCCCTTGAAGCCCTGCGATACGGACGCATAGAGATTATTGTCCGCATCGACTTTCAGACTGGCCGAGATGCGCGGCGTGAACTTCCGGTCCTTGCGATGTAGCTGGTCCGGGGTCAGGTTTGTGTCGGCGGGGCGGAACAGCACCGCGCCTGGATTGCCCATGGCCGGCGAGCCGAGCACGCCGAGGTAGATTTCGCGCAGGATTTTGGCCTTGCGCTCATCTTCGGTGTAACGACCGCCGATGGAAAAGCTGAAGGCATCGGTCACATCGAAGCTGGCATCGGCAAACACCGCCCAGGCCTTGGTGTCAACATTGTCTTCGGTGAACGTGGAAAGCCCCAGCAGGCGCACATCGAACTTGTTGTAGGCATTGGCATCAAGATAATAGACGCCCGCCACGCCCTGCATTTTGTTGCCCGTGTAGGTGATCTGGAATTCCTGGCTAAGTTGCCGGTTGGTATAAACCGCCGGCACATCGAAGGTCGGCTTGTTAAGCGAATCGAAATCGATCGGCGCATAGGATTTGTCGTGGCGCGACGCGGTGATCGACTTGAATGTCAGATCCTTGGCGAACTGCCATTCGACCAATGCCGAGCCGCCGGTTTGCGTCACTTCCTGTTTATGGCCCAGCACGGTCGTCAGGTTGGCCTCGGTGTCGTAGACATTGCTGAGCGGTTGCTTGCCAGTGCTGGTTTCCGGCGTCAGCCGATAGCCATGACGCGGATTGGAGTCGTCCTTGGTGGTATCGGCGGCGAGGCGAACGAACAGGGTGCCGGTAGGGGTAAATTCAGCGCTGATGCGGCCGGCCTTGATGTCCTTGTTGTAGTTTTCGTCGCCGTTGGAGCGGTTGGTGCCGAATCCGTCCCGCTTGAACACGGCGAGCGTCGTGCCGAGTCGTATCCAGCTTGCGACCGGCATGCTGCCGGTGATGACCGCGTCGGTTTGTCCATAGGACCCATAGGTTCCCTTGAGGCGCAACTCGGGTTCCGCCCCCAGCTTCCGGGTGACATATTTGATCGCACCGCCAATGGTGTTGCGGCCATACAACGTGCCTTGCGGACCGCGCAGTACTTCAATGCGCTCCACATCGTAAATATCCGCGACGGCGCCCTGCGGACGCGCCAGATAGATGTCGTCAAGGTAAATGCCGACGCCGGATTCAAACCCCGCCACCGGGTCCTGCTGGCCGACGCCGCGGATGAATGCGGTCAGCGTTGAATTGGTCCCGCGCGAAGCGGACAGCGTCGTATTCGGCACCGATTTGGCAAGTCCGGTGATGTCCGTGGTGCCGTTTTTTGCAAGCTGATCGGCGGTAAAAGCCGTTACCGAGATGGGCACGTCCTGCAGGGATTCTTCGCGCCGGCGGGCGGTCACCGTAACCGCTTCGAGTTTCTCGGGGTTGTCGGCCTTGTCTTGCGCCTTGGCGGGCGCGCTGGCTGCAGGCGGATTGGCCGGGCTCTGCTGTGCGGAAACAGTACCGGCGGCGGCAAACAGGGACGCGACTGCAACACTGATGTATTTCAGTTTCATTGTTCTCTCCTCAGGATGGTTTTTTATTTATTGAACTTGTCGCGCCGGTGCAACCGGCGTTAAAATTCATTGCTTGTTGAATTTATCCTAACAAATAATCAGAAGGGGCGCAAGGCGGATGTGAACCGGCACAATAAGCGTCCGGTTGATTCACCGTTTTGGGATATAAGAACTCATGCACGCCCGACACCGGACTGTCCGGTCCGCCATCCTGGCCGTTTCCGCCCTGCTCGTCTGCAGCCTCGTCCGGGCGCAGGAAATCCGCGTCGCCTTTGTCTATGACAAGACCGGCCCGATGGAGGCCTACGCCAAGCAGACGCAAACCGGCTTCATGATGGGCCTGGATTACGCGACCGCCGGCACCATGACCGTCGCCGGCAAAAAAATCACCGTCATCGAACGCGACTGCCACGGCAAACCGGATGTGGGCCGCGCGCAACTGGCGGCAGCCTATGCCGACGACAAGGCCGACCTCGCCATCGGCGCGGCCTCGTCGGGGGTGACGATGGCGATGCTGCCGATCGCCGAGGAATACAAGAAAATCCTGTTGATCGAGCCTGCCGTGGCCGACGCCATCACCGGCAGCAAATGGCATCGATACATTTTCCGCACCGCCCGCAACAGCTCACAGGACGCGATCGCCAATGCGGTCGCGCAGGACAAGCCGGGCACCGTGATCGCCACGCTTGGGCAGGACACCGTGTTCGGGCGCGACGGGGTCAAGGCGTTCCGCGAGGCGCTGAAGAATGCGCGCATCGTCCACGAAGAATATCTGCCGCCCGGCACCTCCGACTTCACTGCCGGCGCGCAACGCCTGATCGACAAGCTGCGCGACCAGCCCGGGCGCAAGATCATCTGGATCATCTGGGCCGGCGGCGGCAATCCCTTCAAGATTGCCGACCTCGATCTGCAACGCTACGGCATCGAGATCGCCACCGGCGGCAACATCCTGCCGGTGATGGCGGTATACAAGAATTTCCCGGGGATGGAAGGCGCGACCTATTACTATTACGACATCCCGAAAAACCCGGTGAACGATGCGCTGGTGGCGCGTCACTTCAAGGCTTTCAACAAGCCGCCGGATTTTTTCACCGCAGGCGGTTTCAGCGCGGCGATGGCGGTAGTGGCGGCGCTGAAAAAAACCGATGGCGACAGCCGCAGCGAAGCGCTGATCAAGGCCATGGAGGGCATGAGTTTCGACACCCCCAAGGGCCGCATGACCTTTCGCCGGGAAGACCATCAGGCGATGCAAAGCATGTATCACTTCAAGATCCGGAACGATCCGGCGCTGGCCTGGGGCGTGCCGGAGCTGGTCCATGAAATCAGCGCCGAAGAAATGAAGATCCCGATCCGCAACGGCAACCATCCCTGAAGCGGGCATTACCGACGAAGCGCCAGACAAGAGCGCAAACAAGAACGAGAACGGCCCGGCAAAAAAACGAGGAGATGCACATGAAGCGCAACTATTTCACACCGCTACTGGCCGGCATCATCGCGGTCAGTGCCAGCCAGGCGGGCGCGGACCCGCTGCCGAAACTGAATGTCGACAAGTCCCAGACTTCGGTATCCGGAATATCCTCCGGCGGCTATATGGCGGTGCAATTGCATATCGCCTATTCCGCCATCTTTCGCAAAGGCGCCGGGGTGGTGGCCGGTGGGCCCTACAACTGCGCCGAAGGCGCGATCGGCAATGCGCTCGGCCGCTGCTTCGGGCGCGCGTCCATTCCCGTCGCCGCACTGGCGGCAACGACCCGAGCCTGGGCAAAGGACGGCGCAATCGATCCTGTCGAAAATCTAGCGGCCGCAAAGGTCTATTTATTTGCCGGCGCCAAGGACAGTGTGGTGAACCCGGCGACCAGCGCGGACCTGTTCAGCTATTACCAAAATTTTTTGCCGGCGGCGAACCTGGCCTACAAAAAGGACCTTGACGCCGAGCACGCCATGATCACCGACGACTTCGGTGCCGCCTGTACGGTCAAGGCATCGCCGTTCATCAACAACTGCGGCTTCGATCTGGCCGGCGCCATTCTCCAGCATCTCCTTGGCCCGCTGAATCCACGCAACGACATGCTCAAGGGAGCGTTGCTCGAATTCGACCAGTCCGCCTTCGTCGCCGGCCACGGCATGGCCACCAGCGGCTGGGTGTATATACCGGAAGACTGCGCGCAGGGCGCGCAATGCCGCATCCACGTGGCCCTGCATGGCTGCAAGCAGAACACCGCCGACATCGGCGAGGTGTTTGTGCGCAACGCCGGCTATAACCGCTGGGCCGACAGCAATCGGATCGTGGTGCTGTACCCGCAGACCGGCCAGAAAGCGATCAACAGTTGCTGGGACTGGTGGGGCTATGACGCCCCCGATTACGCAAAAAAATCGGCGCCGCAAATGAGCGCGATCGCCGCGATGGTGGCGCAGCTTGGCGGCGGTACGGCCATGCCGTCCAAACCATGAGCGTGCTGGAAACCCGCGCACTGACGATACGCTTCGGCGGCCATATCGCCGTCAACGCCGTGAGTTGCGTCTTCCAGCCCGGCACCCTGACCGCCATCGTCGGCCCCAATGGCGCCGGCAAGACCACCTACTTCAACCTGATCTCGGGCCAGCTGAAAGCGAGCAGTGGCAGCGTGCATCTGGGCGGACGCGATCTGTCGGCGCTGTCCGCCTCGGCGCGAACCCGCGCCGGCCTGGGACGCGCGTTCCAGCTGACCAATCTGTTCCCCGATCTGAGCGTCGTCGAGAACGTGCGTCTGGCGGTGCAGGCCACCCGCAGCGGCGCGCACCGGCGCGGACTGAATCTGTGGAGCATCTGCAGCGATCATCGCGCGCTGAGTGATCGCGCGGCGGAAATTCTCGATATGGCGGCGCTCAATGACGAGGCCGCAAGCATCGTGGCCGGCCTGCCGCACGGCGACCAGCGCAAACTGGAGGTGGCGATGCTGATGGCGCTGGAGCCGCAGGTGTTCATGTTCGACGAGCCCACCGCGGGCATGAGTGCCGACGAAATGCCGGCAGTCCTCAACCTGATCCGCAAATTGCGCCAGGACAAAAGCAAAACCATCCTGCTGGTGGAACACAAGATGGATGTGGTGCGCGAACTGGCCGACCGCATCATCGTGCTGCACAACGGCAGCCTGGTGGCCGACGGCGAACCGGCAGCGGTGATCGCCTCGCCATTGGTGCAGGAGGCCTATCTGGGCATCCGCAAGGAAGGCGGCAGGGCGGCAGCATGAGCGGCCCCGTACCGGCCAACCTGCTCACGCTTGAAGGCGTGCACACGCATATCGGCGCCTACCACATCCTGCATGGCGTCAATCTCGCGGTGCCGCGCGGCCAGCTCACCATGCTGCTCGGCCGCAACGGCGCCGGCAAATCCACCACGCTGCGTACCATCATGGGCCTGTGGCACGCATCGCTCGGGCAAATCCGCTTTGCCGACCGCGATTTGCGCGCGCTCGGCACCCCGCAGATTGCCGATCTGGGCATTGCCTATGTTCCCGAGGGCATGGGCATCTTCGCCGACCTGACGGTCAGGGAAAACATGTTGCTGGCGGCGCGCAAGGCCCGGCGCCTGCGCGATATCGACGACTCGCGCCTGCAATGGATTTTCAGGCTGTTCCCCGCCGTGGAAAAATTCTGGCGCTATCCAGCGGGCAAATTGTCCGGCGGGCAAAAGCAGATGCTGGCGGTGGCGCGCGCCATCGTCGAGCCGCGCGAGTTGCTGATCGTCGACGAGCCCAGCAAGGGTCTGGCCCCCGCGATCGTCAACAATATGATCGACGCCTTCGCCGAGCTCAAGGCCGACGGGGCCACCATTCTGCTGGTGGAGCAGAACATCAATTTCGCCAAGCGCCTGGGCGATAGCGTGGCGGTGATGGACAACGGTCGCGTGGTGCACAGCGGCGCGATGCAGGCGCTGGCCGAAGACGAAGATCTGCAGCGCAATTTACTGGGACTGTCCTTATGAGCGCGCCGCCTATTGAGCTCGACTGGAAGCCGCTGGCCCTGGTGCCGCTACTGGCCCTGATCGCGTTTTTCGGCATCGGCTCGGCATCGACCTGGCTCACGCTCACCGTGGCGGGACTCGCCATGGGCATGATCATTTTCATTATCGCCTCCGGCCTCACCCTGGTGTTCGGGCTGATGGATGTGCTCAATTTCGGCCATGGCGTGTTCATCGCCCTGGGCGCCTTTGTGGCAACCAGCGTGTTCGGCGCCATGCATGACTGGACCGGTTCCGCCGTGCTGTGGCGCAATCTGGTCGCGGTGTTTCCGGCCATGCTGGTGGCCATGCTGGTGGCCGCTGCCGTGGGCCTGGCCTTCGAGCGCTTCATCGTGCGACCGGTGTATGGCCAGCACCTCAAGCAGATCCTGATCACCATGGGCGGCATGATCATCGGCGAGGAACTGATCAAGCTCATCTGGGGGCCGCAGCAGATTCCGCTGCCGCTGCCGCAAGGCCTGCGCGGCGCCGTCCTGCTGGGCGATGCCGCCATCGAGAAATTCCGCCTGCTCGCTATGGTGCTGGGCCTCGCGGTATTCGCGGCCCTAGCCTGGACACTCGCCCGCACCAAGATCGGCCTGCTGATCCGCGCCGGTGTGCAGGATCGCGAGATGGTGGAGTCCCTGGGCTACCGCATCCAGCGGCTGTTCATCGGCGTGTTCGTGGTCGGCAGCGGGCTGGCCGGCCTCGGCGGCGTGATGTGGGGCATGTACCAGCAAAGCGTCACGCCGCAGATGGGCGCGCAGGTGAATGTGCTGATTTTCATCGTCATCATCATCGGCGGCCTCGGTTCCACCGGCGGCGCCCTGATCGGCGCCCTGTTGGTCGGGATGATGGCCAATTACAGCGGTTTTCTCGCGCCCAAGGCGGCACTGTTTTCCAATATCGCCCTGATGGTGGCCGTGCTGTCGTGGCGGCCGCAGGGCGTCTACCCGGTCACGGGCCGCTAGGGATGCCATGCTGAGACGCCATCTCGCCAATCTGCTCTCCAACGATCTGCCGCGCAGCCGCCTGCTGGCGGTGTTGCTCGTCATCCTGCTGCTGGCGCTGGCGTTCGCGCCTTTCCTGTTCCCGGGCGTCAAGGCGCTAAATGTGGCCGCCAAGATTCTTGTCTTCGTGGTGCTGGTGGCGAGCTTCGACCTGCTGCTGGGCTATACCGGCATCGTCAGTTTTGCGCACACCATGTTCTTCGGCATCGGCGCCTACGGGATCGCGATCGCCTGCGCGCAGCTGGGCCCAAGCTGGCAGGCCGTCGCCGCGGGCACCGGCGGCGCGCTGCTGCTGTCCCTGTTGCTGGCGCTGGCCATCGGCCTGTTTTCGCTGCGCGTGCGGGCGATCTTTTTCGCCATGATCACGCTGGCGGTGGCCTCCGCCTTCCAGGGGCTGGCCGCACAGCTGTCGGACTACACCGGCGGCGAAGACGGCCTCAGCTTCAAGATTCCCGAATGGCTGTCGCCGAGCTTTTCATTCGGCGACGCACCACTGTTCGGTGTCGCGCTCGACGGCCACCTGCTCTGCTATTACCTGCTGTTTTTCGTCGCGCTGGTTTTGTTGCTGGCCCTGCTGCGCATCGTCAACTCGCCCTTCGGCCGGGTGCTTGAAGCGATTCGTGAAAACGAATTTCGCGCCGAAGCGATCGGCTACCGGGTGGTGGTATTCCGCACCATTGCCAGCGTGCTCTCAGCCCTGTTCGCCACCGTCGCCGGCGTGATGCTGGCGCTGTGGCTGCGCTACAACGGGCCGGACACCTCGATGTCGTTCGAGATCATGATGGATGTGCTGCTGATCGTGGTGATCGGCGGCATGGGCACCATTTACGGCGCGGCGATCGGCGCGGCGCTGTTTGTGGTGGCGCAAAGCTATTTGCAGGACCTGCTGCAACTCGGCAGCGACGCCACCGCCTCGGTGCACTGGCTGTCGGCCCTGCTGTCGCCGGATCGCTGGCTGCTGTGGCTGGGGGCGCTGTTCGTGCTGTCGGTCTACTATTTTCCGACGGGCATTGTCGGCCGCCTGCGCGCACGGACACAGACGGCCGCCGCCGCACTTACTCCACGCGATTGAATTTCTGCGCGCGCCGCCCGTAGCCCACCTCGGCGGTGTACAGATTGCCTTTCGAGTCGATGGCCATGTTGTGCACCCATTTGAATTGCCCGGCCATGCGCCCGGCGCGGCCCCAGCTGGTCACCACCTCGCCGGTATCGCGACGCAGGGTGACGATTTCATTGTTGGCGCCATCGGCGATGAAAATGTATTTCTGCTGCGCATCCTCGGACAGCACCAGGTCCCAGACCGAGCCGTTCTGCAGCGTTTCCGGCGAGACCCGGTATTCCTTCACGAAGGTGCCGTCCTTTTTGAAAATCTGGATGCGGTCGTTGACGCGATCGCAGACATAGAGCAAATCGTCATTGGACAGGCGCACGCAATGCACCGGGCTGCCGAACTGCTGGGATAGCGCGGCCTTGGAGTCGTAGGCCGCCTGCTTGTCGTCGTTCGGCTTGTTGCCATAGGCGCCCCAGTGGCGCTTGTAGTTGCCGGTGGCGGCATCGAACACGATCACGCGGCGGTTCAGATAACCGTCGGCCACATACAGTTCATTGGCCTTGGCATCGATGATCATATGCGCGGGCCGGCCGAGCTGGGTGGGGCTGTTGCTGCCGCCGGTGCTGCCGGCCTTGCCGATCTGCATCAGGAATTTGCCGTCGGGCGTGAACTTCAAAATATGCGCGTCGCTCGGATCGTTCGCGCCTACCCAGACATTGCCGTCGGCGTCGATGAAAATGCCGTGTTCGCTTTTCGGCCAGTCGTAGCCGGCGCCGGGGCCGCCCCAGCTGCGCAGCAGATTGCCTTCGCGATCGAATTGCAGCACCGGCGGCGCGGCGCGACAGCATTTGGTGGCGGGCGGCGTCAACTGCGCGCCTTTCTCGTCGTCGACCAGGGTGCCGGGGCGATGCACCACCCAGATGGTGTCGTCTTTCGCCACCGCGATGCCGGAAACCTGGCCGAGGATCCAGTTGCCCGGCAGGGGTTTGGGCCAATAGGGGTCGACGACGAATTTCGGCTTGGCATCGGCCGCGCCGCTGAGCGGGCTCTGCATGGCGCAACCGGACAAACCCAGGATCGCGATCAATGCAGCGACAAATTTTCCTTCAAACACGAGCTTCATTTTCGACTCCTCCAGTTGTTCTGTTTTATGCGGGCGATCAAAACTACGCCAGTCCGGCCGGCCCGTCAAAGCAAGACAGCAAACTGCTATGGATGCGGATGGATATTGTCCACCCAGTAGACCGCCTCCGGATTCTCCACCGGGGGAATGTCGAGATTCACCACCACCGGGTCCTGTCCGCTGCGCAGCAGTACGCATTCCAGGGTTTCGTTTTCGTTAGCGTTGATTTCCTGGTGCGGCACATAGGGCGGCACGTAGATGAAATCGCCGGGCCCGGCGTCGGCAGTGAATTCCAGCCGCTCACCCCAGCGCATGCGCGCACGGCCCTTGACCACATAGATCACGCTTTCCACCGGGCCGTGATGATGCGCACCGGTCTTGGCATTGGGGTGAATGCTCACCGTGCCCGCCCATATTTTTTCGGCGCCGACGCGCGCAAAATTGACCGCGGCGGCACGCGACATGCCCGGCGTCTGCGCGGTATTGCTGTCCAGCGAATTGCCGGGGATCACGCGCACGCCGTGCAGGCGCCATTGCGTTTTCTTATCGTCGCCGTTCACGATCGCCTCCTGCGAATTGAGCAAACATGATACGCCCCGCCTGATAAACTCCGAACCATAAAACCAAGTGGAGTCCTCATGCGCAATGCACGCATTTTCCTGCCCGGCCTGGGCCTGCTGTTTTCAGCCCTTGTACTGAACTCCGGCGGCGCCAACGCCACCACTCCCGACCAGCAGTTTGCCGGCGCGGCCAAAACGTACTTCGAACAATACCTGGCGACCCATCCCGAGGCCGCAACCCAGCTCGGCGACCACCGCTTCGATACCCTCAGCAACGATCTATCGGCCAAGGGCGTCACACGCGACGCCAAGCTGTATCGCGAGACGCTGATCGCGCTGGAGCGCATTCCGCTCGACAAAATGTCGCCGCCGTATCGCATCGATTACCGTATGCTGCGCGACGATCTGAACGCCAGCCTGTTCTCGATCCAGGTGCTGAAGGAATACGAATGGGACCCGCTGGGCTACAACCCGGTGCAGGGCGTTTATCTGCTGCTGGCGCGCGATTTCGCGCCGCTGGCCACGCGCCTGGCAGCGGTGCAGGCGCGGCTCGACGCCATTCCGGCCAGGCTGGCGGCGGCCCGGGCCAACCTGAAGAATCCGCCGCGCATCCACACCGAGACCGCAATCCTGCAGAACCGCGGCGCGATCGGGCTGGTGCGCGACGAACTGGAAACCTATCTGAAGAATGCGCCGGAGATGAAGCCCAAACTGGCGGCCTCGCGCGCCCGCGCCATCGCGGCGCTGGAGACGTACGGCACCTGGCTGCAGACGGAACTGCTGCCGCGCTCGACGCGCGATTTCCGGCTCGGCGCCGACAAGTACCGCCGCAAGCTGCGCTTCTCGCTCGATTCCGATATCGCCCCGGAAGCAATCCTGCGCAGCGCGGAAGCCGATCTCGTCAGTACGCAGAATGCGATGTATGAAACCGCCCTGCCGCTGTATCGCCAGTTTTTCGCGGACAAGCCGGAAACCGCGGTCCGCGAGATAGACCACAAGGCCCTGATCGCCGCCGTGCTCAACCGGCTCGCCGACGAGCGGCCGAACAATGACGATGTGTTCAAGCTCGCCGGTCTCGACCTGGCCGAAGCCAGCGCCTTCATCCGCGAAAAGAACCTGCTGACCCTGCCGGCCGAGCCGGTGAAGATCATCGTCATGCCCGAATTCCAGCGCGGCGTATCGGTTGCCTTCTGCGATCCGGCCGGCGCCCTGGAGAAAAACGGCGAGACCTTCTACGCGATCTCGCCCGCGCCCGCCGACTGGACTCCAGCCCAGGTCGAGTCCTACTTCCGCGAATACAACCATTCGATGCTGAAGGACCTGACGGTTCACGAGGCGATGCCCGGCCATTATGTGCAACTGGCGCTCGCCAACCGGACAAGGGGACCGACCCTGGCGCGCAACATCATCTTCAGCGGCACCTTCGCCGAGGGCTGGGGAACCTATGCCGAGCAGATGATGGTCGAGGCCGGTTACGGCGGGGCGCCGGTAAAAATGCAGCAGCTGAAAATGCGCCTGCGCCTGATCATCAATGCCATCATCGACCAGAAAATCCACGCCGGCAGCATGAGCGAAAAAGAGGCCATGGAACTGATGACCAGGGAGGGCTTTCAGGAAGAGCGCGAAGCCGCCGGCAAATGGCGCCGCGCGCTGCTGACCTCGACGCAGCTGTCGACCTATTACGTGGGCAATCTGGAAGTGAATGCCATCCGCCGCGATTTCGAGGCCAAGTACGGCAAGGGCCGCTTGAAGGAAATGCACGACCAGATGTTGACGCAGGGCACCATTTCCCCCAAGTACATCCGCGAATTGATGGGGCTCTGATCGTGGGCATCCGGGATGCGCGCGTCGATGCCTATATCGCGAAGTCCGCCGACTTCGCGCAGCCGATCCTGCGGCAGGTGCGCGAGCAGATGCATCGCCACTGCCCCGATGTGGAAGAGACGATCAAGTGGGGCTTTCCGCATTTCGAGTACAAGGGCATCCTCGCCGGCATGGCGGCGTTCAAGGCGCATTGCGCGCTGCATTTCTGGAATGGCACGCAGATCGGCCTGGGTGAACGCCAGGCCGAATCGATGGGACAGTTCGGCCGCATCACCACGGTGAAGGAGCTGCCGGGCGCGCGCGAGATGGCGAAGCTGATCAAGGCGGCGATGGTGCTGAAAGATGCGGGCGTCAAATCGCCGGCGCGCGCCAACCCGAAAACGGAAAAAAAGGAGCTGGTGGTTCCCGACTATTTCGCGGCACAGCTGAAGAAAAACAAAAAAGCGCTGGCCACGTTCGAGGCCTTCAGCTACACGAACAAAAAGGATTACCTGGAATGGATCACCGAGGCCAAGACCGAGCTGACGCGCGACAAGCGCATCGCGCAGGCACTGGAGTGGATGGCCGAGGGCAAGGCGCGCAACTGGAAGTATTTGCGCAACTGATTTTCATTTGAAGCCGGGCAATTCGCCGTTTGCTCGCTCCAAGAAAGCGTAGAACGCCATTTGGCGCGGTTTCACAAGCATTTTTGCTCCGGAAGCCGCACCAATGCTGGATCTACATAAGTTGTACATTTATGTAGAGCTTGTCGTTCCCGCGAAGGCGTGCCTTCACTCCACACCTCTCCAGGTATTGGCCTTGACGATGGACTGGATTCCAGCGCTGTTACCAAAATGCGCTGGAATGACGTAACTTCGCGGCTTCGAGAATTTATTTCCGCCGACATTGCATCGGTCAATTCTGAACCGGCGGCGGCAATGTTAATGTTGCTCAATGCCCTCGCCTCAAAGTCCCGCACCCGTTCGCAGCGAAATTTCTCCGGTCGCCTTTATCGCGCTCTCGCTGGCCGCTTTCTTCAGCGGCGTCTCGCAGCGCGTCACCGATCCCCTGCTGCCGCGACTGGCCGGCGAATTCTCGGTCTCGCTGGGCGCCGCCTCCTGGGTGGTGACGGTGTTCACCATCGGTTACGGGCTCAATCAATTGTTCTTCGGCCCGGTCGGCGACCGCTTCGGCAAATATCGCGTGATCGCCTGGGCCTGCATCGGCTGTTCGCTGGCGACGCTGCTCTGCGCCCTGGCGCCGGGCCTGAATTGGCTGCTGGTCGCGCGGCTGGCGGCGGGCTCGATGGCGGCAGCGATCATTCCGCTGTCGATGGCCTGGATCGGCGACGTGGTGCCCTATGAGCAGCGGCAGCCGGTGCTGGCGCGCTTCCTGATCGGGCAGATTGTCGGCGTGGCGATGGGCCAATTGCTGGGCGGGCTCGCCGCCGATTTTCTCGGTTGGCGGGTGCCGTTCTACCTGCTCACGGCGGGCTTCCTGTCGGTCAGCGCCCTGCTGTTCTCGATGCAGCGGCGCCTGCCGCCGCACGCCCTCTCCGTCACGCATGCCGAGGGTCACGCCATTCAGCGCATGTTCCGCGAATTCGGCCAGGTGCTGAGTCGGCCCTGGGCGCGGGTGGTGATCATCACGGTGTTTCTGGAAGGCGCTTTCGTGTTCGGCGGCTTTGCGTTTTTCGCGACCCATCTGCACACCGTGCACGGCCTCTCGCTATCGGCGGCCGGTATCGTCGTCATGCTGTTCGGCGCCGGCGGCTTCCTGTTCGCCAGCGGCTCGGGCGCCTTCGTCAGCAGGCTGGGCGAGACCGGGCTGGCGCGCCTCGGCGGCGTCTTCATGTTCGTATCGATGCTGGTGTTCGCCGAGGCGCGTCAATGGTGGTGGGCGATCCCCGCGTGTTTTTTCACCGGCCTCGGCTTCTACATGCTGCACAACACCCTGCAAACCAATGCCACGCAAATGGCGCCCGAGCGGCGCGGCGCGGCGGTGTCTTCATTCGCGGCCTGCTACTTCATCGGCCAGTCGGCGGGACTGGCGCTGGCCGGGATCACCACGGCCCATATCGGCACGCACGGCGTGATTGCCATCGGCGGCGTCGGCGTGGCGATCGTGGCGCTCAATTTCGCGCGGCTCAAGGCGCGCAAGCTGGGCGGCGACGGGGTGTAGCCACGCCTCGCCGCCACGATACTACCTGTGCGGGTGAGATCAGTTTTACGCCGGATCGGGCAGCCGGCTTTGTCTATAGAATAACTGCGCTGTTCACTGCCGCCGCATATTCGCGGCGATACCCACCGCCATATTCGCAGCCAAATGGCGGAAAGACGATTACATACCAGCCACGACCAACAAAAAGGGACAACTTCATGCCGCAACTCATCGCCAACGTCGCCATACCTCGTCGTATTTTCAAGCTGCGCTCGCTGGCCGTCGGCCTGGGCCTGCTGACCGCAACGGTCTTTGCACAGGACAAGCCCACGCCTGAATCGCAAGTGCAGGCCGCCTTCGAAGCCGCGCGCAGCGTCGCGCAGAAGGGGCCGGTTGAAGTCAAGCTGATCGACCAGGCCAAGCTGAAGCTGCCCGAAGGCTATGTCTACATTCCCGGTGCCCAGGCGCAGGCGATCCTGAAGGCGATGGGCAATCGCGTCGGCAAGGAAGTGATCGGCATGATCTTTCCGAACGGCGACGACAACGCCAACTGGTTCATGGTGGCGAGCTATGAGGATTCCGGCTACATCAAGGACGACGACGCCAAGGATTGGAATGCCGATGACCTGCTGAAGAGCATCAAGGCCGGCACCGACAGCGCCAACGAAGACCGCCGCGAGCGCGGCATACCCGAATCCGAGATCATCGGCTGGGTGGAAAAGCCGACCTATGACGCCGCCAATCGCCGCCTGGTGTGGTCGCTGGCCTCGAAGACCAAGGGCGCGCCGGCCAATGCCGAGCAGACCATCAATTACAACACCTATGCGCTGGGCCGCAAAGGCTATATCAGCATGAACCTGGTGACCGATCTCAGCACAGTCGAAAATGAAAAGCCGATCGCGCGCAAGATGCTGGCCGCGCTCGACTTCGATGAAGGCAAGCGTTATGCGGACTTCAATTCTTCCACCGACAAGGTGGCCGAATACGGACTCGCCGCCCTGGTCGCCGGCGTGGCGGCGAAGAAACTGGGCCTGTTCGCGGTGATCGCCGCCTTCTTCCTCAAATTCGCCAAGGTCGCCATCCTGGCCGGCGGCGCACTGCTGGTCGGCATCGGCAAATGGTGGAAGGCCCGCACCGGCAAATCCGATACGCCACCGCAGCCATGATCAAGGCCCTGCTACTGCTGCTGTCGGCGGGCAAGCTCGGCAAGGTATTCCTCACCGGCGGCACCATGCTGCTGTCGGTGTTTGCCTATGCGCTCATCTACGGCTGGTGGTACGCGGTCGGTTTTGTGCTGCTGATCTTCGTGCATGAGATGGGCCACTACCTCGCCGCCCGCCAGCGCGGCCTCAATGTCGGCGCGCCCACCTTCATCCCCTTCGTCGGCGCCTGGGTCGAGCTGAAGGACATGCCGCATGACGTCGAGACCGAAGCCTATATCGGCATCGCCGGCCCTTTTGTCGGCACGTTGGGCGCATTGCTCTGTTATTTTCTGGCGCGCAATTACGACAACAATCTGCTGCTGGCCCTGTCCTACGCGGGTTTCTTCATCAATCTGTTCAACCTGATTCCGCTATCGCCCTTCGACGGCGGGCGCATCACCGCGATCATTTCGCCGCGCATGTGGTTTGCCGGCGTACCGATTCTGGTCGGACTGTTCTTTGTGATGCCCAGCCCGATGTTGATCCTGATCGGATTGCTGGCAGCGCCGCAGGTGATGAAGGCCTGGCACTACGATCCGAACGCACCGGAGAATGCGGCGTATTACGGCGTGCCCTTGCGCACCAAGGTGGAGTACGCGTTTTATTATTTGCTGCTGCTCGGTTTTCTCGCCGTCATGGCCAATGATGTCCATGAGATGTTAAAGGCAGTGCATGCGGTGAAGGGTGGAGAAGCGGTTTAGTTCTGGCTCAAAGGTTCAAAATCGAAGGTTCAAAATCGAGGGCTCAAAATCGAGGGCTCAAAATCGAGGGCTCAAAAATGTTGCTTCGGCTCCTGATATTCCGGGATCACTTTACCGTCAACTTATAAGCGAACAATTTATTGATTTGGCACCAACTACTTCATGGAGAGATTCAATGCGTTTTAGCAAAAAGTCGGCACGGCTACTGCTCATCTCAATTTTCATCTTCGTCGCCGGTTGCGCCAGCGAGCCGCGACAACTTACGCAAGCCGAGCTGGAAGACCCCAATCGCTCGATCGTGTTCGGTTATTTCGACATGCAGGACGCGTCGACCAAGCTGGATGAAGTCAGTATCAAGCAATACAGTTCTTCACCACTTTACTTCAGCGCCGGCATCAAAGACGGGATGTTCTTTCGCTTCTACCTTCTGCCGGGTTCATACCAGGTCGATACGTTCACCGGCGCCAGCGGGATATTCGGCGGCGACACCACCAGATACCACTATGGCAGCGAGGGCAGGAACGACACCGCGATCCACATCCAGAAGCCGGGCGTCTATTTTCTGGGCGCCTACAGATATGTGAAGCATGACCAGGGCTGGTTCAAAAATGACAAGTTCGAGATGAAGCCCATCCAATCGCCATCGGAAAGGGAATTGCTGCAGAAATTGATCGTAATCGTGGAGGGCTACGGCAACTCGGTGCCCACCAGGATGAAGCTCGATATGCTGAAGAAGCGCCTGGCTGAATTACGGAATTAGAGAATTGATGGGCCGTGGTTGGGTTGCCTGTGAAGGCTAATCGACCACGGCTCCTTTTGCCATGCTTTTGCCATGTCGACCTCATGTGGCAGCCAGTCAGGTCAAAGACCAGTGGTTGGCGACAAATACGTAGCCATTAAGGGTTGTGTGTTTTCACACTTTTGTTAATACTGCATAAAAATATTGCCGAATGCCGGAAAGCCGCGCCAGTCAACGAGGTCCAGCCAATCGCCACCGTGGTGTTAGGCAGCACTTCGGGTTGTTAAGAGGCGTTTTTATTGTCTAAAACTAGTTAGGCCTTGCGCAGGCCCACACGCTTCAGGAGAACCCATGTTTGACCACGTCAAATTCGGCGTCAGCGACTATGCAGCGAGCAAAGCGTTCTTCCTCAAGGCACTCGAACCGCTCGGCGTAACTGTTGTCTCGGAGTGGCCGCCGCTCGGTGTCGAGCTTAGCCAACCAAAGGGTAAGGTTTCATTGTGCCTGTATCAAACCGAGGAGAAGCCGGCGCATCTTCACATCGCGTTCGTGGCCGAGAATCGCCAGCAAGTCGAGGCTTTCTATCGCGCGGCGCTGGAGGCGGGTGGCAAAGACAATGGTGCGCCTGGTCTGCGCCCGCACTACCACGCGAACTACTATGCAGCTTTCGTCATTGGTCCGGACGGGCACAACATCGAAGCGGTTTGCCACGAACCCGAGGCCTAACCCGTCCATCAAGCGGACCTGCCTCGGGCAGGCCGCTTATGTCCAACGTTGGGCCGGATAAGAAACATTCCTCTCACCACCACCGCGCATCGGAGGTCGCATGAAACGAGTCACTGGCATCGGCGGCATCTTCTTCAAGGCGAAAGACGCCCCATCACTGCAGGCTTGGTACAAGCGGCACTTGGGAATCGATGTCCAGGTCTGGGGCGGAGCTGCCTTCACATGGACCGACGGCGAGGGCAAGCCGGTTGCAGGCACGACTGTCTGGTCCATCGGTCCGCAGGAAGGTGATCACTTTGCTCCGAGCTCTGCCCCCTTCATGGTCAACTACCGAGTGGAAGACCTCCACGCCTTGGTCAAGGTCTTGAAGGAAGAAGGCTGCAATGTGCTCGAGAAGATTGACGATTCCGAGTACGGGAAGTTTGCCTGGGTCATTGATCCGGAGGGAAACAAGGTCGAGCTATGGCAGCCGCCGCAAGGCCAATGAGTAGGCTCGTTACTCACGGCCGCGAACTGCGGCTTAACACTTCGTTCAACTGGCGCCTTGCGGCAGCCCACAAGGCGTCCGGCTAACTCGAACGTTAGGAATTAATGGGGCCGTGGGCGGATTATCTGTGAAGACTAATCGATCACGATCCCTTTTACTGGTTCTTCTACAGGTTTTTGCTGCCCGTCAATAGTCAGGCGTTGAAATGTCACGATACTTTTATCATTCATTTCCAAGGGGCGCGGGAGATTTAAGTGCCTGTGCCCTTTCTATATTTGAAAGCATCCTTGATCGTGGTCTACTACTAACGCCAGAGCGCATTGAGTTTCGAGAGGAATTATCAAACGACACTCTCTCAAAACCTCTGTTGTTAATGCAAAAAAGAATCTCATTTACTGAATTAGAGCCACGCGAACTTCCTCAGCATGCGTTGACCTTTGGTCCTTTTTCACTTGAATGGGACATAACTACCCTGATACAGATGGGAGCGATTCCAGTCTTTTACGTACCTCTTAAAGCTACACCAGGCTCCTTTGACGGGGTCGCTTCTGCAATGCTTGCTCGACTGGCAGAAATTCAGGAGCTGCTGGTACGTCTCGAAGGAATTAATACGCTCGTAAATCAAACTTTGAATAAGGCAGAGCTTCTCAACATTACGAAGAATGGTATACCTGTGATGCAAACGCAATGCACGGTTGGGGGAGCTCAACATCTCCTTCAATTTTTACAGGCTGAAATACAACCAATTTCAGCACTAACTGGCGCAATTCGAGCACTGTCGGGATATTTTTACCCCATCGACCACGAAAAGCATACTGAACTACTTGGTTACTATCGGCAGCGCGAATGGAGACTGCTTGCGAACAATGTTTGGCGCGGAACGCCATTGACTGTCCCGACAAGCGAATCGGATGTGAAGTCATTACGTCAAATCAACGATAGCTTCTTTGGACGTGAAGTAGAGTTTCCGACGGGAAGCAAAATTCTGGCGAGCGAGTGTCACTTATATAAAACGTTTCGGGGAACGCCAGTCATTGAAGCGGCGCGAAAGCTTATCTGCCCAAAGGCGTCGATCACTGCAGTGACGAGTTTGTTGAATGCTAAGCGAGTTAAGTTGGAAATTGTTGCGATGGAGGAATATGCAGCGACCTAGCCGTGGGATTAGAGCAGTGCAAGGGGTCGGAATCGATTCCGAATTTGCAAATACCCGGGTTCAGCGCCAATTTCGCCAACCGCAAGACCTCCATAGTGCCACGAGCGGCGCTTGACTATATGCATAACATATGCATAATATGTAAATGGACATCGAGTTTGACCCGGCCAAGGCGCGATCAAACCTGGCTAGGCACAAAGTCAGCTTTGCCGATGCCGAGCAGGCGCTCCGTGACCCCTTGGCGGTCACCATCGAAGATCCTGATGCTGAAGGCGAGCAGCGATTTGTAACGCTGGGCATCGATGCTCTTGGACGGGTGCTGGTCGTTGTCCACACACCGCGCGGAAGCCGAACCCGGCTCATCTCCGCACGCAAGGCCAGTCGAGGCGAAACGGAGCAATACCATGCGTAAGGAATACGATTTCAGCAAAGGCAAACGCGGCGCGGTCATCCCGTCGACCGGGAAAACGCGCATCACGATCATGCTTGACGATGATGTCATTGAGTTCTTTCGCGCACGCGCCGAGGCGCTTGGTGTGGGATACCAAACCATGATCAACACGACGCTGCGAGCGGCATCTGCCGACGCGAAGGGCAAGGAAAAAGACGACAAGCCGATTACGGTCGCTACGCTTCGCAAGGTGCTTCGCGAGGTTTTGCACACATCGTAGCGAGCAAAGAACGCACTGGGTCGGAGTCAATTTTCCAAGACAAGCGATGCCATTGCCCGCCGATGGTGGGCGCTATTTTTCTTTCTCTGCAGCGCCGCCCACCAGTTTCGCCATCGCCTGCGCGGCCTCGCCAGGCATCTCACCCAACCCCGCCGCCACCCCCTCTCGATCCGCCTTCGACCGGTTCTGACTGACCTTCCACTTCCCCATCAGCCGGCTGACCGGGATTTCGATGCCGACGATGGCGCGCATTGTCGTCTGCAGAAAATCCGCCGGCGCGTCGCTGACTTTCCACGGCGTCGCACGCGGCGCTTCGTGACGTTCGGTCAGGCGTTCGAGAAAGGCGCGCAGCCATTGCACATCGTCTTGCACCTTGAGCGGGCCGTAAGCATGCACCACCGCGTAGTTCCAGGTGGGCACCACCTTGCCGTGCTCTTTCTTGCTGGCGTACAGCGAGGGTGAGATGTAGGCGTCGGGGCCCTGGAACACCACCATCGCTTCCACGTCCTGCGAAAATTCTTTCCACACCGGGTTGGCGCGGGCGACGTGACCGCGCAGGGTACCGAAGGGCGCGGGATCGGGGTCGATCAAAAAGGGAATGTGATTGGCCTCGAGGCCGCCGGCCGTCAGCGTCACCAGCATGCCCAGCGGATGATTGCGGATCAGCTGGTACAGGACGTCGATGCGGTCTTCCTGAAAATGGGCGGGCAGGTACATGGTGGCGGCTCGAAAAATGAGACTGACAGATTACCGGTTTTTGCCCGGCCGCGAAATTCGCCTGCGGCGGGGCAGCCGCCGCTTCGGTTAAGATAAGCGTGGCCGTCATCAATCGAACGAGCAACGGGTACCTCAGCCTTGCAGAACTTGATATTCCAATGGGATCGCGTGCTGGTCTCATACATTGTGTTCCTCGCGACTTTCAGCGGCGCGATTTACCTGGCATCGACGCAGGCGGACCAGATCCTCGTCGTGACTGCTTCGATTGCCAGTATTTTTGCCGCCTTGGTCGTGGTGGTATTCAATGTGCTGCTGCACCAGGCCATTCAGACGGTGCGTCGGGACAAATTCAGCCTGGGCCTGCTGCCCGCGCTCGCCACATTTGTGTGCTTTTCCCCGTTCGAAGCGGCATTGGTTGTGGCCGGCTTCAATCTCGTCGTTGGCCTGGCGGCCATGCGCGAGCGGCGGCGTTATGACAGCCTGCAGATGACCAGCCTGAACCTGCGTCGTCGCACCGATCTATATCGATCCAACTAACTAGGTCCAGCTAATTCAACAATAGCCACCGCCACACCAGCGCAATGAAATTCGAGCACCTGATCGAAATCAACGATCCCCTCAACCCGCTGATCGATCCGCTGACGCATCGGCAGCTATGGCAGGGCCTGCTCAAGTTTGTCGAGCAGCCGACCGAGTTCGTGCTCGGGCTCGACCGCTGCGTGGTCACCGCGCGCGGCGACAACTGGCTGGCTCGCGAGCTGCACTACGGCAGTGTGAGGGTGCTGGACCATGTGGTGCTGGAGCCGCCGCAACAGGTGCACTACAGCACCAAGCCTTCGGCCGAACTGCCGGCCGGTGCGCTGACCATCACCATCGAGGCGCCCGACGACGTGCGCCTGTTCATGCGCTTTGTCTACGAAACCTTCCCGCAGGGCCACCAGATCGCGCCGGCCGAATTTCAGGAGGTGATGAAGCAGGCCTATCGCGACGCGGGCATCGATATCGTCAAGCAGATTCGCGATTACGCCGCCGAGGGAAAATTGGTGTAGAACGCCATTTGGCGCGGCGTTTGGAGCAAAAATACCTCAAACACCGCGCCAGTGCTTGAGTTTGTATTTTTATTATTCCGAAACGTCGCCCAGCGTGGGCCGTGGCCCAGTCCTCCGAATGTTGGGTGAAACCGTGGACTGAATTTCGGCCTACGCTGGAATGACGAAATTTTGGGCCTGAGAAATTTCCTTTCCCGATTGAATCGGATTCATGCCCCCGGCGCCTTGAACCCGATCTTGCGATGCGTGCCATCGCAAAACGGTTTGTTCGACGATTGCCCGCAACGGCACAGCCAGGCCTCGACGCTGCGTTGCACCGTGCGGCCGGTGCCGGAACAGATTTCGAGATTGCCCTGCACATACAAGGGCCCATCCCGCTTGGGGATCACCCTGAGCGGCCCGTCCCTGGTGGACAGCGTTTCCACAATTTCGGCGGTGGGCGGTTCGCCCGAGGCGATGAACTTGACCACCTTGTGGCTGCCATCGCAAAACGGCTTGGCGCTGGAGGCGCCGCAGCGACACAAGGTAGCGCGAAAGCGCAGGGCCTCGCCTTCGATGTACAACTCGGCGGTAACCGCCAGCGGGCCGTTTTCGCGGATGCGCAGGGCGTTCACCTTGGGCGCCGCTTCCTGCGCGCCGCCGTCGTTGCGCTGGTAACTGATCGCGCCGGACGGGCAGGCCTGCGCGAGTTGCACTACCTCTTCCACCGAGGCGGCATCGGGCTGTATCCAGGCGCCGGGCGCATTGGGCACGAACACATGCGGATTGCCGAGCACGCAATTGCGCGAATGAATGCATTTATCGCCCTCGAACTTGATGACGATTTTTTCGCTGCGGTATTCATCGATCTTGCCGGCCATGGCCGTCTACTCCTTTTGAACAGTACCCAAGTTGCACATTAGTCCGAATCCGCCGGCGATTCCAGCACGGCGATTCCGGCCCGGTTCAGCTTGGCGGCATTTCACGTTACGATTGGCCCATAACCGGGGACCCTCATGATTCTTGTCATCTATGCCCATCCTTATCCGCGCCGCTCGCGGGCCTCGCGGCATCTGCTCGAGGCCATTCTCGATCTGCCGGGGCTCGCCGTGCATTCGATTTACGAGCGCTACCCGGATTTCGACATCGATATCCCCGGCGAGCAGGCGGCCCTGAATCAGGCGCAGCTGGTGGTATGGCTGCATCCGCTTTACTGGTACAGTCCGCCGGGACTGATGAAGCACTGGTTCGACAAGGTGCTGGCCTATGGCTGGGCCTATGGCCCCAATGGGCATGCCCTGCGCGGCAAACACTGTCTGTGGGCGCCGACCACGGGCGGCGACGAGCATGCCTACAGTACCACCGGCATGCATGAACATCCGTTCAACAGCTTTGTGTTGCCGGTCGAGGAGACCGCGCGCTTTTGCGGCATGCACTGGGAGCCGCCGCATATCGTGCATGGCGCGCATCTCATCAGCAATGAAGTGCTCGACGCGCAGGCGCAGGCATTCCGGCAGCGCCTGCTGTCCTGGTCGGCGCAGCATGGCGTCGCGCCGGTTTCATCCACCGCAAGCGAGGTGGCGCCATGACCGTCGAAGCGCTGATCTATCTTGCCGCCGCGGTGCTGTGTGTGCCGCTGGCCAAGAAACTGGGGCTGGGCTCGGTACTCGGCTATCTGATTGCCGGCGCGGCCATCGGGCCCTGGGGCTTGCAACTGGTGTCCGATGTGAAATCGATCGGGCAATTTTCCGAATTCGGCGTGGTGCTGATGCTGTTTGTGATCGGCCTCGAACTGGAACCCAAACGCCTGTGGTCGATGCGCCGCCAGGTGTTCGGCGGCGGGACCCTGCAACTGGCGCTGTGCGGCGCTGTGCTGGCGGCGGGCGGCATGTTCGCCGGCCTCCCCTGGCAGGCGGCACTGGTGGCGGGTCTCGCCATGGCGCTGTCCTCGACTGCGATCGCCGTGGCGACCATGACCGAGCGCAATTTCCTGCCGACGCCGACCGGGCGCAGCGGCTTCGCCATCCTGCTATTCCAGGACATCGCCGCGATTCCCCTGCTGGCGGTGATCCCGCTGCTGGCGGTCGGCGCCACCGCCAGCAAGGAGCCGTTCTGGTACGACGCGCTGAAAGCGTTCGGCGCCATTGCCAGCGTGGTCGTGATCGGCCGCTATCTCACCCGTCCCGCATTGCGCATCATCGCCTCGGCCGATCTGCGCGAAGTGTTCACCGCCTTTGCGCTGCTGCTGGTGATCGGCATCGCCCAGTTGATGGAGCTGGCCGGGATCTCGATGGCGCTGGGCGCCTTCCTCGCCGGGGTGCTGCTGGCGGGTTCCGAATTCCGCCATGCGCTGGAAAGCGATATCGAGCCTTTCAAGGGCCTGCTGCTGGGCCTGTTCTTCATCTCGGTGGGCATGTCGATCGATTTCGGCCTGCTGCAAAGCGAGCCGCAGTATGTGGCCCTGCTGGTGACCGCTTTCCTCGCGCTCAAGATCGTCGCCTTGTGGGTTGTGGCACGCATCATCGGCGTCAACTCGCGGCAGCGCTGGCTGTTTGCGGTGCTGCTGTCGCAGGGCGGCGAGTTCGCCTTCGTGGTATTCGGCGCAGCGCAGATCGCCGGCGTGATCCGCACCGACTGGGCGGCGGTGCTGACCATGGCGGTGGCGCTGTCGATGGCGACCACGCCGCTGTTGCTGCTGCTGCATGACAAATTCCTGGCACGGCGTGTCGGGACCGAGCACGAGGCGGACGCCATCGAGGAAACCGGTACGGTGATCATTGCCGGCTTCGGCCGCTTCGGCCAGATCGTCGGACGCGTACTGCTGGCCAACGATGTGCGCGTGGTGGTGCTGGACCACGATCCGGACCAGATCGAGGCTCTGCGCAAATTCGGCTTCAAAGTCTACTACGGCGACGCCACCCGCATCGATCTGCTGGAAGCCGCCGGCGCCAAGGAGGCGACCCTGCTGGTCAATGCCATCGACGATATCGACGACAGCCTGGCCCTGGTCGATCGGGCGCGCGAACATTTTCCGAACCTGAAAATCATTTCCCGCGCGCGCAATATCACCCATTACACCGAGCTGTTCAAGCGCGGCGTGAAGATCATCGAACGCGAAACCTTCGAGTCGGCGCTCAGGACCGGGCGCCATGCGCTGGAGGCGCTGGGCATGGATCGCTTTCGCGCACGCGAGATCGCCGACGTATTCCGCCGCCACAACATCGCCTCCATGCACGCGCTGATGCCGCTGCGCGGGGATGAAGCCCGGGTGCAATCCGGCGCCAAGGCCGGCCGCGAAGAGCTGGAACAACAGCTGGCCCAGGACCAGCTGCGCTTCGATGAAGAACACGGCAAGGGCTGGCGCTGAACAACCAGCCCGCGCAGCGCAGCTACTTGGTCGGCGGCGGCACCGGCACTTGATTGGGCGCCGGCGTGGATTCCGGCAGCCGCACTTCGACAGGCGTTTGCGGGGGCGCTGCGGGGGATGGCAACGCGGGAGGTTGCACGGCCGGCGGCGTCGGTTGCAGGCTTACCGGCAAGGGCTGCTGGTCCTGGACCTGCACCTTTTCAACGAAATATTCAGTGTCGGCAAAACAGCTGCTGGGCACGCCCTTGTGCTGTTCATAACTCACCACCACGCGCTTGCCGATATTGTCGAGCAGTTGTTTGGCCACCAGCTCATCGCGCACCGAGAATTCGAATTTCTCCGGCACCACGCTGGGCAGGGCCACTTGCAGCAGTTCGCCTTCCCAGGTTTTGCACAGCCAGCCTTTTTTCGAGAACTTCTGCAGGACACCGGCACGGTCGCCCTCCGAATATGCCCAGGTAAGTGTGAACAGGGTGTAGGCGATGAAGAACAGCAGTACTGCGCCAACAAATATGTAGAAGAAGCGGGTAATTCTGCTGAAGGCCGACATGGACAGGTCCTTTGGAAGATTCGGTCGCGCTGATCGTAGATGCGGATTCTAACTGCGCCCCGCATTTCTGTCCGCATGCGTGCTGAAATTTGCCGCGGATAGGGCTACTATCGACGGCGTCTGCACAAAAGAGGAATACGCAATGGCCGGGCAGCCCGAAATCACCAATATGGCTTTATTCTGCGACTTCGAAAACGTGGCGCTCGGCGTGCGCGATGCCAAGTATGCGCAATTCGACATCAAGAAAGTGCTGGAGCGTCTGCTGCTCAAGGGCAGCATTGTCGTCAAGAAGGCCTATTGCGACTGGGACCGCTACAAGGATTTCAAGGCGACCATGCACGAGGCCGCGTTCGAGCTGATCGAGATTCCGCATGTGCGGCAATCGGGCAAGAATTCCGCCGATATCCGCATGGTGGTCGATGCGCTCGACCTTTGCTACACCAAGGCCCATGTCGATACTTTCGTCATCATCAGCGGCGATTCCGATTTTTCGCCCCTGGTGTCGAAGCTGCGCGAGAACAACAAGCTGGTGATCGGGGTCGGCGTCAAGGATTCCACCTCCGATCTGCTCAGCGCCAACTGCGACGAGTTCATCTACTACGACGACCTGGTGCGCGCGCAGGAAGCCAAGAAAAAGCAAGCGATCAAGAAGGCGGCCGCCAAGCCCGCCGCCAGCAAGGCCAAACCGGCCGAACCGGTGGCGGAAGACGACAAGCGCCTCGAGGCGCTCGAATTCCTGGTGGAGACTGTGGAGGCGCTGATCGCGGAGCGCGGCTCCGACGAAAAATTGTGGGGCTCGATGGTCAAGCCGACCATGCAGCGCCGCCGCCCGGGGTTCAATGAGTCGTATTATGGTTACCGCTCTTTCAAGGAGCTGGTCGAGGATGCCGAGAAGCGCAAGCTGGTGAAAATGATCCGGGACGACAAGTCCGGGCAATACACCATCTGCCTGCCGGCGACGAACTGAGCGCTTGAAACAGGTCCAATCACATGTCCAATCGAAACGCCGAGTGAATGTTCATCATGCTCCCGCAAACCAATATCAACGAAATCACCCACGTCATCCAGCTGGCGATCGCGCCGGTGTTCCTGCTCACGGCGGTCGGCACCATCATCGGCGTGTTGACCAACCGCCTTTCGCGTGTCGTCGATCGCATCCGCGTTCTCGAAGAGCGGCTGAGCCAGCTCGACACCGAGCACCTGCGGATCGCGCACGACGAGCTCAATTTGCTGGCGCGACGTCTCCGCCTGATCTACATCTCGGTCGCCGGGGCGGTGTTTTGCGCCCTGTTCGTCGGCCTGCTGATCGTGGTGGCGTTCATCGACGCATTCATGGCGGTCAATCTCGCGAAAATCGTCGGCATCCTGTTCGTGCTGGCGATGATGGCCTTCATCCTCGCCTTGGTGGTTTTTCTGCGCGAGATTTTCCTGGCAGTAGTCAACACCCGCGAGTCGATGAAATAACGGCTTTGCGAATCACCCATCGGCGGCGCCCTTGAAACGGGTGGGAGCGGCCTCAAGCTAAGCTTGCTCCAGCCAATTATCGGCGTTGCACGCCCGATCGAACCATGAGCAAGCTATCCCAAGTTTCCCTGTCGGTACTCGATCTGGTGCCGATTCGCGCGGGCGGATCCACTGCGGAGGCGCTGCGCAATTCCCTGGCGGTGGCCCGGCATGTGGAGAAGCTTGGCTTCAAGCGCTTCTGGCTGGCGGAGCACCACAATATGGATGGCGTCGCCAGTTCGGCGACGGCGGTGTTGATCGGGCATGTCGCCGGCGGCACCAGCACGATACGCGTCGGCTCGGGTGGGGTCATGTTGCCGAACCATGCGCCACTGGTGGTGGCGGAGGCGTTCGGCACGCTCGCCACCCTGCACCCCGGACGCATCGACCTCGGCCTGGGGCGCGCCCCCGGCGCCGACCAGGCCACGATGCGCGCGCTGCGGCGGGATCGCCTGGGCGATGCCGATGATTTTCCCGAGCAAGTCGCCGAATTGCGCGCCTTGCTGGCGCCCGCACGGCCCGGACAGCGGTTGATCGCCACGCCAGGCGCCGGCACCGAGGTGCCGGTCTGGCTGCTGGGTTCCAGCCTGTACAGTGCGCAGTTGGCGGCGCAGCTTGGTCTGCCCTATGCCTTTGCCTCGCATTTCGCGCCGCGCTTCATGCACGATGCGATTCGGCTCTATCGCCAGCTGTTCCGGCCTTCGACGGTGCTGGAGAAACCTTTCGTCATGCTCGGCGTTCCGCTGATCGCCGCGCCCAGCGATGAAGAGGCTGCTTTTCTCGCGACCACCACGCAACAGAGAATACTGGCCCTGATCCGCGGCGACAGTCTGATCCAGCAACCGCCGGTGGACGATATGAACACGCGCTGGCACGGCGAGGAAAAAATTGCCGTGGACCGTTTTCTGGGCGCCGCGGTGATCGGCGGACCGCAGACCGTCAGGGCCAAACTGGGGGCACTGCTTGCCGAGACCGACGCGGACGAACTGATGCTGGTGTCGGATTTTTACGAGCACACCCACCGCCTGCGCTCTTTCGACATCGCTGCCGGCCTGCAACGCGACTAAGTGGGATTCCCCAAAAAGCGCCACGCTTCAGTTGAAGCGATAGGCATCCATTGCCAGCGCACTGCCCTCGAAGCCCGCGAACACACGCTCCACCTTGGGATGGTCCCCGGCCGCGCCCAGCGCGATGAAAAACGGCAGGAAATGTTCCTCACTGGGATGCGCACGCACCGCGTGTGGCGCCTGCTGGCGGTAATCGAACAGCGCGGCCTTGTCGCCGGATATCAGGTGTTCGTAAATCCAGGCCTGGAATTCCAGCGCATAGGGCGCGATCGCGGGCGCTGCATTGCCCTGGTCACGGCTGGCACGTGCACCGCTCACCCAGTCGCGCAGATTGTGCGTGAGGTGGCCGGAACCGACGATCAGCACCCCCTCCTCGCGCAGCGGCCGCAGGGCGCGGCCCAGTTCATAGTGATGGCGCGGCCCCAGCGACGGTTGCACCGATAGCTGCACTACCGGCACATTGGCCTGCGGAAACAGTTTGCGCAGGGGCACCCAGGCGCCGTGATCCATACCGCGGCAGCCGTCGATGGCCGCGGTAATGCCGGCCGCTTTCAGCAGGGCCAATCCGCGTTGCGCGATATCCGGCGCACCCGGCGCCGGATACTTGATCTGGTAAAGGGCATCGGGAAAGCCGCCGAAATCGTAAATCATTTCCGGCGCCGCGCTGCCGGACAGCATCGGCAGATTGGTCTCCCAGTGCGCAGTGGCAATCAGCACCGCCTTGGGCGGGACCGGCAACGATTGCGCCATCGCTGCCCAGATCTCGCCGGCCGGTCCGGCGTTGATCGCGTGCATCGGTGAGCCGTGCGAAATGAAAATGGCGGGCAGGGCGTTCATGATTTGATGGCTTTCATGTATGTGCGCCGCCGTCATGTCGGCTGCGGCGCATTTTGTTTTTCAAGGCAATTAATTCGGCGGGCCCAAGGTCTTCAACGCTGCCCGCGCTGAGGCAGGTCAACGGGCAAATTTATTGGATAACGCGAAACGGCCGTCGCCGGTCAGCGCCAGGACGATCGAGGCTGCGGCCAGAAAGGCCGGATATTCCCAGCCACCATTGGGAGCATTGAACACCCAGCCATTGCCGGCATGCGCCCAGGTTGCGCCCAGCAGCACTGGCAAGGTGGCCAATGCCACCCAGCGCGCGTAAACGCCGCCGAGGATTAGCGCGCCGCCGATCAGTTCGACCGCCACCGTCAGGTAGGCGAAGGAACCCGGCAAGCCGATGGATTGGAAGTACTGCACGGTGCCAGGCATGGTGAAGACCATGAGTTTCAGCAAGGCGTGCGCGACGAACATCAGGCCCAGCGAAATGCGCAATACAAACGCGGCATAGGGGGCGGTGCGGGTATCGATCATGATGGCTTCCTTTCAAAGGAGTGGTAGATAACGAGACAATGCGAATCATGCGGCCTGCATTGATCGGGATAAAGTGGCATATTGACAATAAATTATCCCGATTATTACAACAATCAAAATCTATGGACACGCTTGCGGCAATTCGCGTCTTTACCAAGGTCGTCGAACAGGGCAGCTTCGCGAAGGCTGCCGAGCGGCTCGAGATGTCGACTTCCGCCGTATCGCGATTGCTGGCGCAGCTGGAGACGCATCTCGACGCCCGTCTGCTGAATCGCACTACACGGCGCCTGTCCCTGACCGAAAGCGGTGAAGGGTTTTTTGAACGTTGCGTGCAATTATTGAGCGATCTCGAAGAAGCCGAGGCCCTGGCTTCCATGAACAGTGCCCGTCCGCGCGGCACCCTCAAGCTGACCTGTTCAATCGCATTCGGCGTGTTGCACCTGGCGCCGGCCATCGGCCGGTTTCAGGCGAAATACCCCGAAACCCGGTTCGATATTTCCCTGTCCGATCATTTTGTCGATCTGATCGAGACGGGCCTCGACCTTGCCGTCCGCATAGGCGATCTCGGCAATCCTAATCTGGTCGCCAGAAAAATCGGCGAAACCCGTCTGGTGGCCTGTGCCTCGCCCGCCTATCTCGAACGGCACGGCACGCCCGCGCATCCCGACGATCTGGCCGGACACAACTGTTTTACCTATGCCTATTCCTCGGCCAAGGATCACTGGCGGTTCCGTGACCCGTCGGGGCGCGTGATCGAAGCGCATGTGTCCGGCTCGATCCATACCAATAACGGCGAAATGTCGGCAGCCATCGCCGAACAGGGGGTCGGCATCACCCTGGAACCAGATTTCATGTTGGCGGCCGGCATTGCCTCGGGCCGCCTGGTGCGCATCCTGGAAGACTATACGCCGCCGGCAACAAATATTTATGCGGTCTATCCCAGCCGGCGGCATCTGTCCGCCAAGGTGCGGACCTTCGTCGAGTTTCTGGTCAGGGAATTCGACGGCCGGCGCGAGTGGACTTAAGCCGATGGCGGGGCAGTCAACGCGCGCGCGCGCAGCAGCGCATCGTCCAGGGAATCGACAATATGGGCCTCGCCCAAGGCCGCAATCAATCCACCGCGCTTCATCAGCGACAAGGGTTGCTCGGTGGCGCCGGCGATGATCAGATGCCCGCCCTGTTTGGTCAGCAGGGCATGCAGTTTTTCGACTGCGTCCAGCCCCGTGGTATCGAGATTGATGAGCTGATGCAGTTCCAGGATCACCACGCGCGGCAATACGCCGGCCGGATCCAGCAGTGTTTCAAGCTTGTTGACGCTGGCGAAGAACAGCGAACCGAAGATGCGATAGGCCGTCACCCGCACGCCCTCGGCGGGCCTGCCGATAGCCGGCGGCAAGACGATTTCCTCGACCTTGGTCAACGAGGAAACGCGGTAGATGAAGAACATGCTCGACATCACCAACCCCACCACGATCGCGGTAACCAGATCGAAGACCACCGTCACCGCAAAGGTGGATAGCAGCGTGGCGCGATAGAACATCGAGAACTGGCCGAGCTTGATGAATTCGCGCCAGTCGCCCATGCTCCAGGCGACCCAGAGCAAGATCGCGGCCAGCGCAGCCAGGGGGATACTGGATGCCAGCGGTGCCGCCACCAGAATGATCAGCAGCAGCACCATGGCATGCACAATCCCGGCGACGGGCGAGCGCGCACCGGAACGTACATTGGTCACCGTGCGGGCAATGGTGCCGGTGGCGGCGACGCCGCCGAAAAACGGGCTAAAAAAATTGGCGATGCCCTGCGCCATCAACTCCTGATTGGGGTCGTGCCGGTCGCCGATCAATTCATCCGCCACCCGCGCGCACAGCAGGGACTCGATCGCACACAGGAATGCAATGGCGATGGTGGGCGCAACCAGATTCTGCGCTGTTTGCCAATCGAAACTGGGCAGGGAAGGTATCGGCAAGCCGCTGGGCAGGCCGCCAAACCTCGAACCGATGGTTTCCACCGGCAATTTGAAAAACCATACCAGCAGAGACGACAGGATCAACACGACGATGGTGCTGGGAAACTTGGTCATGATGCGCTTCATGCGTGTTGCCTGCGGGCGGTAGGAGAGCGGCCACAACACAATGATGCCGATAGACATCAAGCCGATCGCAAATGCGAGCCAGTTGAACGTGTGAATCGCGGACCCGATCGCGGCGAGTTGCGAAAAGAAATTGGACGGCGCCTTGTCAATCGCCAAGCCCATGAAGTCCTTCACCTGCGAAATCGCCACAATGACCGCGATGCCATTGGTAAAACCGATCACGATCGACACCGGCACAAAGCGCACCAGATTGCCCAGCTTGAAAGCGCCCATGGCAAACAGCATCACGCCGGCCATCATGGTGGCGATCAACAGATTGGCGACCCCGTATTTTTCCGCGATGCCGTACAGCAACGCGACAAACGCACCGGCCGGCCCGCCGATCTGCACGCGCGAACCGCCGAGCGCCGAGATCAGGAAGCCGGCGATGATCGCGGTGATGATGCCCTGCTCGGGGCGCACGCCCGAGGCGATGCCGAAGGCCATGGCCAGGGGCAGCGCGACGATACCGACAGTCGCGCCGGCTGCCAGATCGGCACTGAAATCGTTGCGCGTATAGGTCTGCAGATGGGACAGCAGACGCGGGCGGAAGGCGAACGATTTAAGGACGGCGGGGATCTGCATCGATATGCGCAGCTTTTTTTAAATTTCAGCGTCCCGGGCAAGGGCGATTCGCTCATTGTAGTCCCGCCACCCTTCTTGCGGGCCGCGACTTACGCACGGCAGCGCCGGCGCTACCCGCTGTGCCGGTATTTCGTTCCCGAAATATCCACTTCGCACCGCAATTCGCGGCATTCGTCGCTAGCCGGTTCCATGCGGACCGGCCAAAGTCTAAAGTTCATTCATCAACACGCAGCATTGAAACGAACTTCTTCAAACACACCAAGGAAACGAATATGAAAACCCAGACCAAAGTCGACACCACCCTCTTCACCATGATCATCGCCACCCTCGTTACCGGTGTGTGCTTTTCGGGCGCGGGCAATCTGTTGAACAGCGAGAATGCGCGTCCGGATGCGGTTGCCAGCAAAACGATCGCGACCAAGCAACTGTAGGTCTCAGGGAAGCAGGATTCGAACGGGTCGATTCGCAGCACCGCCAAAATTGGAACTTTCTTTGCATTTGCCGGAAATACGCTTAACCGACCGATGACGGTTGGCCTCCCCGAAAGCGGCATCACCAAATGGCGTGCAAAGAACATGAAAAACCGCATGAATCCCCGTCGCTCGTGGTTTTATTGGCTGATCATCGTCATGGGCAACATCTTCACCTTGTTGGTCGGTGTGCTCATCGCCGGCGTGTTCTACAACAGCGCCGAAAGTCCCGTGTCTGACCATGGCCAGCTTCAAACCCCGGCGATGCACCAGGCCCGCGCAAATCGCGAGGCCGTGAGTCCGCAACGCCTCTTCGTGGCGATTCAAGGTTGGCAATAACCATCGCGCCGGATTTAAAATCGGGCTTTTGGGAGCGCTCCCCGTGTCTTATCTGGAAGTCGGCAGCCGCATCGACGCCGACCGGGCTTTTTATCCGGATGACGATCTGATGTTCATCGATGATGCGAACGGCAAAGTCACCTTTGCCTACAAGGACGGCAATCCCTACTGAAGCCCTGGCGGCTGCGCAGGAAGCGGCGCGTTGACGGTACCCGGCGCAGGTGTCGCGGCAACGACGGGCCCCGCATAAACCCAGGCCAGGAGTGCGTCCTGCGCAGCCTGTGCCTGCATGGCGTTCGGATGATTGACGATCATCACCACGCTCCAACGCTTGCCCTTGCTGTCGAGCACATAACCGGCGACGGCACGGGCGTCGTTCAGCGTGCCGCTCTTGATATGCGCCTGGCCGGCGACCGGCTCGCCGCGCCCACGGCGGCGCAAGGTGCCGTCAACGCCAAGCAGGGACATGGACGAGATGAACTCCGGCATCACGCTGGCGTTCCACGCGGCGTCGAGCAGTGCGGACAAGGTCGCCGCGCTGCTGCGCTCGAGGCGTGACAGGCCCGAGCCGTTTTCGAACACCAGTTCGGGCGCGACGATGCCTTTTTTGGCCAGCCAGTCATTGATGATTTCCGTGGAATGCGCGACGGTGCCGGGGGCGCCCATTTTTTCGGCCGACAGCGTCAGGAACAATTGCCTGGCCATCACATTGTTCGAATATTTATTGATGTCGCGCACCATTTCAGCCAGCGGCGGCGATTCGGCGGCGGCCAGCAATCTGGCATCCGGCGGCAGCGGCATCACCTTCACCAGGCCATTCCAGTTTCCTCCGAGCTCCTTCCACAGTCCGGCGAATACGCCACCGACAAAGCGGGTGTGATCCAGCAAAGAAACATTCCAGGTCTGATCGCTGCAGCTTCGCGCATAGTTGCCGGTGAAAGCGACCTTGACCAGCACGGGGGTCGGCATTTGCACATCGAGCAGGATGCGGCTCTGCCAATCGCCGCAAGGGCCGTCCACGAGTTTGACGCGGTTGACGATTTCCAGTTGCGCCGGTTTCGCATCCGGCGAAATCGTCGCCGACCGGTCGTCGGCCGAAACAGCAAACAGAAAACGCACGGTCTTGAAGTTAAGCAGCAAGGCATCGGCGCCGACGTTATAGGCGCGCAGCGGCTCACCATCGAAGGCGGCGGGATCGTTGACAGCCGCGTCGAAGAACGTGCGGTCCAGGATCAGATCGCCGCGGATCGTGCGCAACCCGCGGCCGCGCAATTGCATTAACAGGTTTGCGAAACGATCAACCGTCAGCTTGGGATCACCGCCACCTTTCAGCACCAGATCGCCGTTCAGGGTATTGCCGTGCACTTCGCCGGCCGCATAGGCTTCGGTCTTCCAGGTATAGGCCGGCCCCAGCAATTCCAGCCCGGCATAGGTCGTAAACAATTTCATCACCGATGCCGGGTTCATGGATTTGTCGGCATTGAGGCTGATCAGCGCGGCATGCGCGCCAGGCTCCTTGACCACCAACGACACGTTTTCCTGCAGAATACCGGCAAGTGCGAATGCGTCGGCTACAGTGGCGGGCAGCTTGTCCTGCGCCCATACGCCGCCGCAATTTGCCGCCAAAAGAACGGCGGCAATGAGATATCGGGATGTCATGCCGCGCCCATTTCATCGATGGTGGCGATCGTCTGTCCCACCAGCCAGGCAAACTCATCATCGGCCACGATGTAGGGCGGCATGAAATAGACGGTGTTGCCGATCGGGCGCAGCAACAGGCCGCGCTTGAGTGCACGCGCAAAAAATTCCCTGGCGAAATTTTTTTCGGCGCTATCGACCTCGAATGCCCAGATCATGCCGAGATGGCGAAAGTTCCTGACGCGCGGATGCCGCATCAGCGGCGCGGCCAGAATACTGAAGCGGCCGGCTTTGTCGCGATTTTTTTCGATCACAGCATCGGCGGAAAAGATATCCAGCGTGGCCAGGGCGGCGCGGCAGGCCAGCGCGCTGCCGGTGTAGGAATGCGAATGCAAAAATCCGCGCGCGGTATCGTCGTCGTAAAACGCCGCGTAAATGTCGTCGCTGCCGAGTACGCATGACAGCGGCAGATAGCCGCCGGTGAGCCCTTTGGACAAGCAGATGAGATCGGGCGCAATGCCGGCCTGCTCGATGGCGAACATGGATCCCGTGCGCCCGAAACCGGTCATGATTTCGTCGGCGATCAGGTGCACGCCGTATCGGCTGCAGAGCTCGCGCGCCCGGCGCAGATAATCGGGGTGATACATGCGCATACCGGCGGCGCCCTGCACCAGGGGTTCGACGATGAAGGCGGCGATTTCATGGTGGCGCTCCGCGAGCAATGCCTCCAGCGCCGCAACCGCAGGCAATACGCAGTGCGGGCAGCAGGCCTCCAGGTTCCCGGCATCGCGCGGACCCGGAAACGGCACCAGCAGATTATTGTTCAACAGCGGCCCGTAGGCATCGCGAAAAATCGCCACATCGGTGACCGCCAGCGCGCCCAGGGTTTCGCCGTGATAGCTGCCTTCCAGGCTGACAAATTTTGTCTTGCCAGGTTTGCCGATATTTCGCCAGTAATGAAAGCTCATTTTCAGAGCGATTTCCACAGCGCTGGCGCCGTCGCTGCCATAGAAAGCGTGGCCGAGCCCGGTCAACTTCCCCAAACGTTCCGAAAGTTCGATCGCGGGTTCGTGGGTGAAGCCGGCCAGCATCGCATGTTCCAGGGTATCCAGCTGGGCCTTCAGCGCGGCATTGATGCGCGGATTGGCATGGCCGAACAGATTGACCCACCAGGAGGAGACCGCATCGAGATAGCGATTGCCTTCGTAATCGATCAGCCATGCGCCTTCGCCGCGGGCGACCGGCACCAGCGGAAACTGCTCGTGGTGCTTCATTTGCGTACAAGGATGCCAGACCGCGGCGAGTGAGCGCGAAACTTGCTTGGTATTGGATGTATTGCGGGATGCGGTGTTCATGGCGAGTGAATCTATCACACCGCCGTTGGCAACCGTGCCTCTGGTTTGCTAACAACACCGGGATTTCAAGGTGTGGCTGAATCCCTGTATCACCATCGCTGCGAAGATGCGTTAAAGGAATTGAGAACGGTGTCGAGTGTCGAACGCTTGTATGCGACATCCGATTTTTGATCAGACGAAAGGAGCCCCGCTTCATGAACCTGCTCGATCTTATCGAAACACAACTCATCAGCAACCGTCTGCCGCTGGTGGCGGTGACCCTGGCCGCGGTTCCGCACGCCAATACGCCGGTGGTGCTGACCCTGCACTGGCACGGTTTTGTCGAAGTCAAATTGACCGAGGAGTCCGATACCGTCGCCTACCAGCCGGTGCCGAGCTCCTCATTGCAAGTCAATTCGCGCTGGGACCGCTTTGACGACCTCGACAACGAAACCCTCGAGACCGCGTGGGAGCTGGGCGCATGGAATCTCGAGCGCACCGAGGCCAAGCCGTTTCAACGCCCCGGCGCCGACGCCATCGAAACCACCATGGGCAAGCACGCTTTTGGGGCATCTACGATGATGCTCGACGGCGAATCGCCGTTCGTGGTGGACGTGCCCGATGCCGACGATCTGGTCGATGCGGCCGGCCGCTCGGGGTATATCCAGTGGTTGTTCCGCCCGGTGCGCGGCGGCGTGTGGTCCGAGGTAGCGGAAGATGTCACCCTGGAAAACGGCGGCTATCGCAACCCGACCTGCCCCTTGATCAGCAAGCCGGTGGTCGATCCCTATCGATTGCGTCAAGCGCGCAGAGTTGTTTATCCCTTCGGCATTGCGCCGGGCTTGGCCTGATTCACGCTTCAGAACCGTAGACGACAAAGAAACAAAGCAGGGCGCAACGGGACGGCGCCGCTCCATTCAGGGGCGGCGCCGATTTTATTTGGTGGTCTGGATCGCCGCATTCCATCCCGTCATGCACCGGCATCGGCAGCCAGTTATGCTCGGCGCGCTAGGCTGCCACGATAAACGTGAAATTCAAACTCCAGCATTGGTGCTGGCTTTCAGGCATAAATGTCCCGAAACCAGCGCCAATGCTGGAGTTTCGTTTATTTTTTGCGATGCCTGCGAGTGATCAGCTTCATTGTGTAGAGACAACATAGTGTCGTTTTACGCGAAAAATAAAAGTCTTAATAAATAGACGCTTAGAAACTTCGTTATTTGAACGAGTACAAACGAGTACAACTTAGTCTTGATTAGGGGGTTCTTTAGGTGGGAACTGGACGTGGATTCGGCTCGATTTTGCATGGCGCCAGCGCAGGGGCGATCTAACGAGAATTGGAAGCCGGCCGGCCCAAATCGCGAATTACACTCTCCCACCCGCCTGGGTGGGGATTCTTTCGTCAATTAAATGGAGTTCTTCTGCAACGGCTATGAAGCAACGGAGATGGCGAAGTTCCATGTTCCCCCCCGGGTCGCTATTGGTGTGTGCTGTTGTTACTTGATTGCCACCACCTTCGATTCGAGGGGTTGCCAGCCTCCGCCGAGTGCTCTAAAGATCGCGACCGCCGCGCATGCTGATTCCGTTTGGGCCTGTACTCGCGCGTCGGAGGCGCGCAACAAGTTTTCGTCAGCCAGCAAGACTTCGATCAGGCTGACGACACCCTTTTGATACGCTGCAAACGAAGCGCCTCGCGCGCGGCTGAGCGAGTCCACACCCTGAGTCAGCACAGCAGCCTGCTCTTCGCGCTTGACCAAGGCCGACAAGGCGTTTTCCACGTCCTCCGTTGCCCGTAGGACAGCAAGTCGATAAGCAGCCAACATCTCGGCTTCCTGTCCCTTCGCCTGCTCAATCTGCGCGTTGATGCGGCCGAAATCGAATAGGCGCCAGCGCAGACCGAGCACGCCCGCAGCCTGACTGGCGCGGCTGGTGAAGAGATTGCCGCTCGATACCGATGTCGTGCTGCCGATCAGTCCACCTAGAGAGAGCTTGGGGTAGTACTCGGAGATGGCGACTCCAATACGCGCGCTGGATGCGGCCAAGCGACGCTCAGCCACGATCAGGTCAGGCCGACGCCGGAGCAACTCGCCCGGCGACCCGGTGGCGGCGATCTGCGGGGCTGTTGGGATATCGCCAGCCTCGATCATCTCCGCACGATGCGTTCCGGGCGGTGAGCCCAACATGACGTCCAGTGCGTTCATAGCCACGTCCAAACTCGCCTCAAGTACTGGGACGGAGGCCCGAACCTGTGCAAGAGCGCCTTCGGCTTGCCTCACTTGAAGCTCAGCCGCCAGACCCTTGCCAAATAGAAGGCTGATGGTTGAGAGCAGTTCCTGCCGCGTCTGTACCTGCCGGCGAGCGACGTCCAGACGGGCCTGCAATCCACGGATGGTGATGTAGATGTCGGCAGTCTGTGCAGCCACGGCTAATCGCGTGGCAATTGCACCTGCTTCCGAGGACCGGTACTCAGCAAGCGCTGCTTCCCGTCCCCGGCGCAGACCACCGAACACGTCCAGTTCCCAGCTCGCACCAAGATTTGCCTCGTAAGCATTGCCGTAACGGTCGAAACCGGGCTTCGAATTCAAGACTTGCCCCAACGGGGTTTCTACGGACTGGTAAGCCCTGGCCGCCTGACCGGCGACGTTGCCGGAGGGCAACAGTGCGGCGTTGGCCGCGCCAAGCCCGGCACGGGCTTGAGTTACTCGTGCGGATGCCTGCGCAAGATCAAGGTTCTGTTCCAACGCAAGCGTCACGAATCGCGTCAGTTGCGGATCACCGAACCCCGTCCACCAAGTGGCGAGGTCGGCGCTGGATTTCGCCAGTCGGTGATCTACGGCCGTCTGGCCCTGGAACCTCTCAGGCAAGGGCATGTCGGGCCGGACGTAGTCGGGACCGACCGCGCAGCCTGTTGACAGGCTAGCCACAAGGAGAGCGGCAAAGGTGTGTTTGGACAGCATATGGCTTCTCCATTTATACCAAAGAAGTGACTATAATACCAAACAGTCACTAGTTGTCTAGTCTTTCCGACTGGCGTAAGCTGGAGCCCATGAAGAAAACAAGTACTTCCCCCGCTTCGGCCCGGGGCCCGGCCGACCACGAGGTGCGAAACCAGATCGTTGCCGCTGCCACGGAGCACTTCAGCCGCTACGGCTACGAAAAAACGACCGTTTCCGACCTTGCGAAGGTCATCGGCTTTTCAAAGGCCTACATCTATAAATTTTTTGAGTCCAAGCAGGCCATTGGCGAGATGATCTGTGCGAACTGCCTGGGCGAGATCGAGGCGGAGGTCAGGGCAGCCATTGACCAGGCGGATCGGCCACCCGAGAAGCTGCGACGCATGTTCAAAGCCATCGTCGAGTCGAGCCAGCGTCTGTTTTCCCAGGATCGCAAGCTCTATGAAATCGCGGCATCTGCTGCGACAGAGCGCTGGCAGGCCACGCTCGCTTATGAAGAGCGCATTCAAGCGCTGCTGCGGGACATCTTGCAGCTGGGGCGGCTCAGTGGTGACTTTGAGCGCAAGACACCCCTGGACGAAACCGCGATGGCGATCTACTTGGTAATGCGCCCTTACCTGAACCCGCTGATCCTGCAGCACAGCTTCGATTACGCCGAGGAGGCGCCAGCCCAGCTCTCCAGCTTGGTACTCCGTAGCCTGTCGCCGTAAACACAAATCGGTGACTATTGACCAAATTAGTCACTAGTACCATAATGAAGGTCCCGATCACTTCGCCAAAGGGACTTTCATGCTCCGGCTCCGCCTCGCTACACCTTTATTCATTTGTGCATTGCCGTTGGCGTTGGTCGCTTGCGGCGAAAAGACTCCAATCGATCCACGTACCGAGGTGCCCTTGGTGCGTGCGGCAATCGTCCAGGGGGCGCCCGCTGCGTCACGTTCGTTCACCGGTACCGTAGCGGCCCGGGTGCAAAGTGACTTGGGGTTTCGCGTCTCGGGCAAGGTGATGGAACGGCTGGTGGACGCTGGACAAACCGCCAAACGCGGCCAGCTGCTCATGCGCATCGATTCTGTCGATCTGAAGCTTGCGGCGCATGCTCAACAGGAGGCGGTCGCTGCCGCGCGGGCGCGAGCGCAGCAAACCGCGGAAGATGAAGCCCGCTACCGCGACCTGCGAGGAACCGGTGCAATATCGGCTTCGGCCTACGATCAAGTAAAGGCTGCGGCAGACGCTGCCCAGGCCCAGCTCCGTGCGGCCGAAGCCCAAGCGGACATTGCCCGCAATGCATGTCTCTATACGGAGCTGGTGGCCGATGGCGACGGCGTGGTCATGGAAACACTGGCCGAGCCCGGCCAGGTCGTAAACGCTGGACAGGTCGTGGTCCGGCTGGCCCACGCCGGCCGCCGCGAGGCGGTGATCCAATTGCCGGAAACGCTGCGCCCCGTTATCGGATCGGTGGCGCAAGCCACGCTGTTCGGCAAAGAAGGGGTTGCCGTTCCGGCCAAGCTGCGGCAGCTCTCCAACTCGGCGGATCGACTCACGCGCACTTTCGAGGCGCGGTATGTGCTGGATGGGGATCTGTCAAACGCACCGTTGGGTACCACGGTTGTGATCCAGATCCAGGATGGACACTCATCAGGGCAAGACGGTCTGCACGTGCCGATCGGTTCTTTGTTCGACGCGGGCAAAGGACCGGGGGTGTGGGTCATCCATGGTGAGCCGGCAAAGGTGTCCTGGCGGCCGGTCGCAGTCCAGCGCATTGATGACGCCGGAGCATACGTCGCGGGTCAGATCAAGCAAGGCGAACGAATAGTCGCGCTCGGCGCGCATCTGCTGCGAGAAGACGAGCAGGTCCGGGTGGCGGGCCTCGCCGTCGCCGCTGCGACTGAGGGAGCACATCCGTGAGCGAAGGCCGTTTCAACCTGTCGGCGCTCGCTGTACGCGAACGCGCCATTACCCTGTTCTTGATCCTCTTGATCGCTCTGGGCGGGGCCATGTCCTTCTTTAAGCTCGGTCGGGCGGAGGACCCCTCATTCACGATCAAGGTGATGACGATCATCACTGCCTGGCCCGGGGCTACTGCGCAGGAGATGCAGGATCAGGTCGCCGAGAAGATCGAAAAGCGCTTGCAGGAGCTACGCTGGTACGACCGCAGCGAGACCTACACCCGTCCTGGATTGGCTTTCACCACACTGACCCTGCTGGACAGCACCCCTCCGTCGGAAGTGCAGGACGAGTTCTACCAGGCCCGTAAAAAGGTCGGTGACGAAGCGCGCAATCTGCCGCCCGGCGTGATCGGGCCGTTTCTCAATGACGAGTATTCCGATGTGACCTTCGCCTTGTTCGCACTCAAGGCCAAGGGCGAACCACAGCGTGTGCTCGTTCGCGACGCGGAATCGCTGCGCCAGCGCCTGCTGCACGTGCCGGGCGTGAAGAAGGTCAATATCATTGGCGAACAGTCGGAACGCATTTACGTCGAATTTTCACACGAGCGCCTGGCAACATTGGGCATCAGCCCGCAGGATGTGTTCGCCGCGCTCAACAGCCAGAATGCTTTGACACCGGCCGGGTCCGTCGAGACCAAGGGGCCAGAGGTGTTCATCCGCCTGGACGGCGCCTTTGATGAGCTGCAGAAGATCCGTAACACGCCCGTGGTGGCGCAGGGGCGCACGCTGAAACTGTCGGACATCGCCACGGTGAAGCGTGGCTATGAAGATCCGGCGACGTTCATGATCCGTAACGGCGGCGAACCCGCACTGCTGCTGGGCATCGTCATGCGCGACGGTTGGAACGGACTCGACCTGGGCAAGGCGCTGGACAGCGAAGTCAGTGCGATCAACGCCGAGCTACCGCTGGGCATGCGTTTGGCCAAAGTCACCGACCAGGCCGTCAACATCAGTTCGGCGGTTGGCGAGTTCATGGTCAAGTTCTTCGCCGCAGTGCTGGTGGTCATGCTGGTGAGCTTCGTGAGCATGGGCTGGCGTGTCGGGGTCGTGGTTGCAGCCGCAGTGCCGCTGACGCTGGCCGTCGTCTTTGCGGTGATGCTCGCGACCGGCAAGAATTTCGATCGCATCACGCTGGGGTCGTTGATCCTGGCGCTCGGTCTGCTGGTGGACGACGCCATCATCGCCATCGAAATGATGGTGGTGAAGATGGAAGAAGGCTATGGCCGTATCGCGGCCTCGGCCTATGCCTGGAGCCACACCGCGACACCTATGCTGTCGGGCACCTTGGTCACGGCCGTCGGCTTCATGCCCAATGGCTTCGCCCGATCCACGGCGGGTGAGTACACCAGCAACATGTTCTGGATCGTGGGCATCGCGCTCATCGCCTCATGGGTGGTGGCTGTGGTTTTCACGCCGTATCTCGGGGTCAAGCTGTTGCCCGACTTCAAGAAGGTCGAAGGCGGTCAAGAGGCGATCTACGACACGCCACGCTACAACCGCTTTCGTCAACTGCTGGGGCGCGTCATTGCCCGGAAGTGGATCGTCGCCGGCACGGTGATCGGCCTTTTCGTGGTGTCGGTGCTCAGCATGGCTGTGGTCAAGAAACAGTTCTTCCCGATTTCTGACCGGCCTGAAGTGTTGGTCGAGGTGCAAATGCCCTATGGCACGTCGATTACCCAGACCAGCGCCGCTGCGGGGAAGGTGGAAGCCTGGCTGGCCAAGCAAGAGGAAACCAAGATCGTCACCGCCTACGTCGGCCAGGGCGCTCCACGCTTCTATTTCTCGATGGGGCCGGAGTTGCCTGATCCGTCATTTGCGAAGATCGTAGTGCGCACGGACAACCAGGACGAGCGCGAGGCGTTGAAACACCGGCTGCGGCAGGCCATCGCCAACGGCCTGGCCTCAGAGGCACGTTTGCGTGTCACCCAACTGGTATTCGGTCCTTATTCGCCGTTCCCGGTGGCCTATCGGGTCACCGGCCCTGATCCGGAGCTGTTGCGCAAAGTGGCGGCTGAGGTGCAGCAGGTCATGGACGCCAGCCCACTGATGCGCACAGTCAATACGGATTGGGGGGTGCGCGTACCCACGCTGCACTTCACCTTGCAGCAGGACCGATTGCAAGCCGTCGGGCTGACTTCCAGTTCCGTGGCGCAACAACTGCAATTCTTGCTCAACGGCATTTCAGTCACCGCCGTGCGCGAGGACATTCGCACGGTGCAGGTTGTCGCGCGCTCGGCGGGCAACAACCGGCTCGACCCGGCCAAAATTGGCGATTTCACGCTGGCTGGCGCCAACGGGCAGCGCATCCCGCTGTCGCAGGTGGGCAAGGTCGAGGTGCGCATGGAAGAACCGGTCATGCGCCGACGCGACCGCATGCCTACGATCACCGTCCGTGGCGACATCGCCGAAGGCTTGCAGCCGCCGGACGTATCGACGGCCATTACCCGGCAGCTCCAGCCCATCATGGAAAAACTGCCGAGCGGCTACCGCATCGTAGAGGCCGGTTCCATCGAGGAATCAGGCAAGGCGACGGTCGCCATGCTGCCGATCTTCCCCATCATGCTGGCCATCACTCTGCTCATCATCATTCTGCAGGTCCGCTCAATCGCGGGAATGGTGATGGTCTTCCTGACCAGTCCGCTGGGACTGATCGGCGTGGTTCCGACGCTGCTTCTGTTCCAGCAGCCATTCGGCATCAATGCGCTGGTTGGCTTGATTGCGTTGTCGGGCATCCTCATGCGCAACACGCTGATCTTGATCGGGCAGATTCGTGAAAACGAACAGGCCGGGCTGGATCCGTTCCGTGCGGTTGTCGAGGCCACCGTGCAGCGCGCGCGTCCGGTGATCCTGACCGCACTGGCTGCGATCCTGGCCTTCATCCCGCTGACCCATTCGGTGTTCTGGGGAACGCTGGCCTACACGCTGATCGGCGGAACCTTTGCTGGGACAATCCTGACGCTCGTGTTCCTGCCGGCCATGTATTCCATCTGGTTCAAGATCGGACCGGCCCCCTCACAAAGCTGATTCCCACACTCCAAGTCACCCACACAAAAAGGAACCGCCATGTCGAATTCCAAAGTTGTCGTCGTTACCGGCGTGTCTTCAGGTATCGGGCGCGCCACCGCCATGAGGTTTGCCAAGCAGGGTTGCCAGGTATTTGGCACCGTGCGGAACACGGCAAAAGCTCAAGCAATACCTGGCGTTGCACTCATTGAGATGGATATCCGTGACGAAGCGTCAATTGCGAGCGGAATCCAGAGCATCATCGCTCAAGCCAAACGCATCGACGTGCTGGTCAACAGTGCGGGTGTGACCTTGCTGGGCGCGACGGAAGAAACGTCGATTGCCGAAGCCCAGACGCTGTTCGACACCAACCTCTTCGGCCTCTTGCGCACGATCAAGGCTGTGCTGCCGCATATGCGTGAGCAGCGTTCTGGTCGCATCGTCAACATCAGCTCGGTGCTGGGCTTTCTGCCTGCACCGTACATGGCACTCTATTCGGCCTCCAAGCATGCCGTTGAAGGACTGTCCGAGACTCTGGATCACGAGGTGCGCCAATTCGGCATCCGCGTGGTGCTTGTCGAACCATCCTTTACAAAAACCAACCTGGATCTCAACGCGCCCCAGACCGCCTCCAGAATCCCAGACTACAACAAAGAGCTTGGCGTCGTTTCCCAGGCAATCCAAAACAATGTCCAAAAGGCGCCCGAGCCCGATGGAGTCGCCGCCACGATTGTCGACGCCGCGTTAGGGCCATGGAAGATGCGCCATACGCCTAAAGGCGAGGCGTCTCTTCTGGCCAAGTTGCGCCGCTTCATGCCCGCTGGCCCGGTCGAAAAGGGCTTAAGGAAAACGTTTGGGCTCGTCTGAATCAGCCCCAACCTTCTAGCCCGTCGCAAGAACTCGAAGAACCCGGCTCTGAGGGGTCGACATATGACCGGAAAAGCCCCATGACCGCCCCGGACAACCAGACAATCTGGGCAATCGAAAACGACTACTTCGTTCAGCAACGGCCGCTGGTGCCTTTTGGCCAGCATTAGTGTCAAATCGCATCCAATATTGACCCACTTTTCGCGTCCAAATTTGACCCACTAAAAAACGCGATTTTTGCCTGATTTCAGAGCGAAATCGGCCGTTTTTTCTTATTCAGACCCACCTCGCGATTCCATCCCCCAGGTGGG
>DASWEY010000077.1:0-200878 GCA_036394575.1 Usitatibacteraceae bacterium | reverse complement strand
ACCCCGCCCGGTGAGGATGGCTCCGCCGATTTACAGTACGTGGTCGCGGCGGCGCGCAATATCGGCAAGCATATGACCTCGTCGAAAATCATCATGGACAAATCGACGGTGCCCGTGGGCACGGCCGACAAGGTGCGCGATGCGGTCGCCGCCGAATTGAAATCGCGCAACGCGGCGATCAAGTTTTCGGTGGTGTCGAATCCGGAATTTCTTAAAGAGGGCGCTGCGGTTGAAGACTTCATGCGTCCGGACCGCATCGTGATCGGCGCCGACGATGCCGATACCATCGAGGCGATGCGCAAGCTGTACGCGCCGTTCCAGCGCAATCACGACCGCATCATGGTGATGGATGTGCGCTCCGCCGAGCTGACCAAGTACGCGGCCAATGCCATGCTGGCGACGCGCATTTCCTTCATGAACGAGCTGGCCCTGCTGGCCGAAAAACTGGGCGCCGATATCGAGAGCGTGCGCAAGGGCATCGGCTCCGACCCGCGCATCGGCTATCACTTCCTGTATCCCGGCATCGGCTATGGCGGCTCCTGCTTCCCGAAAGATGTGCAGGCCCTGCAGCGCACTTCGAAACAGGCCGGCCTGGAGCTGAAGTTGCTCGATGCCGTGGAACGCGTCAACTATGCGCAGAAACATGTGCTCACGCAAAAGATCGTCGCGCGTATGGGCGAGAATCTCGCCGGCAAAACCATCGCGGTCTGGGGACTGGCGTTCAAGCCCAATACCGACGATATGCGCGAAGCGCCCAGCCTGGTGCTGATCGACGACCTCACCAAGCGCGGCGCGAAAATCGTCGCTTTCGATCCGGTCGCAACCGAAGAGGCCAGGCATATGCTTGGCGGCAATGCCAAGGTCAGCTTTGCGGCCGATGCGATGAGCGCCCTGCAGGGCGCGGATGCCCTGGCGATCGTCACCGAATGGAAAACTTTCCGCGCGCCCGATTTCGCGGCGATGAAGCTTGCCCTGAAAGCGCCGACGATATTCGACGGCCGCAATCTGTACGAGCCCGAAGTAATGCGCGAGCAGGGCTTTGCGTATTATCCGATCGGCCGGGCGCAAGCCGCCTAGCGGCCGCCGCGCGGAACTGAAGCGATGAACAAACTTACTCTTCCCGATTGCAGCCAGGCGCGCGTGCTGGTGGTAGGCGATGTGATGCTCGATCGCTACTGGTTCGGCGATGTACAGCGCATCTCGCCGGAGGCGCCGGTGCCGATCGTGCATGTGCAGCGCACCGAGGAACGCCCCGGCGGCGCCGCGAACGTGGCGCGCAATGTCGCCGCGCTGGGCGGCCAGGCCACCTTGCTGTCCGTGGTGGGCGACGATGAGGCCGGCCGTTCGCTGGCATCTCTGCTGAAACGGGAGAACGTCAACACGCTGTTTCACAAGGACGCGCAATTGCCGACCACGGTGAAACTGCGTGTCATCGGCCGTCAGCAGCAATTGCTGCGCATCGATTTCGAAACCCCGCCTTCGCGCGAAGTGCTGGAAGACAAGCTCGGCGATTTTGAATCCCTGGTCGACTCGATCGATGTGGTCATTCTTTCCGACTACGGCAAGGGCGGCCTCGCGCATGTGGCGAAAATGATTGCCGCTGCAAAACGCCACGGCAAGCGCGTGCTGGTCGATCCCAAGGGCGACGATTATTCCAAGTACCGCGGCGCCACCCTGTTGACGCCGAACAAAAGCGAATTTCGCGAAGTGGCCGGGCGCTGGAAAGATGAAAACGATCTGGTGGCGCGTGCCGACAAATTGCGCCGCGAACTCGATCTCGAGGCCCTGCTGGTGACGCGTTCGGAAGAGGGCATGTCGCTGTTTCTCGATAAGCAATCCTTTCACGAACCGACCCAGGCGCGCGAGGTATACGATGTCTCCGGCGCCGGCGATACCGTGATTGCCACGTTCGGTCTGATGTTGGCGGCCGGCGTGACCATGCCGGAGGCTATGCGCATCGCCAATCGTGCCGCCGGTGTGGTGGTCGGCAAACTGGGGACGGCCACCGTGACGCGGGCGGAATTGCTGGCGGCGCTGTGAGCACAATTTTGTAGAACGCCATTTGGCGCGCCTTTCAAGGCAAAAACTCTTGGAAAGCCGCGCCAATGCTAGAGTTTCTATTTTGCTCCGCAACTATTTTCTGATACATCGTCTTTTGCAGAGAAACCCAATATGACCTACATCGTGACCGGCGCCGCCGGGTTTATCGGCAGCAATATCGTCAAGGCGCTGAATGCGCGCGGCATCAGGGATATTGTCGTCGTCGACAATCTCAGCAAGGCCGATAAATTCAAGAACCTCGTCGATTGCGAAATCGCCGAGTATGTCGACAAAAAGGATTTCATCGAGGTCGTCGAAAGCGGCGAACTGGGTGGCGATGTCGACGCCGTGTTCCATGAAGGCGCCTGCTCGGACACCATGGAAACCGACGGTCGCTACATGATGGACAACAATTACCGCTACTCGCTGTCGCTGCTGGAATGGGCGCTGGAAGAAGGCGTGCCCTTCATGTACGCCTCCAGCGCCTCGGTGTATGGCGGTGGCACGGTGTTCAAGGAGGATCGCTCCTTCGAGGCGCCGCTGAATGTCTACGGCTATTCCAAGTTCTTGTTCGACCAGGCGGTGCGCGAGCGCATCGACGGTGTCGATTCGCAGGTCGCGGGCTTCCGCTATTTCAATGTCTACGGCCCGCGCGAATCGCACAAGGGGCGCATGGCCTCGGTCGCTTTCCATTTCCACAACCAGTATCGCGCCACCGGCAAGGTCAAACTGTTTGCCGGTAACGAAGGTTATGCCAATGGCGAGCAGCGCCGCGATTTTGTTTCCGTGGAAGACGTGGTCAAGGTCAACCTGTTTTTTCTCGACAACAAAAATGTTTCCGGCATATTCAACCTCGGCACCGGGCGCTCACAGTCGTTCAACGAAGTCGCCGTTGCCACCGTCAACACGCTGCGCCTGGCCGAAGGCAAGCCGGCACTGGATCTGGCCGGGCTGACCGCTGCCGGCAGCATCGAATACACGCCGTTTCCCGAGGCGCTGAAAGGCAAATACCAGAGCTTCACCCAGGCCGATATGTCCCTGCTGCGCGAAGCCGGCTATGCCGAGTCCTTTCTGACGGTGGAGCAGGGCGTCGCCCGTTACCTGTCCTGGCTGGCCCAGCAGACTTGAACTGCTCTTATTTTCCGCCATAGAATCAGTATCTTGACTTGGCGGGCGCATAACTGTTGGGGGTGCTGCCGGGAAAGGTCAACCATTCGCCCGCTGCGCCGTTTGTAACAGGGCGTAACCGGTTTACAGGCAGTTGCTGTTTGCAGGTGCTCGATGAAGTGGCTTGAAGAAATAGAAACGGGCAGTTCCGGCTGCGCAACGACTCAGCGTCAAGCATCGTGACCGCAATCCACGCGAGAAACATGAGGCAAGAAGCGCTCGGGGTAGTGTTTTCAACTCTCATTACAAGGAAAAATTCATGAAAAAAGTCCTCGCAATCGTCCTGGCGTTTTTCGCCTCGATCAGCATCGCGTTTGCCTCAGTCAACATCAACACCGCCAGCAAGGAGCAGCTTGATTCCCTGCCCGGCGTCGGCCCGGTAAAAGCCCAGGCCATCGTCGACTACCGCGCCAAGAACGGCCCGTTCAAGTCGCTGGAAGACATCAAGAAAGTGAACGGCATCGGCGACAAGACCTTTGAAGACATCAAAGGCCAGATTGCCCTGAGCGGCACCACCACGGTTGAAGCGAAGAAAGCCGACACCAAGCCGGCCGCACCTGCCGCCAAGGCCGAAGCAAAAGCGGATGCGAAAGCTGCCGCAGCGCCCGCAGCCAAGGCGGACGCCAAAGCCACCGCCAAGAAAGAAGTCGCGCCAGCCAAGGAAAAAGCCGTTGCTGCCGATGAGAAAAAAGCCAAGGCCGAAGCCGCCAAGAAAGAAGCTGCGGACAAGAAAGCCAAAGCCGCTGAAGAGAAAAAAGCCAAGGCTGAAAAAGCCAAGGCCGACAAGGAAGCCGCCGCTGCCAAAGCGAAAGCCGACAAGGAAGCCAAGGCCGCCAAGACTGACAAACCGGCGAAGAAAGACGATGCCAAGAAAGACGATGCAAAAAAGGATGACACCAAGAAAGACGCACCGAAAAAGTAATCCGGCGCCGACCGCAGTCATTCACAAAAGCCCCGCGAGAAATCGCGGGGCTTTTTGTTTGGCGCAACCGGCAGAACGCATTCGCCGCGCGCTGCGGCACGTATCAGCGCCATGCATCAGGCTTGTGACTGCCGGTATCAAGCCCAGCTGCTCGGTGCAGCGGATTTATGCGAGACTAGCCACTGACCGCCGCAAATTTCATTCTTCATCCGCACGCTCATCCCATGACCGACCATACCCTTGAACACACCATCGGCAACACGCCGCTGGTGCGTCTGCAACGCATTCCGGAATCTTCCGGAGTGCACGCCAGTAATGCTCTGTTCGGCAAACTCGAGGGCAATAACCCGGGCGGCTCGGTCAAGGACCGGCCGGCGATGTCGATGATCGTGCGCGCCGAGGCGCGCGGCGACATCAAGCCCGGCGATACCTTGATCGAAGCGACCAGCGGCAATACCGGCATCGCCCTGGCGATGGCGGCCGCGATCAAGGGTTACAGGATGGTATTGGTGATGCCGGATCATCTCAGCATCGAGCGCCGCCAGACCATGCGCGCCTTCGGCGCCGAACTGGTGCTGACGCCGCAGAAAATCGGCATGGAAGGCGCGCGCGACATGGCCGAACAATTGAAGCGCGAACGCAATGGCGTGATCCTCGACCAGTTCGCCAATCCGGATAATCCGCTCTCCCATTACCGCGGCACCGGCCCGGAAATCTGGCGCGATACCGGCGGCAAGATCACGCATTTCGTCGCCACCATGGGCACCACCGGCACCATCATGGGCTGCTCGCGCTATCTCAAGGAAATGAATCCCGATATCCAGATCGTCGGCGTGCATCCGGCCGAAGGGTCCAATGTGCCGGGCATCCGCAAATGGCCGGAAGCCTATTTGCCGAAAATTTTCGACCGTGCGCGCGTCGATCGCGTCATCGAGGTGACGCAGGCCGACAGCGAAGAGATGACGCGCCGCCTGGCCCGCGAAGAAGGCATCTTCGCCGGCATCTCTTCCGGGGGCGGCCTGGTCGCCGCCTTGCAAGTGGCGCGCGACGTGAAGAATGCATTGATCGTGCACGTTGTCTGCGACCGCGGCGATCGTTATCTTTCCACCGGCGTGTTTCCGGCGTAAGCCGCAGCGTAATCATTCCTCCCCGGATAAGCCTTCATGACCCCCATTCTCGTGTTCGACATCGAAACCATTCCCGATATCGCCGGTCTGCGCAAGCTGCAGGGCCTGGACGATTCCATGGGCGACGGGGCGGTTGCCGAACTGGTGTTCCAGCGGCGCCGCCAGCAGACCGGCGGCAGCGATTTCCTGCCCCTGCACCAGCACCGCGTAATCGCCATCTCCTGCGTGATGCGTTCCGACGAGGGCCTCAAGGCCTGGTCGCTGGGCAGGCCCGACGACAGCGAGAAGGACATCATCCAGCGTTTCTACGACGGCCTCGAACGCTATACGCCGCAACTGGTGTCGTGGAACGGCGGCGGCTTCGACTTGCCGGTGCTCAACTATCGTTCACTGGTCAATCAGGTGGTCGCGCCGCGCTTCTGGGATATGGGCGAGGACGATCGCGAGTTCAAATGGAACAACTACATCAGCCGCTACCATATGCGCCATCTGGATTTGATGGATCTGCTGGCGATGTACCAGCCGCGCGCCAATGCGCCGCTGGACGATATGGCGCAGCTCTGCGGCTTCCCCGGCAAACTCGGCATGGACGGCTCGCAGGTGTGGAACGCCTTCCAGCGCGGCGAGATCGAGGCGATCCGCAATTATTGCGAGACCGATGTGATGAATACCTGGCTGGTGTTCCTGCGCTTTCAGTTGACGCGCGGCGCGATCACCGCCGCCGGCTATGCAGAAGAAGAAAAAATCGTGCGCGCCTTTCTGGCCGAAAACGCCGGCGCTGAACACTGGAAAAAATTCGGCGAAGGCTGGAAGCCGGGCGTGGCGTAATTCCTGGACTGCATGTCGCGTGCAAAGGCGCTGATCGCAGCAACAGCGTCTCCGCCTTCAACACCTTCCCGGCGATAAATTCCAGGCGCCGGCATCGGTCGGGATGGTTTTGAGCGCGGCCATGCTGGGGCTTTGATATTTTTCGCTAGGCATCCTTGAACGGCTTGTGTTCGTTCAGCTCGTCCACATAGCTGTCGATGCCGCCGCCTTCGCGCCGCAGAAAATCGTCCACCGCCCGGGCGAAGCGCGCTTCCTTGAGCCAATGCGCGGAATGGCATTTCACCGGCAGGAAACCGCGCGCGAGTTTGTGTTCGCCCTGCGCGCCGCCCTCGAAAATGCGAATGCCGCGCTCGATGCAGAATTCCAGGGTCTGGTAATAACAGGTTTCGAAATGCAGGCCGGAATGAAATTCATGCGTGCCCCAGTAGCGGCCGTACAGGGCGCTGTCGTTGAACAGATTGAGCGAGGCGGCGATCGGCTTCCCGTCCCGCATGGCGATCACCAGCAGGATATTTCCCGGCATGCGTGCGCCGATCAGGCCGAAGAATTCGCGATTCAGATAGGGCGTCGAGTAATGCGCCTCGTAGGTGCGGGTGTAGACCGCAGTGAAAAAATCCCAGTCGGCCGCATCGATCTCGCTGCCGACCTTGCGAACGAAGCGGATGCCGGCATCCTGAACCTTGCGCCGTTCCTGCTTCACTTTTTTGCGCTTGTCGTGGCTCATGGTGGCGAGGAAGGCGTCGAAATTCCCGTAGCCGGCGCCCACCGCATTGCGCCAGTGAAACTGCACCGCGGTGCGCGCCATCATGCCGGCGTCGATCAGCATCTGATGTTCGGTTTCCTCGGGGAACAGCACATGCAGGGATGAAACGCCGCTTTGCCGCGCAAGCGCCAGCAGGCCGTCGATCAGCAGGCGGCGATCGGCATCGGTATGCGCCATCAGCCGCGCGCCGGTGCAGGGCGTGAAGGGCACCGCGGCCAGCAGCTTGGGGTAATAGTCGAGGCCGGCGCGCTGATAGGCCTCGGCCCAGGACCAGTCGAACACATATTCCCCATAGGAGTGGCCCTTCATGTACAGCGGCACGGCGCCGGCCAGTGTCTGGCGTCCCTCGATCTCGCGCCACAGGGTGAGGAATTGCGGCAGCCAGCCGCTGGCGGCCGTGGTGCAGCCGGCGTCGATCATGCCTTGCAAAAAGGCGTGGCGCAGGGTGGGATTGCCGGCGGCCAGGCGATCCCAGTCCGCGGTTGCAATACCGGCCAGGTCATCGACGACACGCAGTTCGTATTCGCGCATGACGTTCAGCGCCAGGCCGGCAGGCTGCGTTCAAACATCGAATTGGGCTGGAGCCCGATCGACAGGCTGCTTGACGCTGAGTTGGCGGAGTTCAAGGCGTGCGCGTAAATGGGAGGAAACGAGAGTAAACGGGATCATCGGAGTTTGATCATAGCCGATGGAAGAAATCGGGCAAAGCACTATCAATGGCGTCCTGGGGACCATGCCGTATCGGCATACCGGGCGGCGATGCCTGCTCGTATAATGGCGGTGTGCAATGAACGATTTCTTTTTCTTTATTTCCGCTCGCCCATGAAAATTGCCGTTGCCCAACTCAACCCCATCCTGGGCGATCTGGCGGGCAATGCCGCGCGCATCCTGGCCGAAGCCGAACGTGCCAAAGCCGCCGGCGCCACGCTGTTGCTGGCGCCGGAGCTGGCGCTATGCGGCTATCCGCCCGAAGACCTGCTGTTTCGCCACGATTTTCGCGACGCCTGTGCCGCGGCGCTGACGGCGATGGCCGCGCGCGTGCAAGGCATCAGCATCGTCGTCGGCCACCCGCATCTGGCAGATGGCAAGCTCTACAACGCCGCCTCGCTGCTGGAACAGGGTCGCATCGTCGGCACCTATCGCAAGCAGCGCCTGCCGAATTACCAGGTGTTCGACGAACTGCGCTACTTTGCGACCGGCGATGCGCCGTTCGTGTTTGAGCACGCCGGCGTCAAGATCGGCGTGCTGATCTGCGAGGACGTCTGGTTCGCCGAGCCGGTGGCCGCCACCCGGGCGGCAGGCGCGCAACTGATCGTGGTGCCCAATGCCTCGCCCTACGATTTTCGCAAGCTGGGTGTGCGCTACGACGCGGTCAAGGCGCGTGTCAGCGAAAGCCGCCTGCCGATCCTGTACGCGCATATGACCGGCGGGCAGGACGAACTGGTGTTCGACGGCGCCTCGTTCGGCATCAACGCCGACGGCAGCGTGGGTTATCAGGAACGTGAGTTCGAGGAAGCGCTGGGTCTGGTCAGTTTCGAAGACGGCAGGATTTCCGGCGAGGTGCATCCCACCCTGCCCACCGAGGCCAGCGTCTACCGCGCGCTGGTAGTGGCGTTGCGCGACTACGTGAACAAGAACGGTTTTCCCGGCGTGCTGCTGGGCCTCTCCGGCGGGGTGGATTCGGCGTTGACCCTGGCGATTGCCGTCGATGCCCTCGGCAGCGAACGGGTACAGGCAGTGATGATGCCCTCCGCGTTCACGGCGCAGATTTCGCTGGACGATTCGCGCGAAATGGCGGCGATTCACGGCGTGAAGTACTCGGAAATCGGCATCACCGCCATGTTCGAGCAGTTCAAGCAGGCCTTGGCGCCGGCATTTGCCGGACGTGCGGTGGACACGGCCGAGGAGAACATCCAGGCGCGGGTGCGCGGCACCCTGCTGATGGCGCTGTCGAACAAGTTCGGCGCAATGGTGGTGACCACGGGCAACAAGTCCGAGATGGCGGTCGGCTACTCGACCCTGTACGGCGATATGGCCGGCGGCTATGCGATCCTGAAAGACGTGGCCAAGACCCTGGTCTACCGGCTGTGCCAGTGGCGCAATGCGCAATCGCTGGTGATACCCGAACGCGTCATCACCCGCCCGCCCAGCGCCGAACTGCGACCGGACCAGAAGGACCAGGATTCATTGCCGGATTATGCGATCCTCGATCAGATCGTCGAGTTGTTCATGGAACAGGATCGCTCGCCCACGGAAATCGTGGCGATGGGTTTTGCGCACGCCGATGTGGAGCGGGTGACCCGCCTGCTCAAAATCAACGAATACAAGCGCCGCCAGTCGCCGGTTGGCGTGAAAATTACCCGGCGCGGATTCGGCAAGGACTGGCGTTATCCGATAACATCAAAATATATTCCGCAGTAGTTTTGTCAGTAGTCCCACATCAGACAACCGGATCGGGGGCAGGCGATGAAAAAAATCGAAGCAATCATCAAGCCGTTCAAGCTCGACGAAGTGCGCGAGGCGCTGCAGGAGCTGGGGGCGTCGGGGCTGACGGTGACTGAGGTGAAAGGTTTCGGCCGTCAGAAAGGCCATACCGAGCTGTACCGCGGCGCGGAGTACACCGTGGATTTTCTGCCCAAGGTTAAAGTTGAAGTCATTCTTGCCGATAATATGGTCGACAAGGCCATCGATGCCATCATCAAGGCGGCACGCACCGGCAAAATTGGCGACGGCAAGATTTTTGTGACCGATGTGGGCCAGGTGGTGCGTATCCGCACCGGCGAAATCGACGGGGACGCGATTTGAGACATTGCGGCGGGGCTTGCCCTTGGGCTTTGTGGTACTGTAGCGCCGGTAATCACGGAGAGGCAGTCTAAAAAGGAGGCGTAATGTTACTGGCAGCTTTTTATGTATTCGCAATTTTGTGCATTATTTTTTATTACACCGGCCATCTGAAACGATGGAAATGCGAATGGATACTGCTGGTGCTGGCGGTGGCGGTGTTCCCGGCGGTCCTCTATCTTTAGGCCATCCGCGTCCCGTAGCTACGTCCCGATATGCAGGCCCGGTAACAATGCAGAATCAAGAAAAACCCGCTGACATGAGCGGGTTTTTTATTGCGTGCTATCCCCGTGCCGCCCGACGGGCCAGCGGGTCCTGCCGGTAGAACAGGACCAGTTGCCGGTAGACCTGCGGATAGGCGTCGCGCACATTCTCGGGGATCTCGAAAAATGCCTCGGAAATGACGGCGAAGAACTCCGCCGGATTCTCGCTGGCGTAAGGGTCGATCGGCAGGCGGTCGAGCGCAGCGCCCCCGTCGCGTCGCGCCAGCGCATCGGCCGCGTCGGTGCGCCGGCAAAAATCGAGATAGGCGGCCATGAAAACCTGTTTCCAGGCCGCCGTGCTCATGCCCTTGTGCAGGGGCGGAAAGCCATTGGCGCCGCCATTGCGCATATCGAGTTTGTGCGCAAACTCGTGAATCACCACATTGTGGCCGGCGACCGCGTCATGCGGATTGCCCGGTTGAACCACGTCTTCATAGGAAAGTATGACCGGCCCTCCCAGCCAGGCTTCGCCGGCTAGCACCTCGCGTGTAGTGTGAACCACGCCCGCTTCATCGATAACTTCGCGTTCGGGGACAAACTGGGCGGGGTAGACGATGATGTCGTTCCAGCCGTCAAAATAATCCACGCCCAGTTCCAGCACCAGGATGCAGGCCTGCGCGGCGATCTGGATGCACATCGTCGCGGTGACTTCCAGCCCCGCCGCCCCCAGTATTTTTTTACGGGACAAAAAATCCGAGGCGATCAGGCGCAGGCGGCGATTTTCCTCGGCGTTCAATGTCTGCATGAACAGATAGTGCCGGGTGGCTTCGCGCCAGGCGGCTTCGCCGATCAGCGCGATCGGCCGGGTCAGTTGCCTGCGCACCCTGCGCCATGCCGTCCTGATGTCCTCCCACCAGGACGCCGTGCGCGCGGGGGGATCGTCCGCGGAACGCTCAGGCGGTTGGGAGAGGGGATTCGACATGGCTGACAAGTGCGGCCAGTTTCTCGATACTCAAGGGCGAAGAGCCTTCGGCCTTGTTGTTGACGATCACGAAGGCGGCATGGCCGCCGGCGACGGCGCGCAGGCAAGCGGCGGCCAGGCTGCTGCGGCTATCGGGGTCTTCATCGACCAGTTTGTCGAAGGGAAAGTAACGTGCCTTGGCGGCTGCGTATTTGAAGCCGGCGTGCAGCGACCAGCGCGCCACCAGCGGTCCGTCGCCCAGCACGGCGGCAGCGACCTCGATCTGTTTTGCCGGCGGCGGCATGCGCGCATGGCTGGCCACACAGAATTGCACGCCGGTGGTTTTCAGGCACATCAGGAAGCGCGGCGTGAGCAGTTCGGGATCGCGGATTTCCACCGCATACAGAAATCCCGGCGGCAGCTCCCTGAGGAAGCGATACAGGCGATTGATCCACAAGTCCGGATTGCGCGTTGCCTCGCGGCCCTGCGGCGGGAACTGGAATACCAGCGGGCCCGCCTTGGCGCCCAGGCCGGCGGTGCAGGGCGCGATAAATTCGTCGATGGCGTAGCCGATGTCCAGAAAATAAGGGCTGTCGCTGAACACGCCTTCGTCGGAACGCGCATACGAACTGGTGATGGCTATCGGCGCCTTGACCATGAAACGAAAACCCTCGGGAACCTGGGCGGCATAGCGGGCGTAATCCTTCTCGGCGATCGGCGCGTAAAACGTGCGGTCGATGCCGACAGTGCGAAACAGTGGATGGGCTGCATACGCACCCAGTCCGTCGCGCGCCAGCCTGGGTTCCGGGTAGTTGCCGTCGTAAACCAGTCCGTTCCAGCCGGCATACGACCATGAGGAAGTGCCCAGATAGACATTGGCAGGCAGACTGTCGGCGGCGGCCAGCGCCGCTGCGCTGGGTCCGGCGGGCAGCACGGGGCTCCTGGCGGCGCGTTTGGGCGCGGCCAGTGCAGATGTCGCGGCTACCTCGGGTGCGGGCAGGGGCTCGCCAAAAAGATCGAACTGGGGAGGCATCTTCAGCCGGATCGAAAATCGTTTGTCATATTTACGCAGGCATCAACACGCTATGATTACAGCCGCCGCATGGCGTCATTGTCGGGGCCATGGTGTTGATCGCGTCGTCGATCATTGTGCCGCTAATCACTGGATAGGAACAGTCATGTCTGCCCGCTTTAATCTTCGCTGGATCGCCTGCGCCATAACCATGCTGGTCCTGTTCGGGCCGTGGTCTGCGCAGGCGCAATGGCAGACGGATCCCGGCGTGGTGCTGGTCGGCCGCGTCGTTACCATGAACGATGCCGGCGAAATATTGCCCGAAGCGCGCGTCTGGATACGCAAGGGCAGGATCGAGGCCGTCGCCAGACCGTCCGAGACGCTGCCGGACGCTGCCGCCGGCGCGGTGGTAATCAATACGCGCGGCAATATCTACCCGGGAATGATCGATCTGCACAATCATCCCGAGTACGCGCATTACCCCTTGCTGCCGATCACGCGCAAGTACCGGGATCGCTACGAATGGCGCTGGTACGACGACGACTACAACAAGCGCATTACCTTCCCGCAAATTGTGATGGCCAGCGCAAATTACTACGATCTGGGCTTGGAGATCGGCCGCTACGGCGAATACAAGGCCCTGGTCGGCGGCGCCACCTCGCTGCAGGGCGGGCGCGTGGCCCAGCCCTATGCCCGCGAGGAATGCCTGGTGCGCAATATCGAAACCTCGCCGGTGGCTGCGCGCCTCGCTTTTAGCCGGGTGGACATTGGCCGCGATGCGGAGGAATGGAAAAAAATCCAGGACGACTACAGCAAGGGCATCCTGGTGGTGCATCTTGCCGAAGGTCCCAGCACGCGCATGGCGGAAGAATTCCGCTACATCAAGCAGAGCGGCCTGCTGGGCGCCAACCTGGTTGCCATTCACGGCGTCGGGCTGACCGAGCCGCAGTTTCGGGAAATGGCGGCTACGAAGGCCAAGCTGGTCTGGTCGCCGCTGTCCAATTTCATGCTTTACGGCAAGACCGCCAATATCGATGCGGCGCATCGCGCCGGGGTGGCGATCAGCCTGGCGCCGGATTGGGCGCCTTCGGGCAGCAAATCGATCCTGGGCGAGCTGAAGGCCGCCGATCTGGTCAACAAGAATGAATTGAAAATGCCATTCAGCGACCGCGAGCTGGTCGAGATGGTGACGCGCCGGCCGGCGGAGGCGATGAACTGGGGCGACCGCCTCGGGCAGATCGCGCCGGGTTTTCTGGCCGACGTGATCGTGGTCGATGCGCGCAACCCCGACCCTTACCGCAACCTGATTGAAGCGGTGGAGGAGAATATCGCCCTGGTGTTCGTGCGCGGCGAGCCGCTGTATGGCGACGCCATCCTGTTGCAGAACGCGCGGCGCGGCGGCGCCGATCTCGAGCTGGTCACCGATTTCGGCGGCAAACGCGCCAAGGCCATCGTTCCCAATTGTCCCAATACCGCGCTGCCGCTGATGAGCCTCCGGGACACCATGGCGCGCCTGCAGGAGGGCATGAACTTCGATGCCGCGTACACCGCCAAAAAAGTTTCCGTCGAGCAATTTGCCAGGGACCTTGCCCTGTGCGGCGCCGGCAAGCCGGCCGATCCGCCGAGTGTCGGCGATGCCGAACGCCTGCTGTCCTGCCGTTACGGGTTGCCCTTCGAACCGACCAGGCTCAGCCCGCTGACTACCAACGACGACCCGGATTTTTTCAAGCGCCTGCTGGCGAACCCCAATCTTCCCGCCTATATGCAACAGCTGCCGCGCTATTACCAGTAACTGCCAATGGAAGCGGAATCCGTCGGGTACCGGATCAGGGCGCCAGCCGGCTGATCTGCCAGTTGCCCTTGTCCAGGCAATAGACGATGCGGTCGTGCAGGCGGCTGCGACGTCCCTGCCAGAACTCGATGCGTTCAGGCAGCAGGCGATAACCGCCCCAGTGCGGCGGGCGCGGCGGGTTGAGCAGAAATCTGGCGCCGTATTCGGCGGCGCGTGCCACCAGCGCCGCGCGTGAACTGATCACTTCGCTTTGCGGCGAGGCCCAGGCGCCGATGCGCGAATCCAGCGGGCGCGAGGCGAAATAGGTGTCGCTGTCCGCTTCGCTGACTTTTTCCACGCGGCCCTCCATGCGTACCACGCGCTCCAGTTCCACCCAGTGAAATTGCAGCGCGGCATAAGGATTGACGGCCAGCTCGCGTCCCTTGCGACTCTGATAATTGGTAAACCACACGGGTCCACGCTCGTCAATCCCCTTAATGAGCACCACCCGCGTCGAGGGCCGGCCCTCTGTGCCGACGGTGGCCAGGGTCATGGAATTGGGTTCGGGCAACTGTGCCTGGATGGCCTCATTCAGCCACTTTTCGAATTGCACCAGCGGTGAGGCCGCCACTTTACCCTCGTCCAGCGAGGCCAGTTTGTAGTCCTTGCGCAACGCGGCGATATCCACGATGTCCATTTTCGCTGTTCACTTTCTATCGGGAGAGGGATTTTCGGGCGAGGCGGGCGATGCTGGGCTCGGCGTTATGCGCCACCTCGATGACGCTTAGCCATTGAAAACCCAGCGATTCCTCGCTGAGCACCACATCATCCCGGTCGGCGCTGACCAGGTAGCGGAGGTCGTAATGCAGATGCGCCGGCTCCATCACGCCGCTCTTGCGGCGGGCCGGAATCGGGTGCACATCGACATCGATCAATCCCTCGTCGGCGAGCTTCAGGCCGGGAATTCCGGACTCCTCGCGCGCCTCGCGCAGCGCCGCATGAGCGGGCGATGCATCGCTTTCATCGAGGTGGCCGCCCGGTTGCAGCCAGCGATCGAGCTGTGCATGGTGCAGCAGCAAGGCATGGGTGCCGGCGCGGTTGCGCACCCATGCCGAGGCGGTGATGTGCCCCTCGATCGTGCTGCGCCGCCACCATGAAGCGGCGTTGCGCTGCACGAAAAAAATGGTATCGAGTCGATGCTTCTCTTCGGCGCTGTCGAGGGAACGATGTGTCGACAGGCTTGAAATCAGTTCGGCAGTGTTCATTGAAAATTTGCGGGAATGCGAAAAAAATCGGGAGAATGATGCATCGTAACGGCGATCTTCAAAACCTACCAGCGCAGATAGGAAAAACGCCTAGGCAGCTGCTCCGTTGTGCGATTGCGACAGGGGCTTGCACATTCGAGTGAATAATGCGCTATATTTGCGTCCGTGAGACGGAATTGCACTCTGAATCGTTCGTGCGCCGCCGCATGTTTTCAGGGATATTTTGACAACAGACTGGAGGATTTACATGGCTGCAAAGAAACCCGCTGCAAAGAAACCCGCTGCCAAAAAACCGGCCGCAAAAAAGCCGGCAGCCAAAAAGCCGGCCGCCAAGAAACCCGCAGCTAAGAAACCCGCTGCCAAGAAACCTGCCGCTAAAAAGCCCGCTGCGAAGAAGCCAGCCGCCAAGCGCAAGCCCAACGCCGCTTTCATGAAACCCGTTACGCCCAGCGGCCTCCTGGCTGCCGTAATCGGTGGCGCCCCCTCCCCGCGCACGGAAATCACCAAGAAAATCTGGGATTACATCAAGAAGAACAAACTTCAAGATACCGTCAACAAGCGCATGATCAACGCGGACGAGAAGCTCAAAGCCGTGTTTGGCGGCAAGAAAGTCGTTTCGATGTTCGAAATGACCAAACTGGTCTCCAACCACCTCAAGTAAACCGTTCGCGGTTTACCAGGCAAACAAAGCCGACAGCGCCTGGCGCCGTCGGCTTTTTTTCGCTGCGGCCACCGAGATCCGTCTGCCCCCATCCCCGATTGTCAGCGGCGCGCGTCCCGAATCGGCCGCCACCCGCTTGCAGAAAGCCTGCCATGCCTACCGTCAACCATGTCGTTCGCCTGATCGCCCGGCCAGTCGGCGAAGCCAAACGCGGCGATTTTTCCTTCACCGATGAACCGTTGCCGCCGTTGCAGGACGGCCAGGTATTGCTGAAAACGCTCTATCTGTCCCTTGATCCGGCCATGCGCGGCTGGATGAACGAGGGCAAGTCCTATATCGCGCCGGTTGGTCTGGGCGAAGTGATGCGCGCCGGCGGCATTGGTCAGGTGGCGGAATCGCGCAACCCCAGATTCGCGGTCGGCGATTATCTGTCCGGCACGACCAATGTGCAGACCTGGTGTCTGAGCGATGGCCGCGGCTTTGCAAAAGTCGACCCGCAGCTGGCGCCGCTGACCAATTATCTCAATGTGCTGGGCATGCCCGGCATGACGGCCTACTGGGGTCTGCTGGATGTGGGCCAGCCCAAGCCCGGCGAGACCGTGGTGGTGTCCGGCGCGGCCGGGGCGGTCGGCGCCATCGTCGGCCAGGTCGCCAGGATCAAGGGTTGCCGCGTGGTCGGCATTGCCGGCGGCCGGGACAAATGCGATTACGTGGTGAAGACCCTGGGTTTCGACGCCTGCGTGGACTACAAGAACGAGGATGTGCGCAAGGGCCTGAAGGCGGCCTGCCCGGATGGCATCGATGTCTATTTCGATAACGTCGGTGGCGAGATTCTCGACATCGTTCTCGGCCAGATCCGGTTGAAGGCGCGCATCGTCATTTGCGGCGCCATCTCCCAGTACAACAGTACGACGGGAGTGAAGGGGCCGGCCAATTACCTGTCCCTGCTGGTCAACCGGGCGCGGATGGAGGGCATCGTGGTGTTCGACTACGCGCCGAAATACAAGGAAGCCGCGCTGGAAATGGGCGGCTGGCTGGCGGCCGGCAAGATGGTGTCGAAGGAGCATGTGGTCGAGGGTATCGATACTTTCCCCGAGGCGCTGATGAAGCTGTTCAAGGGCGAGAACCTGGGCAAGCTGGTGCTGAAGGTCGCCTGATCCGGTTCCGTTTGTCGTTGATCCGTCGCGCAGCAGCCCCCGGTTTGAACCCGCGGCTGCAAACGGCGTCTTAAGGCCGGTGTCTGCGGCGCCCAGGTACGCGCCAGATCCATACCGGCACCCAGTTCATTTACCAGGAGCGATTGCATGTTGAGTTGGAAGTTCGGAAATGCGCGCGTTTGCCGCGCCGTGTGGACAAGTACCATGCTGGCCTGTGCCATGCTGATCAGCGGCTCATTCGCCGTCACCGCCTGGGCAGCCGATACGGCCAGGGCCGCGCCCGTCAAGCACATCGCCAAGGTGGTTCCCATCGGCGCCAGCAAAGCTGCTGCCATCGGCGCGAGCATCGACAAGGTCACCAGTGTCGAGGGCATTACCGAGTACCGGCTGTCGAACGGTTTGCGCGTGCTGCTGTTTCCCGACCAGTCCAAGCCCACCATTACCGTCAACGTTACCTATCTGGTCGGCTCGCGCCAGGAGAACTACGGCGAAACCGGCATGGCCCACCTGCTCGAGCATCTGATGTTCAAGGGCACGCCGCGCTTCCCCAAGATCGACGAGGGCTTCAACGCGCGCGGCATGCGCTCCAACGGCTCGACCTGGCTGGATCGCACCAATTATTTCGAGCTGTTCGAGGCCTCCGAAGACAATCTTAAATGGGCGCTGTCGATGGAAGCCGATCGCATGGTCCATTCGAATATCGCCAGGAAAGATCTGGATTCGGAAATGACCGTGGTGCGCAATGAATACGAGAACGGCGAAAACGCGCCGTTCAGCGTGATGCTCAAGCGCATGCAGAGCGTTTCTTTCGACTGGCATAACTATGGCCATTCGACCATCGGCAACCGCTCCGATATCGAAAACGTGCGCATTGAAAACCTGCAGGCCTTCTATCGTACCTATTACCAGCCCGATAATGCCGTGCTGCTGGTCGCCGGCAAATTCGATGAGGCCAAGGTTCTCGAATGGATCCGCGCCGATTTCGGCGTCATTCCCAAGCCGGTGCGCGTGCTGCCCAAATTCTGGACGGTGGAGCCGCCGCAAGATGGCGAGCGCCAGTTCTATGTGCGTCGCAAAGGCGATATCCAGTTGGTCGCGATCGGCTACAAGGTGCCCTCCGGTCTGCATGCCGACAGCACCCCGCTGGGGTTTGCCAACGCGGTGCTGACCAATACGCCCGCGGGGCGCCTGCACAAGGCCTTGGTCGAAACCGGCAAGGCCGCACAGGTATTCGGCTTTCCGCTGGAGGGCGTCGACAGCGGCCTGCATATCATCGGCGCGGTGGTCAAGAAGGGCGAGCCCCTGGAGCCGGTGCGCGACGAGATCGCGCGCATCGTCGAGGATTTTTACAAAAATCCGCCCAGCGCGGAAGAGATGGAGCGCGTTCGCGTCGCCTCCGCCAGATCGTACGAGGAGGCCCTGAACAACCATGAAAACATCGGCGTGCAGATGTCCGAATACATCGCCCTGGGCGACTGGCGCCTGTTCTTTTATAGCCGCGACAGCGAAGCCGGCGTTACATCGGAGCAAGTGACAAAAGCCGCGCAAGCCTATTACCGGCGCGACAATCGCGTGGTTGGTTTCTTTGTGCCAGAAGACGCGCCGCAGCGCGCGGAGATTACGGCACCACCGCCCGTCGCCGAGTTGCTGAAGGATTTCAAGCCGAAAGCCGCCGGGGCGCAGGCCGAGGCCTTCGATCCGTCCAATGTCAATATCGATCAGCGCACCCGACGCCTGGAAATCGGCGGCCTCAAAATTGCATTGCTGCAAAAGAAAAATCGCGGCGAGACCGTCAACCTCAGTTTGCGCTTTCACAGCGGCGACGAAAAATCCCTGTTCGGCAAGAGCGTCGCGCAAGGATTTGCGGCCGCCATGCTGACGCGCGGCAGCAGCAAAATGACCCGCACCCAGATCGCCGACGCGTTCGACCAGCTGAAGGTGTCGGGCGGCGTCAACGGACTTGGCGCCAGCATGCAGACCACCAAGCCGAACCTGGCGGCCGCGATTCGCCTGGCCGCGCAAGTGATGCGCGAACCGTCATTTCCGGAAACCGAGTTTGAACAATTGCGCGCACAATCCGTCACCGGACTGGAAGCGCAACGCAGCGATCCGAATGCGATTGCCCGCAGCGCCTTGGCCAAGCATTTCAATATCTGGCCCAAGGGCGACCCACGCTATGCCGCCGATATCGATGAATCGATTGTCGACATCAAGGCCGTGACCCTGGCCGAGGTGAAGCAATTCCATCACGATTTCTATGGGGCCAATCGCGGCGAGCTCGCCATCGTCGGTGACTTCGACGAGGCGGAAGTGTTGAAAGCCGTCAGTGAGGCCTTTGCCGGCTGGCAGAGCGCCATGCCCTACAAGCGGCTCGAAGGCAGCTATCGCGATGTGCCGCCGCTGAACCGGGTCATCGAAACGCCGGACAAGGAAAATGGCTATTTTGGCGCCCGCCTCAACATCAATATGAATGAGGACGACCCGGATTATCCGGCCATGGTCATGATGAATTACATGATGGGCGGGGGCGCGGGGCTCAATGCGCGTCTCGCCGAGCGCATCCGCCAGAAAGACGGCCTGAGCTACGGCGTCGATTCGGCGCTCAACATTGATGCCATCGACCGCGACGGCGCCTGGTCGGTTCGCGCGATCGCCGCGCCGCAGAATATCGCCAAGGTTGAGGCCGCTTTCCGTGAAGAAGTGGCGAGGGCGTTGAAGGAAGGCTTCAGCGACAAGGAACTGGCCGCCGCCAAATCCGGCTATCTGCAGCAGCGCCTACAGGCGCGCGCCCAAGACGGCTCAGTCGCCAGCCGCTGGCTGAGCTATCTGTATTACGGACAGACCTTCGCGCGCAGCCAGGCGTTTGAAGACCGGATCATGGCGCTGAAGCCGGACGATGTGGTGTCGGCCATGCGCAAGCACATCGACCCGGCGAAGATCAGCATCGTCAAGGCCGGCGATTTCGCCAAGGTTGCGAAATCCGCGGCGACGGCGGCACCTGCCGCAAGGTGAGCGCCCTCAGTTAGGCGATTTCCTGTCGATCGGTTTGCCGAAGAACGGCTGGTGGCGTATTGCCGCGTATCGCCATATCGCCGCCGCCCGTTTTTTGCTCCGCGGGTGCGCCGCGCCGGGTGCGCAGGCTGCGGCGAAGGCCGTACTGAACTTGTTGATTTATTGATGTTTTTGCATCATACTATCGGGCTTGCCGCATGGTTTGTTCATTTTCAGGCCCTTGCGACAAGGAAAATCAGACCCCCTTGCTTTACCGCGGTGCGCATCGCGGAAAGCTTAATCGGCACATAAGTGCCTAATCCACAAGGAGATTTCATGCGCCATTACGAGATTGTTTTTATCGTGCATCCCGATCAGAGCGAGCAAGTGCCCGCCATGATCGACCGCTACAAGGCCACGATCGCCCAGGGTGCCGGCAAAGTCCATCGCATCGAAGACTGGGGCCGTCGCCAGATGACCTATCCCATCCAGAAGGTGTTCAAGGCGCACTATGTGCTGATGAACATTGAAGTCGGCCAGGCAACCTTGGACGAGCTTGAGCATGCCTTCAAGTTTAACGATGCGGTATTGCGTCACCTGATCGTCAAGACCGACGCCGCCGAAACCGGCCCGTCGCCGATGATGAAGGAAGAAAAATCCAAATCGGTTGACCTGAAAGACGACGTAAAGGAAGCAGCATCGGCCTAAAGCTGGTTCGCTGAAGATTGGCTGCCTGCGCTAAACCCATGGCAACCAATACATTTGTTCTTGAAGGAATCGTCATTTCGCGCGATGCGCTCCGGACAACGCCGGGCGGCACCGCCGCACTGAACCTGACGCTGAAGCATGAATCGCAACAACGGGAAGGCACGCAGGACGTCACCGTTGAAATCGAGATCAATGCCGTGGCGTTTGGCGAGGTGGCCGAAGCGCTCGATGCGCTGAAGCCGGATGACAATGTTTCCCTGAAAGGCTTTCTGAGCCGCAAGAACCGATTCAGCCCCGCACCGATATTGCACATTACCCAATTCAAAATTGTTAAGTGAGATAGATCATGCCCCGTCCATCACCCCGTGGTAAGAAGTTCGACAAGAACAAGAAAGACACGCGCAACCCCAATCGCGGTCTGTTCCGCCGCAAGAAGTTCTGCCGTTTCACCGCCGAGAAGGTCAAGCAGATCGATTACAAGGACATCGGCGTCCTGAAGGATTTCATCAACGAAAACGGCAAGATCATCCCGGCGCGCATCACCGGCACCAAAGCCAAATATCAACGTCAGCTGGATGTGGCGATCAAGCGCGCACGTTTCCTCGCGCTGATTCACTACACCGATCTGCATTAAGCGAAGATCGGACAGGAGAAAAACATGCAAATCATTCTGATGGAAAAAGTGGTCAACCTGGGCCAGCTCGGCGATGTGGTCAAGGTCAAGGACGGCTATGCCCGCAACTTCCTGATCCCGGAAGGCAAGGCCAAGCGCGCCACCGACGCGAACAAGGCTGAATTCGAAGCCAAGCGCGCCGAACTCGAAAAGAAAGCCCAGGAAATCCTCGCCGCCGCGCAAGCGCGTGCCGAGAAGCTCGAAGGCTACCTCGTGCAAGTCACGCAGAAAGCCGGTGTCGACGGCCGCCTGTTCGGCTCCGTCACCAATACCGACATCGCCGAAGCGCTGACCAAGCAGGGCTTCGATGTGAAGAAGAGCGAAGTGGTGATGCCCAATGGTCCGCTCAAGGTCATCGGCGATTCGCAGCTCACCCTGAGCCTGCACACCGACGTCAAGGCGACCATTACCGTCTCGGTGCTGGGCGAACACGTCTAAGCAAGCGATCCGGGCACGTTCAACGGGGGCTGCTTCGGCAGCCCCTTGTTTTTGCGCAGCTTCTCTGCCTTATCCCCTCCTTATCCACAGCTTTCGCCCCGCATTTGCACAGAGCTGTGCATTGTTTGTGGATAAATCCGGGCGCACAATCGCTCACTTCCAAACGTCTATAAAATAAGAGCCCATGGCCGCCAACCCCAACGCCTTTCCCGTCTCTGTCCCTGCCTACGCCTCGGACAACGCCGTCGCGGCGCTCAAACTGCCCCCGCATTCGATCGAAGCCGAGCAATCGGTTCTGGGCGGTTTGCTGCTGAATAACGAGGCCTGGGACCGTATCGGCGATATCGTCGCCGAGGCCGATTTCTACCGCGACGACCACCGCCGCATCTACCACGCCATTTCCAAGCTGATCGCCGACAACAAGCCGGCCGATGTGCTGACCGTGGCCGAAGCGCTGCAAATGAACGGCGAGCTGCAGAATATCGGCGGCATTTCCTATTTGCACAGTCTCGCCGAGGGCACCCCGTCGGCGGCCAATATCCGCCTGTACGCAGAGATCGTGCGCGAGCGCGCCATCATGCGCCGCCTGGCGCGCGTCGGCGAGGAAATCGCCGACGATGCCTACACGCCCAACGGCCGCGAGGCGCGCCAGCTGCTCGACGAGGCCGAGAAAAGAGTTTTCGACATCGCCGAGATGGGCCGCAAGGGCGGGCAGGGCTTCGCCTCCATGTCCACCCTGCTGTCCGAGGTGATGACGCGGCTCGACGATCTCTCCAAAAACCCTTCGGCGGTGACCGGCAAGGCCACCGGCTTTGTCGATCTCGACGAGATGACGTCGGGGATGCAGGACGGCGATCTGGTGATCGTCGCCGGACGCCCCTCGATGGGCAAGACCGCTTTTGCGTTGAACCTGGCCGAGCATGTGGCCCTGGGCCTCGGCCTGCCGGTGCTGATCTACTCCATGGAGATGGGCGGCACGCAGATCGCCGGCCGCCTGTTGAGCTCGGTGTCCAAGGTCGATCAGCAGCGCCTGCGTACCGGCCGCCTGGAGGCGCGCGACTGGGACCGCCTCAACCAAGCCATGGTCAAGCTGAACGACGCGCCGATCCACGTCGATGAAACCCCGGCCTTGAATGCGCTCGAGCTGCGCGCGCGCGCGCGGCGCATGTGGCGGCAGTACATGGGCCTCGGCCTGATCGTGGTCGACTATCTGCAGCTGATGTCCTCGGCCGGCGGCGCCAATGAAAACCGCGCCACCGAGATTTCCGAAATCTCGCGCTCGCTCAAAGCCCTGGCCAAGGAACTGAAAGTGCCGGTCGTGGCGCTGTCGCAGTTGAATCGTTCGCTCGAGCAGCGCCCCAACAAGCGTCCGGTGATGAGCGATCTGCGCGAATCCGGCGCGATCGAGCAGGACGCCGACGTGATCCTGTTCATCTATCGCGACGAGGTCTACAACCCCGAATCCGCCGACAAGGGCACCGCCGAGATCATCATCGGCAAGCAGCGTAACGGCCCGATCGGCACTGTGCGCCTGACCTTCATGGGCCAGAACACCAAGTTCGAGAATTTCGCCGGCGGGTCGCAGGGTGGCTATCACAACTAGGCGCCCGATCGTCGCCGCGACCGCGGCGCCGCCTGTGACAGAATGACGCCATGACCCGTCCGATCCGCGCTGAAATCTCGCTCTCCGCCCTTCGTCACAATTACGCGCTGGCCAAAGCCAAGGCCCCCAAATCGCAGGTGTTCGCGGTGCTCAAGGCCAATGCCTACGGGCACGGCGTCGAGCGCGTGGCGCGCGCCCTGCGCGATGCCGATGCCTTCGCCACGCTGGAACTCGACAGCGCGCTGGCCCTGCGCAAGCGCGGCCTCACCCAGCCGATCCTGATGCTCGAAGGATTTTTCGGCGCCGACGAACTGCCGCTGTATGCGCAGCACCGCCTGATGCCCGCAGTGCGCGACCTCGAACAAATCAAGGCCCTGGCCGATGCCGAGCTCGATCGCCCGCTGGATATTTTTCTCAAGTTCAACACCGGCATGAACCGCCTCGGCCTGAAAGGGCCGATGTCCGGCTACGCCGTCAATACGGCGGCCAGCCATCGCAATATCGGTGCGGTCACCTTCATGACCCATTTCGCCACCGCGGACGGCAAGGCCGGCGTCACCGAGCAGATGCGGCGTTTTGCCGAGATCGTGCGCGCCGCCAAGGAATCCTTCGCCAAAAAGGGCTTCACGCAAAGCGTGGCCAATTCGGCCGCGATGCTGCGCTACCCGGAGACGCACCGCGACTGGGTGCGCCCCGGCATCATGCTGTACGGCGCCACGCCGTTCGACGATATCAGCGCCGCCGAGCTTGGCCTCAAGCCGGTGATGGCCCTGCGCAGCGAAATCATCGCCGTGCAGACCCTTGAACCCGGCGAGATGGTCGGCTATGGCGGCCTCTATGTCGCCAAGAAACATATGCGCGTCGGCGTCGTCGCCTGCGGCTATGGCGACGGCTATCCGCGCCATGCGCCCGGCGGCAATGCGGCCGGCACGCCGGTGATGGTCAGTGGCAAACTCACCCGCACTGTGGGGCGCGTGTCCATGGATATGCTGTGCGTGGACCTCGCCGAATTGCCGCATGTGCACAATGGTGCCCCGGTCACGCTATGGGGCGAGGGCCTGCCCATCGACGATGTCGCCAAGGCCGCCGGTACCGTCGGTTATGAACTGATGTGCGCGCTGGCGCCGCGGGTGCCGGTGGTGGAAGTGGATTGAGGGTGCGGCCAAACCTGGAATCCTGCAGGCGCAAGTTGCAGGCTTCACTGATGGCGCCTTCGCTGCGATCCAGGATCGACCAAGGTCAAATAATCACCGTCATCCCGGCTCATTTTGGTTGCCGGGCCGGGATCCAATTTTGCCTCCACGAAGTGCTGCCAAAAATTGGGCCCCGGACTAAATCCGCGGCGACAACCTACAACCACCGGGTGCTGAGCAAAAATGGCCAAAGCAAAAACCATCTACGTCTGTAGCGAATGCGGCGGGCAATCCCTGAAATGGCAGGGCCAGTGCCCGCATTGCAATGCCTGGAACACGCTGATCGAGTCCGTCGCCGAGGCCACCACCGGCGGCAATCGCTTCTCCACGCTGGCCGGCGTCCATGCCGAGCGCGGCAAGGTGCTCGATCTTTCCAAGGTCAAGACCGAGGACATCCCGCGCCAGGCCACCGGCATCGGCGAATTCGATCGCGTGCTCGGCGGCGGCCTGGTCGGCGGCGGGGTGGTGCTGATCGGCGGCGATCCCGGCATCGGCAAATCGACCATGCTGCTGCAGGCCCTGTGCGCGATTTCGGCATCCTCCAGCGTGCTGTATGTCAGCGGCGAGGAATCGCCGCAGCAAATCGCCATGCGCGCCAACCGCCTCGCGCTGGATACGCACGACGTCAAACTGCTCGCTGAAATCGAGCTGGAAAAAATCCAGGCCACCCTCGCCGCCGAGAAGCCGCAAGTCGCGGTGATCGATTCCATCCAGACCGTTTATTCCGCCGCGCTCACCTCGGCGCCCGGCTCGGTTGCGCAGGTGCGCGAGTGCGCCGCGCATCTGACGCGCTTCGCCAAATCCACCGGCACCACCATCATCCTCGTCGGCCATGTCACGAAAGAGGGCGCGCTCGCCGGGCCGCGCGTGCTCGAGCATATGGTCGATACGGTGCTCTATTTTGAGGGCGATACGCATTCCTCGTTCCGCCTGATCCGCGCCGTCAAAAACCGTTTCGGCGCCGTCAATGAAATCGGCGTATTCGCCATGACCGAGAAGGGCCTGCGCGAAGTCACCAACCCCTCGGCGATGTTTCTTTCACAGCACAGCAATAATGTGCCCGGCAGCTGCGTGATGGTCACACAGGAAGGCACGCGCCCCCTGCTGGTGGAAATCCAGGCGCTGGTCGATGAAGCGCATATGAACCCCAAGCGCCTCTCGGTCGGCCTCGAACAGAATCGCCTGGCCATGTTGCTGGCGGTGCTGCACCGCCACGCCGGCATCGCCTGCTTCGACCAGGATGTATTCATCAACGCCGTCGGCGGCGTCAAGATCGACGAACCCGGCGCCGACCTGGCGGTGCTGCTCGCCATCGTCTCCAGCCTCAAGAACAAGGCCCTGCCGGCCAAGCATGTGGTGTTCGGCGAAGTAGGGCTGGCCGGTGAAGTGCGTCCGGTGCAGCGCGGGCAGGAGCGGCTGCGCGAGGCGGCCAAGCTGGGGTTTACGCACGCGATCATTCCCAAGGCGAACAAGCCCAAGCAGAAGATCGAGGGGCTGGAGATTATTGCGGTGGAGAGGGTGGAGCAGGCGGTGGAATATTGCCGTGGCGGCTAGCGCCCAAATGGATTCTTTTGATGAGGAAGACCCGTCGTTTGAGGGCATCCAACAAAAAATTGAAAATCTTCGCCTTACATGGCGCAAGTATGGGTTTGGTCCAATCTTATGGGCATGCGCGCAGCGAGCACAAGACGAACAAAAAACAACGGACGGGCTTGAATACTTAAGACAATTGCCTTTTGTGAATCAGCGCTTGGCCCAATGGGTGTTAGCTGATCAAGATTGTCCAGAAAAAGGGCGAAGCGTATTAACACGTTCTGCATTCGAAATGCTCTTTCAGGCGACCCATGAAATCGTACATGGATTTGCTCCTACATTTTTAGTGAAATCTCGTGGAGTTGGTGCGCTAAGAGCGATTGCCTTCCAGCAATTCGAGTTCCAAACTGCGCCACGCTTTGATCTTCTGCGCCAATTCTTCATTACCAATCAATTGCCTCCAAATCACAGACTTTTGTCGCAATCAATTTTCCCGAACAACCTATCGGGGATGGACCTAATTTTAGGCAGCCACCTCTTAGGGGTTCATGCAATAAATTCGCCTGGTCAGCCGCTCACGGCATTGGGGCTTTTAGCACGGAATCCATGGTTCCCAAAAGAGAAGCTGAATGCAATTTTCGAGATCCTTGGAGCAAATCAAGCGCAATTGAGGATGCGCTTCTCTGCTGACGGGAAAAAATCAATTTCCGTACTTTCTGCAATGCATCGTCCGGCCTTTCGATCTAAACCGCTTTTTGAAATATCCAAGCGAAAATATGTCATGTGGTCACCGAAGCTCCTGCTTCGTTCGCTCGGGGATGTATTCATTCAGTCGATACGTGATGCGGACGATAAAAATCTCATTGCTGAGTTTGGCAGAGTTTTTGAAACTAAATATGTTTCAACTGCAGTCAAAAGTCTTTGCCATAATTTTGTGTCCGAAGCGGACCTGAAAAAATTTCTTCAGCCGAATGAGCGTGTTGTAGATTTCTTATTGAATTTTGGCCAAACGATAATTTTGGTTGAATCGAAGATTAAAGATGCAGACGAGGCGACTCAGTCCGCATTTGAAGATGTGCAAATTGGAGATAGATTTAAGACTTCCATAATTAAGGCTATCGATCAGGGGCAGTCTACTGCTAAGTTAATTCGATCTGGGCGTTTTGATGGATTAGGAATTAATTCGGACCCAAATATTTTCTTACTAATCGTTACGACTGATCAACATTATTTAGGTACAGGTGTGGATGTTGCTGAGCGTACTGGCAAGGAGAGGATTGCCAGATTAGTGGCGGACTATGGCGGTATTCTTCCAGTGCCGCTAGAGCAAATTGTCTTGCTTACCGCAGATGGATTAGATTTCCTCACCACGCTGAGCCAGCAGGGTGAGACTAGTATTTTGAAATTTGTTGAAGAGATGAGAGATCGTGAGCTGACTGCGGATCCTTCACGACGTGTCATGGTTGGTGAACAGATTCTTAAAATTTCAGATCCATATGCGTTGCCTTCTTTTTTGCAAGATGCCGAAAATATTTGGATGGAAAGGGCTATGACTGCATACGGCGGAACCGGGGGGAGGCGAGTTACTTTGGCGTTTCGAAATTATTACGGCAGAAGCCCTTTCGTTAGTAATTGGCCATTTGCGTAGTCGCCTTTGAATTGTGCTTTATGAAAGTAGGCGTCTGTCGCCTCCAGAATAGCTATAGGTTTTCATGCCCATCCCCGACCTCCCCCTAGTCAGCCCCGAAACCAATCACATCATCAAGCACCCGGCCGCCTTTGCGCTGCAGGTGTTGCGCGCCTTCAATGCCAATCAGGGTTTGTTGCTGGCCGGCGCGGTGGCGTATTACACCTTGCTGTCGATCGTGCCGCTGTTGATCCTGGTGGTGATCGGGCTCTCGCATTTTGTCGAGCAGGCGGCCTTGTTCGAGACTTTGCGTCGCGCGCTGGAGTGGGTGGTGCCGGGGCAGTCGGTGGCGCTGGTGCGGGAGCTGGCGGCGTTTCTGGCGCATCGCGCGGTATTGGGCTGGGTGCTGTTTGGCACGCTGCTGTTTTTCAGCACACTGGCTTTTCGCGTGCTGGAGAGTGCGATCTCGGTGATTTTTCTGCATCGCCTGGCGACGCGCAAGCGCTCCTTGCTGGTCTCGCTGGCGTTTCCGCTTTGCTATATCGCCTTCATCGCGTTCGCGCTGTTCGCCGGCACTGTGGTGCTGGCAAATCTGCTCGCCTTCGGCCAGGAAAATCTGCTGGTGTTCGGCGCGAGCTGGTCATTGAGCGGGCTGTCGAAGGCGACGCTTTACCTGATCGCGGTGGTGGTGGAAATCCTGATGATTTCCTCGATCTACTATTTCATGCCGGTGGGGCGCATCTCGGTGCGCCATGCGCTGATCGGCGGCGGCACCGCCGGGCTGCTGTGGGAAATCATTCGCCACAGCCTGGTGTGGTACTTCAGCACGCTTTCGCAGGTGAATGTGGTCTATGGCTCGCTCACTACTGCGATCGTGGTGCTATTGAGTTTCGAGATTGCCGCCACGCTGTTGTTGGTGGGGGCGCAGGTGATTGCGGAGTACGAAAAAATCGGCGGCGGCCATGTGGTGGCCAAGGTGGAAACGCCCGTTGTGTAAATTTCAAAGTCAAGCACTGGCGCGGCTCTCGGAGCAAAAACGGCTGGAACTCTGCGCCAATGCTTGAGTTTGTCATTTTACAAACCTCAAACCCTCGTCGTCCCAGCGTAGGCTGGGACCCAGTCCTTCCAAAGGTTTGAATGTACACAGGGCTGGATTCCAGCCTACGCTGGAATGACGAGATCTGCGGCACTCAGCATGGCCGTACTGCCCTCAACCGGAAAGTAATAAACGCGCCCGGCCTGCGTTCCCTCAGCCGCTTTTCTTGAAGATACGGTCGAGATGCTCCATGTCGTTGACGACTTTCCAATCCGCCGCGCCGGCGACGCGGGTGCGCTCCTGCCACCACGCCAGCCGGTCGAGATAGCGGCGCGGGTCGACGTTGTCGGTGTCGAGCTTGCTGACATTGAGCGCGACAATGTGAATGCCGTCGAGCCTGATCGGGAAATCGCGCACGGTCTTGTAGTCGAGCTCTTCCTGCATATCCGAGAAGATCACGATGGTCTTGCTGCCGGCCTGGGATTCGTTCAGAAACTCGGCGGCCTGCAAGATGCCGCCGGTGATGTCGGTGTAGCTGCTGCCCTTGCTGTCCTTGGTCGCTTTGGTGAATTCCGCGATCTGCTCGCTGAACGCGCGCTTTTGCGCATTGACCGCCATGGGATCTTTGCCGAGGCTCACTTTGGCGACAATATCCTTTTCGCTGAAACTGCGGCTCTTGACCCGCCCGACCGCCAGGGCGTCACCGGGATTGAGTGTGCCCAGCAGGTAGTTCACCACCCCTTGCGCCTTGCCGGTCTCGCGGGTGTAGGTGCCGGAGGTGTCGACGAGCATGTATACCGCCTGGCTGTGATTGGTCTTGGGCGCGCAGGCAGCAAACAAGAGCAGCAGGCCGAGCGCGGTGGCACGCGAGAGCGTTTTGGCGAAACGCGAGCGCGTTTTCATGACACCTCCTTGGGTACGGCCGCTTGTTCGAGCGACGATAAGGAAGAGGAGGAAGAAGAGGAGGCGGGGCGCGAGGCATTGTTGCGGGCGCTTCCTGCACGGTAGCTGGCCACCGCGCGTTCGATCGCCAGCGGCACGAAGATGAGCACGTCATAGAGCATGATCGCCAGATTGCCCGTCCCCCGGATCAGGTTGGCGGCAAGGCGCAGCAGGAGCGCCGATCCGCGCAATGCAAACTCCAGCGCCGCGCCGACAACCGTGCGACCGGCATTGACGAAGTAGTCGAGCGGAATGGCCACGAAGGCCAGCGCGAAGGGCAGGGTGAAACCGAGGATCATCTGGCCGAAGGTGGGGATCTTGTTGACCCAGCCGGTCTCGACGTGCGCCGCGCCGGCGGCGGCGCCAAGTTGCTGCTTGAGCGCCACATCGGCGGTGATGATGACGTCGCGCATCACCGCCAGCGCGACTTCGAAACCGGCCAGCACCAGCAGGATGGTGAGCGATGCCCACATCAGGCGGCGGCGCATTTTTTCGGTGATGTTGCCGAGGGGAAACAGGCTGGTGAAACGCAGCGTTTCCATCAGAAACAGGCCCATCAGGGTCTCGAACAGGATGATCACCAGCGCGGCGAGTTCGGAGGCCTGCAGGTTGGCGGTGATGTAGTCGCCACCGCCGACCATCGCCGACATCGGCAGCGCGATCAGCTTGAAGTTGACGAAAGCGCCGCCAAAGGCAATCAGCATCACCAGGCCGGCGACAAAAAATTGCGTCGCGGTCGAGGCCGCCAGCACATTGGCGGCGTCATTGTCGCGCGCCGCAATTTTTTCGAGCTTCAGCACATTGGCATCGATCTTCGCCGCACTGCTCTGCAGGCTGGTAATGTTGCGGTCCATGCGGCTCAGGGTCTGCTCGACCGAGCGCCAGAACGGCAGAAAGCCTTTCAGGATGCGGTGTCGGGCCTGATAGGCGCTGCGATATTCCGCCACCACCAGCACATAAATACTGTCGATCGACTTGCGAATGTCGGTGAGAATTCGCTCGAGCACGCCATCGCTGCCGGGCTTGACCTTGGCCATGGCCTCAATGGCCTTGACCCACTCCGGCGGCGGCGGCGGCACTTCGCCGCTTTTCTTGTAGTCTTCCTCGATGCGGGTGATCTCGTCCATCATCTTGCGCTGCAGCACCGGGTAACCCTCGAGGTCGCGCTGTACCAGCGCGGTCACGCGCTCAAGTTCGCGCTCGATCGTCAGCTTCACTTCATGGCCGCCGTGCGCGAGCAGCACTTCGCGGTTGCGATGCTGCAGGCGCAAACCGGCATCGCCCAGCCAGCGCGCGCTCAGCCGCAGTGGATTGGCGATGGCGCGGCACGCGCTTCTGAGCAAGGCGTGCACCGGATCGCGAGCTGCGTACAGAAACGGCAACAGCACGAGCAGCAGTACCAGCAGTGACGGCAACGGGCGGTCCGGCCAGATGAGCATCGATTCCAGGATTGACATGGTTCCCCCTTGGTTGTGAATTTGGATCGGGAAAAAACCGCACGCGAAAGCGCATTTGCGTGCTGCAACCCCAAGTTATCTGCAACCGTCGGGCCAGAAATATGGCCATCAACCATACCGGCGCGGCCAGCACGCCGGTGCGCGTAATGCCCTGTTATTACGTGAATAAATTGGTACCGGACAGCGGGGAACCTGCGCGGGGGTGGGAGTGGCCTGTTGCCGCATGGCGACGGGCGGTGCCGAAATTAGTAATACGGACAGAAGGAACGCAGGCCGGATTGCCTTGCAAGCAAAAATGGAAACCCCAGCATTGGTGCGCATTCCGGGCCAAAAATGCTCGGGAAGGCGCACCAATGCTTGAGTTTGCCGATCTACCCGGCTTGGCGAAGACGGGTTTTCTTCGCGTTACGAATTGACCGCGTCGCGCACAAACAACTGCGTGCGTAGCAGGGCGTCGACATCCCCTTCATCAACAGCTGCCGTGTTCCCGGTGGCGGAAAAATAATAAACGCGTCCGCTTTGCGGTCCGCGCAGCGACAGCGGAAATAGCCCGGTATAACGCAGCACGTGGCGCGCCGCGAGAGGGCTTGAACGTTCAATGCTCACCGTGACTTGCTGAAGTTTTGCCGGCGCGGGTGAATGGGTGGCCGGTCTGTCGGCATTGGTCCCATTGGTCCTCATGGCGGCGGAGGTTGCTGAAGCGGCGATGCGTTTTTGTCCGCAACATGACATGACGATTCTCCTTGGGTGAGGACGTAGGGGCCTTACGGCGAAGGCGTGGATCGACGCTCCAGCAGGTTTTCGAGAAAGGCGGCGCCGCCCGAAATGGCGAGCCAGGCGATTGCCCATGCCGCGATCGAGTCGGCTAGCGTCAGTGCTGGCGGCGCGGCGATCCACAGACTGAGGCAATAGGGGCAATCCATCAGTTGCCCGATAAAACCGGTGCCGGCATGCTGACGCAATTTGACGATCGCATCGAACGGCCCATCTTCCCGCGCGACGAGGCGCACGAGGCGCCAGGTCGCCAGGATGGCGAGCAGGAATCGAAACCAGGGTGCCCAGTCGCTCATGAATTTTTCCGGCGTGCGGGGAACAGGATGCACTCCCCGCACGCCGACTCCTTCGATGTGTTGTCGTACGACCTAATCCGCGTTGATCACTGAGAAGGCGAAACTCGGCGTGGTGTGGATATCGGACGGGTTGTATTCATACATCGGCACTTGCAGATGGCCGGTATCGCCGCCGGCCGGGTTGAAGGCGCGGCTGGCCGCCCAGGCACCGAAGGAGTAGGTGCCCTGCAAGGCGCCGGCATCGAGGTTGAAGAAGGCGGTGATGGCCACCGAGTTGTCGCCCGGCGTTTCGTGCCAATGGGCGACACTGGTCGGGTTGGGCACCGGCGCCGGAAACCAGCCGGCGGGTGCGCCGGAGACGTAGCTGATCTCGCCGCCGCCGCAACCGCTGCCCCCCATGGTCACATCGCGCAAATGGTTTGCGGATGCGGTGAAGGTGACGCGGAACTCGAGGTCCTGCGGTACCGCGCCTCGATTGACCACCGGGCAGGGGAAGGTCAGCGGGTGGAAGGGCCCCACGCCATTCTTGCGATACTCCACCTGGAACGTGGTGGTCGGGTACGAGTTGTCGACATGGAATGCGACCGTATCCGTGGCCGGCTGCGGTGCCAGCGGCACGCCGGCAATACCCAACTCGATCTTGAGCACATGTTTGCCATTGCCGAACTGGTAGGTATTCCAGTCGAGCACCAGCTTCTCCGGCTCCCAGTCGTTCGGGTTAGCGCCTTTCGGAATGACGATGTCGTACCAGCCGCCGGCGGCGGGCACCACGTGGTAGTACTGCGTCAAGATGCCGCCGGGATTCAGCCGCGTCACCCACCAGGATTGATTGAGCACCGGCAGGAAGGGCCCGCCGTTGAAGCTGTCGAGCAGGCGATACTGGGTGGCCTTGGTGCCGACGTCCACGCAGCCGTAAACCGGCACCACGCCATAGAACGGCGACTGGGCAGGCGGATTGGGCAAAGGGTCGACGGGGTTGCCGGAGGGGTGCGGGCGATCGGGGCGCACCGCGTAGCCGGCGACGGGGTCGTACATGGTGATATCGCCGCGCACCGGCATGCGACCGGCGCGGTAGATGGCGGGCACATTGCCGCAGGGGATGTCGATGATTTCGCCGCACTCGGGAATCGAGATGGCAATCGGCGAGGCGACCAGTTTGACCGGGGGCAGGGCACCCGCATCCCAGCGCACCTTGAAGAAGCCTTCCGAATAAATCGTTTCTTCAACACCGTCGCCGTCGACATCCTGCGTCACGCGGAAGGTGATGTCGGGAATGTCGAAGATCGGCACCCATTCCGGCACGAACACATCGATGCAGCGACGGAACGGACCGATGAACTGGCGCAAGTCGAAATCGGCCAGCGTCTCGACATCCACCTTCAGGCGCGAACCGATGCTGGCGCGCACGCCGTCCATCGACAGTGCGGATGCGGCGGCTTTCTTGCCGGCGGCAACACTGTGATCGACCATGCGGAATTCGCCGGGCAGGGGCGGAGGCAGGGCGGCGTCGAAGGCATCGTCCTGCAGTATTTCCATCGCATCGACGGTGTTGGCGCCGAACGACAGACGGCTGAGCGCCACGCCGAGCTTGCGCGCGGTGTCGCGTCCCAGCTGTTGTTCGACCTTCGTGAGCAGTTGGCCGCGATCATGGCGCAGCAATGGCCCCGGATCGGGTCCCGGGCCGGGCGGGAAGGGGAACGGCGGAACCTCGCGCGGAATCAGTTCGTCGATGATATCGGCCAGGGAGGGACGTTCGAAAATCACCGGGAAGCAGAGCCGCTCCTTGCGCCATTTGATGATCCAGTCGATATCCCAGCGCGGCACGTACACGCAGAAATTGCCGCATTTGTCGGTCTTCACGGTGGCGATGACTTCGCGCCGGCATTTGAAGGGGAAGTACCAGGAATATTTTGAGGACGCCGGGAAATAGCCGAGGAAGGAACAGTCGGTATCTTCCACCTGCACGGTCGCATAGGCCACCGGATATTCGATGCCGGTGACGGGATCCTTCTTGACCACTTTGCCGCAGATCTTGCGAAAGAACAGCAGCATGGGATCGATGCGAAAGCGGAACTTGTCGCTGATCTGCTGCACCGTCAGGCCGGTCAGCTCCTTGGGGGATACATCGTTCAACGCGCCCAGGCGCTCGGCCTGGATGGCGGTGAGTTTGACCATATCGGGCTGATGTCCCGATAGCTTGGTTTCGGTATGTGCCATGCGAATCTCCTTGACTGAAAATGCGGACCCTTGAGGTCCCGAACGCCAGCGGCCGGAGGGATATCCGCCGCACAACCGTATTCACAACAGTCGATGGCGGCACTGTGGACCGGCGGCCAGGCTTCAGTACTTAAGCGGTGCTTAAGAAGCGCTTAAACGTTCTTAAACGGCCGGAAATTCGCGCGATGGGATTGCTGAAAATGAAACTCCAGCATTGGTGCGGCTTTCAGAACAAAAATGCCCGGAGAAGCCCGCCAATGCTGGAGTTTGTGTTTCTGAATGCCTTTATGCCGCCAACACCTGCTTCACGCCGTAACGCTTGGCCGCATGCTGCAGCGAGAGCTTCGGCGCCATCGCCAGGCGCAGATTGTTGTAGGCCTGCCATTCGCCGGCATCGGGCAGGGTGGGGAGGGTGACGGTTTCGCCCATATCCAGGCCGGCCAGGGCGGCATCGACCAATTCGTCGACGTGCATCACCATTTCCGCGGGGAATTTGTCCAGGTCGATGCCGGCGCGTTCCCAGATCTCGGTGCGGGTGGCGCCCGGCAACACCGCTTGCACGATCACGCCATGCGCGGCGGTTTCTTTTTGCAGGGCTTGCGAGAGGTTGAGCACATAGGCCTTGGTGCCGCTGTAGCTGCCGTTGAACATTTCCGGCGCCAGCGCCAGCACCGAGGCGATATTGATGATGGTGCCTTTTTTGCGCGCCACAAAACTGTCGGCGGCGGCGACGGCCAGGCGCATCACCGCAGTGATGTTGATATCGATCATGGTCTCGAGTTTGTCCGGGTCGGCGCCGAGCAGGGTGCCCTCGACGGCGATGCCGGCGTTGTTGACCAGCACGCTGATATTGGTATCGCTGCGCAGGCGTTTCTCTACTTTTTGCAGATCGGCTTTGCTGGTCAGGTCGGCTTTCAGCACCTCGACGGCGACGCCGTATTGCTTGCGAAGCGCAGTGGCGACGGTTTCGAGGCGCGCCTGGTCGCGGGCGACGATCAGCAGATCGTGGCCGCGGGCAGCGAGGCGTTTGGCATAGGTGGCACCGATGCCGGTGGAAGCGCCGGTAATGAGGGCGACGCCTTGTTTGGATGGGGTGGACATATCGATTCTCCTGGCTTGGGTTGTATGGAAAGAAACATCGGGGGCAGCGATCGCCACGGTTCCTGTTTAATGACGATCATCATGATTGAATTATATGATGATTATCATTTATAATGTCAAGCACAATTTCGCAGAATCGTTATTTCCGGAATTTGAAAGGAGCAGGCGATGAAAGTCAGCAGAGAGCAAATGGCGGCCAACCGCGCGCGCATCATCGATACCGCGGGCAAGCTGTTCCGCGAGCGCGGCTTCGACGGCATCGGCGTGGCCGATCTGATGAAGGGCGCGGGGCTCACCCACGGCGGTTTTTACGGCCACTTCAAGTCCAAGGAGGACCTGATCGCCCAGGTGATGGCGCGCGCGGGCGACACGGCCCTGGCCTTAACCAGTGAATGGGCGGACGAGGCGAAAAAGAAAAAAAGGGCCGGCGACGGCGCCGCGCTGAAGGCCATTGTCGAAGGCTATCTTTCGATCGCGCATCGCGACGATGTCGGCCACGGTTGCGCAATCGCCGCGCTGGGGGCCGATGCCTCGCGCCAGAGCCGGGCGGTGCGGCGCAAGGTCACGGCCGGAATCCGCGACTTGCTGGAAGAAATGTCCGCCCTGGCACCCGGGCGGACCAAGGCCGCGAAGCGCAAAAAAGCGTTGGCCACCTATGCGAGCATGATCGGCGCCATGGTGCTGGCGCGGGCGGTGGACGATACCGCGCTGTCCACGGAGATCCTGGACGCGGTGACGACGTCGCTGATGTAGTCGTCGGCAGGAACCTGTACTGGCTATAAAAATTAAACTCCAGCATCGGCGCGGCTTTCAAGGCAAAAATGCCTGGAAAAGCGCGCCGATGCTGGCGTTTTGTGTTTCTACCGGTATTGCCTACACCGCCAACGACGCGCGCGCGATGATTTCATCTACCGGTGCATTCGACGGCAAGGTGCCGAACACGCCGCCCCAATCTCCGTCGATGCGCGAGGCGCAGAAAGCATCGGCGATGGCGGTGGGCGCATGGCGAACCAGCAGCGCGGCCTGCATGCCCAGCGCGAGATGTTCGGTGAGACGCCGGGCGATGTGCTCCTGGTCGCCCGGCGCGGCGAGTTGCTGCTTGAGTTTATCGACGAAGGCATCGAGCCTGGCATCGCCGCCGCGCGCCTGTTCGACTTCGGCAAAATAAATGTCGAACGCGCGCGAGCCGCGCGCGGCGACACGCAACACATCGAGGCACATCACATTGCCGGAACCTTCCCAGATGCCATTCAGGGGCATTTCGCGGTAAAGGCGCGGCATCACGCTTTCTTCCACGTAGCCGTTGCCGCCCAGCACTTCCATCGCCTCGGCCACGAGCGGCGGGCCGCGTTTGCACAGCCAGTATTTCACCGCCGGCGTCATCAGGCGGCGCAGTTCGCTTTCGGCTTCATCGGTTTGCGCGTCGAAGGCGCGCGCCAGGCGCATCACCAGCGCCGTCGCGGATTCCGATTCCAATGCCAAATCCGCCAGCACGTTTTTCATCAGCGGCTGCTCGACGAGCCGTTTGCCGAATGCCATGCGATGGCTGGCGTGATGCAGCGCCTGCGCCACAGCCTGCCGCATCATCGCGGTGCTGCCGAGCGCGCAGTCGAGGCGGGTGTAGGTGGCCATCTCGACGATGGTCGGCACGCCGCGTCCTTCTTCACCGAGCAGCCAGCCGAGCGCGCCCTGCAATTCCACTTCGGAACTGGCGTTGGACTTGTTGCCGAGCTTGTCCTTGAGGCGTTGCAGCGCGAGTGCGTTCTTTGCGCCGTCCGGTGTGAAGCGCGGCACGAAGAAGCAGCCGATACCGGCATCGGTCTTTGCCAGCATCAGAAACGCGTCGCACATGGGCGCCGACATGAACCATTTGTGGCCCGTCAGGCGATACGGCCGGCCGGGGCCGGAAACACCTTCAGCCACCGCGCGCGTGGTGTTGCTGCGCACATCCGAGCCGCCCTGCTTTTCGGTCATGCCCATGCCGATGAGTGCGCCGCGTTTGGCCTCGATGGGCACAAAGCGCGGGTCGTACTCGCGCGACAGAATGCGCGGCAGCCAGGTTTCGCCGAGCATCGGCAGCGAGGCCGCCTGTTTGGTGAGCACCGGCACGGCGGCATAGGTCATGGTGAGCGGACATTGGGTGCCGTTCTCGATCTGGCCGTAAAGCAGATATGCCGCGGCGCGGGCGACGTGCGCCCCGGGGCGCGGCTCGGACCAGGGCGCGGAATGCAGCCCTGCGCCTGCGCCCAGCGTCATCAACTGGTGCCAGGCCGGATGAAATTCGACTTCATCGCGGCGGCGGCCGTAGCGGTCGTGAGTGAACAACACGGGTGGGTTGCGATTGGCGAGTTGGCCCAGCGCCATCACCGCCGGCTCGCCCAGCGTGGCGCCGAACGTTTGCAGCGCCGTGCCGGCCCAGGCCGCGCCGTCGCGCTGAACGGCTTCTTGCAGCGCGCGGTCGGTGGCATAGAGATTGTAGTTTTCCAGCGGCGGCGGCTGGTTGGTGACGTCGTGGGTGGAAAAATTCTGCATGGCGGTCGCTGCGTTGGCCGGAATGTCTACATTCTGAACCTGCGCACTTGCAAATGTGGCAATCGCCAAAAACCCGCTTTCAAACCCGGTTAGCGTCTCGAACGCTGCCGCCATTGACCGGAACAGTAGCGCCTCGCGGGCTCAAGGAAGTTTGTACCAGCAAATGTCTATAATTGGCGCGCCTTCCAAGCCATTTTTGCTCCAAAAGTCGCGCCGATGCTAGGGTTTGGTATTCTGGTCTGCGCGGTCGAACAAGCCGGCAGCCGCCCGGCAAACGCTAATCAGCCACCAGCGTTGCCTCAATCTCGGCAAAAGTCTTGGCCACTTCGGAAACCTCGATCGGTGCACCGACCTGCTTTTCGATTTGCGAACGCGAAAAAATACCGCAGACGATGGTCTGGCCCTGGGCATCCTGGCTGGTTACCAGGGTATGCTGACGCCCGGTATCGCGCAGGCTGGCGATGATGTGCCCCACATTGGCGCGCGCGACCTCGTCCAGCGGAAGGGCCTCGAGGCGATCAAGCGGCGTCATGACGTCCGACACCAGAATTTCGCTATGCTTGACCTGCCGGTCCTGGATGAAGCGCAGCGGCTTATCGCCCAGGATATCGGTCGAGGTAATCAGCCCCGCCAGGCTGCCACCGGGATTCAGCACCAGCAGCAGGCGCACGCCGCGCTGCACCATATAGTTGTTGGCCGCTTCCATGGTGGTGTGCGGCTTGATGCAAGCGGCGTTCACTTTATTCAGGTCGGTCATGACCTCACTTGCCGGCGATTCCAGCGTGACTTTGGACGGCGCCGCGGGCTGCGATATCGAAACCGTGCCGCTCAGACGTTGCGCGGAGAGAGGGTGATAGTCACGCATACAAGCTCCTTAGGGTGGTGGACACATCGAAACAGGCAAGCAAACAGTGTGCCCCAGATGAAAAACGAATGGGCATCGGCGGCGGGGCTGTTATGTTGCTTGCCCTTGCTCTTGCCATTAGACGGACATGTTGAATACCATTCATTGATATGAGACGGCCCCCTTCCGCAAGAGTTCCGCCTTATGGTGTGGACGGCCAATAGCGCGGTTGTTTGGCTACTGGCGCGTTGAGTATCACTTCGCAGCTGAATTCACCAAACTCAAGCATTGGCGGGAGTTCCGGCAGGTTCTTGTCTTGGAAGACGCGTCAATTCTGGAGTTTCAAATTATTGAATCCGACAATACTGGTTACAACCATGTTCAAAATCCGTGAAATCGACCATATCGTACTGCGCATCGGCAATCTGCAGAACATGCTGGCCTTCTATTGCGACGCCCTGGGCTGCACGATCGAGCGCCGTCAGGACGAGATCGGCCTGGTGCAGCTGCGCGCCGGCCGGTCGCTGGTGGATCTGGTGCCCATCGACGGCAAACTGGGACGCGCCGGCGGCGCGGCGCCCGGCGTGGAAGGGCGCAATCTCGATCATCTTTGTTTCCGTATCGAGCCTTTCGACGAGGCGATGATTCGCGCGCAACTCGCCGCCCGCGGCATCGCGGCGGGCGATGCGGTGCCGCGTTATGGCGCCGAGGGCGAGGGGCCGTCGATCTATATCAACGATCCCGAGGGCAATACGGTCGAGCTCAAGGGGCCGCCGACAACGCCGGGCAATGTGCGTCCGATGGCCTGACCCGGAATGGATACAAGCAAAAAAGCGGTGGGCAATAAGCGACGTGAAGAAATCCCGGCAATCGGCAAAGCCGTTGCGCCTGATCTCCCCATATTTTTCAAATCCGCGGCGGAATTCCGTCGCTGGCTGAATAAACACCATGCCGCCGAAACCGAATTGCTGCTGGGGTTTCACAGCCTGAAATCCGGCCTGCCGGGGATCGGCTATGCCGAGGCTTTGGATGAAGCCTTATGTGTGGGCTGGATCGACGGCGTGCGCAAGAATTTCGACAGCACCAGCTATACCATCCGCTTCACGCCGCGAAAGGCCGGCAGCATCTGGAGCCTGGTCAATGTGCGCCACGTCGAGCGGCTGACCGCGGCAGGACGCATGACGGCAGCCGGCATACAGACTTTTGCGGTGCGCGCGGCGCACAAAATCGGCATTTATTCTTTCGAAGTAGAGGAGGCAGAATTTTCGCCCGCGCTGGAAAAAATCTTCCGCGCCAATCAGCCGGCCTGGGCGTTCTGGCTGGCGCAGCCGCCGGGTTATCGACGCCTCGCCAAGCATCGGGTGATGCGCGCCAAGCTGGAAGAAACGCGGCTGCGCCGCCTCGCGAAATTGATCGAGGTCTCTGCCCGGGGCTTGCGCGAGGACTGAGCGTTGATACGTTGATGGTACGTTGACGGGAAAATCAGGTGTTGCGACGGCTGGGGGCGCGACGCTTTTCAAATCACGACCGGAAAAACGCGCTGTTGCTGAATGTCATGGTGCCGACCCGCGAGCGCGATCGGTTGCGCGAAAAACGGTATTAAAGCCTGCCAATTCAGAGATTTGCAGCGAATCCCACAAGGGGTCACGCCCAATGAGCCGCTGACATATTGCAGGCGCAATGTTTTGCTATGCTCGACAGGACGTTGAAATGTCGCGCAGTCGGCCGCAGTTCATGGAAATAGCACAAAGATCGGAGCGGGCAGCCCATGTATCGAGGCGAAAGATTCAATGGCTATACCCACCTTGCCGGCGCGATTCTGGCCCTGGTCGGCGCCGTGTCCCTGATCGTGCTGGGCGCGTTGCACGGCGATGCCTTCAAGGTCGTCAGTTTTGCCATCTACGGCGCGACCCTGATCCTGCTGTTCAGTATTTCCACCCTGTACCACAGCACTCGCGGCCGGGCGAAGAATGTCTTCCGCAAACTCGATCACAGCGCCATCTACCTGCTGATCGCCGGCACCTACACACCCTTCACCCTGGTGACCCTGCGCGGGCCTTGGGGCTGGGCCCTGTTCGGCGTGGTCTGGGGGCTGGCAGTACTCGGTATCGTGCAGGAACTGACCCTGGCGCGCGGCCAGCGTTACCCTTCACTGGCCATCTATGTGGTGATGGGCTGGATCGCCGTGATCGGCGTGGTGCCGATGATCCATGCGCTGAGCTGGGCCGGTTTTTTATGGGTGGCGGCCGGCGGCGTGGTCTATACCGCCGGTACGGTGTTCTATTTTTTTGACGAGAAATTCAAGCACTGGCATGGCATCTGGCATCTGTTTGTGTTGGGAGGGGCGGCGATCCACTATCTGGCGATCCTGCAGTTTGTGGCCTGAGCGGGGCGCGATGCCGTGTGCAATTGCAACCGCGGCGGCACTCGGGCCGTATCAGCAGCATCGCTTGTAAACTTTTGCGCAATCCGGCGACCAAAGCTTCAAGCAAACGAAACCATCCTGGAGATCGCATGAAACGCAGAACCTTTCTTTCCGGCCTGTTGGGTGCGGCCGGTGCGGCAAACTTTCCGATACTGGCAAATGCGCAGGGCGGACCCAAGCAACCCACAGCGGAGGCGGTGAAAATGGCCATACAACAGGCAGGCGGCATCGCGCCAAAAATCGAAAAACTGAAATTGAGCGACGCCGAGTGGAAGCAAAAGCTGACGCCCGCGCAGTTCGATGTGTTGCGCAAGGAGGGCACCGAGCGCCCGTTCAGCAGCCCGCTGAACGATGAAAAACGCAAGGGCGTGTTCCATTGCTCGGCCTGCGACCTGCCGGTCTACACCTCGGAGATGAAGTTCGACAGCGGCACCGGCTGGCCGAGTTTTTTTACCACCCTGCCCGGTGCGTTCGACACCAGTCGCGATTTCAAATTGATTTTTCCGCGCACCGAATACCATTGCGCACGCTGCGGCGGGCATCACGGCCACGTCTTCAACGACGGACCGCAGCCCACCGGACAGCGCTGGTGCAATAACGGCGTCTCGCTGGTTTTCAAGCCCGCGGCCTAGTGGTTTCAAACCTGCAGCGCGCTTTGGAACTTGCGCGCCACACAAAACCCCTGCTAGTATCGGGCACATGAACATTCGCGCGTTTTATTTTTGGTACACCTTTTTTCCGGGCCGGGGCGGCTGGAAGGGTAGTGCGCAAGCGTAAAGCGAGCAACCAATTTCCAGAAAACCGCCGACAACAACACCGGCGGTTTTTTTATGCCCGGTAATGTTGCAGGCAAATCATCCAACGGAGTGCGAGAATGACCCAGCAAGCGAGCGCCACAGCAAGTCCAAAAGCCAAACTGCAACTTGTCACCCAGGAAGAGGCCATGGTTTACAACACCGACGATTTGCGCGTACGTGAAATCATCGAGCTGGCGCCGCCCGCGGCACTGATGCATGAGTTTCCCATCACCGATCATGCCTCGGCGACGGTGTTCCGCGCGCGCCAGGAAATCCACCGCATCATGCATCGCGGCGACGACCGCCTGCTGGTGATCGTCGGCCCCTGTTCGATCCACGATTACGATGCCGCCGTGGATTACGCCACGCGCCTGCAAGCCTTGCGCCTGACGCTGGAACCCGACCTCACCATCGTCATGCGCGTGTACTTCGAGAAACCGCGCACCACGGTCGGCTGGAAGGGGTTCATCAACGATCCCAATCTGGACGAAAGCCACGACATCAACAAGGGTTTGCGTCTGTCGCGCAAGCTGCTACTGGCCATCAATGAAATGGGCCTGGCCGCCGCCACCGAATACCTGGACCTGATCTCGCCGCAGTATTTCGCCGATCTGATCGCCTGGGGCGCGATCGGCGCGCGTACCACCGAAAGCCAGTCGCATCGCCAGCTGGCCTCCGGTCTTTCTTGCCCGGTGGGTTTCAAAAACGGCACCGACGGCAATATCAAGATCGCGGTCGATGCCATGAAAGCGGCCGCGGCCCCGCATCATTTTCTGTCGGTGACCAAGGCCGGCCATTCGGCCATCGTCTCGACCAGCGGCAACGAGGACTGCCACGTGATCCTGCGCGGCGGCAAGACGCCGAACTACGACGCCGCCAGCGTTGAAGGCGCCTGCAAGGAACTCGCCGCCGCCGGTCTCGCGCAGCGTGTGATGGTCGATTTCTCGCATGCCAATTCGTCCAAGCAATACCAGAAGCAGATGGAGGTGGCCGCCGATGTCGGCGCGCAGATCGCGGCGGGCGATCCGCGCATCATCGGCGTGATGGTCGAGAGCCATATCAATCCCGGCCGCCAGGATATCGTTCCCGGCAAGCCGCTGGCCTATGGCGTGTCGGTGACCGATGCCTGCATCAACTGGGCCGATACCGAAACGATGCTGAACGGACTGGCCGAAGCCGTGCGCGCCCGGCGCATCGCCACCCGCAGCCAGCCGGAGTAGGCATGGCCATTGAACTGCGCATTCTCGGCCGCCATCAGGCCGACGAGCACGATACTTCCTTCACCTATAACGGCGTCACCTTCAGCCAGAACAATCTGCACACTTTCGCCGGACTCAATGCGGTCGATACGCGCGAGTTCGTCGAACAGACGTTCGCCTGCCTGCGCGAACATGGCCAGGTATGCGCGCGCATGGGCGCCTACAAGCCGCGCACCAGTCCATATTCGTTTCAGGGCATGGGCGGCGAATGCCTGCCCTGGGTGTTCGAGCTGGCCGGCAAGTACGGCATCAAGGTCATTTCCATGGAAGTGACGCGCGAATCGCATCTGGATGAAATCGATGAGGCGCTGCGCATCAGCGGCAAGCCGACCGGCGTGATGCTGCAGATCGGCACGCGCAATACGCAGAACTTCGAACTGCTCAAGGCGGTGGGCCGCCAGCACGAGTTCCCCATCCTGCTCAAGCGCGGCTTCGGCATCACCCTCGACGAATCGCTGATGGCCGCCGAATATTGCGCCAGCGAGGGCAATACCCAGATCATTTTCGGCCTGCGCGGCATGAAGACCAACTTCGGCGATCCGCATCGCAATCTGGTCGATTTCGGCCATGTGCCGGTGGTGCAGCGCATGACGCGCATGCCGGTCTGCGTCGATCCCTCGCATTCGGTGGGCGCGCGCGGCGCCTCGCCGGACGGCATCCTGGATATTTTTCATGTCGCCGCGCAGGGCGTGATTGCCGGCGCCAATATGCTGCTGGTGGACATGCACCCGCAGCCGAAAAAATCGCTGGTCGATGCGCAGCAGGCAATCAATCTGCAGGAACTGCCGTACTTTCTGGAAGATGTGGCGATCGCGCGCGCCGCTTACGAACAACGCGTCGCGCTGGCGCAACGGGTCAGACATTGAAATCGCGGACCACGGTGCTGGCGCTGCTGACCGCGCTGGCATTGCCATGCGCTTCAGCGCAAGCGGTGTCGGTCGTCGATGACAACGGCAAGGTCGTCGCGCTTGCCAAGCCTGCCGAGCGCATCGTCAGCCTGGCGCCTTCATTGACCGAACTGATTTTCGCCGCGGGAGCCGGTGGCAAGCTGGTGGCCGTTTCCGCGTATAGCGATTTCCCGGCGGCAGCCAAGGGGTTGCCGCAGGTCGCCGATGCTGCCGGCGTTTCGCTGGAAGCGCTGCTGGCGCTCAAGCCGGATCTGGTGATCGCCTGGAAATCCGGCAATCGCGACACCGATATCAAGCGTGTCGCCGAATTCGGCGTGCCGGTATTCGTACTGGAAGTCGCCAAGTTGGCCGATGTGCCGCAGGCGATTCGTGCCATCGGCAAGCTGGGCGGGACGACTGCGATCGCCGAGCCGGAGGCGCGACGCATCGAAGGCCGGTTTGAAACGCTGCGCCGTGCCAACCTCGGCAAGCGGAAAGTCCGGATGTTTTTCGAGATCTCGCGCCTGCCGCTGATGACCGTCAATCGCCATCACGCGATCGACGAGGTGATTTCCCTGTGCGGCGGCGTGAATGTGTTTCGCGATCAGGTGCCGCTGGTGTTTACGCCGTCCCTCGAAGAATTGTTCCGTTTGCAGCCGGAGGCGATCCTGTATCCCGCCAATGAACCCACGCCGCCGGCGCCCCAATATCGCGGGCTCAGGGCCTGGGATGAACAGCGCATTTATCAGGTCGGCGCCGATGCCTTGTTGCGCACCGGGCCGCGGCTGGCGGAAGGCGCGCGGCAAGTGTGCGCGGCGCTGGACCGGGCACGCGCGTCATCGATCGCGGACCGGCCTCGATAGCGGCGCGAATACGCGGGATTAAATTTGTCCCGCCGGCTTGCCCGGCAGGCGCGCAATGGCGCCTTTGCACAATACCGGCCCGGTCGGCGAGCCGCCTGAACCGGCCTTTGGTTCCAAGGTGACCGCGAAGATCGCGCCATCGGCCAGCTTGCTGTCCAGATCGGCCATGCGGATGATGGTTTCGCCCTGATCATTCATCAGGCCAAGAGAACGCGGCGCCCCCTTGGCGGGGATCACCCACAATTCACGACTCTTGTCCGGGGACGTTTTCCAGTCGCGCACCAGGCGGGCCTTCAGCATGCCGGCCCGGGGTTGTTCGATGACCATGCGCGCGCTGCCGGCTTCTTCCAGCACCGCCATCATCCTGGGGCCCTCGACCGGGGCAAGGCTGGTTTTGAGCACCAGCATTGCCACCAGCAAAACCGATGCCGCCAGGCCCAGTCCGCGCCACAGGGCAAGGCCGTTCAGCCATCCTGTTTTGGAAACCATGGCGGCGCGCTGCGCATCGATCCTCGCCTCGATCTTGTTCCAAACGCGTTGCGGCGGCGTCACCGGTTGGATGCGCTCGGCCAATGGCGTGAGGCGTGACTCCCAGAAACTCACTTCCTGTCGCAACCCGTAATCGCTGCGCAGGAATTCCTCGAAACGGCGACGGGCGCCGCCGCGCAGGGTGCCAAGCACATACTCGGCGGACAGTCGCGTGCGCAACTCGGGGTGATCGAGTTTCATAGCACCACCTCCAGGCATTCTTTGAGTTTCATCAGGCCGCGCCGGATATGGGTCTTGATGGTACCCAGCGGCTTGCCGAGATGACTGGCGACTTCGGAGTGGGTGAGGCCGTGAAAAAAGGCCAGGTAAATGGTCTGGCGCTGGTCGGGCTCGAGACCCTGCATGCAGTTTTCCACCCGGGCGGCTTCGCGGCCCTGGGTCAACTGTTCCTGCGGACTCAATGCCTCATCTTCAAAGTTTTGGGTGAAATAATCGTCCTCATCCTGGGTTTCCAGATGGGGGCGACGCACAATGTCGAGACTGCGATTGCGCACGATCGCCGTCATCCAGGTCATCGGAGCCGCTTTCGCAGTGGCGTAGTTGCCGGCGTTGTTCCAGATGTTCACAAAGCTGTCCTGCAGGGCCTCTTCGGCAATTTGCCGCTCCCTGACTATACGAAGCGAAACCGCAAACAGTTTCGATTTGGTGGCTTCATACAATTCGGCGAACGCGCGCCGGTCGCGCAGGCCGCAGCGGGATAGCAGGGCGGCAAGTCTCTCGTTCAATTCATTATCGGCCATGGCTTATGCGAAGTTCAATTGAAGAACAATCATCTTGTGGATAGCGGTCATGCCGCCGGTGGCGCGGGCTCGCGGCGCCAGCATACATCCCCAAGCCCGGCGTGGCGATTGAGAATCCTGGCCAGCACAAACAGCAGATCGGAAAGGCGGTTCAGGTATTGCAGCGGATACGCTTCCACCGCTTCGCTTGCGGCCAGTGCTACCAGCGAGCGCTCGGCACGTCTGGCCACGGTGCGCGCGACATGGGCCAGCGCCGCCGCCCGCGAACCACTGGGCAGGACGAATTCCTTCAGCGGCGGCAAGTCCGCATTCCAGTGCTGCAGGGCCTCCTCCAGAAACAACACATACTGTGCGTCGATCATGCGGTGCCCGGGAATGCAGACTTCGCCGCCGACGTCGAACAGCTGGTTCTGGATGCGGGTCAGCAGGGCGATAATCGGCGCCGGCAGCGGTTCGGTCAGCAGCAGCCCGATCTGGCTGTTGAGCTCGTCCAGTTCGCCCAGGGCCGCCACGCGCGGCGCCGACTTGCGGGTGCGCGAACCGTCGCCGAGCCCGGTGGAACCATCGTCGCCGGTACGGGTGGTGATTTTGCTCAATCTGTTGCCCATTTCCAGCCCCTCATTTCAGTTGCGGCGATTATACCGACCAGAGTTGGTATGATTCGCGGTTAGCAAACAATTTAAGTCCCACGGATGAGTACACCAAAATTTAATTTTCTTGATTTCGAACAGCCGATCGCAGAGCTGGAAACAAAAATCGAGGAGCTGCGATTTGTGCAGGACGATTCGGCTGTCGATATCTCGGCCGAGATCGACAAGCTCGCCAAAAAGAGCCAGGGATTGACCAAGGATATTTTTTCCAAGCTGAGCCCCTGGCAGATCAGCCAGGTGGCGCGGCACCCGCAGCGGCCCTACACGCTCGATTACATCGGCGCGATGATGACCGACTTCGAGGAGTTGCACGGCGACCGTTCCTACTCGGATGACGCCGCCATTGTCGGCGGCATGGCGCGCTTCAATGGCCATAGCGTGATGGTGATCGGCCATCAGAAAGGCCGCGACACCAAGGAGCGACAGTTCCGCAATTTCGGCATGCCGCGTCCCGAGGGCTACCGCAAGGCCCTGCGTCTGATGAAGCTGGCCGAAAAATTCAATGTGCCCCTGCTGACCTTTGTCGACACGCCGGGCGCCTACCCCGGCGTGGGCGCCGAGGAGCGCGGCCAGTCGGAGGCCATCGGTCACAATCTGTATGTGCTGGCCGGACTGCGGGTGCCGGTAATTTGCACCATCATCGGCGAGGGCGGTTCCGGCGGCGCGCTGGCGATCGCGGTGGGCGATACCACCCTGATGCTGCAATACTCGACCTACTCGGTCATTTCGCCGGAAGGCTGCGCGGCGATTCTGTGGAAAGACCAGGCGCGGGCGAGCGATGCGGCCGAGGCGCTGAATATCACCGCGCCCAGACTCAAGACGCTGGGCCTGATCGACAAGGTGCTGAATGAACCGCTGGGCGGCGCGCATCGCGATCCGGCGGCGATGGCGCTGACCTTGAAAAAAGCGATTGCCGACAATCTGAAACAGTTGCTGGAAAAAACGCCCGACAAGCTGATTGCAGAGCGTCAGAAAAAATTGCTGGAGCTGGGCAAGTTCAAGGTACTGACCGAGTAAGTCCTGATCATCGCGAGGCAGAGCATGCTGGAATCGGACCTGCCTGAACGTGTCGCACAATGTCTGGCCCGCCATCAGGTCGGCGACCAGTCCGTGGCCGTGGCCTTGTCGGGCGGCATCGACTCGATGGTGCTGCTTGATGCCTTGGCCCCGCTCAAGGCAAAGAACGCTTCCCGCCGGCTGGCGCTAACGGCCATTCACGTCAATCACGGTATCAGCGCCAATGCCGATGCCTGGACCGGGTTCTGCCATGCGCAATGCGCGCAGCGCGGCGTCCCTTTGACGGTGGCCGTGGTCGAGGTGGACCGAAATTCCGGTGCCGGTCTTGAGGCTGCCGCACGCGCCGCGCGTTACGCCGCGCTGATGCAAAGCGGGGCTGCCTTCGTACTCGCGGCGCAACATCAGGACGACCAGGCGGAAACGGTACTGCACCAGATGCTGCGCGGCACCGGCCTGAACGGTCTTGCCGGCATGGGTGAAAGCCGGCCCCTGCGTGCGGGGCAAACGCTGCTGCGGCCCCTGCTGACGTCGAGCCGTGCCGAGATCGAGGCTTATGCGACCCGGCACAAGCTCGAGTGGATCGAGGACGAGTCCAATCTCGACACCGCATTCACCCGCAACTTCATCCGCCACGAGCTGCTGCCCCTGATTGCAACCCGCTTCCCGCATTACGCGGAATCGCTGTCGCGGACCGCGCAGCATGCGGCCGAAAGCGCTGAATTGCTGGCCGCGCTGGCGGTGGTCGACCTGGGCTGCGACGACAATCCAGGTCGTCGCGAGGTGCGCGCCGATATCCTCGACGCCTTGCCGCGCGCGCGGCAGGTCAATGCGCTGTACCACTGGTTGCGCTGGCAGAAAGTGTCCCCACCTTCGAAGCTGCAGTTGGCGGACTGGGCTGCCCAGCTGTTTCGCCCGGCTGCCGCCGGCAAGGCCCAGCAGGCGGGCGGACATGGTTTCCTGATCCGGCGCCGGCAGAACAGGCTGTCCCTGCATCCCGCCGCGGGGCCGGCGGAGCAGGGAGGGCAAGGCCATGCGCAGAGCGACAATTGACGTAAAAGCCGGCAGAAATGGGCCTCCGCGTGCTAAAATCGTATGTTTTCATTAAGTTATCGGAGATTTATTCAAATGGCAGTCGAACGCACCCTCTCGATCATCAAGCCCGACGCAGTTGCAAAAAACGTGATCGGTGAGATTTATACCCGTTTTGAAAAGGCCGGCCTCAAGGTCATCGCCGCCCGCATGATGCATTTGTCGCGCGCCGAAGCCGAAGGCTTCTATGCGGTGCACAAGGCCCGTCCCTTCTTCAACGACCTGGTCAGCTTCATGATCTCCGGCCCGGTAATGGTGCAGGCGCTGGAAGGCGAAGGCGCGATCCTGAAAAATCGCGACCTGATGGGCGCAACCGATCCGAAAAAAGCGGCACCCGGTACCATTCGCGCGGATTTTGCCGATTCGATCGATGCCAACGCCGTGCATGGCTCCGACGCGCCGGAAACGGCCGCCGTCGAAATCGCTTATTTTTTCCCGGCGCTCAACGTCTATTCCCGCTAATCGGGATGGTCGGCGGGGCGCTTGATCAACGGCATGGTTATTGGCAAAGTCTGAATCATGGCTGTCCCGCAGCACGCTAAAACCGAACTCCCCAACCTTCTCGGCATGACCCTGCCCGAGATGACGGCGTTTTTCGCCGGCCTGGATGAAAAGCCGTTCCGCGCCAAACAGGTGTTCCGCTGGATTCATCATTTCGGCGTCGACAACTTCGAGGCGATGACCGATCTGGCCAAGTCGCTGCGCGAAAAACTGCCGCAGGTTGCAGCCATTTCCCCGCCGCGCCTGATGACCGAGCAGGCTTCCAGGGACGGCACCCGCAAATGGCTGCTCGATGTGGGCACCGGCAACGGCATCGAAGTCGTGTTCATCCCCGAGGACGAGCGCGGCACCCTGTGCGTATCCTCGCAGGTCGGCTGTGCGCTGGACTGCACCTTCTGTTCCACCGGCAAGCAGGGTTTCAATCGCAATCTGACCACGGCCGAGATCATCGGCCAGTTGTGGTGGGCCAATCGCGCCATGGGGCGCGATCCCAAGGGCGAACGCATCGTGTCCAATGTGGTGATGATGGGCATGGGTGAGCCGCTGGCGAATTTCGACAGCGTCACCAATGCCATGGACATCATGCTCGACGATCATGGCTACGGCCTGTCGCGCCGCCGCGTCACCCTGTCCACCTCGGGCATCGTGCCGAATCTGCTGCGCCTCAAGGAGCGCTGCCCGGTGGCGCTGGCGGTATCGCTGCATGCGCCCACTGATGCGCTGCGCGATGTGCTGGTGCCGATCAACCAGAAATACCCATTGGCCGAGTTGCTGGCGGCGATCCGCGACTATCTGCAAGCCGCGCCGCGCGAGTTCGTGACTTTTGAATACGTGATGCTCGATCAGGTCAATGACACCTTGCAGCATGCGCACGAACTGGTCAAGCTGATCGGCGATCTGCCCTGCAAGTTCAACCTGATCCCCTGGAACCCGTTCCCGCAGGCAGATTACCGGCGTTCCAGCAACAACGCGATTCATCGTTTCCGCGAAGTGCTGCAAAATGCCGGCCTGATTGTTACTATCCGTAAGACGCGCGGCGACGATATCGACGCCGCCTGCGGGCAGCTGGCCGGGCAGGTGGTGGATAAATCAAACCGCAAATCGATCGCGATCAAACCTGTCGCGGCATGATGGGACCACGAGGAGAATGGCTTTGAACAAAGCGTTGCTGTGTGTCATGTCGCTGCTGGTGGCCGGCGTCTCGGGTTGCGTGTCGCAGACCACGATCGAAACCAAGGTGCCGGACCAGACGGCCATGGCGGGCGCGCTGGACCGGGCGCAAATTCATACCCAGCGCGCGGCGGAGTACTATCGGTTGGGCAATTTGCCGGTGGCGCTGGAGGCTGCGCAACAGGCGGTAGACGCCAACGGCAATTTTGCGCCCGCCTACAATATGCTCGGTATTGTCTATATGGGATTGCATGAGGATGCGAAGGCGAAGCAAGCCTATGAACAGGCGCTCCGGATAGCGCCCAACGATTCCGAAACGCTCAACAACTACGGCTGGCTCATCTGCCAGACGCAAAGTCCGGCCAAGGCCATGCAGTACTTCGAGCTTGCACTGCGGAACCCGGTCTACGCCACGCCGGAACGCGCCCATTACAATGCCGGTGTCTGCGCACGCCGCATGGGCGATATGACGAAGGCCGAGAGCCAGTTCCGCGAGGCCCTGATGCGCCAACCGCTTTTTTCGCCGGCGCTCTACGAACTCGCCGAAATCCGTTTTTCCCAGGGCGCGGTGAAGGATGCGGAATTCCTGCTTGGCCGGCATAACCAGCTGGTGCAGGCGCCGAGTGTGGAGGCGCTGTACCTCGGTGCACGCATTGCGCATGCGCAGAACGACCGGGCTGCCGAAACCAGCTATGTTCAGCAATTGCGGCGCCGCTTCCCGGATGCCACGCAGACACGCATGGCGAGCGAAGGCAAATAGCGGCGGTTTCCTGCAACACCATCCATCATTGTTACGCCATCTGACTTATGTCGACACCTGTTCCTGAACCTGTACCGTCCGTTGATGCCGCCGCTGCGACGCCCGCCGAAATGAAGGCGGCCGTCCCCGAGGCCCCCGGACTCGTGCTGCGCGCCGCGCGCGAGCGCGCCGGACTGTCGCTGGCCGATGTGGCCACCCGCCTGAGAATGGGGGTCCGTCAACTCGAAGCGCTGGAGCGCGGCGATTATGGCGCCTTGCCCACGGGCACATTCCTGCGCGGATTTGTGCGCAACTATGCCAAGGCGGTCAATGTCGACAGCGAGCATGCCATCCGCCTGCTCGAACAAAACAATGCCGAGGCGGCGCGCCTGAAGGCATCGACCATTGTCGTGCCCAGCCAGGACATTCATATTCGCACCGGCGGCAGCGCCCTCGCCACGCCCAAAGGGCGCATGGCGAGTTACGCCCTGGTGGCGGTGTTGCTGGCCGGTGCAGTCTGGTATTGGTGGCAATATGTACGGCCCAACCTGGCCGCGGGCGGGCGGCCCGCGTCGCCGGTGGCCGCCCCCCGTTCCGTGCGTCCCGCGGTGGTGCCCCCGACACCGGTCGATCAAGCTCCCGTGGGCGAAGTCGGCGGCGCGAACAGCATTCAGACCGGTCCGGCGCAGGTCGAGATGTTTCCTCCCCAGACATCGGCGCTACCGCCGATAGCGGCGCCGGCAAAGACCGCCCCGCAGCCGGAACCGGCGAAACCTGCCGAGCTCGCAAAGCCGGTGGCAGCGCCGCTGCCGCGGACGGGCAATGTCGGCAAGGGCGATCATGTATTGGGTTTCACCTTCAGCGGCGACTGCTGGGTCGAGGTCAGCGACGCCGACGGCCGCATCCTGCTGTCGCGCCAGTATCACGAAGGCGATACCGGCGAAGTTCGCGGCACGCCCCCGCTGTCGGTGGTGTTCGGCAATGCGCAGATGGCGCGGCTGGCCTACAACGGCAAGGAAATCGAGCTCGCGCCGTATACGCGGATCTCGGTGGCGCGGGTGACCGTCAAGTAATTCGTTTCATTCGCTTGCGCGGGAGTGCGTGCGCGAGTTTTGCATCCAGGCAGACAACCATGTTCAATTCCATACCCCGCCGCAAATCCCGTCAGGTCAACATCGGCCAGGTGCTGGTCGGCGGCGATGCGCCGATCATGGTGCAGTCGATGACCAATACCGATACCGAGGATGTCGCCGCCACTGTCAAACAGGTCGCCGAGTTGGCGCGTGCGGGCTCGGAGGTGGTGCGTATCACCGTCAATACCCTGGCCGCCGCGCGCGCGGTGCCGCAGATTCGCCGCCAGCTCGATGCCATGGGCGTTACGGTGCCCCTGGTCGGCGACTTCCACTTCAACGGTCATAAATTGCTCACCGAGGTGCCGGAATGCGCGATGGCCTTGGCCAAGCTGCGCATCAATCCGGGCAATGTGGGGCAGGGGAGCAAGCGCGACGACCAGTTCGGCGCGATGATCGAGGCCGCCATCAAGTACGACAAGCCGGTGCGCATCGGCGTCAACTGGGGTTCGCTCGATCCGGAACTGATCGCGCGCATGATGGATGAAAACGGCAAGAGCGCGGTGCCGAAAGAGGCGGACGAAGTGATGCGCGAAGCACTGATTGTGTCGGCGCTGGAGAGCGCCGCCAAGGCCGAGGAACTGGGCCTGGCGGGCGACAGGATCATCCTGTCCTGCAAGGTCAGCTCGGTGCAGGATTTGATCGCGGTGTACCGCGATCTCGCCAAACGCTGCGATTACCCGCTGCATCTTGGTTTGACCGAGGCCGGCATGGGCTCCAAAGGCATTGTCGCGTCCACGGCGGCGCTGGGTGTGTTGCTGCAGGAAGGCATCGGCGACACCATTCGCATTTCGCTGACGCCGGAACCGAATGGCGACCGCACCAGGGAAGTGATCGTCGCGCAGGAAATCCTGCAGACCATGGGCCTGCGCTCGTTCACGCCGATGGTGGCCGCCTGCCCGGGTTGCGGCCGCACCACCAGCACTTTTTTCCAGGAGCTGGCCGAGAGCATCCAGAGCTATTTGCGCAAGCAGATGCCGATCTGGAAAAGCCGCTATCCCGGGGTTGAGGATATGCATGTCGCGGTGATGGGCTGCGTGGTCAATGGGCCAGGCGAATCCAAGCTCGCCAATATCGGCATTTCCCTGCCCGGTTCCGGCGAGCGGCCGGTGGCGCCGGTGTATATCGACGGTGAGAAAGCGGTGACGCTGAAGGGCGAGCACATCGCCGAAGAATTCCAGGCACTGGTCGACGACTATGTGCGCAAGAACTACGCGCCCGGTTCGGATGGGCCCAAACATCGCTCGCGCAAGAAAGAGATTCCGATCAAGGTGTTGGCCTGAACACCGCAGTCAGGCAAGGCGGGCGTGCAGGAACAAAAAAGCAAACTCCGCGTCCAGTTTGCCGTTCGGGGCAAAAATGCTCCGCAACCCGCGCCGAATGGCGTTCTACGTGATTTTTTCGCTGCCCCGCATTCGCATTCGCGCGCAGATTGGGCTGGCTAAAAGCGGCTAAATACCTGTAAAATCTCGTGTTTTGCGGAACCGCTCCGCCCATTCATTCCGCCCCATGAGTAAAACCATTCAAGCAGTCCGCGGCATGAACGATCTGCTGCCCCAGGACGCGCCCCTCTGGCAGTTTCTGGAGGACACCACCCGCGAGGTTTTCGAACAATACGGCTATCGCCTGATGCGTACGCCCGTGGTCGAGCCGACGCCGCTGTTCGTGCGCTCGATCGGCGAAGTCACCGATATCGTCGAGAAGGAAATGTATTCCTTTGAGGACAGCATGAATGGCGAGAAGCTGACCCTGCGTCCCGAAGCCACCGCCGGCCTGGTGCGCGCCGCGATCGAGCACAACCTGATTTACGACGGTCCCAAGCGCGTCTGGACCTGGGGCCCGATGTTCCGCCACGAGCGTCCGCAGAAAGGGCGCTATCGTCAATTTCACCAGTTCGATGTGGAAGCTCTGGGTTTTGCCGGCCCCGATGTCGATGCCGAGCAGATTGTGATGCTGGCGCGTTTGTGGAAACGTCTGGGTTTCGAGAATGTCCAGCTGCACATCAATTCGATCGGCGATGCGGCCGCGCGTGCGGCGCACCGCGAGGCGCTGGTGAAATATTTCGAGGCGCACCGGGACCAGTTGGACGAAGACGGCAACCGCCGCCTGTACACCAATCCGCTACGCACGCTGGATACCAAGAATCCGAAAATGCAGACCCTGGTCAATGCGGCGCCCAAGCTGGCGCAATACCTCGGCGAGGCCGAACGCGCGCACTTCGACGGCGTCAAGGCGATGCTCGATGCCGCTGGTTTGGCCTACGTGGTCAATCCGCGGCTGGTGCGTGGCTTCGACTACTACAATCGCACCGTGTTCGAGTTCATCGCCACAGGCAAAGACTGGGAACTGACTATCGCCGGCGGCGGGCGCTACGACGGCCTGATCGAACAACTCGGCGGCAAACCCGCGCCATCCTGCGGCTTCGGCGTCGGCGTGGAGCGAGTCATGATGTTGCTGGCCGAGAAGCCGCCGGCGACCCTGGATACGCTCGATGCCTATCTGGTTTATGCGGCCGAGGCGCAGGCGGCGGCCTGGCAGCTGGCCGAGCAGCTGCGCGATCGCGGACTGGCGGTGGCGGTGCATGGTTCGCCCGACGGCGGAGTCGCCAGTTTTAAATCGCAGATGAAGAAAGCGGACGGCAGCGGGGCGCGCTTTGCTATCATCTTGGGCGCGGATGAGCTCGCGGCCGGCAAGGTGAGCCTCAAGGACCTCGCCGGCGGAGAGCAGATGTTGCTGACGCTCGACGAGGCGGCCGGGCGGATGTGGTCGCAGTATGCCAACAACTAGCACCGCAATGTGACGTGACTTTCCCCGGGCATGTCTCAGTGAGCCCGGAACCAAACCGCGCGGCATTCAGTCATGCATTGGCGGGTGCCGGCAAATTTTTCAGCCCAGACCAGAACAAAGGCTTTACATGTCAACGTACGATCTCGAAGAACAGGAACGTCTCGCCGCACTCAAGGACTGGTGGGACGAATGGAGCATCTGGATTTACGCGGCGATCGCCGCACTCGTCCTCGGCGTGGCCGGGGTCTATGGCTGGCGTGAATTCCAGAAAAACCAGAATGACCAGGCCGAAGTCCTGCTCAAGAGCGTGAAGCAGGCTGCCGCGGAAGGCGCAGCCAGTCAGGATTCGAAAAAACTGTCCGAGGCCGCCAATACCCTGGCCGACAAGTTTCCCACCACCTTCCAGGCGACCGAAGCGCAACTGATGGCGGCCAAGGCCGCCTTCGCGGCCAATGATTTCGCCGCAGCGAAAACGCATTTGCAATGGGTGATCGACAAAGGCCGCGATACGCATCGCAATATCGCCCGTCTGCGCCTCGCCACGGTGCTGCTGGAAATGAAAAACTATGACGACGCGCTGAAGCTGCTGGACACCGTGCGCGACGAGGCCTACCTCGCGGCGGCGGCCGATCTCAAGGGAGATGTCCTGGCCGTGCAGGGGCGCCGCGATGAGGCGCGCGCCGCTTACCAGACGGCGATCGACAAGTCGGATGCGCGCAATGCCCTCAAGCCGGTTTCGCAGGCCAAGCTGGATGCCCTCGGCGGCGCGCTTGAAACGAAAAAAGCGGCGGACGGCAAGGACGACAAGGGAGCCGGCAAGTGAATGCGACTCTGAAGGATTGGCGTTCATGCGTAGCCCTTGTCGCAGCATTGCTTGCGCTATCCGGTTGCGGCAGCAGCAAGCCCAAACCGCCGGAATTGCCGGAGGTGAACAATTCCGTGCTCAGCATTGTATGGTCGGCCAGTACCGGCAAGTCCTCGGGGTTTACCTTCCTGCCCGGTTTTGCGGACAAGCTGGTGTATGCGGCCAGCTATGACGATGGCGTCTACGCCTTTGCCGAAGACGGCGGGCGCGAAGTCGCGCGCATCGACCCCAAGACGCCGCTGACCGCGGGCGTCGGTGTTGCCGACAATATGGTCGTGGTGGTCAGCAACAAGGGCGATGTTCTGGCGCTTGATCCCGCCGGCCGCTCGCTATGGAAAGCGCAGATCAACGGCGAAGTACTGGCGGCGCCGGTCGTCGCCGGCGGCTATGTGCTGGTGCGCATCGCCGATGGTCGGCTGTTTGCGCTCAATCGCATCGATGGCAAGCGCAAATGGGTTTATCAGCGTCCGCCGCCGTCGCTGAGCCTGCGTTCCAGCGCCGGGGTACTGGTCAGTCGCGGCACGATTTACGCAGGCTTCACCGGCGGCAAGGTGGTGGCGATAGAGCTGGAGAGCGGCAAGCCGATCTGGGAGGCGACGATTTCCCTGGCGCGCGGCGCCACCGAGCTCGAGCGCATTGCCGATGTCGGCGGCGTGCCGCTGGTGGACGATTCGCGCGTGTGCGCGACGGTTTACCAGGGGCGCACCGGTTGCGTGGAAACGCTCAACGGCAATGTGCTCTGGTCCCGTGAAATCCCCAGCGCCGACGGTGTGGCTTTCGATGCCAAGAACCTTTATGTTTCCGATACCGGCGGCAATGTGTACGCGCTCGACAAGATCAGCGGCGCCACCTTGTGGAAACAGGAAAAACTGATCCATCGCGAGCCGGGTACACCGCTGGTGCTGAACGGCAAGATCCTGATTGGCGACGCCAACGGCTTGGTGCATCTGCTGTCGCCGGAAAACGGCGAGCTGATCGGGCGCGTCGCCACCGATGGCAGTCGTGTGACGGCCCTGATGCAGAACGGCGACCGCGCCATCGTGCAGACTGCCCGTGGCCGCGTATTTTCGATCAAGGTACAGTAAGGCACCAACTTCCAATCGCGTCGCGCGGCGTATGATTTGCATGGCTTCCGGGCCGGCCGCGCCCCCCAATCTGCGCCGCATGCCGATCCCGGCATGCGGCGCCGTCAGAAAAAATGAAACCTACCATCGTCATCGTCGGCCGGCCCAATGTCGGCAAGTCCATGCTCTTCAATCGCCTCACGAAAACGCGTGATGCGATTGTGGCCGACATGCCGGGCCTGACCCGTGATCGCCATTACGGCCATGGCAAGGGCGCCTCGCGTCCCTATCTGTGCGTCGACACCGGCGGCTTCGAGCCGGTGGTCACCGAAGGTATCCTGCATGAGATGGCCAAACAGACCTTGCAGGCCATCGCCGAAGCCGATGCCATCATCTTTGTGGTCGATGGCCGCCAGGGCGTGGTGCCGCAGGACAAGATCATTGCCGAGCGGCTGCGTCGCGACGCGCAGAGCCGCGGCATCCCCATCGCGCTCGCCGTCAACAAGGTCGAAGGCATGGACGAGGCCGTGGTCACTGCCGAGTTCCACGAACTGGGCCTGGGCGAACCGATCGGCATTTCGGCAGCGCATGGCGAGGGAACCCGCCAGCTGATCGAAGATGTGCTGGTGCACTTTCCCGAAGCCGAGGAAAATCTGGATGCCGATACGCCGCGCATCGCCATCGTCGGCCGTCCGAATGTGGGCAAGTCGACCTTGGTCAATCGCCTGTTGGGCGAGGAACGCGTCATCGCCTTCGACCAACCCGGCACCACGCGCGATTCGATTTATATCCCGCTGAACTATCACGGCAAGAACTACACCCTGATCGACACCGCCGGCATCCGGCGCAAGGGCAAAGTGTTCGAATCGGTGGAAAAGTTTTCCGTCATCAAGACCCTGCAGGCGATCGAGGATGCGCATGTGGTGGTGTTGCTGATGGACGCGCGCCAGGATATCTCCGACCAGGACGCCCATATCGCCGGCTTTATCCTGGAATCCGGCCGCGCCGTGGTGGTGGGTATCAACAAATGGGACAACCTCGACGACTACACCCGCAGTCAGGCCAAGGCCGATTTTGACCGTAAATTGCACTTTCTGAGCTTTGCCGATATGCACACCGTGTCGGCAAAGGATGGCATGGGCATGGCGCCGCTGTTCAAATCCATCGATGTGGCCTTTGCCGCCGCCATGGCCAAGTTGTCGACCCCCAAACTGACCCGTGCCCTGATCGCGGCGACAGCGGCGCATCAGCCGCCGATGAACGGCCTGCACCGTCCGAAGCTGCGCTATGCCCATCAGGGCGGCCATAATCCGCCGATCGTGGTGGTGCATGGCTCGGGCCTGGACGGCCTGGCCGGCAGTTATATCCGCTATCTCGAAAACGCCTTCCGCGACGCGTTCAAGTTGAAGGGCACACCGCTGCGCGTCGAACTCAAAAAGGGCCACAACCCCTATGCGGACCGCAAACCGCAGGTGCTGACGGCCAGTCAGGAAAACCAGCGCCGCCGTGGGCGCATCCGCATGAAACGCAAATTTGCTTGAAAAAAACCGTTCCGCCACTATTTACGTAGAATAGTGGCGGGAAGTGTGCTGTTTTGTTTCCGTTCGCGGCCATTGAATGGCGGCATATTTCCCTGATCCCGGAACCCGGCCCGTTTTTTGCTGTCTGTCATGCTGCCGTAATGCATGCGTGGATGGCACATTTCACCGGATTCGGCTATAAATGAACCTTCCCATCCGGCGCTTTATTCGGGGCCCGGACCTAACCAGTAGCTGGAGAATAAGAACATGAGCGCCAAAGGGCAACTATTACAAGACCCGTTCCTGAATATTTTGCGTAAGGAACACGTCCCAGTCTCGATTTACCTCGTGAACGGCATCAAGTTGCAGGGCCAGATCGAATCGTTCGATCAGTACGTGGTGTTGCTGAAAAACACCGTCACGCAAATGGTCTACAAACACGCGATCTCCACGGTGGTGCCGGCACGTCCGGTCACGGTACCGTTCGACCCGCCGGCCGACAGTTAAGGGATATCGTCGAGGTATCGGGGGCGGGCCGGGGTGGTGCGCTGCCTTTCCCTGCGACCGTGGACTCTCGCATACGGCTTGCAGATGGCGTATCGCCGCCATGAAGATGGTAACGTCGCTTGTACCGTTGTTGAGGATCGTCGCAATCATCCCCTTGCCCCACCACGCGGTCGCCGGCATCCCCGGCGTGCGCATATGCCATAGACGATGAAACCCAATTTTGCCCAATCCGCCGCACCCCAAGGCGCCGCTGTTCTGGTCGGCATCGATTTTCACGATGCCTACTTCGATGCCCAACTGGATGAAGCGGTCGAATTGATTTCCAGCGCCGGCGCTCTGGTTGCCGGCACCATTGCCGGCAAACGCCACAAGCCGGATGCGGCAACCTTCGCCGGCAGCGGCAAGCTGGAAGAAATCGCCGAGGCGGTCAAGACGGTCGACGCCTCGCTGGTGGTGTTCAACCACCAGCTGTCGCCGATCCAGATTCGCAACATCGAAAAGGTGGTCGGGGTGCGCGTGATCGACCGCACCGATCTGATCCTGGATATTTTTGCCCAGCGGGCGCGCTCGGCGGAGGGCAAGTTGCAGGTCGAGCTCGCGCAGATGCAGCACCTGCTGACGCGCCTGGTGCGCGGCTGGACTCACCTGGAGCGGCAGCGCGGCGGCATCGGCGTGCGCGGCGGGCCCGGCGAATCCCAGCTTGAGATCGACCGGCGTCTGGTCGGCGACAGCATCAAGAAACTGAAAGAGCGGCTGAAGAAGCTCGAACGCCAGCGCAATACCCAGCGCAGCGCGCGACGTCGCGCCGGCACCTTCTCGGTGTCGATCGTGGGGTACACGAACGCCGGCAAATCCACCTTGTTCAACCGGCTGACGCGATCCGGCACCTATGTTGCCGACCAGCTGTTTGCAACCCTCGACACCACTACCCGTCGCCTGTTCATCGCGCCCTCGATCAATGTGGCGCTTTCCGATACGGTGGGATTTATCCGCAATTTGCCGCACGGCCTGGTCGCGGCCTTCCACGCCACCCTGACTGAGGCGGTGGAAGCCGATGTGCTGTTGCATGTGGTGGACGCATCCAATCCGCTGTGCGATGAGCAGATCGCCGAGGTCAACAAGGTGCTGACCGAAATCGGCGCCGATGATATTCCGCAACTGATCGTGTACAACAAGATCGATCGGCTGGAAGGCTCACCGCCGGCCACGGTGCTGCGCAACGAGGATGGTAAAATCATCGAATTGCGCGTCAGCGCGGAGACCGGCGATGGAATGGACCTGTTGCGCGATACGATCCGCGAATATGCAGAGACGATCAAACCTGCCGCGTACGATGCGTCGGGCCGCGCCCCGGCTGAGCAAGACGGAGCATTTTTGACTGACCAAGCGTATGAAATTGCGCATCTCGGAGTAAATTAAGTATGTTGCGATCATTCGATCGAAGCCTGTTGTTGTGGCCGCTGGCCGCGACGGTCTATCCGTTCGCGTTGCTGAAATACAAATTTGATGCGCGGCGCCCGGGGCGGGGCGAAGCGGCGAAGATGTCGATGAATGATCCGCAGTGGGGCAAGCGCGGCGGCAAGAATGGCGAGGGACCGCCCGATCTCAACGAGATTCTGGACAAACTCAACAGGAAGCTGAGCAGCCTGTTCGGCAATGCCGGCGGTAGCGGCGGCGGCAATAACAACGCGGGCGGTTCAGGCAGATCGGCCATGAGCGGCGGCGTGGCGCTTGCCCTTGGTCTGGCGATATCCGTCTGGCTGGCCAGCGGTTTTTACATTGTGGAAGAGGGCAAGCGCGGGGTTGAACTGCGGCTTGGCAAATATTCGAAAACGACTGTGCCGGGCCCGAACTGGCACATTCCTTATCCGATCGAAGCGCAGGAAATTGTTGATGTATCGCAGGTGCGCGTCATCGAGGTGGGGCACCGCAATAATCAGAAAACCAAAGTGAAGGAAGAATCGCTGATGCTCACCGACGACCAGAACATCGTCGATGTGCAGTTTGCCGTGCAATACACCATTGGCAGTCCGGAGCAATTCCTGTTCAACAACAAGGACCCGCAGGAGGCTGTGCGCCAGGTTGCCGAGACGTCGATGCGCGAAATTGTCGGCAAGAGCAAGATGGACTTCGTGCTCTATGAAGGCCGCGCCGACATCGGCGCACGAGCCAAGACGCTGATGCAATCGATACTCGACCGCTACCAGACCGGCATCGTGATTTCCACCGTAACCATGCAGAACGCCCAGCCCCCGGAGCAGGTGCAGGCCAGTTTTGACGATGCGGTGCGCGCCAAGCAGGACCGCGAACGCCTCAAGAACGAGGGCGAGGCTTATGCCAACGATATTCTGCCCAAGGCACGCGGCCAGGCGGCGCGGCTGACAGAGGAAGCGCAAGGGTACAAGCAGCGCGTGATTGCCGATGCCCAGGGCAATGCCTCGCGTTTCACGCAAACCCTGTTGGAATACGAAAAAGCACCTGGCGTCACGCGCGAGCGCATGTACCTGGATGCGATGCAGCAGATCATGCAGAACAGCAGCAAGGTACTGGTCGACCAGAAGGGCGGACAAAACCTGCTTTACTTGCCGCTCGACAAGATCATGCAAACGAACGCGCCGCCCAGCGGACCGGCTACCAGCGACAACTCAACGCCGCGCAATGTCAGCCCGGCGGACCCGCCGCCTGCCGTCGTTCCGCCGGACACCTCGCGCGCCAGCGCGCTGCGCAACCGCTAATCGACGCCAGGATACGATCATGCACAAGAATTTTCCTGTATTTGCCATCGGCGCGGCGCTGTTGCTGTTGCTCCTGGTCGCGTCCGCTTACACCGTGGACCAGCGTCAGGCCGCGATTCGCTTCCGCCTCGGCGAAGTGGTGGCGGTTCAACAACAGCCCGGGCTGTATTTCAAAGTGCCGCTGATCGAGAACATCCGGCTCTACGACACCCGTATCCAGACCCTCGATACCAAAGACGCCGAGCGTATCCAGACCAAGGAAAAGAACAATGTGCTGGTCGATTCCTTCGTCAAATATCGCATCGTCAATGTCCGCCAGTTTTTTGTTTCGACCGGCGGCGACCTGTCGCGCGCCGAACTGCGATTGTCGCAAAAAGTGAATGACGATCTGCGCGCCGAATTCGGTCAACGCACCCTGGCCGAAGTGATTTCCGGCGAACGCGACAAGATCATGGAAAAACTGCGCACCAAAACCGACGCGGATGCCCGCAGCATCGGCATTGAGGTTCTGGATGTGCGGTTGAAACGCGTCGATCTGGTTCCCGAGATCAGTGCCGACGTTTACCGCCGCATGGATTCCGAGCGCAAACGTGTGGCCAATGAACTGCGCTCCACGGGTTCGGGCGAAGCCGAGAAAATTCGCGCGGATGCCGAGCGGCAGCGGGAAATCATCATTGCCGAAGCCACGCGCGATGCGCAAAAGGTCAAGGGCGACGGCGACGCGCAGGCGTCAAGGATTTACGCGCAGGCCTATAACAAGAATCCCGAGTTCTATTCTTTTTACCGCAGTCTGGAAGCCTACAAGAGCAGCTTCCGCAACCGCAGCGATGTGCTGGTTCTGGAACCCAGTTCCGATTTTTTCAAGTATCTGAAAAATCCCAACAAGGGCAAAAAGTAGCGGCCGGGGGTTCCCGAAGACGGATAAAGGGCTGTTCCAACCGGTCGGACATATTCGCGTATAATTCTGCAACGGCGCGCTCCAAACAGGGGCGCGCCGTTTTTGCTTGTATTTTGGGCACGCCGCTACCGAAGGTTGATCGAATTGAGTGAATCACTGCTGGTAGGACTTGCACTGATGCTGGTGTTCGAGGGCATCCTGCCGTTTGTGGCGCCACGCGCTTGGAGGGATGTTTTCCGGCGCATCCTGGCCTTGCCGGATGGTCAATTGCGCATGGCCGGGCTGGCTTCGATGCTGGCCGGCCTGGTCATGCTTTACTGGATTATCTGATGAGAACCTGGGCTCTACCCGAACATATTGAAGACGTGCTGCCGCAGGATGCGAAGAAACTCGAACGCATGCGGCGCGTGGCGCTGGACCTGTTCGCCGTCCACGGCTACGAACTGGTGGTGCCGCCGCTGCTGGAATATGTGGATTCGCTGCTGTCCGGCACCGGGCACGATATGGATCTCGCCACCTTCAAGCTGGTCGACCAGCTGTCCGGCCGCATGATGGGCATCCGCGCGGACACCACGCCGCAAGTGGCGCGCATCGATGCGCATGTGCTCAACCGGCAAGGCGTATCGCGCCTGTGTTACGCCGGCAGTGTGTTGCACACGCTGCCCAATGGCCTGGGGAAAAGCCGTCAGCCGTTTCAGGCCGGCGCGGAAATGTACGGATACGCCGGACTGGAAGCGGATATTGAAATCCAGCAACTGATGATCGATGCGCTGGCGGCCATCGGCGTGCGGGCCTTGCAGCTCGATATCGGCCACCCGGCTATTTTTCGTGCCTTGGTTGATCTCGGTGCGGTCGATGCCGAACTCGCCGAGCAGATTTTTACCGCTACCGAAGCCAAGGATGTGCCGACGCTGGCGCAGCTGACGGCGTCGATGGATCCCTTGCAGGCTGCGTTTCTGGCCTTGCCCACGCTGCATGGGGGCAAGGAGGTCCTGCAGCGCGCCAAACAGATGTTGCCGCGCGATACCCGTATTGCCGATGCGCTCGCGCAACTGGCCGAAATGGAGCGGCATTTTTCGGCGCAGGGCATCATGGTCAGTATCGATCTGGGCGAACTGGGGGGCTTCAATTATGAAAGCGGCATCGTGTTTGCCGCCTTTGCCCAGGGCGCGGCTGATGCGGTTGCGCGCGGCGGACGTTACGACGAAATCGGCAAGGCCTTTGGCCGCGCGCGCCCGGCGACCGGTTTTTCCATGGATCTGAAGGCCCTGCTGCCGCTGGTGGCGGATGTGTCGCCGCGCGGAGCGATTCTGTCGCCGCTGCAGCCGGACGCGGCGGCGGACAAGCAGATTGCAAAGCTGCGCAGCCAGGGGGAAATCGTTATCCGGCGCTTGCCGGGCAATGATGACCATCTGCATGAGCTGGGCTGTGACCGCGAACTGATTTTAAAGGGCGGCCGCTGGACAGTCGTTCCCCTGGCGATTTAACCAAAAGGATTTTCAGCATGGCTAAGAATGTGGTCGTCATCGGCACCCAGTGGGGCGACGAGGGCAAGGGCAAGATCGTCGATTGGCTTACCGATGAAGTGGCCGGCGTGGTGCGCTTCCAGGGCGGCCATAACGCCGGGCATACGCTGGTGGTGAATGGCAAGAAAACCATCCTGCGCCTGCTGCCCTCCGGGATGCTGCACCCGCACGTCACCTGCTATATCGGCAATGGCGTGGTGCTGTCGCCGGCGGCGCTGCTGCAGGAAATCGATGAGTTGACGGCAGCCGGGCTCGATGTTGTCGGCCGCTTGCGCATTTCGCAGGCCTGTCCGCTGATCCTGCCGTACCATGTCGCGCTCGACCAGGCGCGCGAAGCCAAGAAGGGCGCCGAAAAATTGGGCACGACCGGCCGCGGAATCGGCCCGGCCTATGAAGACAAGGTCGCGCGCCGCGCCATCCGCCTCAACGACCTGCTGTTTCCGCAGCGCTTCAGCGACAAGCTGGTCGAGGTACTCGATTATCACAATTTCGTCCTCACCAAATATCTGGGTGTGGAAGCGGTGAGTTTCGATTCGGTATTCGAGCCCACGCTGAAGATGGCCGAGCGTCTCAAGCCGATGATCGCGGATGTGTCCGCGGAGCTGAACAAGCTGATGCAGGACGGCAAGCAGTTGCTGTTTGAAGGCGCGCAAGCCGCCTTGCTGGACGTCGATCACGGCACTTATCCCTATGTGACCTCGTCGAATTGCCTGGCCGGCCAGGCCTCGGCGGGCGCCGGCGTCGGGCCGCAATCGCTTCATTACGTGCTGGGGATCACCAAGGCCTACGCCACGCGCGTGGGTTCGGGGCCGTTCCCAACCGAACTAGAAGACGAGATCGGCGAACGCCTGCGCAAGCGCGGCAACGAGTTTGGCTCCGTCACCGGCCGCCCGCGGCGCTGCGGCTGGTTCGATGCGGCCGCCTTGAAGCGCGCGGCGCAGATCAACGGTCTGACTGGTTTGTGCATCACCAAGCTCGATGTGCTCGATGGCCTCGATACTCTGCGCATCTGCACCGGCTACCGCCTCAATGGCAAGGTGACCGATATACTCCCCTATGGCGCCGAGAATATCGCCGATTGCGAACCGATCTACGAAGATCATCCCGGCTGGCGCGAGAGTACCTTCGGCATCAAGGAGTGGAACCAGCTGCCCAAGGCCGCGCAAACTTATCTGCGACGCATGGAGGCGCTGGTGGGTGCGCCGATCGCCATTATTTCGACGGGACCCGATCGCGAGGAAACGATCGTTTTGCAGCGGCCGTTCGACTAGGCCGGCATGTGCAGCGGCAATGATTTCGCGAATTCACCGCCATGGTCAATAATGGCCGATGCAAACCTGAAATGACGATCGATGGGCGACCGCTTCATGGAAGACACCACCGTTTATCGCAAGACCGGGAAGGGCGCAGCGGAGATCGCGCGGCGCGATAACGGGCTGGCGGCGAAACTGCGTCGTGCCCTGATCGTCATCGACGGTAACAAGGATATCGCCGAGCTGTCGGTGCTGATGCGTCCCGGCGAGCTGGACACGATCCTGGCGCAGCTGGAGGCTGACGGATATATCGAGACTGTCGATATCCAGGACCTTGATCCCGGCCGTGTTGCCTATGTGCCGGCGGCAAACGATCCGGCAGTGTTTGCGGAAATCAAGCAACGGGCCATCAACGAGATCAGCTATCGTATCGGCCCAGTTGCGACCTTGCTCGTCAACGAGATCGATGATTGCAGCAACGCGCCCGAACTGCGTCAGAAGCTGCGCAATATCGAAAACGTGCTGGTCAGCTTTCTGGGCGAAGTGCCCGGTCAGGAACTGGCGCGTGCAATCGGCACCGAGCTGACGCGTCTGGTGCCGCGCGACGCCTGACATCTTCCGGAAACAGGCACTGCAGCATCCAGGGTGATTCAAGGCGGCACCCTATCGCTCCGAAGGTAAGTCGAACCGGCGGTGTCCTGCATGCTGCGGGTTCAATTCTTCCAGCGCTGATCGGGGGCGATGTAGACGCGAATATCGTGATCGAGAACACCGGCCGGGGCGATCTTGCCGAGATCAATCGTCAGTTGCGTCGGATACAAATCAAAACGCCAGGCAAATGCCGGCGCTGAACCATCGGCGCGTCTGACGACAAATTTGACGGTCTCGCCGTTCGTCACGTTGGCGTATCGCGCATCGGGTTGAATCACGATCGTGCGCTCGGCATTGTCGACCGGCACCAGGGCGCCGTAGTTGTTCAATGAATTGCGTGGTTCAGCGGCGGAGGCGGCGCCATTTGCGGTCGTCAGTCCGAAGGTGAGAACACCGGCCGCGACGATACGAAAAACACTGCAAGTCCTGTTCATGATTGCACTCCTGTTCAAGGGTTGAAGGTTGGATCGGCCGCCCGCTTCGCGAGTGTCGGCCCGGATGAGCGGATTACCGCGAGGACCATGAAGGCCGGCGCGAGTCCGATCTTGGGTCCTTGTCTGTCAGTACCGGGCGGCTTGTCGGAAAATTCCCGCGCATAAAAAATAGTGATGTCCGGGATTGCGCAGGCAGGAAATCCGCGGCCCCGAGCGCAGTCGCGGTTGGGTCGGAATTCCGGCTTTCACAAAACAGATCAGCGTGCGCAAAGAGCCTGGTTGTGCGCTGCGCTCCTGGCTCGGCCTGCATGCCGAACCCTTCTCGTCCTCACGCAATGCCGCAGGGCATTGCTTTTGGGCAATGAAAAAAGGAACGGCCAGCTTTCGCTGACCGTTCATGTCTTGGTGCCCAGAAGAGGACTCGGTCACGTTCCGCGACCCCGGTTCGGCCTGCATGCCGAACCCTTCTCGTCCTCACGCAATGCCGCAGGGCATTGCTTTTGGGTAATGAAAAAAGGAACGGCCAGCTTTCGCTGACCGTTCATGTCTTGGTGCCCAGAAGAGGACTCGAACCTCCACAGTGTTGCCACCGCTAGGACCTGAACCTAGTGCGTCTACCAATTCCGCCATCTGGGCAAGATACCGGACACGAGAGCAGTACTCTCGCGTAAAATGAGGCCGAAATATATCCGAAAAGAGAACACTTGTCCATACGACCGAAGAATTCAAAGGCAAAAAATACCGCCAAGCCGGCGTCGACCCGCGCGGCTGACCCCTATCTGGCCCGCGAGGCCGAGAAATACGAGAACCCGATTCCCAGCCGTGAACTGATCCTCGAAGTCCTTACCGAGGCCGGTGTTCCCCTGGATGCGGCCATGCTGGCCGACAAGCTGGAAATCGCCGATACCGAGCAGGACGGCTTCATCCGTCGCCTCAACGCCATGGAACGCGATGGCCAGGTGATGCGCAATCGCAAGGGCGATATCTGCCTGATCGGCAAGCTCGACCTCATTACCGGCAAGGTGCAGGGCCATCCGGACGGCTTCGGCTTCCTGGTGCCGGACGATGGCTCCGATGATCTGTTCCTGGGTCCCAAGCAGATGCACCGGGTGTTGCATGGCGACCGTGCCGTGGTGCGCGAAATCGGCGTGGATCGCCGCGGACGCCGCGAGGCCAGCATTGTCGAAGTATTGGAACGCGGCAATACCAAGGTGGTGGGCCGTCTGTTCGTCGAGCACGGAGTGTACTTCGTGGTCGCCGAAAATAAGCGCATCAGCCAGGACATTCTGGTCGAGCCCGGCTATGACGGTGGCGCCAAGGCCGGCCAGGTGGTGATGGTCGATCTGGTGGTGCAGCCTTCGAAAAATTCCGAGCCGGTGGCGCGGGTGCGCGAAGTGCTGGGCAATTACGCCGACCCCGGCATGGAAATCGAGATTGCCCTGCGCAAGCACGATCTGCCGCATGAGTGGCCAGACGATGTCGTCGCGCTGGAAAAGAAAGTGCCGAAAAAGGTCTCGGCCAAGGACATGGAAGGTCGCGAGGATCTGCGCGCCTTGCCGTTTGTGACCATCGACGGCGAGACCGCCAAGGACTTCGACGATGCGGTTTATTGCGAGAAGCAGGGCAAGGGTTTCCGCCTGCTGGTGGCGATTGCCGATGTTTCGCACTATGTGAAGAACGGCGATGCACTGGATCGCGAGGCGCGACTGCGCGGCAACTCGGTGTATTTTCCGCGCCGCGTGATCCCGATGCTGCCCGAGGTGCTGTCCAATGAAATGTGTTCGCTGAAGCCGCAGGTCGATCGTCTCGCCCTGGTCTGCGATATGTCGATTTCGGCCGCCGGCGAAGTCAAGCGCTATCACTTCATGGAGGCGGTATTCCATTCCGCCGCGCGCCTGACGTACACCAAAGTCGCCAAGGCGATTTACGGTATGCCGGCTGATCACGGGCTCGATGAAAAGATCGATGCGAAAATCATCCCGCATCTGAAAATGCTCGATGAGGTGTTCCGCGTGCTGCTGGCGGCGCGCAACAAGCGCGGCGCAATCGATTTCGAAACCACCGAAACGATGATGATGTTCGACGAGGGCGGCAAGATCGAGCGCATCGTGCCCACCGTGCGCAACGACGCCCATCGCCTGATCGAGGAATGCATGCTGGCGGCCAATGTCTGCGCCGCCAACTATCTGGCCGAGAACGATCATCCCACGCTGTATCGCGTGCACGAACGCCCCAGCGAGGACAAGCTGACGGCACTGCGCGCCATGCTCAAGGATTTCGGCCTGCAGCTGATGGGCGGCAAGGAACCGACGCCGGGCAACTACGGAGAGGTACTGGCCAAGATCAAGGAGCGCCCCGATGCGCCTTTGCTGCAGACGGTGATGCTGCGCTCGATGAAGCAGGCGGTGTACAGCCCCGACAACGCCGGCCATTTCGGCCTGGCCTACGAGGCCTATACGCACTTCACCTCGCCGATCCGCCGCTATCCCGATTTGCTTACGCATCGTGCCATCAAGGCGGTGATCAATGGCCAGGTCTACGACCCGAAGGTGCCCTGGGAAGAGTTGGGCGCGCAGTGTTCCGCCACCGAGCGCCGCGCCGACGAAGCCACGCGCGATGTCACTGCCTGGCTGAAGTGCTATTACATGAAAGATCGCCTCGGTGAGGAATTCACCGGCACCATCACCGGCGTTACCGGCTTCGGTATTTTTGTCACACTCGACGAAGTCTATGTCGAAGGCCTGGTGCATATTTCCGAATTGGGCCAGGATTATTTCCACTTCGACCAGGACAAGCACATGATCATGGGCGAGCGCACCCGCAAGAAGTACCAGCTCGCCGATCGCGTCAATATCAAGGTGGTGCGCGTCGATATCGAAACCAGCAAGATCGATTTCGGCCTGGCCGGCGAACGTCCCAAAACGGCGGCGCGCGGCGACGAAGATGATGAGGTCGCCGATGTCGCTGAGGGCGCGGGCATTGCCCCGGGCTTCAACAAAAAACCGGGCAAGAACGGCACCAGGACAGGCGGCAAAAATGAAGCGCCCGCGCTGATCAGGAAGGGCGTGCAGCCTTCGCACGCGGCCAATGTTCCTGCCGCCGCCGCTGCGCCAAAAACGGAAAAGAAAGTCATTACCGTCACCAGCGCCAACCCGCCGACCACGCCCCTGGCCGGGCTCGATAGCGAAGGCAAAGCCCTTGTCCCGCGCAAGGTGCCGCGCGCGGCCGAGCCGAAGACGGTCGCCAAGCCCAGGTCGGCCGGCGCGCTGCTGAACAGAAAGCACAAGAAATAATGAAGCAGCAAGTGGTGTTCGGCTTCCATGCCGTGACCTCGCGTCTGCGCGTGCGTGCCGACAGCGTGAAGGAATTGTTCGTCGACGCCAAGCGTATCGACAAGCGCATGCAGGATCTGATCGCCAATGCCAAGGAGCGCAATGTGCGCGTGATGCAGGTCGACGGTGTGCGCATCGACGGCATGACCGGCCATGCGCGCCACCAGGGCGTGGTGGCGGTGGTCGAGCCGACCAAACTGCCGCAGTTCGTCGAGGACGTGCTGGAAACCATCGATGCGCCGCCTTTCCTGCTCCTGCTCGACGGCGTGACCGATCCGCATAACCTCGGCGCCTGTTTGCGCGTGGCCGATGCCGCCGGGGTGCATGCGGTGATTGCGCCCAAGGATCGCAGCGTGGGACTGACGTCGACAGTGATGAAAGTCGCCTCCGGTGCGGCCGAGAACGTGCCCTACATCACCGTGACCAATCTGGCGCGCACCCTGCGCGAGTTGAAGGAGCGCGATATCTGGATCGTCGGTGCCGATGAAGGTGGTGAGAGTTCCTTGTTTGAAGCCAAGCTGGCCGGGCCGCTGGCCTGGGTGCTGGGCGCCGAGGGCGAAGGCCTGCGCCGCCTGACGCGCGAGAACTGCGACCAGATTGTCAGCATCCCGATGTTCGGTTCCGTCGAGAGCCTGAACGTATCGGTGGCGAGTGGTGTGTGCCTGTTCGAGTCGCGCCGTCAGCGCGAGTCTTCAGGCGCCAAGTCCGCGGCCGGGGTGACGACGGCAGCCTGAGCGCTGGCCGCTGGCCAGGCTGCGAGGGCCGCCAGCACCAGCAAATCGAGCAGGCTGTAGAACGCCCCCGCAGAAAACGGTGGATTCCAGGCGCTGATATTGAGTCCCGGCGTGACGGCGATCCACACCCAGTTGCCGAGCGCGGTGCCATACAACTCCATGAGCAGGGCCAGCAGGAACATGGTCGCGTAAAGCATTTTCGAGCGCCCGAAAATCATGCAGACGGCGAACACCGCGAACAACAGGGTGCCAAAGCGATCGAAGCCCGCCCACCAGGCAAACCCCGCGTAGATAGCCGAGATCCAGGGGAAAATGGCCTGGAAGCCGCGCCCCGCCTTGAGTTCGGCTAGTTTTTGCGACACGATCAATCCCAATGTCATCAGCAAGGCATGGCCCGGCGGTACGAACAGCGGCACATTGTGGAACTGATAATCGTAGATGCCCCAGCCGAGCGACAGCACCACTTCGCCGCAGCCGGCAATCGCCGTGCACAGGATCAATACGCGTCGTTCTTCGGGCCGGCCCATGCGATAGAGCCAGGTCCATACGGCAATCGTCCATAGTGTCGCAGCGTGTTGGCCGGGCCAGCCAAAACGAATATCGAGCGCCAGGCCGCCGGCGATCACGGCAATGATGTTCAGGGCGATCAACAGATGCCGACGCGCATCCAGATGTTGCCAGAGATGCCGGTCCATCGATGAGGGGAAATGGCTTATCGTCACAAGGTCAGTCCATCGAGCGCGATCGCCGGGGCCTTGCCTTCGATCTGGTCGGCGACGATCTTGGCGCAGGCGCAGGCCAGGGTCCAGCCCAGGGCGCCATGGCCGGCATTGAGAAACAGATTGCGATATGGCGACATGCCGATGATCGGCGTGCCCTTGGGCGTGGCCGGCCGCAGGCCAGCCCAGGGTTTGAGGTCGGCACTGTAATCGGCTGCGTCGGGAAAGGTCGCCTTGGCGTGCGCAATCAAAAGCGCAACGCGATCGGCCTGCAGCGAGCGGTCATGGCCGGCGATATCGGCCATGCCGGCGATGCGCAATTCATCGCCCAGCAGGGCATAGACCACCTTGTATTTGCTGTCAGTGACGCTGATGCGCGGCACGCCCGCCGGATTGGCGGCTGTGGCGGTATTGGCCGTCAGGCTGTAGCCCTTCAGCGGGTAGATGGGCAGATAAAAGCCCAGCTGTTTGGCATGCCAGGCATTGGCGGCACCCAGCGCTAGCACATAGGCATCGGCCTCGATATCGCCCTTTGCCGTACGTACCGCGCGGATTTCACACTGCGCGTCGCGCTCCATGCCCAGCACCTTGGTATCCGTCATGAACACCACGCCGCGTTCGCGCAGCAGCGCTTCCATGGTCACGCAAAAATCGTGGCAGTCGCCGGCGTCCTCGCTGGGCGTGTAGATGCCGCCGACGATGCGTTTGCCGATGTACGCCAGTGCCGGTTCCTTCTCCAGCACTTCCTGTTGCCGCAATGCTTCCTGCTTGCTGCCGTGTTCGCGTTGGAAGGTGAGGGTGCGCTGGGCGCCGTCAAAACTGTCCGCATCGGAAAAAATCACCAGCTTGCCGTTGCGCCGAAAATCGAAAGTCACGGTTTCCTGCGCGACGATGTCGTGGATCAGCTTGCGGCTGTAATACGCCAGGCGCAGCAGATGCACGGTGCTGATTTCCGCCTGCGGGCGATTGCAGGCGGCGATGAACTGCAGGCACCAGCGCCACTGGTCGAGGTCGAAGCGCGGATAAAAGCGCAGCGGCGAATCGCGCCGCAGCAGCCAGGGCGGAATCTTCGGCACCACGCCGGGCCCGGCCAGCGGCGCCACATAGCTGTAGGAAAGCTGTCCGCCATTGGCATAGCTGGTTTCCAGCCCCGCCTGCGCATTGCGCTCGATCACCGTGACCTGATGGCCCGCCTTGTTCAGGTAGTAGGCGGTGGTGATGCCGATGACCCCGGCGCCGAGCACGCAGACGCGCATTTTATTTGAGCACCTGCAGCAGATTGTTGAAGTCGTCGGTCCACACCCGCCAGCCCGGCTCGGGCGGGATGATGTAAGTGGCTTCGACGATGTCGGGCTTGAGCAGGAAGGTATTGTCCTTGCACAGCAGGATCCAGTCGCTGCTGGTCGAACCATCCTCATAGGTGTCGCGCACCCAGGCCACATTCAGTCCGCGCTTCTCGGCGATCATCTGCACCACCGGCTTCAAGTCGAGGAAGCGGTTGGACACATGGAAGGCGATCACGCCATCGGGCTTCATATGCTTCTCGTAGATTTCCAGCGCCTCAAGCGTGATGAGGTGAACCGGAATCGAATCGCTGGAGAAAGCGTCGATGGCCAGCACATCAAACTGCTGCGAAGGCTCGCGTTCCAGGTTGAGGCGCGCATCGCCGAGCGCAATCTCGATGGTCGCCTCGGTGTCTTTCAAGTAGGTGAATTCGCTGTTGGCGATTTTTACCACCGCCGGGTTGATATCGTAAAAGCGATACACATCGCCCTTGTTGCCATAGGTGGCGATGGTGCCCGCGCCGAGGCCGATGATGCCAACGCGGCGTGGCGCCGTGGACAGCTTTTCTTTCAGCAGGATCGCCTTGCCGATGCCGGATTTGGCCTTGTAATAAGTAGTGGCCGAGCGGTTATAGGGCGGGTCCATGTACTGGTCGCCGTGCAGGATGGCGCCGTGGATCAGCGAACGGCGCCGGTATTCCACATCGGGCGGGTTGTACTGCTTGACGCGCAGGGTGCCGTAGAAATTGCGCGTCATCATCACCACATCTTCCTTGAATTGATGGATGGTGAAACCCGCCGCCGCCGCCGCGAACAGCGAGACCGCGACCCCCAGCACCACAAAGCCGATATGCGCGCGACCGAGCAGCAAATACGTCGCGAGCATCGCCAGCAGCACCAGGGCGATTTCGAGCTCGTAATACGCCGGCAGGGTCAGGGGCGCGACAATGCCGACCAGCAGTGCACCCAGCGCCCCGCCGACGGAGATCATCAAATAAAACGTCGTGAGATAACGCGGATGCGGTTTGCGCGCCACCAGTTCACCGTGGCAGAACATGCAGGCGATGAACAGTCCTGCCGAGAACAGGCCGATCTGGAAATACAGCTTGAAATGCAGGTCCTTGTCGGCCAGGGCATAGGCCATCGCCACGATAAAGAGCGCCAACAGCGGCAGCATGAGCTTGCGCCGGTACCAGTTCTTGCCGTCGAAACAGAGGATGAAGGTCAGCAGGTAAATGGCCAGCGGCACTACCCACAGCAGCGGAATGGAAGAGATGTTCTGCGTGAGATGGTTCGTGATCGCCAGCAGCAGCACCGAACCCAGACCGGCCAGCGCGATCCATAGCAATTTATCGCCGAAGGCGGGGGCTGCCGCCTCCGCACTTGCAATTTCGCTTGCTTGCAGAGGGCTCAAGCTCTCGTCTGCCGAGGCTGCTTCTTTCCGCAACCCAAACCAGGCCGCGCCCGCAATCAGGGCCGCGAACAAGCCGAAGCCGATCGACCAGCCGATGGCCTGGTGTTTGGTGGTAAAAAACGGCTCGAACAATAATGGATAACCCAGCAGCGCCAGCATCGAGGCCAGATTGGACAGCGCGAATAGGCGATAGGGACTGGCCTGTGGGTAGCTGCGCGCAAACCAGGCTTGCACCAGGGGGCTGGTGGTGGAGAGCAGGAAGTAGGGCAGGCCGATGGTCACCGACAGCAGCAGCAGGATACGCAGGCTCGGCTCCTCATCGCCCCTCGGTTTCCAGCTGACATCGGGGATGATCGGCAGCAGCAATAGCGCCACGCCAACCAATACCAGATGCACGATCGCCTGGCGTTTGGCGCCGAGCTTGCGCGTCATCCAGTCGGAATAGAAATATCCCGCCAGCAAGGCGAACTGGAAAAACACCAGGCAGGTGGTCCATACCGCCGCGCTGCCGCCGAACCAGGGCAGGATTTGCTTGGCGATGACCGGTTGAATCAGGAACAGCAGGAAGGCGGAGACGAAGATGGTGGCGGCGTAAATGATCATGCCGCGATTCTCGCATGGCTGGCGCGCTTTGCGCAGCGGCTGCGCGCCGGCTTCAATTTCTCCTGTCAGCGTGCATCGTCCCTGGTATCGGCTGCTGATTTATCCGGCGCGCGCTTGAAGCCATGCCACATCGCGGCAACCAGGTTTTCCCGATGGACGCGGCTCATCCACAGGGCAGCCGTGATGTGTACCGCCACGGCTGCGAGCAAGACATAGGCGATCGCGGCATGCACATCCTGCAACCATTCATCGCCCCAGAAAAAATCGATGCGCGTCATCCAGCCGCTGATGCCCAGCAGGATGACGAGGCCCCACAACAACACGATCATCCACGCGGCGGCGGGATTGTGGCCCAAGTAGCGTTTCGGCTTTTGCTTGTGCATGGTCGCGGCATAAGCCATGAAGGCTCTGGCTCCCGGCCGAAACGTCGCGAAATTGGCATAGCCTGTCGCGACAAAACCCCACAGCAGGCGCACCGCAACAACGATCAATGCGGCAGTTCCCAATTGGCGGTGAATTGGCGAACTGCCCTCGTTCAGCAGATTGGCGATGACCAGCGCTGCCAGTGTCCAATGCGTAGTACGAACCAGCAAATCCCAGACCCGTACCCGCCTTGCGGTCGCGCCGATCATCGCTTCTTGCCATCCGGCGCGAAAATTACTTCTCGATTTCCGACTTGATCACCGCGAGGGTCTTGGTGTCGTAATAGATTTCAACCTTCTTGCCAGCCTTGTCGTGGCCGTAGATTTCATAGCAATTGCCATCGATTTTGAACTTCTTGATTTGGTAGCCCTGCGCCTCGATACGCGCACGCGCCTCGGCTTCGGAAAGCCATTCGGCCTTGGGATTGGCGGGACAATTGGCGCCGGCCATGGCGGTGGATGCGGTGAATGCGAGGGCAAGGGCGAAAAGGTATTTGGACATGATTTTTTCCTGAAGGGGTGGTTATGGGGATGCCTGCGGCATCTTTATCTTCGTCGAATGATTTGTGAGCTTCGATCTACATCAATCTTAATGAGAATTATTCTTGTTTGCAAGTAAATCATGCGATACCGAGACAATCGCGGCTAGGTGAGGAGGCGTTGGTAGCAGCCTCCCGTGCACGCGCATACAACCCATGTCGCAATCGCGGCAAACCGCGGCAAAAGCGCCCCGCACCGGGTTGTTCGGCGTATAAATGCGCAGAGCTGCAAGGTTCAGCCCGATCCATCCGCCTGCGTGGCACACAACAGGGAGACATGATCATGATTCTTTCAAGATTGCTCCGAATAGCCGTTTTGCTGATGACGATGCCGACGCTGTTTTTTGCGCCATGGGCATATGCCGATATTGTGGTTGACTGGAACATCAAGGCAGTCGAGCTCTCCATTGAGGCCAAGGCGCCGGCAGGACCTGCCAATCGCGCGCTGGCCATCGTCCATACCGCCGTATATGAAGCCGCCAATGCGATCAGCAAACGCTACCCTGCCTCGGCGCTGAAACTGGAGCCGACAGCGGGCGCCTCGATAGAGGCTGCCATTGCCGCCGCAAATCGCGGCACGCTGCTCAAATTTTTTCCGACCCAGCAAGCCGTTATCGAGGCAAGCTACCAGGCGGCATTGGCCGCGATTGCCGATGACCAAGCAAAGAGCGACGGCGTCGCGGTGGGCGAGAAAGCCGCCGCCGCAGTGCTGGCGTCTCGCGCCGACGATGTCTTGAGCGCAGATGAATCCTATCGTCCGCATACGACCGCGGGGGTCTATGTGCCAACGGTGATACCGGTATTCGTGCAATGGTCGGCGCGCAAACCCTGGCTGATGAACAGCCCGGCCCAGTTCCGGCCGGGGCCGCCGCCCAAACTGTCCAGCGCCCTTTGGGCACGGGACTATAACGAGATCAAGACCATGGGCGCCAAAAACGGTTCGCGCCGCAGCGCCGAGCAAACCGATATCGCGCGTTTCTGGGAAGCCACCGGGCCGGCGATTTATCACGGCGTGGTGCGCTCAGTGGCGAATATGCCGGGCCGCGACCTGACGCAAAATGCGCGCCTGTTTGCGGCCGTCACACAGGCCTCCGACGATGCCCTCATCGCGGTGTTTGACGGCAAATACCATTACGGTTTCTGGCGACCGATCACGGCCATTCGCAATGCCGACAAGGATGGCAACAAGGCCACCGAGCGCGATCCATCATGGCTGCCGTTCATCGATACGCCGATGCATCCTGAATATCCCTGCGCGCATTGCATCTCGGCCAGTGCGCTGGGAACCGTAATCCGTGCCGAAATCGGTACCGGGCCAATGCCGGTGCTGAGCACCAACAGTCCGACGGCGAAGGGTGCGGCGCGCAGCTGGACGAGCATCGATGCCTTCATCCAGGAGGTTTCCGAGGCGCGCATCTACGACGGCGTGCACTACCGCAATTCAACTGAAGTCGCCAATGCCATGGGCCGCAAGATTGGGGCCCTGGCGGTCGACAGGTGGTTGCGGCCCGCGCGCTAGCGCTCTCCGCATCCGCAGGGAGAGCCAATGCTGAAAGTGCTTGGCCGCAAGACGTCTGGCGCAGGACGATGCGCCGCAGTGCCAGGCCGGGGATCTACCAGCATGTGATGATTGACTTGCCTAGCTGCGGATGGGCTTGGCAATGCGCCTAGCTGTCGTATGATTGCAAAAGATCAGGCATCCGCCGTGATCCCCTCTACCTCGTCCGAGATCGCGTGCGCGGTCTGCTCATTTCCTGGAAGGATGTTCGCATGAAAAATGTAAAGAAGGCCAAAGCGCTGCGCAAGGCGCCGCTCAATACCCCGACCGGCCTCAAGGCCAAGGCCACCGAAGACCTGTCGGCCGCGCTCACCACCCTGCTGGCCGATGTGTACGCCCTGTACCTGAAGACCAAGAATTTCCACTGGCATATGTCGGGTCCGCACTTCCGCGATTACCATCTGCTGCTCGATGATCAGGCGGAAGAATTGTTCGCGATCACCGACGATATCGCCGAGCGGGTGCGGAAAGTCGGCGGCACCACGCTGCGCTCGGTCGGCCATATCGCCCGCCTGCAGCGCATCCTCGACAACGACGCCGATTTCGTCACGCCGCTGGATATGCTGGCCGAGCTGCGCGAGGACAACAAGCAACTGGCCGCCTATATGCGCGCCACCCATGAACTGTGCGACGAGCACGGCGATGTCGCCGGCGCCAGCCTGCTGGAAAACTGGATCGACGAGGCCGAGAAGCGCAGCTGGTTCCTGTTCGAGACCACGCGCGCGGGCGCTACGCGCGGCGGCTGATGCGGAACGCTATTTGGCGCGCCTTTTCAGGCATTTTTGTCTGGAAAGGCGCGCCAATGCTGGGGTTTGTCTTTTAATCGGTTACTGCTTTGGTGCGACGATTTTGACTGCTACTCGCTAGTGAATGTGCTCGAAGATCAGACCACGTTCGCCCCAGGAAAATCGATGCTGACCCTCCAAGTGTTCCTGGATGCAAGTGCCCTGCGCGCAAATTGACTTGAAGCTCCCGGGCTTTTATTCTGCGCTGTCGGAGCTATCCGGATTTCAATCAACCGTCTTCTCACCTAAAGGGAGTCGCAATGCGCCGCACTGGTCTTCTTTGTTTCTTCGTGCTTGTTTTGGCTGGGTGTGCGACGGCGCCCGCGGCGCCTGTGCCGAGCTTCGCGCTACCCGCCGGCAGCAAAGTCGGCATTCTGGTCGCGCTCGATCGCGCGCCGGTTCATGTTCATGTCGGCACCACGGTATTCAACAACTTCAGCAAGTCCTACAGCTTCCCTTGGGACATCAACGAGAAGGCAACGTCGACATTCAGCGCCCAGCTTAAGGCGGCCAGTTTCGTTCTCATCGAACTCGCGTCCGTGGGGTTCAAGGCGAATGAAATCAACGCGCTGGTAACTAGCGACGGGCGGGCGTGGCTCGATAATCCCGCGCAATTGGCCCAACTGGACCGGTTGCGCAAAGAGCTTGATGTCAAGGCAGTCGTCGTGGTTGCCGACAAACGGGTGCTGGCAGATCTGGAGTGCTCTGGCGGCCCCTGCGCGGAGCGCTATATGGACAAGAGCGGCCTGTTCACGCGTAGCTTTCTTGGCCTCACTCGCTACAAGGCGGTTGCTGCCATGGAGGTGAAGATATTTGTCCTGAATCCGGCTGTCGAGTTAAGTGCGGCAGAGCCACTAAAGGCGAAGTTGGAGCAACGCGCCGTGTTCATGCGCGACTTCAAAGAACCAAAGGTATTTGCCAACTTGACCCCGGAAGAGTTTGCGCCGGTCGCTAACATGATTGACGGATATTTGAACGGTGCGGCAGCAGCGGCTGCCACTACCCTGCGCGAGGGTGCAAAGTGAAGCGAACTCTTTGTGCGCTTTTCTTGCCAACAGCCTGCGCCGCAACCGGCGTAAAGGTCGCTGATACTAGTGCCGATATCTGAAATGACAGGCATTGCAATGAATCGAAAAAACATCATCCGCGCGTTGCTGGTGGCCGCTGGCTTTGTCGCCCTTTCCGCGGCGGCGCAGAACGTTCCTGTCGATCAAATGCCGATGTACGGCGGCATGGATCGCAGCCAGGTGCCGGCACTGAAAGAGGGGGACGAAAAATTCATCTCGTCGGTGGTTGCGGAATTCGGCTCGCGCGAAAAGGCCAGCATGGCCTGGGTGAATCGCGGCTTTACGCTTTACCAGCAGGACGATCTGGCCGGCGCGATGCGTCGCTTCAATCAGGCCTGGCTGCTTAACCCGAACAATGCCGAGGTCTACTGGGGGTTTGCCTCGGTGCTCACCGATAGAAACAAATATTGCGAGGCGCTGAAAATGGTTGAGCTGGCACAGTCCAAGAGCGCCCTGCAACCCGGATTCATTCCCGATGCGGCCCTGATCTATACCGGTTGCGCAGTCGAGAGCAAGACCTCGGCACCGGAGCTGTGGGACAAATATCTGGCCCGCTCGGACGCCTTGTTTGCCGAAGCGCTGGCCTCGCCCGCAGTCAGAAAGCAGTACACCTTGTTTCACTGGGCGCGCGCCATGTATGGCCGTGGCGATTATGCTGGCGCCTGGGCCAAAGTGGCGGAATTCAAGAAGGAAACCGGTAAGGATTTTGACGCCGGTTTTATCCGCACTCTGAGTCAAAAGATGCCGGAGCCGAAGTGATGGCGGGCGTCATCCGGTGCTTTCAGCCTGAATTCAAGCAATGAGGATTCGCATGCTGATCGTCCCGGTAATATTTATCGTCTTGCTTGCGGCGGCCTCGGTCGCGCTCGTCACGCAACCGCTGGTGACGCCCATCGCCTCGACGCCGCCGCAGGTCGATCCGGTGCGGCTGGAAGCGCATGTCAAACATTTGTCGGTAGACCTGTACCCCCGCAGCTTCGATCAATCCCATAATCTCGAATTGAGCGCGGATTACATCCACGATGCATTCAAGGCGACCGGTGCCGAGGTGTCCACCCAGGAGGTCGCCGTCGATGGCGTCAAGTACCGCAACGTTATCGCCCGTTTCGGCCCGCCCTCGGGGCCCTTGCTGGTAATCGGCGCCCACTACGATTCGCATGGCGACGCGAGCCGAGGCGCGCACGACCCGCGCGGCTATACGCCCGATTCGCATACGCCCGGCGCGGATGACAATGCCAGCGGCGTCGCGGGCCTGCTGGAATTGGCCCGTTTGCTCGGCCGCCAGCCACAGGCACGCGCCATCGAACTGGTGGCGTATACACTCGAGGAACCGCCTTATTTCCGCACTGAACAGATGGGCAGCGCCTGGCATGCGCGTTCGCTGGTGGCGGCCAAGCGCGAAGTACGCCTCATGCTCTCGCTGGAAATGATCGGAACCTTCAGCGATGATCCCAACAGCCAGGACTACCCGGTTCCGGGCATGGCGCATCTTTATTCGGATCGCGGCGACTTCATCGCCATCGTCGGCAAGTTTGGCGATTTCGACGCGACGCGCAAAGCCAAAGCCTTGATGGCCGGTGCTTCCGATTTGCCGGTGTTCTCGATCAATGCGCCGCCGCTGCTGCAGGGCATCGATTTTTCCGACCATCTCAGTTACTGGAACGCAGGCTTCCCGGCGCTGATGATTACCGACACGGCTTTTTTGCGAAACCATCAGTACCATCGCGCCGGCGATACCTATGAGAAGCTGGATTATCGACGCATGGCCAAGGTGGTGCAGGCGGTCTATGCGCTTAGTCAAAATTATTAACGTCTGGCCGATTGCATTTCTCACTTCAGGGTTGAACTCTTGTCGCCGCTCAAGGAGCCAATGGCCATGAATCTCCCGCACGAGCAAGTCGCTGCGATGAACAACCGTTCCATGCCATCAGCCGTGGTGATCCCGATCCTGGCTTACCCCGACATACGCGCGGCGGTCGATTGGCTGTGCCGCGCATTCGGCTTCGTCGAGCGCCTGCGCATCGGCGATCATCGTGCCCAGCTTTCCTTTGGCACAGGCGCCATCGTTGTCGCCCAGCGGCGCGACCATGCGGGTGTTCCCTCTTCGGAGGGGCTGGACTATTCGGTGACGGTGCGGGTGCGGGATGTCGATCAGCACTTCGAACAGGCGCTGCGCGCCGGCGCAATCATCGTCAATGCGCCCACCGATCAGCCCTATGGTGAGCGGCAGTACAGCGCGCAGGATATCGGTGGTTATAGCTGGACGTTCTCGGAAACCATTGCGGATGTTGATCCAGAAGCCTGGGGCGGCGAGTTGTTTGAGCAGGATTGAACTAGCTCGCTAAAAAATGTAGAGCGCCATTTGGCGCGCCTTCCGAGACAAAAATGCTCGGGAAGGCGCGCGGATGCTGGGGTTTTATTTTTCGCTTACTGTTTCATCGGAATGTGTTTCGTTCCTTGCAAGAATATCGACACTGCCCTCAAGTGTTTCAAGCGTTCTCATGCGCGGTTGTAAAAAAGCGATCTCGCAGCGCCCTACATATTCCATCCAGGCCAGGGAATATTGACGCTTCTGTAATCCCCATCATACGAAGGTCATCTAGTGCGGCTCTCGCATTTGACTTCACAAGGTCGATCTTTGTGAGGTACCGCTTGCAGGTCTGCTTCTCCGCTTTAACAATCAAAGCTTCTATTTCGGCGACGTTTGATAACATAAGGACGGATTGCTGAGCGAGCGCTCTGTCGTGATCTCGGGAAGCAGCTCGAATCGCGTATAGGTTCAGGTGTGGATCTTCGAGAGCTCCTTCATCAGCCCCAACATTGCACCGGTAAGCGGCAGTGTCAAACGCATAAATTCGACAGTTCCCGTTATCGGTTGAAGCAGTACCGCGAAGGGCAAAGTATGCCGCTATGTAAGGCGACTCGGTCCAATCAAGTAGCGGAGTCGGATATCCGTGGTGCTGTGCAAGGCTAAGGAGATTATTGTAGTCATCGAAATCCTTTAGCCGGTAGGTACGGCCGGTAACGCCACTCACGTATCCATTGAGGATAGGAAGATCTTCTTGTACGTATCTGATCAGGTCTCGCCTGCCTGCACGATGGAGACTGGTCCGCAATCGATATTCGGCCTTTTCATGTCCACGAAAGATCAGCGGACAGTTCGCGAGCGGCAGGCTCGAAACCCATTCTTTAAATTGGGGCCAAGTAAAGCAGTGGTCCGACTTAGACGGCGCGTCTGTTTCGACACAACCGACTGTCAATTGACCGTTGGTTCCTTGTGGTCCACTTGGAGTATTGAGTGTAGCGCTTAGCTCAGTGCCTATAAAGTTGCCGACTATAGTTCCACCAAATATGCCCGTTGGTTCTAGTTGCTGCTGTTGATCCAATGAAAGGCCAAACGGATATGGGGAAAACTCCGCGTCTGCCGTAAAACTCGAATATGAGACCGAGAGATTATTAAGGCTAGCGTGTCTCCATTTGGTCTGGTCTTTTATTTCGAACAACAGCATGCGTCCCGAGTCCTGACGGTCGCGATCAATGTTTAGCACCGCATGCCACTCTTGGCCTGCATCATTTAGTTGACCGGTCCATTGCTTCCACATATTCAGGCTAATCCTTATCAAACTGCATCAGCTGGGTAACATGGGGATTATGGATACGCGAAAACCACGACGAATAGAAGTCTTCTTTTTCGGGCGATGAAAAAATAACGTGAAACGCCATTTGACGCGCCTTCCGAGGCAAAAATGCTCGGAAAGGCGCGCCAATGCTTGAGTTTTGTTTTTAAAATGCAGCGTGTCAGGAAACGCTGGCGCTACTCCGCAAACGCCTTCTCCGCCGGCGTAATCACCACGGCTTCCGGCCTGATCGACAGCTTCAGATTGCCGATAAGCTGATCTTCATCGAGCAAGGCCTTGGATTTCTGTCCGTCGTATTTGATCGGCGAAAATTCATCGCTGAGCAATTTCGCCTTCAGTCCCGCCGCGTCCCTGGTGATGAACACCACCGACAAATCCTTTGCGGAGAGATGTTTCTTGATCGCGGCGTTGACATCGGCGGCGGTCATCTTGCCGAGCGCGTCGCGCATCATCCTGGTGTACTCGGGCAGGCCATACCATTGCGCATCCATGGCGTAACCGAGCTGCTGGTTCTGCGTGGCGGTCATCACGAATACGTTTTTCATCAGGTAGTCGCGGGTGGTTTCGAATTCCTCTTTACTGAGACCGTTATCGACCAGCCTGGTGAGTTCGTGGAGGGCGATGCGCAGCGCCATATGCGCATTCTCAGGCGCGACCGGGCGGATCCAGACTTCGAACAACTGCGCCTTGCGTCCGAGGTTGGGATCGGGGAAGAACTGGAACATGCCGCGCGGGAAGGCCTCGATGTAGGCGTAGTCGCCGTAGTTCATGCCGCGCTCTTCGCGGATGCGTTGATACAGATGCGAGTTGGAGGCGCGATGCTCGCCCAGCCAGGTCTTGGCCACCCATAGCGCGGGATAATCCGGATGCGAACGCGTCACCGCGATCGGCAGGCCGAAGGAGATGGCGGTGGCGCGCGTGTTCTTTTCGATGATCTCGACTTCGAGGCCGCTGGGGCGCTTGCCGGTGATGGCGGCAGTGGCGGGCAGGCCGGCGCCGGCGGGCAGTTTGGCGATGGCCTCGTTCAAGTCCGCGACCATATCGTCGGAGACATTTCCGGCGATGCCGACTTTCAATGCGCCCTGGGTGTAAGCGGTCTTCCAGAAATTCTTCACATCATCGAGCGTGATCGCTTCGATGCCCTTGATGGTGCCAAGCACCGGATGGCCATAGGGCGTGCCGGCGAAGACGTTCGTTTGCAGGCGCTCCTTGCCGAACTCTTCCTCGTTGTTGTCCTTCAGGTCGAGTTGCAGGGCGTTTTTCTGCGCATCTTTCAGACGGCGGAAATCTTCCTCGCGGAATCCCGGCGACAGCAGCATCGGCAGGGCGATATCGGTGAATTTTTTCCAGTTGTCCTGATGGATGGCGCCGGTGAAGCTGGTCATCTCTTTATCAACCTGATCGCTGAAGCTGCCGGCGATGGGGAACAGCAGCTTGGAAAGCTCGTCGATCTTGCGCTCCTTCGAACCGGCGCGCGTCACCATTGCCGCGGTCAAGGCGGCGAGGCCTTCCTTGCCCGGCGGGTCCTGCGCCGCGCCGGCGGTGAACAGCAGCTTGAAGCGGATCTGCGGCAGGGCGGTTTTCTGCACCAGCAGATTGCCGGTCGCGGTATCGCGTGCCGGCGCGAACGAGGCCAGCTGGGGCGTTTCTTCGATCGCTTTCGGCATGGCGTCTTTCGACAGCGTTGCCACCACCACCGCATCGTCGCGCAGATACTTGCGTGCCGCGGCCAGCAGGTCTTCCGGGGTCAGGGAATCGACCACGCGGTAGTAATCATTGATGGTCGCGAACTGGCGCTGATAGCGCACGAAGCGGGCGAGGGTGCCGGCGATCTGCTCGGTGTTGTCGAGCGAACGGATCAGCCCGTATTTGCCGGCCGATTTGGCATCGGCCAGGCGCTGCGCCGCCACCGGCGTGCTGCGCAAGCCGGCGACAGTCCTGAGGATGGCGTCGCGCACATAGACGACGTCCTCGAGCTTCTTGACGCGCGCACCGATGGTGGCCAGCGAGGGATCGACATTGCCGGGCGTGTAATCGAACAGCTGATCGACCTTCTGTTCATCCTCGACCAGGCGCTTGTACAAATCCGAGGTGCGGCCGAAGGACAGCGAGAGCAGGGTATCGAGCGCCGCGAAATCCTTGGCCGTGGTCGAGAATGCCGGCGAGCGGAACGACACCGCGATCCAGGGCAGGGTAGGCGCCGGCCAGGTCACATGCGCGTACAGCGGGCCGTTCGGCGCGGGTTCAGCCGGAATCGCCACCTTGTAGTTGCCGCGCTTCCACTTGCCCCAGTATTTTTCCACCAGCGCAAACGCGTCTTTGGCATTCACATCGCCGGCGATGATCACGGTGGTGTTTTCCGGGCGGTACCAGCGGTCGAAAAACAGTTTCGAATATTCGTACTGGTTGGGCATGTCCTCGATATCGGCGAGGAAGCCCATGGTGGTGTGCTTGTAGGTGTGCTTCTGGAAGGCCTTGTCGCGCATCACCTCGAACAATTTCGTGGTCGGGTTGGCGCTGTTCTTGTTGTACTCGCCCAGCACCGCGCGCGATTCGGTCTTGAAGGCGTCGACGGGATAGGACAGGTTCTGGAAGCGATCGGCCTCGACCTTGAGGATGGTTTCCAGGTCTTCCTTGGCGAAGGTGGTGTGGTAATTGGTGTAATCGTCGGTGGTGTAGGCGTTTTGTCGCGCGCCGGATTTGGTGATGATCTCCTGGTATTTGTCCGGCGGATAGGCCTTGGTGCCGCGGAACATCATGTGTTCGAAGAAATGCGCGAAGCCGGATTTGCCGGGCTCCACTTCATTGCGCGAACCGGTCTGCACCGGGATTTGCAGCGAGACGATATTGGGAAAGCCGGTCGGCACCACGATCACCCTGAGGCCATTGGGCAGCGTCTTCTCGCTGGCGCTGAAGGGCAGGAGATCGGCTTTTTTGGTCGCACTGGCGGGCGCAGTGGCGGGCGCAGTGGAAGCGGCGGCGGTGGCGGGGCCAGAGACAGAAACAGGGGCAGCCTGCGCGGACGCGGACAGGAACAGTGCCGCCGCAATGGCAGATATGGATTTGAACAAGGGAGTCTCCTTCGAGGACCAACGTTTGTACGTCTGACAAACTCAAGCTGCGAAGGATAAAAGGATCGGCCGGGAAAGGAAAGAAATTCTGTAAGCCATATGTCGCCCGACATTGCGTGCGTGCGGCGCCCGCTTTACCATCGACGCCATTCGGTATTCATCGTTCGTCACCGCGACGGCACCTTCCACCTGCCCATGTTCGGCCTGCCCACCACTGCCACCGCGCCATTCTGTCCCTCCGAAGTCAAGGGCAGCATCACCATCCGCCGCGATGCCCCGCTGTGGCGGCGCATGCTCGGCTTCGCCGGACCGGGGTTGCTGATCTCGGTCGGTTATATGGACCCCGGCAACTGGGCCACCGATATCGAGTCCGGCTCACGCTTTGGCTACCAGCTGTTGTTTGTGGTGCTGCTGTCCAGCCTCGCGGCGATCCTGCTGCAAACGCTGAGCCTGCGTCTCGGCATCGTCGCCGGGGTCGATCTGGCGCGCGCCTGCCGCGAACGCTATAGCGCGCCGGTCAATCGCGGGCTGTGGCTGCTGGCCGAGCTGGCCATCGTCGCCTGCGATCTCGCCGAAGTGCTGGGAACGGCGCTGGCGCTGAACCTGCTGTTCGGCGTCTCGCTGCTGACCGGCATCGCCATCACCGCCTTCGATACCCTGATCGTGCTGGGGCTCAAGGGCAAGGGCTTTCGCCAGGTCGAGGCGATCATTCTCGGCCTGGTGGCGACCATCGGCGCCTGCTATTTCGTCGAGCTGTTCCTGATCAAGCCCGACTGGCCGGCCGTCGCGGCCGGCTATGTGCCCTCGCTATCGGCATTGCAGGGAGACAAGGCGCTCTATCTGGCGATCGGCATCCTCGGCGCCACGGTGATGCCGCACAATCTCTATCTGCATTCCTCGATCGTGCAGACGCGCGCGGTCGGCAATGACGTCGCCAGCAAGCGCTTTGCGCTGCGCTTTTCGACGCTGGATACGGTGATGTCTTTGTCGATTGCGCTGCTGATCAATTCGGCGATCCTGATTCTGGCGGCAACGGCGTTCCATGCCACCGGGCATTACGAGGTCGCCGAGATCCAGGACGCGCATCAATTGCTGACGCCGCTGGTGGGCAGCGCGCTGGCAGGCACCCTGTTCGGCATCGCCCTGCTGGCGGCCGGGCAGAGCTCGACCTTCACCGGCACCATCGCCGGGCAGATCCTGATGGAAGGCTTTCTCGATCTCAAGATTCCCTGCTATCAGCGCCGCCTGATCACGCGCGCGCTGGCCCTGGTCCCGGCGTTTCTGGCGGTATGGCTGATGGGCGAGGGCGCGGTCGGCAAATTGCTGGTGTTCAGCCAAGTGGTGCTGAGTTTCCAGTTGCCGTTTGCGATCTTTCCGCTGCTGCGCCTGACCGGCGACGCCAAAGTGATGGGCGTGTTCGCCAATGCGCTGCCGATCCGGCTGCTGGCCTGGACGGTGTTTGCGCTGATCACGGCGGCCAATCTGTGGCTGGTCTTCAAGGTGCTTGCCTGATCGCATTGCACAGGCGCGCGCGGCGAGGCGCACGGCGGCCATCTGTATAATCCGCGCATGACTTCGCATGCACTCCCGTTGCGCCACTTCCTGCTGGCGCTAGGCGTTGTTGCCATCTGGGGCAGCAATTTCGTCATCATCAAACTGGGGCTCACGCATCTGCCGCCGCTGCTGTTCGCGGCCCTGCGCTTTGCACTGGTCGCAATCCCGCTGGTGTTTTTCCTGCCGCGCCCGCAGGCTTCATGGCGCAATCTGGCGGCCTATGGCCTGTTCATCGGCGTCGGCCAGTTCGGCCTGCTGTTCCTCGCCATGCAGGGCCATATCTCGCCGGGGCTCGCCTCGCTGGTAATCCAGATGCAGGTGTTCTTCACCATCTTCCTCGCGATGCGGATGACGCATGAACACGTCAAGCCGATGCAGTGGCTGGCGCTGGCACTTGCAGCCGGCGGCATCGTCGTGATCGCCGCGCATACCGACGGCAGCACCACGGTCGGCGGTCTCGCCATGATCCTGCTGGCGGCCCTTAGCTGGGCCTGCGGCAATATGGTGGTGAAGCGCGCCGGCAAGGTGAACATGGTGGCCTATGTGGTGTGGTCGAGCCTGTTCTCGGCGCCGCCGCTGTTCGCGCTCTCGCTGCTGTTCGAAGGCTGGCCGGCCATCGTCGCCGGCCTGCGCGAGGCCGACGCCACCAGCTGGTTCGCGGTGTTCTGGCAGGCCACCGCCAATTCCATGTTCGGCTACGCCGCCTGGGGCTGGCTGCTGGCGCGCCATCCGGCGGCGACGGTCACACCGATGGCCTTGCTGGTGCCGGTGTTCGGCATCGCGGCCTCCAGCTGGTGGCTGCATGAGCCGCTGCCGGCCTGGAAGCTGATCGCGATGGCGCTGGTGATGGGCGGGCTGGCGATCAATCTGCTGCGGCGGCCGGGGTAAGGTAGCCGGAATCGTTCAAGCCGAAAATGCAAACTCCAGCATTGGCGCGGGTTTTGAGATAAAAATGCTCCGAACGCCGCGCCAATGCTGGAGTTTCAATTTGCGAAATCAGGGTCCGAGATTCTTGGCGAGGAAGGCTTCGAGTTTTTCGTAGAAGGCGATGCGGTTCTTTTCTGCGTAGAAGCCGTGGCCTTCTTTGGGGACCATCATCCATTCGACGCTTTTGTTGGTCCTGTTGAGAGCGTTGCGCATGGCTTCGGCTTGGGCGGGTGGCGTCGTTTCATCTTTTTCGCCATGCACCAGTAGAACCGGCATCTTGATTTTTTCGGCCAGGTAAGTTGGCGAATCTTTCTTCAGCGCTTCCAGGTCGTTGCCCATTGCCTCGGACCAGAAGTTGAATACTTGGTCGAATCGCTTGGCCCTGTCGCCAGTCAGCAGCATCGGTAGGTCATAAAGTCCGGAGTAACCAACTGCGCATTTGAACATCTCGGGCTCCAGTATCGCGGTCATCATCGCCGCATAAGCGCCAAAGCTGCCGCCGTATACGCAAACGCGTGCGGGATCAGCGACGCCTTCTGCCTCGATCCAGCGAACGCCGTCAATCAGGTCCTGCTGCATTCCGGTTGCCCATTGGCGATAACCGGCGTGCAAGAAATTTTCCCCGCGCCCGCCAGAGCCGCGGTAATTTACCTGCAACACTGCGTAACCGCGGCTGGCAAGAAAAGCTGCGTCCGGATCCCAGAACCAGTCATCGAGGACGCTGATTGGGCCGCCATGGGGCAGTAGGACCAAAGGCAATTTTTGCGCACTGCGTTTGGGTGGCAAGGTCAGGTAGCCGTGCATTTCCAGCCCGTCGCGAGCCTTGAAGTGAATCGGTTTGCGTTCCGGCATGCGCGAGGCATCAATCCAGGGGTGGGTCGCGACCAGAAATTCGGCATTCTTGGTATCCCGGTCGAAAATATAATATTCACCCGGCTCCCGGTCGCTGCTGACGATGAAAAGCAATTTTTGGCCGTCCGCCGAAAACGTTGCGAAGTCAACATACTGCCCCGGAAACTGCTTGCTGAGGGCCCTGTGCAATTGTGCCTCTGGAGATGTCTCGTCAATATATTGAACTGACGGGATTCCGATTTTGCTTGCAACTGCAAAAGGCTGATGGGTCCCCGGTCCATATTGGATCATGTCAAGGTCGCCGTCTTTATCACTCGCAATGAGCTTGCGTTGGGCATTTTTCATCGACTGGCGTATCAGCGCGGCAGGCCCGCCCTTTTCGCTGAACAGCAGATAAAAATCCTGGTCGTCCGGGGCGAACATCAATGGACGAAAGTGGGCGCCAAGCTCCTCTTTTGACAGCGGGCTCCATTTTTCTTCTTCCTTGTTGCGCAAAAAAGCGATTTCATGGGCGTTAATGTCGGCGCCAAAAGCAATACGCGGTTTGCCATCATGCTGAAAGAGGAAACGCATGTCCTTTGCGCCTACATCGGCAACCAATGTGCGTATACCGGAGACCGCATCAACTTCATAAAGCAGGCTGCGATCTGCAAGCGCACGTCCTCTGTCCCACTTACGCTCGCGCAGAAAAAACTTGCCATTGTTCTGGTCAGGGATGCTGTGGACATCGCCCCAACCATAATCGTCGCCATAAGTCGCTGCGCCACCCTGCCGATACGAAGTCCGGCGGTAGCCGTAGATGTATTGCTGGTGTTGACCATCGAAGTCGGTCGCGACAATTTCGCCGAGAAATATAGGCTGCTCAAGGTAGCCTGCGTCCTGTCCCTTGACGACCACCAGTCGTGTGTTGCTGACCCAATAAAACTCCAGTGGCAATTCGAATAAAGGCAACCTCAGCGTACTCACGGGTTTGAAGGTTGCCAGCTCGTAAACTGTCATGAGCTTGGTGTCGCGCCCATCGATTTCCTGTACCACCTGTACCGCCAGATATTTACCATCTGGTGAAAGACGAGGCTGGCTGAAGTTGCTCGCTTTTACAAACGCCGCTATAGGTACGGGCGTCTCGGCGGCTGATGCCGTAAGCAAAGCGGAAAAAAGCAGGCCCAGCGCGATCGCGGGCAAAAAACGGAATGACATTAATCTTCTCCCCGGAGTTTGATAGATAGACGCGTGCAGCAGATGCGCACAATCCGTCCGGCGCATATGCTACCGCCCCAAACGTTGAATGTGAGAAATTTTTCTTCCAGGGTTTCCATTCCTACCTGTGCAGGTAGTCCTTGCCCTTGCGTTTGGGGTGCCGTTATTGCCGGCTGCCTTCAATAAGTAGAACGCATTGAAAAATCAATCCGGCGTTTTATGGGATGCATCTCCGGTCCTGCTTTTTGCTGTTTGTCCGCCCGTGCCCTTGCGCCGCAATCGCCAGCTCTGCAGCGATCGCAAAAAATCATAAAGAGTACACATTCTCGAAGCAAAATCACTACTCGGGTCTCCCGGAAATTTGTCTGCTTGATCCACTTTTTATGCAGCAATAACCATACGTATGCCCATTTCGGTGCTGGACAATCATCTGCATTCATTGCACTCTCTGCGCCATCGACCGGGTCCGGCCGGAGTCCCTCGCTATGCGCTCGAATTGTTTTACTTCGGTGCCAAGGAAGTGCGCGCCTGCCTGTTTGCCGGCCTGTTCTTTGCGGCCGTGTTCCTGTTACCGCGCGACGGGTTGTGGTTTATTCCGCGCTATGACGCGCTGTTGTTCATCGCCCTCGCCATCCAGGCGTGGATGCTGTGGACGAAGCTGGAAACCGCCGACGAGCTCAAGGCGATCTGCCTGTTTCATGTTTTGGGCTTTTGCCTGGAGGTGTTCAAGACCTCGAGCGGCATTCGCGCCTGGTCCTATCCCGATTTTGCCTATACGAAGCTGCTGGGCGTTCCGCTTTTTTCCGGGTTCATGTATGCCGCCGTCGGCAGCTACATCATTCAGGCATGGCGCCTGTTCGATATTCGCGTGCGGCATCACCCGCCGTACTGGATGGCCGCCATGATGGCGGTCCTGATTTATGCCAACTTCTTCACCCATCATTTCATCGGCGACTATCGCTGGTACCTCGCCGCCTGCGCACTGGGACTGTATGCCCGATCCTCCGTGTTGTTTCGGCCTTACGACCGCGAGCGCAACATGCCCTTATTGCTGTCGTTCGTGCTGATCGGTTTTTTCATCTGGCTGGCTGAAAATATCAGCACCTTGCTTGGCATCTGGAAATATCCGAATCAAATGGGCGCCTGGTCATCGGTTCATATCGGCAAATGGAGTTCATGGTCTTTGCTGGTCATCATGACCTTCACCATCGTGGCCGGCCTGAAGCACATCAAGGCGCGGATTCATATTGCCGCATGACGCGGTTATCATCCCGCTTCGGGGTTGCCGGCACCCCGCAGGCCTTCATCGTCAACCCTCGATATGCTAAGGTGACAGCACTTTTTTACCGAGGTGCCAATGAAATCTGCTTCCTTCCCCGCTTTTTCCCTGATGCGGATCGGCCGCATCGCTTCGCTGACGGCCATGCCGCTCCTGTTCGCTGCCTGCACCGCCATGGGCCCGGTCGCCAGCCATTATCCGGATGCCGATCTCGCGGTCGCGCGCCAGGCGATGGCGCAGGCGCAGAGCAGCGATCTCGCCTACGATCTGGTCGCTTCACTTACCACCGAAGTCGGCCCGCGCTCGGCCGGTTCGCCGGGCGATGCCGCCGCCGTGGCCTGGGCCAAGGCGAAGCTGACGGCGTTGGGGTTCGACCGGGTATGGACCGAGCCGGTGCACATCAATGCCTGGATTCGCGGTGTGGCGCGCGCCGAAATCGTCGCGCCTTATCCGCAGCCGCTCACGGTGGCGGCGCTGGGCAACAGCGTGTCCACGCCGGCCGAGGGGATTAGCGCCGAGGTGGCGTACTACGAAAATTTCGACGCGCTGAAAAATGACGCCTCCGATCGCGCCAAGGGCCGCATCGTGTATATCGACAACGCCATGGAGCGCACGCGCGACGGCAGCGGCTACGGCAAGACGGTGCCCGGTCGCGGCAATGGCGCGGTCGAAGCCGCCAAGCGCGGCGCGCTGGCGGTGGTGATCCGCTCGGTGGGCACCGATCACGATCGCATGCCGCATACCGGCATGATGATTTACAAGGACGGGGTCACAAAAATTCCGGCGGCAGCGGTATCGACGCCCGACGGCGATCTGATCCGCCGCCAGGTGCAATCGAAGCAGCCGGTAAAACTTTCGCTGTTCATGCAGAACGCGACGCACGCCGATATGGAGTCCTTCAATGTGCTGGCCGAAATGCGCGGCAGCGAGAAGCCCGATCAAATCGTCGCCATTGGCGGCCACCTCGATTCGTGGGACTTGGGCACCGGCGCCATCGACGACGGCGCCGGTGTGGCCATCACCGTGGCGACCGCCAAGATCCTGCGTGATGTCAGCGCAAAGCAGGGCGTGATACAGAAGCGCACCATCCGCGTGGTGCTGTTTGCCAATGAGGAAAACGGCTTCGATGGCGCTTTTGCCTACACCCGGACGCATGGCGGCGATCGCCACCAGCTTGTTGCCGAAGCCGACCTTGGCTCCGATCGGGTGTATCGACTGGATACCGGCGTCAATGAAGCGTCGCTGCCGTGGCTGAAGGAACTGGGCCCGATGCTGGCGCCGCTGGGCATCGAGATGGGCCCCAACACCGGCAAGGCTTCTTCCGACCTCGGCCATATCGGCGGCACCCACAATTTGCCCGCGGTATCCATGCACCAGGACGCCAACCGCTATTTTGATCTGCACCATACTGCCAACGACACCCTCGACAAGGTGGATCCGGCTAACCTGAAGCAGACTGTGGCGGCGTGGACGGCGATGGTGTGGCTGGCGACGCAGGCGAGCGTCGATTTCAGTGGGGCGCCGGTCAAGAAGGACTGAGTCGCATACTGCACAAATAAAAACAAAACTCCAGCACTGGCGCGGCGTTTGAGCCAAAAATGGCTGGAAAGGCGCGCCAGTGCTGGAGTTTCAAATTCTGTAACCCGCCTCTCGGCGCTTTCTAGTTTCTGCTTGCCATGTCCGAATTGAGTTTTCGCATCGCCCAACCCGCTGACGCCGCCGCCATTGTCGCGGTGGTCAATGCCGCCTATCGCGGCGATTCCAGCCGCGCCGGCTGGACCACCGAGGCGGATTTGCTCGACGGCGTGCGCACCCACGAAGCCGAGATCGTCGCGCTGATCAAAGCGCCGGGCTCGATGATCCTGCTGTGCTTTGACGGCGGTATGCTGCTGGGCTCGGTGCATTTGCAACGCGTCAGCGAGGACGGCGAACAAGCCGCCTTTCTGGGCATGTTTGCGGTCAATCCCGGTTTGCAGGCGAAGGGCATCGGCAAGCGATTGATGGCGGGGGCCGAAGCCGCTGTGGTGCGCGAATGGGGTGTGACAAAAATGCTGATGGACGTGATCACGGTGCGCAGCGAATTGATCGCCTTCTACCAGCGCCGCGGCTACCAACTCACCGGCAAGCTCAAGGCTTTTCCGGTGAGCCCCGAGCTTTGGACGCCCAAGGCGGGCGATCTGAAACTCGCCCGCCTCGAGAAATCCCTGCGCTGACTAACCCTTGGCGGGCGCAACGCTGCTGCCGCCCATGGCCCTGAACAGATCGGCCACGGCGGCGCGGAAGGCGCGCTCGGCTTCGATGCGGTTCAGCTCGGCGTTGATCAGACTGCGTTCGTTATCGATCACCTCCAGCTGGCTGGCCACGCCACTCGCAAAGCGCAGCTTGGCCAACGAGTAGGACTGGTTCAGGGCGCTGACGCGCCGGCTTTCGGCATCGAATATTTCGCGCGCCTTGGCCTGTGCGCTGACGGCGTCCTGCACCTCGCGAAAGGCGTTGGCAATGGTGTTGCGGTATTGCGCCAGCGTCTGTTCATTGCGCGCCCTGGCGACTGCAACCTGCGAACCGACACTGCCCGCGGTCCAGATCGGCTGCGTGAGATCGCCGGCGAAATGCCAGATACGTGCCGGGCCGGTGAACAGATTGGACAGTGAGGCGCTTTCGCTGCCCAGCAGGCCGGTCAGCGAAATCGAGGGGAAATAGGCGGCGCGGGCGACGCCGATGCGCGCATTGCTGGCGATCAGCTTCTGCTCGGCCTCGCGCAGATCGGGCCGGCGCAGCAGCAGGTCCGAAGGCAGGCCGGCGGGAACGGCGAGCGCGACCTGCGCGCCGGTATCGGCGGTCGCCATGGCATCGGCCTTGCTGCGCTCGATCTGCGCATCGATCACCGCGCGCGGCGAGCGGCCGAGCAGCACCGCCAGCGCGCGTTCGGTGGCGGCGCGGTCGCGTTCCACCGGCGGCAACTGCGCCAGATTGGCCTCATGCTCGGCCAGGCGCTGCTGGTACTCGAAGCTGGATACCACGCCCGCATCAAAGCGGACTTTCTGCATGTCCAACGATTCCTTCGAGCGCTGTACGGCGAGACGCGTCGCATCCAGGCGCTGGTCCAGCGCGACCAGATTGAAGTATGCGGTGGCGACTTGTGCGGCCAGGGAAATCCGCACCGTGTCGCGCGCCGCCTCGGAGGCCAGCAGCTCGGCGCGCGCGGCTTCAGTGGCGCGACGGTACTTGCCCCAGAAATCGATTTCGTAGGACACATTCAGCGCCACCCGGTTGGTGGTGGTTTGCAGCGGCACGCCGGGCTGGGTGAAGCTGCCGGCGCCGGTGGCGCGATCGCGACTGCGTTCCGCGGTGCCGTATACCGAGGGAAACTGGTCGCTGCGCACAATGCCCAGTTGCGCCTCGGCCTCGGCCAGGCGGGCGACGGCCACCGCCAGGTCGGTGTTGTTGTGCAGCGCTTCATCCACCAGGGTATTCAGCCTGCCATCACCGTAAATCGTCCACCAGCGTGCGTTATCGCCGGCGACAGCCGCGGCGCCGGCGGGGGTCGCCGGCCAGGTCTGCGGCAGTTCCAGCGCCGGGCGTTTGTAATCGGGGCCCACCGCACAACCGGCGAGGGTAGTGACGACGGCAATACTCGCAAGAGATCGCATCGGCAGCTTAATCATTGAAATCTCCTTTGTTCAATGGCGTGTGCATCGGCGGCTTGATGCTGCCGGTGGAACGCGCATGTGCCAGTTCGGCTTCATCGACGATCTCTTTTGCGCTCTTGGTCTCGGTGAGTTTTCGGTCGGTGATGATTTTGTAAAACAGCGGCACGAAAAATATGGCCAGGAAGGTGGCGGCCAGCATCCCGCCCATCACGCCGGTGCCGACGGAATGGCGCGCGCCGGCGCCGGCCCCCGAGGACAGGGCGAGCGGCATGACGCCGAGAATGAAGGCCATCGAGGTCATCAGGATGGGGCGGAAGCGCAGGCGCGCAGCCTCCAGCGCGGCGGCCGCAGCCGACATGCCTTCCGCCGATTTGTAGACGGCGAATTCCACGATCAGGATCGCGTTCTTGGCCGAAAGGCCCAGCAGGGTCACCAATCCGATCTGGAAGTACACGTCATTGGTGAGTTGCGCCCTGCCGAAGAATACGCCGACGTGACTGACGAGCCAGATGGCGAACAGCGAGCCGAAGATGCCGAAGGGCATCGCGAGCAGCACCGACAGCGGCAAGGACCATTTTTCGTATTGCGCGGCGAGAATCAGGAAGGCCATCAGGGCCGCCAGGGCCAGCGCGATACCGGAGGTGCCGGAAGAACGTTTCTCCTGGAACGAGGAACCGGTCCAGTCATAGCTCATATCGGACGGCAGTACCTGCGCGGCGATCCTTTCCATCTCGGTGATGGCCTCGCCGGACGAGTGGCCTGGCGCGGCCTGCCCGAGCAACTTCACCGCGGGCAGGTTGTTGTAGCGATCCAGCGTGTCGGGCCCGGCGGAATATTCCACCTTGGCGAACGCCGAGACCGGGATCAGGGCGCCGCGATCGCTTTTCACATAGATGCGTCCGATATCGTCCGGTCGCTTGCGGTACTGGCTGTCGGCCGACATCAGCACCTGCCAGGCGCGACCATATTTATTGAAATCGTTCACGTAATAGGTGCCCAGCGTCGCGGCCAGGGTGTTGAAGGCGCTGTCGAGCGGGATGCCGAGCGCCTTGGCTTTTTCCCGATCGACATCGATTTTCAATTGCGGCGATGACGATTTCCACAGCGTCTGCACCCCGGCCAGGATCTTGCTCTGGCTGGCTGCGCCCTGGATGGCGCCGATGGCCTGGGCCAGCTTGGCCGCTCCGCCTTCGCCCCGGTTCTGCAAATAGACCTCGAAGCCGGCCGTGTTGCCGAGGCCGAAGATCGGCGGCGGGTTGAAGGCCAGCACCAGCGCCTCCTTGATGCCGCCGGTCTTCATGAAAAACTCGCCCACCAGTTGCTGGGTGGAAATCTTGCGTTCGTCCCAGTGCTTCTGCGTCACGAAGACGGTAGCCGCACTGTTTTTGTAGCCGCCGCCCAGAAAGTCGAAGCCGGTGAAGGCGATCACGTATTCATTGGCCGGATTGGAGCGGATGGCGGCGACCACTTCGGTCATCACCTTGTCGGTGCGCTCCAGCGAAGAGCCCTCCGGCAGGAACACGGCGGCGATGTAGTAACCCTGGTCCTCGTCGGGCACCAGCGAGCCTGGTGTGAACTTCCACAGGCCGGCGGTGATGACAACCATGCCGAGAAACAGGATCACGCCCAGCGCGCCGCGCCGGATCATCCACAGCACGCCCCCGGTGTAATGCCGCGTGACGCGCGCGAACCAGCCGTTGAACCAGGTGAAGAAGCGCCCCGGCGTGCGCGCCTGGCCTTTCAGTACCACCACGCACAGCGCGGGCGTCATGGTCAGCGCGATCAGGCCGGAAATCACCACCGAAATCGAGATCGTCACCGCGAACTGGCGATACAGTTCGCCGGTGAGGCCGCCGAGGAAGGCGATCGGCACGAATACCGAGACCAGCACCAGCACGATGGCGATCACCGGGCCCGTGACTTCGTGCATGGCCTTGATCGCGGCCTCGCGCGCCTGCAGGCCGTCTTCATGCATATGGCGCTCGACGTTTTCCAGCACGACGATGGCGTCGTCCACCACGATGCCGATCGACAACACCATGCCGAACAGGGTCAGGGTATTGATCGAGTAACCGAGCAGTTGCAATCCGGCAAAAGTGCCGATCAGGGACACCGGCACCGCGGCGAACGGGATCAGCGTGGCGCGCCAATTCTGCAGGAACAGGAACACCACCAGAAACACCAGGGCCATGGCTTCGGCGAGGGTCTTCACCACTTCGCGGATCGACACTTTTACGAAACGCGTGGTGTCGTAGGGCACGGAATAGGTCAGGCCCTCGGGGAAGCGCGCCTTCAGCTTGGTGAGAGTGGTATTGACGTCTTCAGCCACACTGAGCGCATTGGCGCCGGGCTGCAGGAAAATGCCGATGAGCGTGGCCGGCTGGCCATTGACGCGGCCGATGAAATCATAGTCCTTGGAGCCGAGTTCGACACGGGCGATATCCTTCAGGCGCAGGCGATTGCCGTCCGGATTGGAGCGCACGATGATGTTCTCGAATTCTTCGGCGGCAATCAGGCGGCCCTTGGTGGTAATGGTATAGACCATTTCCTGGCCGCCGCCATTCGGGCTTTGGCCGATCTTGCCGGCGGCGAACTGCGCGTTTTGCTCGTTGAGCGCGCGCGTCACTTCATCGACAGTCACTTTCAGCTGCGTCATGCGATCCGGCTTCAGCCAGATGCGCATGGCGTAGTCCTTGGCGCCGAAGATCTGCACATTGGTGGTGCCGGGAATGCGCTTGATGTTGTCCAGCACATTCAGCGTCACATAGTTGGAGGTATACAGATCGTTGAAGCGGCCGTCGGGCGAATAGAAGGCCAGCACCTGCAGGAAGGCGGACGAGCCTTTTTCGACCGTGACGCCCTGGCGGCGCGTTTCCTGGGGCAGCTTGGCCTCGACCTGCTTGACGCGGTTGTTGATGTTTTGCGCGGCCTTGTCGGGATCGGTGCCGATCTCGAAGGTCACCTGGATGGTGACGGTGCCGTTTGAGGTCGAGGTCGAGGACATGTACATCAGGCCCTCGAGGCCGGTCAGCGCATTTTCGATGGGAGTGGCGACGGTCTGTTCGATCACCTCGGCGGAAGCGCCGGGATAGACCGCAATCACCTGCACTACAGGCGGCGAGATTTCCGGATATTGCGCGATCGGCAACGCGCGCATGGCCGCCAGGCCCGCGATCACGATGAAGATCGAGATCACGAAGGCAAAGATGGGCCGGTCAATGAAGAAACGTGAAAACATTGGGGATATCCTTTGCGCTTACTTGGCGGCGGGTTTGTCGGCGGGTTTTTCGGCCGGCTTTTCCGCCTCGGGCTTGCCGGCGGGTCCGCCCGGCGCCTGCGCTGCGGCCTTGGCGGCAGCTTCGGCCTCGGCGGCGGTCATCGGATGGAGAGATTGGCCGGGGAAGAAGATTCGTGCCATACCGTCGATAACCACCTGGTCGCCCACCTTGAGTCCGTCGCGGATCACCCAGCCGTTGTGTTCCTTGCCCTCAAGCGAGACCCATTCGCCAGGTACCACCGGGCGCGGTTCTGCGGCAGGCTTGCCATCCTGACCCTTGCCGACCAGGTACACATATTTGCCCGTCGGCCCGTCAAGCACCGCGCGCTGCGGGACCACGATGGCGCCGGGACGCCTGGCGCCCGTAAGCACCACGCGCACAAACTGGCCGGGCGTAAGCACGCCGTCGGCGTTCGGAAATTCGGCGCGCGCGGCGTAGGTGCCGGTATTGGCGTCGGCCTTGTAATCGGTGAAATTCAGTTTGCCGACGGGTTTCAGCGCCTGTCCCTCGGAGGTCTTGAGCCTGACCACATAACCACCGGGCGGCAACTTCAGGGCACCCGAGGCGAGCTCGGCCTGGGCGCTGTTGCGCTCGTTCTCGGTGATCGAGAAGTTGACATGAATCGGATCGGTCTGCGCCATCGTCGCCAGCAGGCTGTCGCTGGCGGCATTGGCCAGCGAGCCTTCCATCTTGAGCGCGCGGCCAATCGAACCGGAAATCGGCGCCACGATATTGGTGTATCCCAGATCGACCCTGGCACTGGTCAGCTGCGCCTGCGCCTGTTTTTGCTGCGCGCGGGCAACATCGAAAGCGGAGGCCGCGCTATCCCATTCTTTCTGACTGATGGCCTTGGCGTCGATCAGCGGTTTCAGGCGGTTGTATTCGCGTTCGGCCTGTTTCAGATTGGCGTCGGCGCTGTCGAGCGTGGCTTCGGCCTGTGCGGCAGCGGCGGCGTATGTGGCCGCGTCGAGACGAAACAGGGGGGTGCCCGCCTTGACGAAACTGCCCTCGGCATAGAGCCTTTTTTCGATGATGCCGTTGACGCGCGCGCGGATTTCGACCTCGCGTGAACCATTGGCCTGCGCTACATATTCCTGCTCGACGCTGACTTCCTGCGGGGCCACCGTCTGGTAGGTCACGGCGGCCGGGGGCATACCGCTCATGCCGGCGGCGCCCGCGCCACGGTCGCAGGCGCTCAAGGCCAGCATCAATGTCACCGCGATCGCGGCGGCTACTGCAGTTTGGGGCCCGAGGGCCCGGACGGAGACAGGGGTGGATATCATTGAACGTTCCTTTTCTGCGGCAATAGTGGTCATAACGAATGAAGTGCGGAAATTGAGAATGAAGTACGAAAATTTAGAGTGAAGTACGAAAATTGACATAAGGCAAGCCAAGGCGGGCGCACTTGCGGAAAAACGGGATAACGGGTAGGATACATACATACGTGCATGTATGTAAAGTGAAATCTGCATGACAACGTTGCTGGCACCACAAAACGGGTGGCGGCGTTAAAGAAAAGCGGTACGAGAAGCAGCCAAGGAGCAGCACAAGGATGGCCAGGAAGACCAAAGAGGAAGCCAACGAGACGCGCAGTCTGTTGCTGGATACGGCGGAACGGGTATTCAACGAAAAGGGCGTCTCGCGCACTTCCCTGAACGAAATCGCCGAGGCTGCTGGCCTGACCCGCGGCGCGATTTACTGGCATTTCAAAAACAAGGCCGATCTGTTCGATGCAATGATGGAGCGGGTCACCCTGCCGATGGAAGAAATGGTGATACGTTCCGGCGACCAGTCACTCAACGACCCATTGACTTATATCCGCACCTGCGCCATCAATGTGCTGGTGCGCACCGCAAGCGACGAACAATTGCAGCGCGTATTCGATATTTTTTGCCATAAATGCGAATTCGTGGCCGATATGCTCCCGATGCGCGAACGTCAGCTGGAGGGCCGTAACGCCTGTCTGTTGCAGGTGGAGGAGGGGATTCGTCATGCCATCGACAAGGGACAGCTCCCGGCAACGGTAAACCCGCGTCGTGCCGCCATCGGCATGCATGCCATGATCGATGGGCTGATTGCCAACTGGGTGCTCGACCCCGGCTATTTTCCGCTGGCCAGGGAAGCCGAAGGCATGGTCGATATCTATCTTGCCGGACTGGGAGCCAAACCGTTGAACCTCGCACGGACACCGACCGTCTGCGAGCCGAAGAAGGTGGCCGCCGGCAAACGAATTGCCGGCGCGGACTGACGGCGCCGCGCGCAGGTGATCTTGCCTAACGCAGGATCAGTGCAATCGACAGGCCGATGGCCAGCACCGCCAGCAAGGCGACAATACCGAGCGCGACATACATGGGCAGGCGGCTTTGGGGCTCCGGTTCGCCATACGCATCAAGTTGCAGGGTGGGGGTGGTATCGGCCGGCACGGGTGCTGCTGCCAGCGCTGGCGCGCGCTTGACAGGGGCCGATTGTGGAGCAACCGGCTGGCTGGGTGCTTCTCCTTTGTAGGCGCGCATTTTCTGCGTTTCGGAAATGTAATCCGAAAAATCGGCCGTCTGGTTGGTCATGGCCGCAAGTTTCAAGGTGGCGTCGAAGGAATCGAATTTCTTGGCTAGCTTGAGCGGTTTGACCTCTTCTTCGGCTTCTTTTTTCTGATAGCGGCCGCCGATACCCAGGGCATCGAGCGAAACCGGCTTGGGTTGCGAAGGCGCCTGGGTGGCGATGATTTTCGCACCGGGTGCGGCGCTCGCCAGTTGGCGCTTGACTTCGTTCAGATCCTGGGCGAATTCGCGCATGCTCTGGTAGCGTTCATCGATCGTCTTGGCCAGCGCCTTGGCGACGATCAGGTCGAGCATGGTCGGCACATCGGCATTGGCGCTGGACGGCGGCGGCGGCGGGTGGTTGACCGTGGCGTACATGATGGCATTGACGTTATCGCCATCAAACGGCGGCGTGCCCGTCAACGTCTCGTACAGCACCACGCCGAGTGAAAAAATATCGGTACGGTGATCCAGCGCGCGGCCGATGACCTGCTCGGGGGACATATAACGCGGGCTGCCAAGAATCAGGCCGGTCATGGTCTTTACGGCCGAGGCGGACATGCGGGCAATGCCGAAATCGGTGATCTTGGCGAAGCCCCCGCGCACGATCATGATGTTCGATGGTTTGACGTCGCGATGGATGATGTCGTTCTCGTGCGCCGCGCCCAGGCCCAGGGCTACCTGCGCGATCCAGTCCACGGTCGAGGCCACTGCCGGTCGCTCGCCCGTCGCCAGGATGTCCTTGAGTTCCTTGCCCTCCAGGAATTCCATGGCCATATAGGCCATGTTCTCGTTGCGGCCGACGTCGTAGATGGTGACGATATTGGGGTGGTTCAGGCGTCCAGCAGCCTTGATTTCCTGCTGGAAGCGCGCCTCGTATTCGGCCTGATCGTCCTTGTTGAGCGACAGGTTGACGGTCTTGATCGCAACGGTGCGATCGATCATCGGATCGACAGCCTTATAGACTACGCCCATCGCGCCTTGGCCGATGGTCGAGAGAATTTTGTAACGGCCCAGCGTTTCGATCATGGAAGTATTATTTTTTCGCCGGATTAGGTTTCTGTTTGGACTTGGCCGCCCGGAACGAGGGCCCCCATGAGGGGTGGCCGGCTTCGGCCGGCTCCAGGTTAAAGTCCGGCTTGAGTTGCAGGATTTTTTCGAATTCGGCGCGGCCCAGCGAACCGCGGTTGCTCAGACAATAGCTGAAGGCCAGGTATTTGCGAACCCGGATCTGCTCGCTGTCGGAAAGAGATTCCTTAAGGGCCTCCTGAAAGGATTTGATGGTCTTGTTATAGTCGGCCGCGTCGTAAGCCGTCATTCCCTCGTTGATGCGCTGGTCGGCCACCGACGGGGCAAGAAGGGCTGGCAGCAGCAACGGAAACCGGGGTTTGCGCGCTTCGCCCTCGTTCTTGACCGCCTTGAATACCGGGCCCCACGCGGGGTGCCCGGCCTCGGCCGCTGGCAGTTCGAATTTGCTATCCAGGGCGAGAACCTTCTGGAACTCGTCCTTGCAAGCCGCTTCCCGTCCGCCGAGGCAATGAATGAACGCCATATGCTTGCGCGCCGTCACCTGCTGCGGAACGGTCAGCACGCCGCTGTCGAGTGCGAGCAGAAAGTTCTTGATTGCCTCGTCGTAGGCGCCGGTCTCGTAACGTTTCAGGCCGTCGCCGAGGTTGAGCTGGGCGCGGTCAAATCGCTGCTTCCTGGCGGCCTCATCCGACGAAGGCCCGGCCGGGGTGGTCGGGGGCAGCACGCATCCCGCAAGCACCATCAGCGCGAACACGGCCGAACCCAGCAGACGCCACGACGCGTATGCAGGCTCGGCCTCGCCATCTGGATGAATGCGATGATCGGCAGAAAGACACATTATGTTGACGGACCTTGAATGCGATGGTGGGCGACAAAATTTCGGGATTACGCTTTGTCGCGGGCTACTGGAACTTGTGCTTGATCCCCAGTTCTTCTTTCGACTTTATTTCGATATTGGCAACGAACGGCGCGAAAGTCGTGTTCTTGATTTCTATTTTGTACTTGCCGGGCGCCAGCCGGGTTTGTTTTAGTGGCGGTGATGCGCCGATCGATTTGCCGTTGATGAATACATTTCCCCAGGGCTGGACGCTGAAATTGACGACACCCTGCAGCGCAGCAAGTCTCGCGGCTTCCGCTTTGGCGGCTTCGACCTTGGCGGCGTCAATCCTGCTTTGTTCGGCCTTGGCTGCTTTGTCGTCGACGGCAGCGGCCGGGTTGTCCGGCGACGTGGCATCCACTGCGGCGGGCTCAGCCGCGCCGCTCGGTACTTGCGCCGCGGCGGGTGGAGCTGTCGCTGTTTCAACCGGCGCCACTTTTGTTGCGGCAGCCGTTGCGGCCATTGCCGGCCTGTCCCCTGGTTTTTTGACGATCAGCGCAAACAGCAGGGCCAGCACCACCACGGCCAGCGCGCCGCCGACCATGGTGAGTTTCTTGTGGTCCTGCAACAGGGCGAGGAGGCCGCCGAGGCCGCCGCTTGTCGCCGCCGCATCCGCGGCGGGCGCATCCTGACCCTTGAGTGGATAGGTGCCGTTCGACACCCCCAGGCCACCCGCGCGCACCTTGGTGTTGGTGGAAGCGGCGCGGTCAACCATGCCGGCCTTGGCCTGGTTGAAGGCAGCGGCCGATTCACCGACGATATAAATTTCATGCTCGCGCACATGCTTGTCGGTGCGCGAGCCTTCGTATTTGAAGAGCTTGGCGTACTCATCGGAGATCACCGACACCACATCGTAATAGGAGCGCGACACGACGATCTGGCCGGGATGGGCGAAACTCATGATGCGTTGCGCGACATTGATGCCGTCGCCGACGATATTGGGCTGGCCGTTGATATCGCGAATCAACTTTACGGGACCGAGGTTTACGCCGATGCGCAGGCTGAGTTCGTTGACGAGCTGGACATCGCCGCCCTGGGCATTGGCGGAAACGGCCTCGGCACGCTCGACCGCCGCGCGCGTCAGGAAATCGCGCATATTCATGCTCACGAACAGCGCGTCCTCGGGGTCGCCGAGGAAACTGAGGGCGGCACCGTCGCCGGTGTCCAGAATGATGCGCTGATCGGGCGCGACATCCTTCAGCGAATCGGAAAGAAGGGAGGTGAAACGATCCTTCAACAGGATCTGTTCGGAAACGGACTGCTTGGAATAGCCGACAATATCGACAAAGCAGACGCTGCCGATAAACGTACGATTTCCTTGCTCGAGCATGGCGTTCACGATGATGGTCGCAATAAAACGTTGGATCGAATGCGGAATAGGGCGGCGACTTCAACAGCCGAAGCGCCGGGCGTATTGACTCCCCCGTAGTTTACCGAAAACTGCCGGGCTTTCGAAACCATATCAACCTCTCCCATTGATGGAATGTGCGGCGGCGCACATTAAGGAGCACATTTGTAAAGAATCTCGCCGCCCGTCCTGCTGTCCGGACCGAGCAGATAGACGAAGTGCGGGGCGAGGCTGTGCGCCGACGGCAGCGAAGAAGACAGCTCGCCGGGGTGGCTCTGGGCGCGCATCGGGCTGTCGACGGGCCCCGGGACGCAGACGCGAAAGCGCAGTGCCGGTGTCGCCGACATTTCGGCATTCCAGGTGCGGGCAAGCGTGGTCAGAGCGCTTTTGGCCGTGGCGAACACTCCCCAATAAGCGGTCGGCGTGATCGCGTGGGTTTCGGACAAAAAGACGACGGCTGCATCCGGTGCGCGTCTCAGCAGGGGCAGGCAGGCGCGCGTCAGCGCCGCCGGCACGGCGAGGTTTACGGTGAGATGTTTTTGCCAGGTATCCAGGTCCTGCAGACCCAGCGCCATCAGCGGCGAAAAATGCGAGGCGGCATGGAAGATCCCGTCCAGGCGTCCGAAAGCGCCGTGTATGGACTGCGCGAATCCATCGAGCTCCGCCTGCGTTGCGGCCAGGAAGTCGAGGGGCAGAATCGCCGGCTGCGGGGCGCCGGCGGCCTCGATTTCGTCGTACACGGTTTCAAGCTTGGCCATGTTGCGGCCATGCAGGATGACGCTGGCGCCGTGCGCCGCGAAAGCCAGCGCAGCAGTGCGGCCGAGGCCCTGGCCGGCGCCGGTTACCAGGATGACGCGGCCCGCGAGCAGCGAATTGACGGGGTGGTAAGCGGGCGGGAGGGTCGTAAAGGATTCGGAGGATTCAGTCATGGTCCGGTCAGGATATCGGCAGGGAGGCATGCGCCAGTTCGGCGGCGTGCGCGCCATTGCGCACTGCCGCTTCGAGTGTGGCCGGGTAGTCGCAGGCGACAAAATCGCCGGCCAGATAGAGGCCGGGCAGGGTGGTTTCGGCAGCAGGGCGTTTCAGGGCAGGGGTGCAGGCGAAGGTGGCAAATTTTTCGGCAATCACCTTGTACCATAGCGGCGGCGGCAGGGCGCCAACATGGGATTCGAGCTCTGCATGCACACGCTGCGCGAGTTCATGCTGATCCAGCGACTCATGCGGGCCGGAAGCCGAAATCACGCCGGCCACCAGCCCGCTTTTTCCGGACAGGTGCTCGCGATCGAAAAACCATTGGCAATGTCCTGACAGCTGGCCGAGCATGGCCTGCGGCAGCGGGACCGATTGCGCATACTGCAGATAAACGGTGTAGATGGGTTCGTAGTCGAACGCCTGCGGCAACAGCGTGACAGGAAGCGCAAGCGAATCGAGTTGATGCGGCGCGACCGCGACAATAACGCGCTCGAATAATTTTTGTTCGCTGCTCGCCGGCTCGGCCGTATGAACGGCCCATTGTTGCGTGCCGGCCCGGTCGACGCGATCAATGCGCACAACTCTGTTGCCGAGCCGTACCTCATTGCCCCGCGCCGTCAGCCAGACGGCAGCCGGCTCCGGAAACAGGGCCGACAAATCCGCGCAGGGCAGGATCAGGTCGCTGGCTTCTCGGCTGGCGGCGAGCGCATCGCGCAATACACAGGCGAATACCTGCGCGGAGGCGGAGTCGGGCGGCGTGTTCAGCGCCGAGATGGTCAGGGGTTGCCACAGGCAGCGTACCAGCCGGGCCGGCTGTCGATAGTGATCCAGCAGGCGTGTGACCGACCAGGCCGGATCTACTACAAAGCGGTCATGCGCTAGTCTGCGCATCAGGCGGATCGCCGCCCAGCGTTCGCCGAGGCCGAGGCCGGTTGCCGTCAGCAAGGCCCAGGCCAGATGCAGTGGGGCGGGCAGACGTGGCGCGCGCAGGGAAAATTCGGGCGGCATGTCGAGTCGCAACGGGATGCGCCGCCAGGCCGCGGATGGAACGCCGACCAGCGCCATCATGCGCAGCAGTTCGGCATAGGCGCCGGACAGGATATGCTGGCCGTTATCAAGCGCTACCCCACGATAATCGATGCGCCTGGCGCGTCCGCCGAGGACCTTGCCGCCTTCAAACAGGATGGATTGGCGGCCCAGTTCGGCCAGCCTGACAGCGGCGGCCATCCCTGCATAACCACCGCCGATGATGGCGATACGGGGTGCCGCAACGCTCAATTCAGCACCCAGGTTTTCCAGGCGATCCACAGCTTGCGCAGCGGCGTCAGCGAAGTACGCTGATTGAGCACCTTGAAACCGTCGCGCTCAAGTTCCTCAAGCAGGGTGCGATAAATCGCCGACATGATGAGGCCGGGCCGCTGCGCGCGCCGATCTTCGGGAGCAAGTGCCGCAAATGCCGCGTCGTACAGGGATTGTGCGCGCTGCGACTGGAACGCCATCAGCCTTTCAAAGGCCGGGCTTTGCCGACGGTCGAGAATGTCGGCATTGCTCACGCCGTATTTCTGCAAATCGTCCTGCGGCAAATAAATGCGGTCGCGCCTCGCGTCTTCGCCGACATCGCGGATGATATTGGTCATCTGGAAGGCCAGGCCGAGATTTTCGGCGTACTGCAGGGTCGCAGGGTTGCTGAAGCCGAAAATGCTGGCCGACAACTGGCCGACGACGCCGGCCACGCGATGGCAATACAGTTGCAGCGAGGCGAAATCCTGATAGCGGCGGCGCGACAGATCCATTTCCATACCATCGATGATTTCATTCAGTCTGGCTTCATCGAGTCCGAAGTGCCGGGTCGCCGGTTGCAGGGCTTTGCTGACAGGATGTGTGGGATGCCCGGCGAACAGACTGGCAACTTCGGCGCGCCACCAGCCCAGTTTGGCGCGAGCCACGTTGACATCCTGCACCTCGTCGGCGATGTCGTCGACTTCGCGGCAGAAGGCATACAGGGCGGTAATCGCGCGCCGCCGTTCGGGCGGCAGAAAGCGGAAGCTGTAGTAGAAACTGGAGCCGCTCTGGGCGGCTTTTTGCTGGCAATATTCGTCCGGAGTCATCGGTGGCGTATCAGGTCGTTAGCAGGGCGCGCGGAGCGATTCTAAGCCAGTCCCATTTGCCCATTCTGGGTCGTTGGCGAAATATATCGCCTCGGACGGCATCGATTTTATCCAGTATGCAGGCGCCGCCCGCCACGATCAGCCGGAGTTCGATACCCATGCGGCCGGGTAATTCGCGCGTCAACGGTTTGCCGGACATCAGCAGTGTCCGCGCCCGTCCGCATTGAAAACGCATCATTTCCTGCCAGGCCGGGCCGGCATTGCCATCGGCAATATCGGCCTCGGATAAACCGAAGTTTGCCAGTTCGTCCTGTGGAACATAAACGCGTCCGCTGTCGTTCTTTTGCCAGTCGATGGCGATGTCCTGCCAGTGATTGATCAGTTGCAGCGCCGAGCAGATCGCATCCGACCAGGCGAGGTTTTGCGCATTGGCGGCACCATTGAGATGCAGCAGCAAACGGCCGATCGGGTCGGCCGACCGTCGGCAATAATCCATCAATTCGGCGAAATCGGCGTAGCGCGTCTTGACGACATCCTGTTTGAACGCGTCGAGCAGGTCGTGGAACAGGGTCAGCGGCAAATCGTGCTCGCGAATCACCGCAGCCAGTTTGACGAACAGGGCCGTAGCCGGCGCCACGCCACGCCCGATCCGGTCCAGTTCCAGGTGATATTCGTCCAGCAGTCGAATGCGCTCGGATGCGAGCAGTTCGCCTTCGTCCGCAAAATCATCCGCCGTACGCGCAAAGGCATAGATGATTTCGATCGGCCGGCGCAGATGCCCGGGCAACAGGAGCGAGGCCACCGGAAAATTTTCGTAATGATCTACTGGCACGGGTACAGATTTCTCAATGGGGTATCGCGGGAGTGGGCGGGTTAAGGTTAAGGCCGCCGCGCGCGGCGGCGGTTTCGTTCATGCCTGAAGTGACCGCGATTATATGTGTGAAAACAAAGGGTTTTCGGCGCCAGGCGCGAATAAAAAGTGCTTGCGCGCAATGCGGGGCACCCGCTTTGCGGTAAAATCGGGGCCAGGCGAAAGTGGCGGAATTGGTAGACGCACTGGATTTAGGTTCCAGCGCCGCAAGGCGTGGGGGTTCGAGTCCCTTCTTTCGCACCAACAATGATTTTCACCAGCGCCCGTTCCCGGCGCACTCGCTTATTTGCGCCGTTGGCGCCGTCAGTCTTTTCAAACAGGAATTTGTCATGCAAGCACAGGCCAGCACCAACAAACTCGAACGCAACCTGGTTCTCTCGCTGCCCGCGGTCGAGATCGAGTCGGAAATCAAATCGCGACTCAAGAATATCGCACGCACCGCCAAAATGCCCGGTTTCCGGCCCGGCAAGGTGCCGTTCAATATGGTTGCCAGCCAATATGGTTTTCAGGTGCGCCAGGAAGTGATGTCGGATGCCGTGCAGACCACTTTCTCGGTCGAGGTACAGAAGCAGAACTTGCGCGTCGCGGGTTTCCCCCGGTTTGCGCCCGCCAACAGCGGCGAATCGGCGGATAAATTCGAATTCACGGCGACCTTTGAAATCTACCCGGAAGTCAAACTGGGCAGTCTCGCCGGCAAAAAACTCGAGCGTTTCGGTGCGGAGGTTAGCGACAAGGATATCGACAACACTCTCGCGACGCTGCGCAAGCAGCGCGCGGCTTACGACAAAACCGACCGCGCGGCCGCCAATGCGGATTTCCTGGTGATTGATTTCCTCGGCAAGCTGGACGGCGAGCCATTCAAAGGCGGAGATGCGCAGAATTTCGGCGTGGTGCTCGGCGAGGGCCGCATGCTGCCGGCTTTCGAAGCTGCGCTGATCGGCATGAAGGGTGGCGAGGAAAAGACCTTTGACCTGACCTTCCCGGCGGACTACCAACCCGAACTGGCGGGCAAGACCGTACAGTTCACGGTGACGGTGAAAGTAGTGAATGCCGCCAAGCTGCCAGAAGTCGATGCGGAATTCGCGAAATCGTTGGGAGTGACGGACGGCGATGTCGGCAAAATGCGCGCCGAAATCAAGAATAACCTTGAGCGCGAGTTGAAAAAACGCGTGCAGGCCAAAACTAAGGATCAGGTGATGGACGCGTTGTTGTCCGTTGCCGAACTGGATTTGCCGCGTTCCCTGGTCGATGCCGAAGTGGGTCGTTTGCAGCAGCAGGCCGCGCAGGATTTGCAGGCGCGGGGCATGAGCACCAAGGATTTGCAGTTGCCACTGGAATTGTTTGTCGAACGTGCCGAAAAGCGGGTGAAGCTGGGCCTGATCCTGAACGAAGTCGTGAAACAGAACGACCTCAAGGCGAAGCCCGAACAAATTCGTGCGATTGTCGAAGAGCACGCCGAGTCTTTCGAAGACCCGCAGCAGATGGTGCGCTGGTATTACAGCGATGCCGGCCGCCTGCAGGAAGTCGAGGGCATGGTGCTGGAGGACAATGTGGTGGAATGGGCGGCGAAATCCATGGATGTCACGACCGTGACCCGGGAATTCGACGAAATCATGGAGATCAAACGAGCATGAAAACTTTCTACGACTATCAGTCGCGCGCCTACGATGTGACCGGCATGGCGCCGGGCCATCGCGACGACTACGCCGGCATGGGCTATACGCCCGTCACCGGCCTGGGCTATATCCCGATGGTGATCGAGCAATCCGGCCGCGGCGAGCGCGCCTTCGATATCTACTCGCGCCTGCTGAAGGAACGCGTGGTGTTCCTGGTCGGCGAGGTCAACGATGCCACCGCCAACGTGATCGTTGCGCAAATGCTGTTCCTGGAGAGCGAAAATCCGGACAAGGATATCTCGCTGTACATCAATTCGCCCGGCGGTTCGGTGACGGCCGGACTGGCCATGTACGACACCATGCAGTTCATCAAGCCCGATGTTGCCACCCTGTGCACGGGATTTGCCGCCAGCATGGGCGCATTCCTGCTCTCGGCCGGCGCCAAGGGCAAGCGTTTTTCGCTGCCGAATGCGCGCGTCATGATTCACCAGGTGTCCGGCGGATACCGCGGGCAGGCCTCCGACATCGAGATCCACGCCAAGGAAACGCTGTTCCTGAAACGCCGGCTCAACGAGATCATGTCCAAGCACACCGGGCAGTCTTACGAAGTGATCGAGCGCGACACGGATCGTGACAATTTCCTCTCCGCGGAGGAGTCCGTGAAATACGGTATTATCGATAAAGTGCTGGAAAATCGCGGTCAGGCGTAGGCTCTTTTTTGCGCCATGTTGCGCGGTCTGGCGGGTGGTTCCGGGCAGGATGCAACTCGCTGGAACTTATGGATTGATCGAGGTTGGTAATGAGCGAGAAAGTAGGCGAAAAACTGCTGTACTGTTCCTTTTGCGGCAAAAGCCAGCATGAGGTGCGGAAGCTTATCGCCGGTCCGTCGGTTTTCATTTGCGACGAATGTATCGACCTCTGCAACGACATCATCCGCGAAGAAGCCCAGGCCGATCCCAACGCCAAGTCCGCCAAGAACGATCTGCCGACGCCGCAGGAAATCTGCGACATCCTCGATCAATACGTGATCGACCAGGTCAAGGCCAAGAAAATCCTGTCCGTCGCCGTCTACAACCACTACAAGCGGCTGAAGACAGGCGCCAAGGACGGCGAAGTCGAGCTCGCCAAGTCGAACATCCTGCTGATCGGCCCCACCGGATCCGGCAAGACCCTGCTGGCCCAGACCCTGGCGCGCCTGCTCAATGTGCCCTTCGTGATCGCCGATGCGACCACGCTGACCGAGGCCGGCTATGTCGGCGAGGATGTGGAAAACATCATCCAGAAGCTGCTGCAGAAGTGCGATTACGATGTGGAGAAGGCGCAGCGCGGTATCGTCTACATCGATGAAATCGACAAGATTTCCCGCAAGTCCGACAATCCCTCGATCACCCGCGACGTTTCGGGCGAGGGCGTGCAGCAGGCGCTGCTGAAGCTGATCGAAGGCACCATCGCGTCGGTGCCGCCCCAAGGCGGCCGCAAGCATCCGAACCAGGAGTTTGTGCAGATCGACACCAGCAACATCCTGTTCATCTGCGGCGGCGCGTTCGGCGGCCTCGAAAAAGTCATCCAGAATCGCACCGCCAAGACCGGTATCGGTTTCGGCGCCGATGTGCGCAGCGGCAAGGATCGCGAGGCCAACAATGCCCTGCTGCGCGATGTCGAGCCCGAGGACCTGATCAAGTACGGCCTGATCCCGGAATTCGTCGGTCGCCTGCCGGTGGTGGCCACCCTCGAGGAACTCGATGTCCGGGCGCTGGTGCGCATCCTGACCGAGCCCAAGAACGCGCTCACCAAGCAGTACCAGAAATTGTTCGCGATGGAGGGCGTCGAACTCGAATTCCGCGATGGCGCCCTCAACGCGATCGCCAAGAAAGCCCTCGACCGCAAGACCGGTGCCCGCGGCCTGCGTTCCATCATCGAGCACGCCCTGCTCGACGTCATGTTCGAACTACCCTCGCTCAACAATGTCGAAAAGGCACTTGTCGACGAGGGCACCATCCTCGGCGACCAAAAGCCCTTGCTGATGTATTCGGATCAGCCCAAGGTGGCTGGTGGACAAAGCTGACAGTCCGCACGCCAGCGCGCGCGATCCGGCAAAAGTTCCGCCACGACAGTTGCGTCGAACCGGCGACTCGCTTGAGTTCGGAGCCGTCGCCCCCAGTTCAATTATTCCCATTATTGTTGAGCTCAATGAGCCAAGGACGAGATCATGACGTTCTCCACCCATGAAGAAGATATGAGCACGACTATCCTGCCGTTGCTGCCACTCCGCGACGTGGTGGTATTTCCGCATATGGTGATCCCCCTGTTCGTCGGCCGACCGAAATCGATCAAGGCGCTTGAGGCGGCGATGGAAGAGGGCAAGAACGTGGTGCTGATCGCGCAGAAATCAGCCGCCAACGACGACCCGACGCCGGAAGACCTGTATGACGTCGGCTCGATCGCCAGCATCCTGCAGATGCTCAAGCTGCCCGACGGCACCGTCAAGGTGCTGGTGGAGGGTATTCATCGCGCCCGTATCAACCATGTGCTGAACGTCAAGGAAAACTACGAGGCCGAGGTCACGCCGATTCCGCAGACCGAATCGGACAACAACGAAGTCGAGGCGATGCGCCGCAGCCTGTTCGGCCAGTTCGACCAGTACGTCAAGCTGAACAAGAAGATCCCGCCCGAGGTCCTGACCTCGCTGTCGGGGATCGACAACGCCAGCCGACTGTCCGACACCATCGCCGCGCATCTGCCCCTGAAGCTGGAGCAGAAGCAGCAGATCCTGGAAAACTTCGATGTGCCCTCGCGCCTTGAGCAACTGCTCGGCCTGCTGGAGACCGAAATCGACATTCTCCAGGTCGAGAAGCGCATCCGCGGCCGCGTCAAGCGCCAGATGGAAAAATCGCAGCGCGAGTATTACCTGAACGAGCAGGTCAAGGCGATCCAGAAGGAACTCGGCGAAACCGAGGAAGGCGCCGACATCGACGAGCTGGAGAAGAAAATCAAGGGCGCGCACATGCCCAAGGAAGCGCGCGCCAAGGCCGAGGCCGAACTGAAAAAACTGAAGCTGATGTCGCCGATGTCCGCCGAGGCCACCGTGGTGCGCAACTATATCGACACCGTCGTCGGCCTGCCCTGGAAGAAAAAAACCAAGGTCAGTTCCGACCTCGCCAATGCCGAGAAGGTGCTGGACACCGATCATTACGGCCTGGAGAAGGTCAAGGAACGCATCGTCGAATATCTCGCCGTGCAAAGCCGCGTCGACAAACTGAAGGCGCCGATCCTGTGTCTGGTCGGCCCGCCCGGCGTCGGCAAAACCTCGCTGGGACAGTCGATTGCCAAGGCGACCAATCGCAAATTCGTGCGCATGTCGCTGGGCGGCGTGCGCGACGAGGCGGAAATTCGCGGGCACCGCCGCACCTATATCGGTTCCATGCCCGGCAAGATCCTGCAGAACATGAGCAAGGTCGGCGTGCGCAATCCCCTGTTCCTGCTCGATGAAGTCGACAAGATGGGCATGGATTTCCGCGGCGATCCGGCCAGCGCGCTGCTGGAGGTGCTTGATCCCGAGCAGAACCACACCTTCCAGGATCATTACGTCGAAGTCGATTTCGATCTGTCCGATGTGATGTTCGTGGCGACCTCGAATTCGTTCAATATTCCGCCGGCGCTGCTGGACCGCATGGAAGTCATCCGTCTTGCCGGTTATACCGAGGACGAAAAAGTGCACATCGCGCGCCAGTATCTGTTGCCGAAACAGATGAAGGCCAACGGGGTCAAGGAGGAGGAGCTGCATATCGCCGATGCGGCGCTGCGCGACATCACGCGTTACTACACGCGTGAGGCCGGTGTGCGCGGCATGGATCGCGAAATCGCCAAGATCTGTCGCAAAGTGGTCAAGGCGCAGCTCACCAAGAACAAGGACGGCAAGGTACAGGTCACTGCGAAAAGCCTGGATAAATACCTCGGCGTTCGTCGTTACAGCTATGGCATTGCCGAAAAAACCAATCAGGTCGGACAAGTCACCGGCCTGGCCTGGACGGAAGTGGGCGGCGAATTGCTGACGGTCGAAGCCGCGCGTTTGCCCGGCAAAGGCAAGGTCGATACCACCGGCAAGCTGGGCGAGGTGATGCAGGAATCGATCAAGGCCGCGATCTCGGTAGTGCGTTCACGCGCCAAGACCCTGGGCATTGCGGAAGACTTTTACGAAAAGAACGATCTGCATATCCACCTTCCGGAAGGCGCCACGCCCAAGGATGGGCCGAGCGCGGGTATCGCCATCACCACCGCCCTGGTGTCGGTATTGAGCGGCATCCCGGTGCGCTGCGACGTCGCGATGACGGGCGAGATCACCTTGCGGGGCGAAGTGTTGCCGATCGGCGGCCTGAAAGAAAAATTGCTCGCCGCCGCGCGCAGCGGCATCAAGACGGTGCTGATCCCCGAGGAAAACCAGAAGGACCTCGCCGAGATCCCGCACGAGATCACCAAGAATCTCGACATCCGTCCGGTACGCTGGATCGACAAGGTGCTCGAAACCGCGCTTGAAAGAAAACCGGTGCCGCTGGTCGAGAGCGTCGAGGTGCCGGTGGTTGCCGCAACGCCCGTCAAGGAAGAAGCCCCCGCCGTCACCAAACATTGATCGCGATACGCGATCGCGTCGTACCCGAGCCCCGCAGGGATGTTGCATGCGGGGCTTTTTTCTGCGCAAACATGACGAAGTATCTTGACATGCCGTTTGGCAAATTGCTATAAAACCATCTTGCTTTCGATACCTGATCGCCCACCCGTTTTCTCTGGCACTGTCGCCGATCCGATTACCTTCCATATTCGCGAAACAGTCTGAAACATTGCCATGGGCAGTCCGCCGCTGTTTGATGCGCGGCATCGAAATCCAATTTTTGAAAGGGATACTAAGTGAATAAAACAGAATTGATTGAAGCCATTGCCAAGACAGCGGATATTTCCAAGGCGGCAGCCGGACGTGCGCTGGATGGCATGGTCAAGGCAGTGGGTGCATCCCTGAAAAAAGGGCAGATGGTTACCCTGGTCGGCTTCGGCACCTTTTATGTCGGCAAGCGCGCGGCGCGCAGCGGCCGCAACCCGCGCACCGGCGCGACAATCAAGATCAAGGCAGCAAAAGTTCCTAAATTTCGCGCTGGTAAAGCGTTGAAAGATACGCTAAACTAGCAGGCTTCGGGTGCTTAGCTCAGCTGGTAGAGCGTCGCCCTTACAAGGCGAATGTCGGGGGTTCGAGCCCCTCAGCACCCACCAGCCGGTTTTACCGGCAGGCGTTGCCGCAGTAGAAATTTGGAGTGGTAGTTCAGTTGGTTAGAATACCGGCCTGTCACGCCGGGGGTCGCGGGTTCGAGTCCCGTCCACTCCGCCAATTTAAAAATGTCTGCGCAAGCAGACATTTTCGTTTGTGGGGTGGAGCAAGCCCCCTGCGGGGCTTGCGGCGGGAATCGAAGGGAATCGCATGCATGGGATTCCGCGGCCCGTAGCATGTGGGCGAGTCCCATCCACTCCGTCAAATTTATATGCAGGGGCCGAATCCGCGCGGGTTCGGCCCTTGTGTTTTTGGGTATGGGCCGGGCGCCGTACTGGTATCGATTGTCCCCCACCGCGTGGCCGCATAACAGCAGCCTGGCAGATGCAATACAATGAGGTGACCGGCTCATGTCGACGCATCGCGAACAGGGCCCGGGCCTTTCTCATTGCCGAGTCTTTTCCATGCTTGCATTCCCTGTCGAATCCGGCTTGTCCGGCCGCACGATTCACCGGATCAAAACGGTGAAGGGCATCGTTGCTGTCGTCAGGCCCTGCCGCGATTAAATCGGCGATGCGAATCATCGGCGGGTTCCTCGATCGCATCGTTCTCGTCGCCGGCGTCATCGCCGGCGGCACCATTCCCAGCTTTGTCGCCCAATACCGGCAGCGAGTCGGCGGCGCGCTCGATCAGGCGCTGCGCGACCTAGCGCCGTTCCAGGAAATCGCCAATCAGCAATTCGGCGGCAGCATGCAGGCCCTGGTCGAGCATCATCTGCACAGCACCGATGCAACCTTTCACAGCGAAGGCGCCGCGATTGTCGCGATGCTGGATTCGGCGCAGCATCTGCGCGCGGCGGCGCAGGCATTGAATACGGACCTGTTGCACCAGTTGTGGTATCTGCTGGGCAAGGCCGATATGCAGATGGTGTCAGCGACCTGGGCGATTTTCAAGCCATCGTTCGGGTTGTCTGCGGACAGCCTGACCCTGGCCGCGGTCATCGGCGTGATCGCCTGGCTGGCGTTCCTCGGCCTGTGGTTCGCGCCGGCTGCACTGTGGCGGCGGTTCGCGAATCGCCGTCCACACCGGGCATACCGGTGACAATTTTACGCAGAACGCCATTTGGCGCGCCTTTCCGGGCACTTTTGCCCCAAACTCCGCGCCAATGCTGGAGTTTGCAAGTTTCACCGCGGCACGCCATGATTCACTTCATATTGAAACAAGCCGCACCCCAAACATCAAAACAGATTCCCAAGAAACGCCATGGATGAATCCAGTCAGATCGTGCAGCTTGACCTGAGCGCGACCAATTTTTTCAAGGCCTACAATTTTCCGCTGACGCCCGGCGATACGCTCGTCGCCGAGGGGGATTCATTTATCGGCAACTATGCCGGCCTGAAGATCGCTTCCGCCTTCCAGCCCCTGGTGAGCATGACGCATTCGCGGGTGGTGGCTTTTGAAGCCTTGGCGCGCCCGCGTGACGGCGTCGGCAATGCCATCACCCCTGAGCGCTTGTTCTCGGAGGAATTTTCCGCACTGGACCTGATCCGTCTCGACCAGCTGGCCCGCGAAGTGCATGTGATGAATTTCGGCGCGCAGGTGCGTGGCCCGGAATGGCTGTTCCTCAACACCACGCCGGATATTTTCGTACGCTTGATCGAGGGCGTGCCCTTCGAAAAGCTGTTCCCCGAGCTCGATCAGCTGAGCGACGCGCGCGTGGTGCTCGAACTCACCGAACATGCCTGCATCGACGAGCCGAAGATGCGCGAAGTGATCATCGCGCATCGCAACGACCGCTACCTGATCGCCATCGACGACTTCGGCGCGCAGCAGTCCAATTACGACCGCGTCGAGGCCCTGCGTCCGGAGTTCGTCAAGCTGGATCGCTCCCTGATCAAGCGTTCGGGAGAGGACCCGGTGACGCGGCGCGTGCTGAAATCCATCGTCTCGACCATCCACCAGATGGGCGCGATGGTGGTGGCCGAAGGGCTGGAGACGACCGAGGAGGTGCTGGCCTCGATGGAGGCCGACGTCGATTTTTTCCAGGGCTTCTGGTTCGCGGAGCCGGCGCCGAAACTGGCCGCCTCGGCACGGGCCGTCACGCCGTTCATCGAATTCATCTGGACCGAGTTCACCCGGCGCGCCAGCGGCGCCGAACAGCGCGAGCAGGATATGCTGATTCCGATTCGCAACGCGATCGACGGCGCGGCCCGGATTTTTGCGGACACCCAGAACCTGGCCGGGGCGGCAGCGGCATTCCTCGCCGCGCCGGGGGCCCTGCGCGTGTTCCTGCTTAATGCCGATGGCATTCAGCAGGGCTCATCCATCACCGGCGGGCAGTCGACCGGGGCCAAGCTGGCGCCGCTGTTCCCCGATGCTGGCGCCAACTGGTCGCGGCGCAGCTATTTCAACAAGGCTCTACAAGCCCCCGGTCGGCCGGCGTTTTCGGGGATGCATTTTTCCGTCGCCGCTGGCCGCGATTGCATGACCGCGGGGCTGGCAGTCTCTCGCGAAAATGCGACCTTCGTGCTGTGTTTTGATTTCCAGTTGCTGCACTAACCGCGCCGGCCATTCCGCCAATGGCGCGATGGCGCCCTGAACTGGAGCCGGTAGCGCTTTTGGGCTATAATTCGCCCGCTTCATACGCTGCCGGGAACACGATGTTGCAGGCCCTTCGCCAGCTCCTTCGGCAGCCCTTGAAGGCTGCGTTGTTCACTGAAAATTCGCAGCACAAGATTCTGAGGGCGATGCCGTCCCGCGTCGCCGGGCAAAGGGCGAACTTTCCTGAAGTTCGCCTTTTTTGTATCTGCCTTGCATCTATCCGATATACCCGCCGTCATTTTTCATAAGCGTCCGCCGCCATGCTCGAATCGATTCGCACTGCCGCCAATACCTGGCTCGCCAAACTCATTCTCGCCATCATCACGGTACCGTTCGCGCTGTGGGGGGTGGAATCGTACGTTCGCAACCCCGCCGGCCAGGACGTCGTCGCCCATGTCGGCGACGAGAAAATCACCTCGGTGGATTTCAGCAATGCCCTGCGCGACCAGATGGAGCAGTTCCGCCAGCAGTTCGGCGGCAATGTCGACGCCTCGATCATGGACAGCCCCGAAATGCGCAAAGGGGTGCTCGATAGACTCATCGACGAGCGCCTGATCACCGCCGCCACCCGCGCCTCGGGCCTGAGCGTGAGCGATTCCGCCCTGCGCGACCGCATCAGCAGTGAAACCGCATTCCAGCAGGACGGCAAATTTGTGCCCTCCCGTTATGAAGGCTATTTGCGCTCGGTCAATACCAGCGCCCCCGCCTTTGAGGCCAAGCTGCGCCAGGACCTCGCCCGCCAGCAGTTCATCGAAAGCATTGCCGCCACCGGCTTCGTCGGCACCGCCAGCGCGCAGCAGTATCTGCTGGCTGCCGAACAGTCGCGCGAAGTGGCGATCGTCAACGTCCTGCCCGAGCAGTTCACAGCACAGGTCAAGGTGACGCCCGAGCAGATCAAGGCCTATTACGACGCCCATCAGGCCGAGTTCACCATCCCGGCCCAGGTGAAGCCGGAGTACCTGGAATTGTCGATCGAGGCGCTGGCGCCGCAGATCCAGGTCAGCGCCGCCGAGGTCAAGGAATACTACGATGCCAACAGCGTCCGTTACGGGCAGAAGGAAGAGCGCAAGGCCAGCCATATCCTGATCGCGGTGGCGGCCACCGCCGGCGATGCGGAAAAGAAAGCGGCGCGCGCAAAAGCCGACAGCCTGCTTGCCCAGCTCAAAAAGAATCCGAAAGAATTTGCCGAACTGGCCAAAAAGAATTCCGCCGATCCGGGCTCGGCCGTGAACGGCGGTGACCTCGGTTTCTTCGCGCGCGGCAGCATGGTGCCGCAGTTCGAAGAGGCGGCCTTCAAGGCGAAGAAAGATGAAATCGTCGGCCCGGTGCAGACCGATTACGGTTACCACATTATTCGCGTCACCGATGTGCACGAGGCGAAGATCAAGTCCCTGGCCGACGTGACGCCCGAGATCGAGGGCGAGCTCAAGAAGCAGAAGGCGCAGCGCAAATTCGCCGACTTGGCCGAAAAATTCAGCAACCTGGTGTACGAACAATCCACCAGCCTGAAAGCGGCTGCGGAAGCGGTGGGTCTGCAGATCCGCCAGGGTCCCTTCGTCAGCAAGGGCGCCCAGGTGCCGCCGCCGTTCAACAATCCGAAGCTGATGACCGCGCTGTTTTCCGATGATGTGCTGAAGAACAAGCGCAACACCGAGGCCGTGGAAGTCGCAGCCAATACCCTGGTGGCGGCGCGCATGCTGGAATCGAAACCCGCCGTGGTGCGCCCCTTCGCGGAAGTGCAGGCGGCCATCAGTACGCGCCTGTCGCGCGAAGAAGCGACCAAGCTGGCGGTCAAGGATGGCGAAGCCAAGCTCGCCGCCCTGCGCGAGGGCAAGGCGGTCGACGTCAAATTTCCGGCCTTGCTGGCCGTCAGCCGCAACAACAACGGCGGCCTCGCGCCCGATGTGATCGAAGCGGCGATGAAAGCCAATACCAAATCGCTGCCGAGCTATGTCGGCGTCAACAACCCGGGCGGCGGCTACGTACTGGTGCAGGTCGCCAAGGTGATCGCTCCCCCGCCGGCCGACGATGCCAAGGTCAAGGCGCTGCGCGCGCGCATCGAGCAAGCGCTGGCGATCCAGCAGATCCAGGCCGTGCTCAGCCAGGTGCGCAACAAGGCGGATGTCACCGTGGCCAAGGATGTGCTGACGAAAAAAGCCGAGCAGTAAATTCGGATTTCACCAGCAAAAAAATCGGGCCGCATTGCGGCCCGATTTTTTTGCATTCAGACATGTTCGATTGACGAATTGTCATTCCGGCGCAGGCTGGAATCCAGTCCATCGTAATTTAATTCCCGGCCCGGACTGGGGATGAATGCATGCGTTCATCCCGCGCTGGGACGACGGAAATGGTGCGCTAACGAGTAAAGCGAGAGCCGTTGAAAAACTCAGCCCGTTCCATCCAGCTTCGGCCGGTTCTCTTCCTTGAGCGCAAACGGGTCGCGCGGATTCTGCAGGGCCTCGATATCCTCGAGACGCATTTTCACCGTCGCCATGATTTTCGGATGGGTGAGGATGTAGAAGCGATTGTCGCGAATCGCATCGAAGGTAATCTGCGCCACATCCGCCGCGCTCATTTTCCCCGCGCTCACCGCCTTGTGGGTCATCTTCTGCGCGACTTTCATCGATTCGGTTGGCCCCGCCTCGTTTTGCAAATCGGCCGGGCGATTGCGATGCGACTGGCTGATGCCGGTGGGCACGAACGCCGGGCACAGCACCGAGCAGCCGATCTTGCCGGGGGCGCCTGCCGCGACCGCGTTAAGGTCATGAAACAGGGTTTCCGACAACGCCACCACCGCATGCTTGGAAACGTTGTAGGCGCCCATCAATTGCGGCGACAGCAGGCCGGCCATCGACGAAGTATTGACGATATGGCCCTCGTAATCCGCTTCGCGCCCGGCCTGTGCCAGCATCAGCGGCGTGAACACGCGCACGCCGTGAATCACGCCCCAGAGATTCACGCCCAGCACCCATTCCCAGTCCTTGACGGTGTTTTCCCACACCAGCCCGCCCGAGCCGACGCCGGCGTTGTTGAACAGCAGGTTGACGCCGCCGAAAGAGTCGATCGCCAGCTTGGCGAGCGCCTCGACATCCGCACCCCGGCTCACATCGCAGCGCATCGCCACCACCTCGGCGCCTTGCGCTTTCAATTCGGCCACCGCGGCATCGAGCGGTTCCTGCGCCACATCGGCCAGCACCAGCTTCATGCCCAGCGTGGCGCCCATATTGGCGAACTCGCGCCCGAAGCCGGAAGCGGCGCCGGTAATGACAGCGACTTTATGCTGGAAATTTTTCACGGTTTGCCGAGTGGAAAATTATGCAGAACGCCATTTGGCGCGGTGTTTGGAGCAAAAATGGCTGGAAATGCGCGCCAATGCTGGAGCTTCAATTTTAATTTAAACGAAAATTCGTCATTCCGGCGAAGGCCGGAATCCAGCCCTGCGTATTGTCAAAACCTACGATGGACTGGGCCCCGGCCTTCGCCGGGGCTACAGTGGGAGTTTGAGTGCATCTACGCGTTGAAGGTCTTGAAGCCAAAGGCGCGCTGTTACTCCACCATCCCACCCGACACCTGCGAATACCCGCAATCCACATAAGTAATCTCGCCGGTAATCCCGCTCGACAAATCGCTCATCAAAAAGGCGGCGGCATTGCCGACTTCTTCTGCGGTGACATTGCGGCGCAGCGGCGCCTGATCGGCGAACGCCGACAGCAGTTTGCCGAAGTTGGCGATGCCGGCGGCGGCGAGTGTCTTGATCGGGCCGGCGGAAATCGCATTGGCGCGAATGCCGCGCGGGCCGAGGCTGGCGGCCAGATAACGGGTGACGGCTTCGAGGCTGGCCTTGGCCGCGCCCATGGTGTTGTAGTTGGGCACCGCGCGCACCGCGCCGAGGTAGGAGAGGGTGAGGATGGCGCCATTGCGGCCTTCCATCATCGGCAGCGCGGCCTTGGCCATCGCGGCGTAGCTGTAGCTGGAGATGTCGTGGGCGATGCGGAAACTTTCGCGCGACAGGCCCTCGAGAAAATCGCCGGCGATGGCTTCGCGCGGGGCGAAGGCGATGGCATGCACAAAACCGTCGAGACCATCCCAGTGCTTGCCCAGTTCCTTGAAGCAATTCTCGATCTGCTCGTCGCTGGAAACATCGCAGGGCAGGATGATCTTGCCGTCGAAATCCGGGGCGAGGCGTTCGACGCGTTCGCGGATGCCGTCGCCCGCATAGGTGAAGGCCAGTTCGGCGCCTTCGCGCTTCAGGGCCTTGGCGATGCCGTAGGCGATCGAGCGGTTGGAAAGCAGGCCGGTGACGAGAATTTTTTTATTGGCTAAGAAACCCACGATGCTGTATCCCTTGGGAGTGATGAATCCCCGCAGTTTATCCCAAGACCGGCACCGTAACCGGGCGTCTTCATCCGTAATCGGGGCCGCCGGCACCGGCCCGGCACGACTATCGTCGCGGGGGTTTTCAGTCTGCGGCGGCGCGGTAAAAAATGGCCGGCTTTGGGTTATAGTTAGCGCGCTTTTGATGGTCCCGGCCGGTGATCCTGGCCGCTTGCCGGTTTGCGAGGGTATATGTCCAGAATCTTGTCTGCCTCTCTGCTGTTTCTGAGCCTCGCGCTGGCCGGTGCGAGCGTCTACGCCGCCGACGTCACGCCCGATGTCAAACCCGACGTCAAACCCTATGCCGCCGACCCGAACAAGGTCCTGCACTATGGCTTCGAGGTCGCCGAGACCACGCTCGATCCGCACAAGATCAGCGATGTCTATTCGAACATCCTCAACTCCAGCATTTTCGATTCGCCGCTGACTTTCGATTATCTGGCGCGTCCGCTGAAGATGCGTCCCAATACCCTGGCGGCGATGCCCGAGGTATCGGCCGACCTCAAGACCATCACCCTGCGCGTCAAGCCCGGCATCTATTTCGCGGACGATCCGGCCTTCAATGGCAAGAAGCGCGAGCTGGTGGCCGAGGACTATGTCTATTCCATCAAGCGCCTGATGGACCCGAAGCTGTCCGCGCCGCAGCTGGGCGAGGTCGAAGGCCTCATTCTTGGTTCGGATGAATATATCGCCAAGGCGCGCAAAGCCAACAAGCTCGACTACGATGCCCCGCTGGAAGGCCTGCGTGCGCTGGACCGCTACACCTGGCAAATCAAGTTGACCAAGCCAAAATATATTTTCCTGTTCAACCTGACCGATTGCCGTATCACCTGCGCGGTGGCGCGCGAGGTGGTGGAAAAATACAGGGACGATATCGGTTCGCACCCGGTCGGCACCGGCGCCTATATGGTTTCCTCCTGGAAGCGCTCTTCAAAAATTGTCCTGGTGGCCAATCCGAATTTCCGCGAGGAATACTGGGATGCGCAACCCGCTGCCGACGATGTGGACGGCCAGGCCTTGCTGGCCAAAATGAAGGGTCGGCGCATGCCGATGGTGGGGCGCGTCGAAGTTTCCATCATCGAGGAACAGCAGCCGCGCTGGCTGGCCTTCCTGAACAACGAGCACGATCTGCTGTTCCGCATGGGGCCGGAATTCGCCAACGTCGGCGTGCCGAACAACCAGCTGGCGCCGAACCTGAAAAAGCGCGGCATCCGGATGTCGCAGATTCCGGCGCTGGATCTGACCTATGCCTACTTCAATATGGAAGACCCGGTTATCGGCGGCTACACGCCGGAAAAGGTCGCCCTGCGGCGTGCAATATCTCTGGCTTACAAGACAGAAGATGAAATCAACATTATCTGGAAAGGACAGGCCATTCCAGCGATGACGCCCTACAGTCCGGGCGTGGCCGGCTATGACCCCAGCTTCCGTACCAGCGCCGGCGAATACGATCCCGCCAAGGCCAACGCCCTGCTGGATATGTACGGCTACAAGGACATCGACGGCGACGGCTATCGTGAACTGCCCGACGGCAAGCCCCTGGTGCTGATGTACAACTCGGCATCCGATGCGCGCTTCAAGCTGTTCGACGAGTTGTGGAAGCGCAGCATGGACGACATCGGCATCAAGATGCAGATCCGCAAGGCCAAGTGGCCGGATCTGTTGAAGGAATCGAATGCCGGCAAATTGATGCTCTGGTTCCTGGCCGGCAGCGCCAGCATTCCCGATGCCGATACCTGGCTGGTGTCGCTGTATGGCCCCAATGCCGGCTTCAAGGGCAACCGCGCACGTTTCAAACTTGCCGCCTATGACGAGGCCTACCGCAAGGCCGAGGTTTTGCCGGACGGCCCCGAGCGCACCAAGCTGTACCAGGAGATGGCGCGTTTGATGGTCGCCTACGCGCCCTGGAAGGTCGATGCCCATCGCATCATCACCGATATGTGGTATCCCTATGTGATCGGTTTTGTACGCCCGCCCATCCAGACGCAGCACTGGTGGAAGTACGTCGATATCGATCTCGACAAGAAGAAAGCCTTCGAGGCCGGCAATTGAGTTTCGCGCAGTTGAATTGCTGCCGACCTACGGCCAGGCGGCGATATTGAAATGATTCGGGAAAATTCCAATAGTCGCCGTCATTCCAGCTCATTTTGGTAACTGAGCTGGAATCCAGTCCATTCAATTGATCGGTTTATGGGCGAGACTGGGCCCCAGCTCAGTTACCAAAATAAGCTGGGGCGACGGGTTTAAGATTTTCAAATAATTCGAATTAACCAAGCAGTTCAGCAATAAAAAACGGAGGCACGATGGGCGCCTATGTATTGAGACGATTGTGGCAAATGATCCCGACCCTGGCCGGGGTCATGCTGCTGATCTTTGTGCTGTTCAACTGGGTGGGCGGCGATCCCGCGCTGGTGTTGGCGGGCAAGATCACCAACAAGGACCAGATCGAGAACATTCGCAAACAGCTGGGCGTCGATCAGCCTGCCTATGTGCAGCTCGGCTACTTCGCGTTTGAGGTCGCCAACGGCTTTACCTGCACCTGGCGCAGCTACACCCATAATGACGATAAGCCCAAGGCCGGCGACAAGGCCACTGCAGATGCACCCGCCAGCAAATGCGAAGGCGTGCGTTCCTGGGCCACCAATGAAGAGGTTTCCAAAATCCTCACCTCGCGCATCGGCCCGACGCTGACCATCATGATCCCGGTGCTGCTGCTGGAAACCATCATCGGCGTGATCCTCGCCATCGGCGTCGCTTACGTTCGCGGCACGCTAACCGACCGCGCCATCATGATGGTGTGCACGGTGGCGATGTCGATTTCCTTCCTGGTGTACATCATCGTCGCGCAATACCTGTTCGGTTTTCAGCTGGGCTGGTTCCCGGTGCAGGGCTGGAGCGACAGTTTCTGGCGCAACCTCACTTACTACGCGCCGCTGCCGATCATGCTGGCGGTGTTCGTCGGCCTGGCGCCTGCCTTGCGCCTGTACCGCAGCTTTTTCCTCGACGAAATCAATCACGACTATGTGCGCACCGCGCGCGCCAAGGGCCTCTCGGAAAAAACCGTGATGATGAAGCATGTACTGCGCAACGCGATGATCCCGATCCTGACCAATATCGGCATCGCGCTGCCAGGCATTTTTGTCGGCTCCTTCCTGCTCGAAACGTTCTTTTCGATCCCCGGCCTCGGCCGCGAAATTCTGGTGGCGGTGAACCGTTCCGACTTCCCGGTGATCAAGGCGGCCACGGTGTACCTGGCCATGGTGACGATGATCATCAACCTGCTGGTAGACGTGCTGTACAAGGCCGTCGATCCCAGAGTGTCGTTCAAATAAGGGGCCGGATATGAGTGCCGCATCTACAACCCCATCCGCTGTATCTCTCGCCCCGGTGCACCAGGCCTCTGCCGGCCTGTGGAAGCTCGCCTGGCGCCGCCTGAAGCGCGACAAGGTCGGCATGGTCTCGCTGGCGGTGGTGCTGTTCTTCATCCTGATGATGATCGGCTCCTTCACCGGCCTGGTCGCCAAGAACTGGTCGAAGGAAATCGGCGTCTCCTATGCCAATCCCTTGTTCATGCACGGCGCGGAAAATCTCGAGGCCGTCAAAAAATCCACCGACCCCAGCGCCAAGAAAATCCCCACCGCCGATCTCTCCGATATCGACCCCCTGGCGCCGCGCTACAAGGAATGGGAAGAGCGCACCGCCAAGATCAAGATCACCGAAACCCCGCGCGCCGAATCGCTGCCCCTCGGCGGTGATAAATGGGGCCGCGATGTCTTGCAGAAGGCCATCAAGGGGGCAGAGACCTCGATCTTCGTCGGCCTGGTGGCGGCGTTGTTCGCGATCGTCATCGGCACTGCGCTGGGCGCGATCTCGGGCTATCTGGGCGGGCGCATCGGCGATTTGCTGGAGTGGTTCTACAACATCTTCACTTCCATTCCCTACATCCTCCTGATCCTCGCTTTCGCGGCGGTGTTCTCCAGTTCCCCGCAACTGGCCGCCTTCAAGGGCGTGCCGACGGTGGTGGCGATCCTCGCCTTCACCGGCTGGACCGGCATCTATCGTTTGATCCGTTCCGAGTACATCAAACACGCTGGACGCGAATACGTGAAGGCCGCGCAAGCCATCGGCGCCAGCGATACGCGGCGCATGTTCGTGCACATCCTGCCCAACGTCAGCCATGTGTGCCTGGTGCAGCTCTCGCAGCATGTGGTGCAGTTCATCAAGGCGGAGGTGATTCTCTCCTTCCTCGGCCTCGGCGTGCCGGTGGATTCGGTGTCCTGGGGAACGATGCTGGCCGAGGCGCAGGCGGAACTGGTGATCGGCAAATGGTGGCAGCTGGCCGCGGCGGGGATTTCGATGGCGATTTTGGTCACGGCGTTTTCGATGCTGACCGATTCGTTGCGGGATGCGTTGGATCCGAAGATCAAATGATCAAGCATTGGTAGCCAGGAAATGCTCGTAGCCCGGAAGCAGCGAAGCGCATTCCGGGAAATCAACGCAAATGGCGTGGCAGCCCCGGAATACGCTTCGCTTCTTCCGGGCTACAGTCGGCTTCGTAGCAATCGCAGCGATTAAATTTTGATAACGAATTCCAACCAAGTCTCATAAATGGAAAAAATCGTGGACAAACTTCTCGAAGTCAAAAACCTCGGCGTCAAATTCCGACTCGACGGCGGGCAGGTGTTCGAGGCGGTGAAGGGCATCTCTTTCGACGTGCCGAAGAACGCCACCGTCGCCTTGGTGGGCGAATCGGGCAGCGGCAAATCGGTATCGGCGATGTCGATCGTGCGTTTGTTGCCGAAAGAATCCGCGATCATCTCGCCCGAGAGCCAAATCCTCTTTGAAGGCCGCGATCTGTTGAAAGTGAGCGAGCCCGAAATGCGCGCCATTCGCGGCAAGGATATCTCCGTGATCTTCCAGGAGCCGATGTCTTCGCTGAACCCGGTGTTCACCGTCGGCGACCAGATCGCCGAGGTGTTGCGCCTGCACACCAGGATGGATCGGGCGCAGGCCTGGGCGCGGGCGGAGGAGTTGATGAACGAGGTCGGCATCCCCAACCCCAAGCTGCGCATGAAGTCGTTCCCGCATGAGCTTTCCGGCGGGCAGCAGCAGCGGGTGATGATCGCCCAGGCCATCGCCTGCGAACCCAAGCTGCTGATTGCCGACGAGCCGACCACCGCACTCGACGTAACCATCCAGAAACAGATTCTCGACCTGCTCGCCAAGCTGCAACAGAAGCACCAGATGTCGGTGCTGTTCATCACCCATGACCTCGCCGTGGTCGGCGAGATTGCCGACCGGGTGGTGGTGATGCAGAACGGCGAGATCAAGGAGAAGGGCAGCGCCCGCGCCATCTTCGAAGCGCCGCAGCACCCCTACACCAAGGCGCTCTTGTCCTGCCGGCCGAACGTGGCGCATCGCCCGCGCCGCCTGGCGGTGATCGACGACTTCCTGCGGCCCGAAGGCCTCAACAAGGAAAACTTGGTCGAGCGCAAACGCGGCTATGAGGCCAATGACGAGATCGTGCTGGAAGTCAAAAACCTCTCCAAGAAATTCCAGCTCAAGGATGGTCTCTTCAAAAAGCGCGAAGTCGCCGCCGTCAAGGACGCCACCTTCAAACTGGCGCGCGGCAAAACACTCGGCCTGGTCGGCGAATCCGGCAGCGGCAAAACCACGGTCGGCCTCACCCTGATGCGCCTGCACGATGCCAGCGGCGGCGAAGTGCTGTTCGACGGCGTGGATCTGCTCAAGCTCTCCGAGCAGGATTTCATGAAGTACAAGCGCCGCATCCAGATCGTGTTCCAGAACCCCTATGCCTCGCTCAACCCGCGCTTCACCGTCGGGCAGATATTGCTCGAGCCGATGGTGATCCACAATATCGGCGCCAACGAGCAGGAGCGCATCAGCATGGCCATGGCGCTGCTGAAACGCGTCGGCCTGCCGGAAGTCTCGTTCTACAAATATCCGCACGAATTTTCCGGCGGGCAACGCCAGCGCATCGCCATCGCCCGCTGCCTGACCATGAAACCCGATGTGCTGATCTGCGACGAATCCGTCTCCGCGCTCGACGTCTCGGTGCAGGCGCAGGTGCTCAACCTGCTGCAGGACCTGCAAGACGAATACGGCATGAGCTATATCTTTATCTCGCACGATCTGGCGGTGGTGAAATACATCTCCGACCAGGTGATGGTGATGTCCGACGGCGACGTGATCGAAGTCGCCAACGCCGACGAGATCTACCTCAACCCCAAGCAGGAATACACGCGCAAACTGCTGGGCTCGATACCGAAGGGGTGGATGGAGGGGAAGGCGGCGTAGGTACTGCGCCCGTCATCCGGTCATTGGCCCGTCGTCCCGGCGCAGGCCGGGACCCAGTCCCTCGTAGGTTCTAACAAGACAGAAGGAACCTCCCTTTGCAAAGGGAGGCAGGAGGGATTTGCGGGGTCACATATCACCACAACCAATCAGCAAGGCACCCTCAAACCAACGCTGTCACCCCGGATTCAGTCCGGGGCCCAATTTCTCCCGCCGCCTGCCACCCAGCACAAAAACTCGTAGAACGCCATTTGTCGCGCCTTTCGGAGCAAAAATGCTTGGAAGGCCGCGCCAGTGCTAGAGTTTAACTTTTCATCCAGCAGCCTTCCAACAGCACCTCCCAGAGCTAACCCCCCCCCAAAACCCTACCCCCAAGGGTAGGTTCCGCATCTTCCTCCGCGCCATTCGCGCAACCTTCATCCCACTTACAAAGCTTTCCTGCAAAATACCGGCTGCTGGCGATGGGGTACCGCATTACAATCGCTCACGCTAAATAAAATCGAGAACCTAGTGACACAACCGGCGCTCACTCCATACCAAAGCCAATACTACGCATGGCAGTTAACCCGCCGTGCGGCGAGCGACTCGGTTGAATCCCTCGCATCAACCCTGGTGGACTCGCAGGTCGATCTCAATCCCCATCAAGTTGAAGCCGCCTTATTTGCCTGCAGCAATCCGCTGTCCCGTGGCGTCATCCTCGCCGACGAAGTTGGCCTCGGCAAAACCATCGAGGCAGGTCTGGTGATTTCCCAGCGCTGGGCTGAACGCCGCCGCCGCATCCTGATCATTGTGCCGGCCAATTTGCGCAAGCAGTGGCATCAGGAGTTGCAGGACAAATTCAATTTGCAATGCCTAATTCTTGAGTCGAAGAATTACAACGCTATCCGCAAGCAGCAGAACCTGAATCCGTTCTTGCCGCAGTCAGCGCCCGTCATATGTTCTTACCAGTTCGCCAAGTCTAAGGCCGAAGACATCAAGCATATCGATTGGGATTTGGTGGTGATGGATGAAGCGCACCGTATGCGCAATGTCTACAAGACCAGCAATATCATTGCAAAGGTATTGAAGGATGCTTTGGCTCGGGTTCACTCGAAGGTTTTGCTGACGGCCACGCCTCTGCAGAACTCGCTGATGGAACTCTACGGGCTGGTGAGCATGATCGACGACCGCGTGTTTGGCGATGTCGATAGCTTTCGCGCGCAGTTTGGCCAACTTAATACCGACCAGGCGTTCGCCGGATTGCGTGCGCGCATAGCACCAATCTGCAAACGAACGTTGCGCAGGCAGGTGCAGCAATACGTACCGTACACCGCGCGGCGCGCCATCGTTGAAGAGTTCACGCCGTCGTCGGAGGAGAAAGAGCTTTCCAGCCTCGTGGCCGAATACCTGCGGCGCCCGAAATTGAAAGCACTGCCAAACAGCCAACGGCAATTAATATCGCTTGTGCTCTGGAAGTTGCTGGCCTCGTCAAGCCATGCCATCGCTGGCGCGCTTGAAACCATGGCCAATCGGCTGCAAGGCCTGCTCGACGAAACGCCCGACTTGCCTGAATTGGCTGATCAGCTCGACGAAGACTATGAGGCGCTTGATGAAACCGCCGACGAGTGGAGCGAAGGTGATGACCGACCCGAGCCACTTGGCGGAGAAGAGCGCGCGGCCATTGCCCACGAAATCGCCGAATTGCGGCAATTCAAGACGCTGGCCACGAACGTTCGCAATAACGAAAAGGGAAAGGCATTGCTTACGGCATTGGAGCGTGCCTTTGCAGAGTTAGGCCGCCTCGGTGCTGCGAAGAAAGCCATCATCTTCACGGAATCAAGGCGCACACAGGAGTACCTGCTGTCCTTGCTCGCCGATACTCACTATGGCGAAGGCATCGTGCTTTTCAACGGGACCAACAGTGACCCCCGTGCGCAAGCTGTGTACAAAGACTGGCTGCAGCGCCACGCAGGCACCGACCGGATCAGCGGCTCCAAAACCGCCGATACCCGTGCCGCCTTGGTCGAGCACTTCAAGGAACGTGGCACCGTCATGATCGCCACCGAGGCAGGCGCCGAAGGCATCAACCTGCAGTTTTGTTCTTTGGTGATCAATTACGATTTGCCTTGGAACCCGCAGCGTATCGAGCAGCGCATCGGCCGCTGCCATCGTTACGGGCAAAAGTTCGATGTCGTGGTCGTTAACTTTGTCGATCGCAGCAACGAAGCCGATGCGCGTGTCTATCAATTGCTGGCCGAAAAATTTCAACTGTTTGAAGGCGTCTTCGGCGCCAGCGATGAGGTGCTTGGCGCGATCGGCTCCGGCGTGGATTTCGAAAAGCGCATCGGCGATATCTACCAAAACTGCCGCGATCATGAATCGATCAAGTCCAGCTTCGAACAGTTGCAACTCGACCTCTCCGGTGAGATCAGCGAGGCGATGGTCAAGACCCGCCAGCTATTGCTGGAAAACTTCGATGAAGAAGTGCAGGCCATGCTTCGCATCCGCGCTGCAGACAGCCGCTCCGCCCGAAACCGCTATGAGCGCATGTTGATGGACTTGGCCCGCTTCGAACTCGCTGGCGTGGCGGAATTCGATGACGACGGCTTCACCCTGGCCCGTTCGCCTTCCGCCGATCTCGATGACCTCGACCTTGGGCGCTACGAGCTGCCGCGACGCAGCGGCGAGTCCCATCTCTATCGCGTCGGCCACCCGCTTGCTGCATGGGTAAGCCGGCAAGCGAAGTCCCGTCCGCTATCGGGCGCGCGCCTGACGTTCGATTACAGCGCCTACGGCATCCAGATCAGCACACTCAAAGTCTACCGGGGCAAAACGGGTTGGCTTGCGGTGAAGTTGATCACCGTCGATGCACTGGGCCAGCAAGAGCAGCAGATCATTGTCGCTGCCTGCACCGCCGATGGCCAAGCCCTGGAGGAAGATGACCCGGAAAAATTACTCCGATTGCCCGCCCAGATGAATGCAGCAGGCCTGTTTAGCGCAGGTAATGAGGCATTGTCGTCTGACCTCGCTGCACGAACGCAAAACGTGCTTCGCGAAATCAACCAGCGCAACCTTGGTTACTTTGAGCAAGAAGTTGAAAAGCTGGATTCCTGGGCAGACGATTTAAAGTTCGGCATTGAGCAGGAAATCAAGGTCATCGACGTCGAGATAAAACAAATCCGCCGCACCGCAGCCGCCTCGCCAACGCTCGAAGAAAAGCTTGCCCATCAAAAGCAGCAGCGCGATCTGGAGGGCAAACGCAGCAAACTGCGCCGGGAGCTGTATACCCGCCAGGATGAAGTGGAAGCACAGCGAAACGACTTGATCGCTCAGCTGGAAGTTCAGTTGCAGCAGCAGGTGCAAGAACAGACACTGTTCACCATTGAATGGGAGCTGCAATGAAGAAAAAGAGCATCGCGCTTCAGGGCACAGATATCACTAATGCCAAACGACTTGGCGCTTCAAACGCTCCCAGGATGATCGAGCCATGAGCGAACCCACCATCACCTGCCCAAACTGTAAAACCGAAATCAAGCTCACCGAGTCGCTGGCGGCGCCGCTGATCGAATCCACCCGCAAGCAATTCGAAAAGCAGCTCGCACAAAAAGACAGCGACATTGCCGCCCGCGAACAGGCGATTCGCGAGAAGGAAAAGCAGGTCGCCGATGCCAAAGCCAAGCTTGATGAACAAGTAGCCGATCAGGTTGCCGAGCAGCTGAAAAAAGATCGAACGAGAATTGCCGCAGAAGAGGGCAAGAAAGCCAAGCTGGCGGCGGCAACGGACCTTGAACAAAAGGCGCGCGAGGTCGCCGACTTGCAGGAAGTCCTCAAAAGCCGCGAAGAAAAACTGGCCGAGGCACAAAAGGCGCAAGCCGACCTGATCAAAAAACAACGCGAGCTCGATGACGCCATGCGCGAAGTAAACCTCACCGTTGAAAAGCGCGTGCAGGAAGGCCTAACCGCCACCCGCCAACAAGCCAAAAAAGAAGCCGAGGAGGAACAGAAACTCAAGGTAATGGAAAAGGAACAAACCATTGCCGCGATGCAGAAACAGATCGAGGACCTGAAGCGCCGCGCCGAACAGGGCTCACAGCAATTGCAGGGCGAAGCGCAGGAGCTAGAGCTGGAAAACCTGCTGCGCGCCAAATTTCCCTTCGACAACATCGAGCCGGTACCCAAAGGGGAATTCGGCGGGGATGTCCTGCACCGCGTTGTCGGCGCAGGCGGCCAGTCCGGCGGCACAATTTTGTGGGAATTCAAGCGTACCAAGAACTGGAGCGACGCCTGGCTGGCAAAACTGCGCGATGACCAGCGGACCGCGAAAGCCGAGATCGCCGTGATCGTGAGCCAGATATTGCCCAAGGGTGTTGAAACCTTTGAAATGGTAGAAGGCGTCTGGGTAACTCACCCCCGCGCCGCGGTGCCCGTGGCGATGATTCTGCGCCAATCGCTGCTGGAAATTACCCTCGCGCGACAGGCCACAGAAGGTCAGCAAACCAAAACCGAAATGGTCTACCAGTACCTCACCGGCCCGCGCTTCCGCCAACGTGTGGAAGCCATTGTCGAAGCGTTTTCCACCATGCAGGAAGACCTCGACAGGGAAAGGAAAGTCATCATGAAGCAATGGGCCAAACGCGAGGAGCAGATTGAGCGGGTGATGGGTGCGACGGTGGGGATGTATGGGGACTTGCAGGGGATTGCGGGGAAGTCATTGCAGGAGATTGAAGGATTGGAGCTTCCGGCGCTGGAATCTCCTATTGCGGGAAATAGAAATTAGTCTGATTCCAAAAAATATTCGCTGAGTTCATTGAACGCGGATTTTAAATGGAGCAACTTATATGAAAACGAATATCCAGGGACTAGTCAAGTCATTAGATTTGAAGCAAGCGCAAGGCATGATGCCCTTGTTTGAAGCTATATCAAATGCAATGGATGCGATAGCGGAGACTGGTAAAGGCTTGAATGCGGGCAATATTGAAATTCACCTAATTCGGCGTCCAGATTTAGGGTCGAATTCAGATGAAATGCCTTTGATCAATGCAGTGACCGTCACAGATGATGGCATTGGTTTTACTGATGAAAACCTCAAGTCATTTGAAGAGGCTTATACCCAAGCGAAGGTCCATCTGGGCGGCAAGGGTGTCGGTCGCTTTACCTATTTGAAAGTCTTCAATCAAATTCATGTCGAAAGCAATTTTCGGGATTCAACCGGTGGCGTAACTTCAAGGAAATTCAGTTTCTCCATAGATCATGAAGTAGGTGATGTAGAAAACGCTTCCGCTACTGATGGTGAGAAGATGGGAACAGTGCTTTCCCTGGTGGACCTTGATTCCTCATATTTGGCAGCGTGGCATCGTGATGCTCAAGCTATCGCGCAGCGCGTAGTCTCCCACTTCTTGATTCGATTTGCGGGTCGAAGCGCGCCGGAAGTCCGGCTACACGATTCTGGTATTGCGACAATCAACCTGCGAAAACTATTTGACGAGACAGTTTTTCCAAATATTCAGGAGGTCGATTTTTCTGTCGGAAAGCACCATTTTCACCTTCAGATTTTAAGACAAATGGGTAGTCGTGACACACACGAGGTTAGCTACTGCGCTCGTGCACGGGAGGTATTTGCTAGCGCATTAAAAAAACTTTTGCCTGAGTTGCCGCAAACATTCTTGGCAACGGATGCCACGCATTACACACTGAAAGTACTTATCACGGGCGAATATCTCGACTCGCATGCCAATACAACTCGCACAGGAATTCTTTTTAATCCTGACGGCGACGATTTGGCAACTGACGAATCATTGATAACCCAAAAAGAGCTTGATGCTGAAATCGCAAAGACGTTGCGCACGCTTTTGACCGACGATCTCCGCGTAACAAATCAGGAAAAAATGGATGGCATTGAGAATTTCATTGCCTCGGATGCGCCCGAATATCGCGTTTTGTTAAGTGACCAATATCGCGAACTCATCGAGCGTGAAATACCAGCGGGCGTTACAGGTGAAAAATTAGACGAGGCCCTTCTCAAAATTAAGCGAAAAATTGAAGACAAAATTCGCTCAGAAGGATCAGAAATAAAGGCTCTTGTTGATTCGGATTCATTTGAGCATTACGAAGCAAAAATGAACGAACATATCGCCCGGATCAACGACATGGGAAAGTCGCAACTAGCCAGTTATGTAGCACACCGTCGTTCTATTTTGGACTTGCTTGATTTGAGTTTGAAGAAGAGCCGTATCGACGACAAGTATCGGCTCGAAGAAGTGCTACACAACATGATTTTTCCGATGCGGCAAACATCGAAGGACTCTTTTTTCGAGCAGCAGAATCTATGGGTGATTGACGAGCGACTTTGTTATCACACCATTCTAACTTCAGACAGAAAGGTGAACTCTATACTTGGGTTTGAAAATACCCACGGTAAAGAACCTGACATTCTGGCGTTTTTTTATGACACGCCCACTGGCGTTAGAGAGCCAGAAGATGGAAGTGGTGCCATAGTCATTATTGAGTTTAAGCGCCCCGGGCGGGACAACTATTCAAGTGATCCAGCACAACAAGTCCTAGAACATTTTGTCGCTATTGAGGACGGAAAAGTAAAGGATGTCGAGGGGCGTATGGTCAATCCGTCGAACATACGTTACTACGGGTACTTCATTGCTGATCTTACTCCAACGTTGAAAAGACAGATGCGTTTCAACTATCAGCAATCAGTTGATGGCGAGGGTTATTTCAAAACGTTGCCGGGTGGAAATGGGTACGTGGAGATAATTTCATATGACAAGTTGTTACGCGATGCGCAACGTCGTAACAGGGTTTTATTTGAAAAATTGGGATTGCACAAGCGTTGAATTATTTAGCGGTGGTGATTTTGATGGCTAAGTGCCAATCCGTATACTTTTCGCACAAACATGAATGGATTCTTTAATGAGCGCATTAGAACAAGAACAACGTGTTGTGCTGGATGGCGTTCTTGACTCCGAATATCTAAGCCAACTCCCGCCGCTTTTAGACACGACAAAATCGCAGGAGGAGCAACTACGGAAAAATAGATCACGCGCTTTTAGTGCATTTGCCCTGCACAACATCTCCGGCATATCAAAAAACGATGCTGCAAACGCAGTCATTGATGATTTTGATGATTTTGGTGTTGATGCGATTTATTACCATGCTCAAACGGAGACGCTCTATCTAGTTCAATCTAAGCTGAAGGCCGCTGAACAGTTTAGCCAAGATGAAGCACTTGCGTTTTGTCAGGGCATTCGAAAACTAATTAAGCAGGATTTCAGTGGATTTAACAAGAATGTAGAAAATCGCCTTATTGAGATTGAAGACGTCCTAGATAACTGCAGCAGCATCAAGCTTGTTGTCGCGCATATTGGTTCCGGAATTAGTAAGCATGCTAAACAAGCAATCGAAGAACTCCTCGCAGATGAAGATCATGGCGAAGAAAGGCTGGACAAAACAGTATTTGACTATGACGCTAAGCGCATCGTTGAAGACTTACGCAAAGCCAAGGCTTATCAGCGAATTGATGCTGATCTGTCTGTAGAGAAATGTTCAATGGTTAGCGAGCCCAAAGTAACTTACTTTGGGCTTGTGCAGCTCAGTGATCTGGTGAAGCTTCATGAAAAGTATGGAAAGACTTTATACGAGAGGAATATTAGAACGTTTCTTGGGCTAAAAACTGAGGTCAATGCCTCGATTCAGAAGACTCTTAGAGTTAAGCCGAAAGAGTTTATGTATCTGAATAATGGTGTTACTGCGCTATGCCAAGAAATTCAGCCTAAGGGAGCAAAACAGGCGCAGGGCGGAAAAAAGCGACTCAAGTTGCGCGGGTTTTCAATAATTAACGGTGCGCAAACGATTGCGTCGTCAGCGGCGTTTCTTGCTGATAATAAGGGAATTGGAATATCCGAGGCCCGCGTATCCATTACTCTAATAAAAGCGGATACCGATGGTGAGTTCGGAAAAACGGTTACTCGTGCGCGCAATCATCAAAATCTTGTGCTTCTTGCAAACTTTGCAGCGTTAGATGATGAGCAAGAACGATTACGGCGTGACCTTGCTTATCTTGGAATTCACTATGTATATAAAGCGGAAGCGGCGGATGGCACCGTTGATGACAATCGCATTCGCATTGACGAGGCAGCACAAGCCCTAGCAATACTTCGGCCAGACCCGCGTTATGTGGTTTGGTTAAAAAAGGAGCCTGCTCAGCTTTTGGATACGACGTCATCGCAGTACAAGGCGCTGTTTTCGTCCGAGTTGACCGCGTTTCGGTTAGCCAACGCTGTTCGCCTAAATCGCTACGTTCAAAGTCGGATGACTGCTGAAGCGCGCAGCGCGTCGGGTCTGGAACGCCTAATTTATAAACATGGATGTTATGCACTGGCTTGGGTAATGGCCAAAAGAATAAGCCAAGAAATTAGCGGAACTGCGCTTATTGATACCGCGAAGATAACGACTAGATTGAGTACTCCGTTTGATGATTTGCGCCAGCATTTATCTGATGAGACGAAGACTGCAACTATGTTTTCAAAAGGACCATTAGGCCTTTTCCGCAATCAAACTGACGCCGTACCCTTGATTCAAAAGGTGGCAATCTTGCATTATGGGCTCGCCGCCGATCCAATAATAGAGCATAAGAAAAAACTATATAAGGCGGAACAGCCATACCCGGTGGATCTCTTTGAGTATCTAGTCTCAAAAGCGCCACAGATTGGAAATCTCACATGAATGCGAAGCAGAAACTTGAGCTGACTTGGATAGGCAAGGAAAAACGTCCGCGACTGGAGCCGCGGATCCTGGTAGAAGACTCGGAAAAGTCTTACCACGCCAAGAATCGCGTTTCGAATGGCGACATTTTTGACAACCGACTGATCTTCGGCGATAACCTGCTGGCGCTCAAGGCTTTGGAAGCGGAGTTTACCGGCAAGGTGAAATGCGTGTTCATAGACCCGCCGTACAACACGGGTAGTGCATTCGAACATTATGACGACGGCCTAGAACATTCAATTTGGTTGGGTCTAATGCGCGATCGACTAGAGATAATCAGTCGGTTGCTTGCCGACGATGGCTCGCTTTGGATCGCTATTGATGATAACGAAGGCCATTATTTAAAAGTGCTCTGTGATGAAGTGTTTGGTCGCGCTGCATTCGTTGCTTCGATGGTTTGGGAAAACTTCTATGGCAGAAGTAATGCGGCAGCAATTTCACCTGCTCATAACTACATCCTTCTTTATGCACCAATGGGCCAGGATTGGAAGAATGTGAGGAATCTCCTTCCTCGTGGTGACGAAAGTGCCAGCAAGTATCGAAATATTGATAATGATCCTAGAGGGCCTTGGCGCCTTGGCCCCATTTTTGCTGCTGGCGAGCGTCATGAAGGACTCATGTATACGATTGCTACTCCGTCAGGACGCAAGGTCAGCCCGCCAAAGGGTAGCCATTGGCGAATGCTTGAAACTCAATTCTGGACGATGGTGAGCGAAGGGCGAATCGTCTTCGGTGAAAGTGGCGACAACAATCCAGCCGTGAAGCTGTTTCTAAGCGAAGTCCAAAGCGGCTTAGTTCCAAGGACTTGGTGGGCACACACCGACGTTGGCCATTCGCAAGAGGCAAAACGGGAAATTCAAGCGCTGTTTCCTGAAGTCACGCCTTTTGATACGCCGAAGCCAGAGAGGTTGCTAAACCACGTCATTACGGTTGCCACTAATCCAGGCGATCTAGTTTTGGATTCCTTTGCAGGGTCTGGCACAACTGGCGCCGTCGCCCACAAAATGGGCCGGCGCTGGATCATGGTCGAATTGGGCGAACACTGTCACACGCACATCATCCCCCGCTTGAAAAAAGTCATCGACGGTGAAGACAAGGGCGGCATTACCGAAACGGTGAACTGGGCAGGTGGCGGCGGTTTCCGCTACTACAAGCTCGCACCAAGCCTGATCATCAATGATCGCTGGGGCAACCCCGTCGTCAATCCCGAATACGACGCCGGACAACTGGCGGAGGCGCTGTGCAAGCTGGAAGGTTTTACTTACGCGCCATCCGAAACGCAGTGGTGGCAGCACGGCCATTCCAGCGAGCGCGATTTTATTTATGTCACCACGCAAAACTTATCGGCTGAGCAGTTGCAGGCCTTGTCGGACGAGGTTGGCAGCGAGCAAAGCCTGTTGGTGTGCTGTACGGCCTATCACGGCGTAACGGCAGCAAAAGCAGCCGAGCGCTGGCCGAATTTGACCTTAAAGAAAATCCCCAGGATGGTATTGGCGCGCTGCGAATGGGGCCATGACGATTACAGCCTGAATGTAGCCAACTTGCCGATGGCCAAGATTGAGACGCCGGCGCCATTGGCTGATGACGTTGCTCCCAGATCATCGAAGAGCAAGAAGGCCATTCCCGGCCAAGGTGGGTTGTTTAGCGAGGACGACAAATGAGCGCGCGCGTCCTTAACGCCGTCAGTGGCCGGCTCTCGCTGCGTCCACCGCAGGCGGAATCGCTGTCGCGCCTGGTGCGCATGCTGGAAGCGGCGCCGGAGCTGCTGGGGCATGAGCGCGATCTTGCTGCGGTATTGGCCAGCCTCAAGGCCGAGTTTCCGACGCTGGAGGATTTTGAGCGGGAGTTTCCATCGCTGTGCTTTGCGCTGGCAACCGGTGTCGGCAAAACGCGCCTGATGGGGGCGTTCATCTCCCACCTGCATCTGGCGCATGGCATCAATAATTTCTTTGTGCTGGCGCCGAACCTGACGATTTACAACAAGCTGATTGCCGACTTCACGCGCAATACGCCGAAGTATGTCTTCAAGGGCATCGCCGAGTTTGCCCAACAGGCGCCGCTGATCATTACCGGCGACAACTACGATCAATCGGGTGCGGCCATCGATGACCAACCCAGAGGGTTTGACCACGATGTACGGGTAAACATCTTCAATATCTCCAAGATCAATTCCGAGGTGCGTGGCGGCAGGGAGCCGCGCATCAAGCGGATGAAAGAGGTGCTGGGTGACAGCTACTTCAACTACCTCGCCAACCTGCCCGATCTGGTATTGCTGATGGATGAATCGCACCGCTACCGTGCCAGCGCGGGTGTGCGCTCAATCAATGATCTGAAGCCGCTATTTGGTCTGGAACTCACGGCCACGCCGTTTGTGGAGGCGGGCGGCGGAAACACATTGCCGTTCAAAAATGTGGTGATGGATTACCCGCTGGCGCGGGCGATGGACGATGGCTTTGTGAAAGAGCCCGCTGTGGTCACCCAGCGCAATTTTGACGCCAAAGCCCACACGCCGGAAGAGATCGAGAAAACGAAGTTGGAGGACGGTGTACGCCTGCATGAGACCACCAAGGTGGAGCTGCTGACCTATGCCCGCGAGAACGGCGTTGCGGTCGTCAAGCCCTTCATGCTGGTGATTGCGCGTGATATCACGCATGCCGGACAACTGCTGGCGCTGTTGGAGTCGGCTGCGTTTTATGAGGGCCGCTACCAGGGCAAGGTGATCCAGGTTGATTCCAGCCGTAGCGGCGCGGAAGAAGAGGAAATGATCGCGCGCTTGCTGGCGGTGGAAAGCGTGGATGAGCCGACCGAGATTGTGATTCACGTCAACATGCTGAAAGAAGGCTGGGACGTGACTAACCTTTACACCATCGTGCCGCTGCGCGCCGCCAATGCGCGCACGCTGATCGAGCAATCGATCGGGCGTGGCTTGCGTCTGCCCTATGGCAAGCGCACGGGTGTGGCCGCTGTGGATCGCTTGAACATCGTCGCCCACGACAAGTTTCAGGAGATCATCGACGAAGCGAATCGTGCGGATTCACCGATACGCCTCAAGCAAGTCATTCTCGAAGCGCCAAGCGCGGATGATAAGAAGGTTAGCGTGCAAGTCAGTTCAGGCGCGATGACGCGTTTGGGGTTGACGGATGCACCCTCGATGACGGTTACGTCGCTTGGCATCGGTGTCGCTGCCGGGGCAGGCACAGCAACAGCGCCACTTGCGCCTGCATTTTCCACGGATGCCGAACGCCAAGCATCGCGAGTGGTAATGAATGTTATCAACAGCTACGAGCTCAGGCGCGATCTGGCGCCCACCAGCGGCGCGCTGCTCACGCCTGCGGTGCAGCGCGAGATTCTTGCCGAGGTCACCGAGCGCTTGAAACCGTTGCAGGGAATCTTGATCGCGGACGAGGTGAAGTTTGATCTGGCCGCTGTGGTGGCGAAAACGACCGAGATTGTGGTGCAGCAATCAATCGATATTCCGCGTATTGCGGTGGTGCCGACGGGTGCGGTCACCACCGGTTTCCATCCGTTCAAGTTGGACGTGGGGCAATTGCATTTGCAGCCGGGCGAGCGGGAGATCGTTATTCACAACCTGCGCACCAATGAACAAATGACAATTTCGTTCGGTACCGGTCTGAGAGAGGCACGGCCGGAAGACTATATCGTCCATGCCTTGATTGATTACGACGACATCGACTACCCAGTTCATTCCGACCTTCTTTATGACCTTGCTGGGCAAATGGTTGCGCACCTTCGCAGTTACTTGGACGAGAAAGATACGGAGAATGTCCTGGACAAGGCGCGTGGAACTATTGCCAAGGAAATTCATGCGCAGATGAGGGCGCACTTCTGGGAACAGGCAACCGCATACGAGGTGAAGGTCAGTCGCGGTTTTACCGAAATGAAAGCCTGCAATTACACCGCTGTGGCCGGCCAGACCGCATATCACTTCCGCGAAACAGTTGTCGATTTGAGCCGTATCAAACAGATGTTGTTCGGTGGATTCGAGCGATGTCTGTATCCGCTGCAGAAGTTCGATTCGGATACCGAGCGCCGCTTTTGCATCATCCTCGAACGCGATGCGCTGAAGTGGTTCAAGCCGGCGAAAGGACAGTTCCAGATTTACTACAAGCTCGGCGCCGAGCAACCGGAATACGTGCCTGACTTTGTGGCTGAAGCGGATTCAACGATCTACATGGTCGAAACCAAAGCGCGAACCGACGTTAGTTCACAAGAAGTCCAAGCCAAGGCGGATGCGGCTGCGCGCTGGTGCAAACTTGCTTCCGATTATGCTGTGGAAGTTGGTACAAAGCCGTGGAAACATTTGCTGGTGCCTCATGACGAGATCGCTGAGTCGAAACGCTTGGTCGATTACCTGCGGTTTGAAGTGAAGAAATAACGCGCTTTGGCTAACGCCGAGGCAGAAGCCAAAGTCAAGCATTGGTGCGGTTCTTGGAGCAAAAATGCTTGGAGAAGCGCGTGGATGCTGGGTTTAGGAATTTGAATTGGCGATGCGCGTATCACACGTGAAAACGGAAAATCGCGAAAAGACATTAAAAATCAATCGCGTGGCGCTTCTGGTCAAATCGTAGTTTTGTATCAACAGGAAATAGCTGTTGCTGGAAATGAAGAGTTATATCGCTACTGGTGCTTGGCCCCCGATTGGTGGTTTGGCCACCCTCCATGCTTATCAAACTTGGTTGCGCTATTAGCGATAGCAAATAAATTCCGCGTTCCGATTGTTGGGAGATTAGTTTCAGAGCGAAAGATTGTGGATTTTCAAGACGGAAAACTACTTGCTTCGGAACTGCTCGATGGTTTTTCGGGGCATTGGTATCCGGACGACTATTTATATCCGGCTAAGGCACCAGAATATGAATGGCATGCTTTAGCCCGATCAAGTGCAAACGAGTATTTAGCTTCGGATTCACTTTCCAAAGTTCGAGTGCCTGTTGAAGGTATCCAGTTACGACTTGGATAGTCGTTGCTGTAAATTCCGATTGCCTGATATGTCCCACCACCCCATCGACCCCACCATCCGCGCCGAGATCATGGCGCGCCTCGCCGGCATCGAAGCCGAGCACAACGTCCGCGTGCTGTTCGCCTGCGAATCCGGCAGCCGCGGCTGGGGCTTTGCGTCGCAGGATTGCGATTACGATATGCGTTTTTTATCGTGAGTCCCTCACGCTTTTCCGTTAGCAGTCCTACCTGCGCAGGTTGGTTCGCATTGACTCGGCGGAATTGAACAAGCAGTGCCACTTATGATCCATCCTCGACGTTAAAACGAGGAGCTCATCAAGTGGCCAGAAAGAAAACCAGTCCCGCCGAAGATTTCATTGAGCTGATTTCTTATCTGCCGTGGTGGGGAGGCATCGCTTTGGCGGTTGTCAGCTATCTGGTTTTTCATTGGCTGGGACAACCTGACCCTCCCGTTGCGGTGCCGCTCAATCAGATGCCGGCGCAAATGATGCGCGTGCTATGGAAGGTCGTTGCGAATTTCGCGCAGTACGCGGTACCGGTGCTTTGCGTAATCGCCGCCATCGTTTCAGTCTGGCGTCGCCACCAACGAAAAGGTCTGGTCGAGAATGTTGCGCAAGCTAAATCGACCAATGCCCTGGACGGCATGTCCTGGCGCGAATTCGAGATGCTGGTCGGCGAGGCTTTTCGCTTGAATGGATTCAGTGTCGTTGAAACGGGCGGCGGCGGCGCCGATGGCGGGGTTGATTTGGTGCTGTCAAAAGGCAGCGAGAAGTTTCTGGTTCAGTGCAAGCAATGGAAGGCGTACCGGGTCGGCGTGGACGTGGTGCGTGAGCTATACGGGGTGATGGCGGCCAGCGGGGCGACGGGTGGATTTGTCGTGACCTCCGGCCGGTTTACCGAGGATGCAAAGGCGTTTGCCGAAGGCCGCAATCTGCAATTGCTGGATGGCGAAACACTGTTCGCCATGATCAAGCAGGCGCGGCGATCCATCGCCAGCGGGGGCAGCCAAGGGGGCCAATCGAAACCGCTTGCCTCAATGCAGCGTGCGGCAGCGCCCGCCGCCGCTGTGGCTTGCCCGGTTTGCGGATCGGCGATGGTGAAGCGGGTGGCGGGCAAGGGGGTGAATGCGGGTTCGGCGTTTTGGGGGTGTTCGCGGTATCCGGGGTGTCGGGGGACGCGGGGAGGTTAAGTGTAGGAAGGGTGAGGGGGATTTCAGCCCTTCGGGGTTTTAAAAGCTACGAGGGACCGGGTCCCAGCCTGCGCTGGGACGACGGATTTTTTGCCTGCTCAAAACGTACACGCCGCTGGGTCCCCGCTTTCGCGGGGACGACGGGTGTTTTTTATTGCTGGAGTGCCAAACCCTAGCATTGGCGCGGTGTTTGGGGCAAAAATGCTTGGGAATGCGCGCCAGTTCAGGAGTTTGACTTTTTGGATCGGCTTGCCAGGTAGCCTGATTCGAATCGTTTGGTTGAACAAGATTGTCTATGGCGGTGCTTATTTTACTTTTCCAGCAAAAAAATTAAATAACGGTGGCTCCCGGATCGACTATTTATTTCTACGTAAATAGCCATAATTAGCGCAGCCCCCAATTCTTTCTGTTGCAATTGTTGAGTGTCCTTGGAAAATGGGGCCGCGGCCGGAATTTCTGCTGTCGCGTTCTCAATCCAGCTACCGTTGTTCTCAAATTGAGAGCGGCTCGGTCTGTGTGAGTCTCGCCAAATTCAGCGGGCCGCATGCTCTCGCTAAGCGAGGCCCTGATTCAGGTTATCCAACTGCCCCGTTCCATTTCCTCGGTAATTGTTTATAACTACCGAAAGTATGGAACGACGCCGGCATGGCTTCCAGGGAACAAATCTTTCACAAATGTCTGCGTTGCGCGGCTTCCACTACGTTTGAATGTGGCGGGCAGCATTCGTCACCGCGATAGCAATTTCAAAAGCGCGGGATTGATGAACAATTTCTCGCGCCCGGCCTGCACCTCTTTCAGCACGCCGATCTCGACCAAGCGCTTCAGATAAACCGACGCTGTCTGGCGCTTGGCGAGGTTGGCATCGACGACATTGCCGATCCGGCAATAAGGCTGGACGAATACCAGCTCGGCGAGCTCGCGGCTGTAAATTTGCGGGGCTTCAAGGCGAATGGTGTCGGCAGTCGCTTCGAGCAATTTGCGGATCGCTTTTATCTTCGCCGTAGTCCAGCGTGCGGTTTCAAGCACGGCCTGCAGCATGTACAGAATCCACGCTTCCCAATGGCCACGCGTGGTCACAGCCAGCAACAGACGGTAGTAATCAGCCTTGTGCTGGATGATGTAGCGCGAGAGGTACAGCACGGGAATATTGAGCAGGTCCTGCTCAATCAGGTAGAGAAGATTGAGCACGCGTCCGGTACGGCCATTGCCATCGATAAAGGGGTGTATGGCCTCGAACTGGTAGTGCATGACGGCCATGCGTACCAGTGGGTCGATATGCTCGGCCTCGTGAATGAATTTTTCCAGGTTCGATAATTTGTCGCGCAGCAACTTCTCGCCTTCGGGCGGCGTGTAGATGGTTTCGCCGGTGGCGCCGTTTACCAATGCAGTTCCCGGGGTGCGGCGAACATCAAGTTTCACACCCTTGATGGTCTGGCAAATCTGCACGGCCGTTGCTGTTGTGAGCGGACGCTTCGCAAGCAAGGTGAAGCCCTCATACAGGGCCTTGCGGTAGCGCAGCGCTTCCTTGGTCGCCGCGTCCGCGCTATCGCCGGGATCATTGGCGAACTGAAACAGACGGTCGGCGGTCGTGACAATATTTTCAATCTCGGAGCTGGCTTGCGCTTCGAGCAGAGGAATGCTGTTGATCAATATGCCCTGGTTCGGGATAAGGTCCCCGGCCAGTTTCAGTTCGCCCAGTGCCGAACGGGCTTCTATGCATGCCTTGAGAATGGTGCGAGTCTCGATCTCTGCCTTTGGCGGCAGATCGGGCAGTTCGTTATAGGGGCGCTCTGGGGAAAATCTCATATGTCGAATAATACGCGTTTTATCGACATGTTTTTGCAATATGTCGATTGGGTCGACATGAAGGGAGCGATGTGTCGATTGCCACGATGGTTAGCTTCGTTTGATAGCACTTGAAAAGATATGTGCTTTAGAGGAAACGAGTCGCTCCGGACACGGTGGACTAGCAGTTTGGTGATTTGGTTGCTACATCGCGGATGCGAAATTGGATCCCGGACCAAGCCCGGGATGACAGTGAAAGGTTTGAGGTTGCCGCCATTGCGGGCAATTGTGGTTCGCGAGGTTTTCATTGTGAGGCGCGTTCGCGAATCAGGTCGATGAAGGCGCGCAACCCAGCCGGCACATGCCGATGCCCGGGGTAATACAGGCACAATCCCGGCGCACCTTCGGACCAGTCGTCGAGCACGCTGACCAGGCGGCCTGCGGCGATGTCGTCGGCGACCGCCCATTCGCTCATCCATGCGAGGCCAATGTCGTGCAACGCGGCATCGCGCAACAAATGAGGGCCGTCGAGCGTCAGCGCGCCATTCACCTCGATGGCGATTCGCGCGCCGCGCCGCGCGAATTCCCATTTGTAGGGCGCGCCGCCGGGCAGACGCGCGCGGAGACATTCGTGCGCGCCCAGGTCGTCGGGCACTTCCGGCTTGGCGCGATTGGCGAAATATGCGGGCGATCCCACCACCCTGAAATGCACCGCCGGGCTGAAGGGTACGGCGATCATGTCTTGTGGCACATGGCCGATCTGGCGCACGCCGGCATCGAATCCTTCCGCGACGATGTCGATCATCCGGGATTCGGTCACGATATCGAGTTTCATATCGGGATAGCGCCGCAGGAATTCGTAGCCGACGTTATTCATCAGCCGCATCGCCGCGCCTTCCGAGGCGTTGATGCGCAAGCGGCCGGCCGGTGTGGCGCGATGGGTATTGGCCTCGTCGATCGCGGCGGAGATTTCGCGCATCGCGGGGTTGATGCGCGCGAGAAACTGCTCGCCGGCTTCGGTCAGCGACACGCTGCGCGTGGTGCGGTGAAACAGCCGCACGCCCATGCGCTGCTCGAGTGCGGCAACGGCGTGGCTCAGCGCCGAGGGCGACATGCCCAGCTCCTTGGCTGCGCCACGAAAGCTGCGATGCGCGGCGACTGCCGTGACGGCGTTCAACTCGGATAAGACGGTCCGGCTCATTGTTCGATTGTGTTCACTAACCTGTACATGATTGCGCGTATTGTCGCATCGATCAAGCGTCGTTACCTTGCTTTCATGTCAACAACGATGAGAGAAACGAAACCATGAGCAAGACTATTTTGATTACCGGTGCCTCGTCTGGAATCGGCAGGGCGAGCGTCGCGCGGTTTGCCGGCAAGGGCTGGAATGTCATCGCGACGATGCGCAACCCGGACACCTCGCTCGCCACGGACAATGTGCTGGTCGAGCGGCTGGATGTTCAGGATGTCGACAGCATCCGGCACGCCATCGACGCCGGCATCGCCCGCTTCGGCGCGATCGATGTATTGCTGAACAATGCCGGCTACGGCCAGTACGGCTTGTTCGAGGCCCTGTCGCGGGAGCAAATCCAGGCGCAGTTCGACGTCAACGTCTTCGGCGTGATGGACGTCACGCGCGCGGTGCTGCCGCATTTCCGGGCGCGCAAGAGCGGCGTCATCGTCAATGTCGGTTCCGGCGCCGGTATTTTCACGTTGCCGATGATCTCGCTTTATTGCGCCAGCAAGTTTGCGCTGGAAGGGTTCACCGAGGCCTTGTCGTATGAACTGGCGTCGCAGGGAATCGGCGTGAAACTGGTCGATCCGCACGGTGGCGTAACCAGCACGCGCTTCAATGCGCGGTCGGCGGAAAGCGCGGCCGGGAGTGACACTCTGACGGACTACGATGCTTTCGTCGCCCGCACCAATGCGGCGTTCGCGAACCTCGCCGCGGCGAGCAAGATCAGCGCGGAAGAAGTGGCGCAAGTCATTTACGGTGCGGCGACCGACGGCAGCGACCGTCTGCGCTATCTCGTCGGCGATGACGCGCGCGGCTTCATCAAGGCACGTCGCAGTCTCGACGACCAGGGCTATATCGACTTCATGCGCGCGCGCTTCCCGTCAGCGTAAATGCGGCCATTGATGGCGATTGGGGCGATGCGGGCGTGAAGGGCGGTGTGTCGCGCCGGATTTAGTCCGGGGCCCAATTCGGGTTGCTACTTTGTGGATACGAAATCGGATCCGCGGACCGCAGCCCCAGGACCCCAGCGAATCAGTGAAACAGCCGCATCGTCGTGGTGGAATCCGGGTCGATGGCGGTGCTGAATTCAGGGGCAAGCTCGGGGGCAGTTTCCGCTTCAGGGGCGGTTTGCGTGGCAGCTTGAGGGACAACTTGCGGGGCCTCGGCGGATGCGGACAAATCCGCCGCGCTGATGCCGAAGGTGTTCGATTGAAACGGGGTGGCGTCGAACGGCTGCGAAGACAAGAATGCCGATTCAACGGCCTCGATCAGCTTGTGCATGCGCAATTGATTCAGGCGCAGCATGTCTTTTGCGATCATTCCCCGGCTGTCCGCGAAAAACGGGTCGATCCCCGCCTTGGCCAGCAGGCAAACCGCATCGAGATCATCGGCGCAAACGGCGGCATGCAGGGGCGGCGCCTGGTAGGCAATGGGGGCCGCCGGTGGCTGGGCGTTGGGGTCGACGTTGGCCGCGAGCAGCGCGGCGATCATTTGTCTCGGCGCCGGCAGTTGCGTATCGCCGCGGGCGTAGGCGTCCCGGTATTGCCGGCTCATGGCGGCGGAAAGCGAGGCATAGTCCCGTTCCGCCAGGGTGGGAACGGCATGGCGGCAGCCGTGCTCGATGGCGTAAATGAGCGGGGTGCGGCCCAGGCGATCGGGTACATTGGTTTCCGCGCCCAGCTCCATCAGCGCATGAAAAAACCAGGAGTCGCCCGATTGGCGAATCGCCGCATAGATCGGCGGAATCGAAATGCCGATCGGGCCCATCGGCCCGGGGTTGATGGAGACTCCGCGCTTGACCAGCATGACAAAACAGGCGCGATGGCCGCCGATGATGGCGGCGGACATGCAGTTATAGGGCGTTCCACCGGCGGAAAGCAGGGACGAGGCCTGCCGGCTGTCACCGCGCGTGACTGCGGCAAGCAGCGCACGGTTCAGTCGGATCTTGGCGCTGTGGAAGGCGGGCATCATGGCCGATGTTGGCGACAATCGAATTGTTGTGGCGATGACAGGATTCTAATCCCGGCAATCGGCGGCGGATAGCGAAAACGTTGCCATTCAGCAGTTGCCTTTGCCGAATAGCGAAGTAAAACCCGGTGCGCGCCGGGCTGTTTACGATTGGAAACTTCTAAAAACCTCGTCGTCCCAGCGAAGGCGTGAAAGCATGCTTTCACCCCAAGTCCATCCAAGTATTTGATTCAACGAAGGACTGGATTCCAGCCTTCGCTGGAATGACGATGATTTGAAGTTTCGAGAAGTGCCTGATTTACAAAGTCCAGCATTGACGCCGGTTTTGAGACATTTTTGTCTGGAGAGGCGCGCCGAATGGCGTTTTGCGCTGTTTTTTTGTTCCTGAAATTTCAACTGTTTACTTTTAACTTTCAACAGCAATGGCTTATAACGTCAGCGCCAAAACCCGGGCCGTCGTCCCGGGTTCGGGCCGGGGCTCACAACGTTCGCACTCGCGTTGACAGAAAATTGGATCCCGGCCTGCGCCGGGATGACAGTGAAGGTTGGGAAGGCGCCGCTATGGTTAGTTGTAATCGGTTGCAATAGTGACGCAAGCGGCATTTACGATGATGTGTCGCCCCGGATTCAGTCCGGGGCCCAATTTTGCCGGGCGCTTCGCAGGAGAGAAATGGAATCCCGGACTGCGCCAGGAAAATGAGCCGGAATGACCGCAGCTATTTGACGTGCGCAAAAAAATTGCCGACTACGAAACCCGCAACCTTGTTCCCGGTCGCAGCACCGATTTCGCCGTCAATTTATTCCACTGCAGCAAATTCTCCAGCGTCACCCCGAACTTCTGTGCGATGCCGAACAGCGTATCGCCCGAGCGCACCGTGTAGCTCCTGGGGGCGGCGCTGATGTTGCGCGGCGCGACGGTTTTGGCGTTGGCCACCGCCGGTTTGAGATTGCTGTCGGTCGCGGCCGGCACCGTATCGCTGCCGGGTACACTGCCGAGCAGCAGGTTCTGGCCGATCTGCACCTGGCTGCTGTCCAGATGGTTGAGCGTCTTGAGCTGCTCGATGCTGAGGTTGAAACGCTGGGCGATGGCGAACAGGGTGTCGCCTTTTTTCACCGTATAAATTTCGGGCGGCGCGGCGGGCGCCAGAGCAGCGTTGATGTAGCTGGCGGCTGGCGTAGCGTCGGATGCGGGCGCCGCCGCTGACGGATCGGCCGGCGCCGCGGCAGCCGTCATCAAGACAGGCTCGGCGGTCGCGGTGGCCGACGAAGACGTGGCGACCGGCATCGCCAGTTGCTTCTCGACGGCGTCGTCGATGATCCTGGCTTCCTTCTGCATCGGCACCATGAAGGTGATGGCTTGTTGCAGCTTGCCGCGGCGCTCCTTGAATGGCCCGCTGGTGGCGCGCAGGAAGCTGCCGGTGAGGCCGTAGCGTTTCGCGACCTTGTCGAGCGATTCGCCGCGCCTGGCGGTGGCGGCCTGCCAGGACACCATCGGCGCGTTCAGGCTGCGATAGAGATCGAGATTGGTCTTGAACGGCTCAGCCTTGTCGGTCGGCACCAGAAAGTAGCCGCTGCCGGCGGCCACCGGTTTGCTGAAGGCGGGATTGAGCGCGGTGAAATCGTCGACCGGCATTTCGGCCAGGCGCGCGGCCAGCTTGACGTCGATCTTCGCGGGTGCCGTGACCTTGACGAAGTAGGGGCGGTTCTGCAGGCTGTCGAGCTCGATGCCATAGCTGCCGGGAGACAGCACGATGTTCTTCACCGCGATCAGCTTGGGCACATAGTTGCGCGTTTCCGGCGGCAGCTTGAGGCTCATGAAATCGGTGGGCAGGCCCTTGCGCTGGTTGGCGGCGATGGCGCGGCCGACGCAGCCTTCGCCGCAGTTGTAGGCCGCGAAAGCGAGCTCCCAGGAGTTGAACATGCCGTGCAGTTTTTCCAGGTAATCGAGGGCCGCATCGGTGGACATGAGAATGTCGCGGCGATGGTCGTACTGCCAGTCCTGCTTGAGGCCGAAGTTGCGGCCGGTGGAGGGAATGAACTGCCACATGCCCGAGGCATTGGCGCGCGAGTAGGCCTGCGGGTTGAAGGCGCTTTCGATGATCGGCAGCAGCACGATCTCGGTGGGCAGATTGCGCCGCTCGACTTCCTCGACGATGTGATACATGTACTTGGAGCCGCGCTCGACGAAGCGCTTGATGTAATCCTGCCGCGCCGAATACCAGATCTCGTGGTTCTCGATCAGGGGCGAGACCAGCGGGTCCATGGCGAAGCCGCGGCGGATGCGCTGCCAGAGATCGGTATCGCTCTGCGCGACCGCCTCGCGGGTGGCGACCACTTCGGTCTTTTCCAGCGTCTGCGAAATGGGGGGCTTGTCCGCGGCGCCGGCGTGCAGAGGTGCGAGCAGCAGGCAGGCCGCGAGCGGCAGTGCGGCGCATCGCATCATCGGCGTCATGGCCGGAATCTTGGCCGGAGTCATAGCCGAAATCATGGCCGCAGTCATAACGTCAACGCGAAATCGTTGACCAGGGCCCCGGGCAAGCGCGCCGAGGCGGTGGAGCGTTCGCCATAGCTGCTGGCATCCAGGATCCAGTCGCGCTCGGCGGTGAGGCCGAGGAGATTGTCACCGAGCACGCGGTAGGCGGAATCGTCGAAGCGCATCACATTCAGCGGCGCTTGTATTTCGCCGTTCTCGACCCAGAAGGTGGCGAAGCGCGTCATGCCGGTCATGCGGCAGGAGATGCGGTCGGAATAATTGAGATACCAGAGGTTGCCGATGAGGATGCCGGTGTCGAGCGTCTTCAGCATGGCGTCGCGCGCCAGATCGCCGGCCGCCATTTCCAGCGATTCGGGCGTCTCATAGGCATTGGCGCCATTGGTGTCGATGCCGAATTCGCGCGCCGAGCGCGGGCTGACCAGCGCACCGGCATGCTGGCCACCGGCGATCAGCGGCACCAAGGGCGCTTTGAGAAAACCATCGCCCTGGAACCCGGGCGCCACGCCATCCCTGGCGTTTTCGTTGAGGCTCACACTGCCATGCAGGCGGGCCGTGCCGTCTTCCAGCTTGATCAGCGGACTTTGCTTGTTGCGCTGCGATTTGACGCCGAAGCTGCCCCAGGCCAGCAGGCCGACGATTTCATTCAGGGCGGAAGGCGAGAGATAAGCGCGGTACTGGCCCGGCGCCAGCGCCTTGGCAGGGCGCGCGAGAATCGCCAGCTGCTCGACGGCGGCAGCCATGCGGCGCTTCAGTTCGGCGGCGTCCCAGTGGGTGCCGGCGTAGCTCGACTTCACCGCCTTGTCGGCCGCGTGATAGAAGCACCACTCAAAATTGAAATTGTCGACGCGATGCCAGTTGCGCTGGCCCAACGAATTGGCAAAGCCCTTGTAGATCGTGCCCGAGGCAAACAGCCCGACCAGGTCGCGGCCCCGGCCGGCGTTGATGATCTGCTCGATCATGTCCTCGTCGGCGGGCAAGGAGGATTCGCCGACATGCTCGCTCGCAAGCGGCGTGGTGTTGTAGAGCAGGTAAGGGTCGGCGGGCAGGGCATCGAGATCGAGCCGCAGGGTGTCCATCGCGCTGCGCAGCAGGGCCTCGTCGCTCTCGCGCATGCCGGACAGGGTGAGCTTCGATTCGGCGCGGCGCTGGTTGGCGATCAGCGAAATCGACAGATTGATCTGCTTGACCGAGCCGGCCTGGCGCACCGCGCTTTTGTTGAAGCGCACGAAATTGGATTCTTCGGCGGACAGCGAGGCGAGGTAAGTTTCGCCGGCCTTCAGCAGGGTGTTGAGGGTGTCGGCGAGTTGGTGGAAGTAAGTTTGCATGGAATTAATTTTTGACTGCGATGAATTTGGAGTTGCTGTTGGATCTTGAGGGGCTGTGTCATCCCGGATTTAGTCCGGGATCCAGTTTTTTATCCACGGAGCATTAACCAAAATTGGGCCCCGGACTGAATCCGGGGCGACAACTCAGGTTTGTAGGCCGTCTCAATTGTTGCTGTATCGAAGTCGAAGGTTCATGCATAAAGAAAAATGAAAATCGTAGATCGCCATTTGGCGCGCCTTATGAGGCAAAAATGCCTGAAACACCGCGCCAATGCTGGGCTTCGTCATTCCAGCGCAGGCTGGAATCCAGCCCTGCGTATTGTTAAAACCTGCGACGGACTTGGGGTGAAGGCATGCCTTCACGCCTTGCGCCGGGACGACGGCGCTTTTCAGATTCCCGAAAATAATTATTCCGATCCCCCAAACACATCGATATTCGAAAACTTGCACGCCGGGCTGGCATGCCCCACGCGGATCACCTGATTGGGTTCGCCCTTGCCGCAGAACGGGGTGCCCATCACTTCCTGTGTGTCGGCGCGGCCGACCATCGCCAGCGAACGCCAGAAAGTCGCCGAGATGCCGCGGTAGTTGGGGTTCTTGACGATGTGGCCGAGCGTGCCGTTTTCGATCACCTGGCCGACCTCGCAGCCGAACTGGAATTTGTTGCGCGAATCGTCGATCGACCAGGAGACATTGGTGCGCATCAGCACGCCCTTGTCGATGGAGGCGATCATTTCGTCGAGCGAGGATTTGCCGGGCTCGATATTGAGATTGGCCATGCGGTCGATCGGCGGGCGGTTCCAGGAGCAGGCGCGCGAATTGGCCACGCCGTCCATGCCGGCGCGCGCCTGCGACACGGTGCCGCCGAGCGGGCGTTGCAGGATGCCGCGCTCGATGATGAAGGTCTTTTCCGCCTTGGCGCCGTCGTCGTCGTAGGCGAAGGTGGCGAATTGTTCGCCCATGGTCGGGTCGTAGGTCACGTTCAGCAACGCCGAGCCGTAGCGGTAGTGGCCGAACATGTCGAGGGTGACGAAGCTGGTGCCGGCGAAGTTGCGCTCGTCGCCGAGGATGCGGTCGAGCTCCAGCGGATGGCCGATCGATTCGTGGATCTGCAGCATCATCTGGTCGGGCATCAGGAGCACGTCCATCGCGCCCGAGGGGCAATTCGGCGCGGCCAGCAGGGCGAGGGCGTCTTCCGCCGTCTGGCGGCCGGCGCCGTGAAAGCCGGAGCGCGCGAGGATTTCAAAACCGCCTTGCTGGCAAAAGCCGTTGTAGCGGCCGCCGAAGGTGCGCGTCTGCGCATCGCCCTTGTCGAAGGCGGTGACGGCCAGGGCGGGCACCATGAAATCGAACTCCTGCTCGACCATGGCGCCGTCGGCGGTGACGTACAACTGCTTGCTGTGCGTGGTCCAGAAGCTGGCCGCCCAGTCGACGATGCGGTCGTCGATCTTGCATTGCGCGGACTCCTGCATCAGCAGCTCGAATTTGTCGCGCTTGCTCAAGGCGGCTGGACTCTCGCGCACCGCGCTGCGGTAGCTGCCGGAAGGTTGCGGCATCCTGAATTTGGAAAAATCCGCGACCGCGCGCCCGGCGGTGAGCTGTGCCCAGTGCTGCGCGCGCGCGGCGGCAGCGCGCAGGCCGGCTTCCGACAGGTCCGAGGTGGCGGCATAACCGAGGCCGCCCTTGTCGATCACGGTGATCATCACGCCGCGGTCGACCGAGGTCTGCGGCGGCTCGATCACGTTCTGCTGCACCGAGAGTTTTTCGGCGGTTTCCTCGACAAAACGGAAGGAGCAGAAATCGACGGCCGGCGCAATGCGTTTGAAAATGGATTCGAAAGAAGCGGTCATATGGTCGATATCGGTCTGGGGTCAAGGACTTGAACGCAATCGGCGATTGCGGTGATGGACGCGTTGCGGATCCGCAACGCGTCTTGTTCGCGGCAGAACAAAGCCGGCGAAGTCGCACAATATCGATTGTTGTCCATGACGAATCATAGACCAGTATTTTAGGCGAAACGCAGGCCGCACCTGAGCGGGCGATCGGCTCGCCAATGTGCCGCGTCGATATCGCATCGCAGGGCGCGATGTCAGGCAGAGATCAATGCGCGGCGGCATGTTCGCGGCGGCATAACTTGCAAAAAATACGGCCGTGAACCAGACGGCTGTGGAGCCGGCTGTGGAACCGGTGAGCAGCATCCTCATGAATGCCGAATGGGCAAGGCCGGCGTGTTAGTACGCCGGCCTTGCGGGTGAATGCGCAAACCGCCGGTTTGCTGCCTAGCGCAGGAACTTGCCGGCTTTGGTGATGATGGTCAGATCGACCAGCTGCGAGCCGGTCCGGTTGGTCGGGCTGAATGCAATCACATAGCCGCCAAGATCGAATTTCTTGTCGGATTGCAGGGCCTCGGTCAGCGTCTCGTGCGTTGGATTGGCGCCGGCGCGTTTGATCGCTTCGACCAATACGCGTGCGTACACATAGCCTTCCATTGCCGTATAGCTCTTGGGCAATTTGTATTCTTCAGCCAGCTTCTGGAAGTCGACCGATACCGCCATCGCCCGCGACTCCGGCGAAGGAAACACCTGCGTAACGATCACGCCGCGGCCCGCCTCGCCCAGCTCGGTAATAAAGGCGTTGGAGCTGGTATTGGACAGGGTCAGGAACGTGCCGAGATACCCGGCGGCTTGCAGCCCCTTGCGCAAGGCCGCGCATGGTTTCACGGTGCAGATGGCGATGACGGCCCCGGGTTTCTGGCTCATGATCATGGTGATCGCCCCATCGACATTGGCGCTGCCGCGTTCCAGGGCGATCGTGCCGGTCACCTTTATATTGCTGTTGGCGGCGCCCGCATCGATGCCGAGCACGGCATCTTTGCCGAATGCATCGTCGGTGTAAACCGCGGCGATGGTGGTGATGCCCTGCGCAAACAGCTGGCCGATGGCGCGTTCCGCCTCGATCCGGTAAGGCGGACGCAGATTGAAGAAATAGCGGTTTGCAGGAACATGCATTGCCACCGAGCCGCCGGCGAAACCGACCATCGGCACGTGCTTTTCTTTCAGTAACGGCATCAGCGCCTCTGCATTGGCGGTGCCCCGTCCGAGAACCAGCGCCAACACGCTTTTCGAATCGATCAGGGACTGGGCGAGGGCAACGGTTTTCTTGGGGTCGTAGCCGTCATCCAGCGATTGAAGCACCAGCTTTCGCCCGTTGACGCCGCCGCTCTTGTTGACCTTGTCGAAATAAGCGCGCACCGCCTCGGTTCCCTCCTTGACGTTGCCTGCCAGCGGGCCGCTGAAGTCGGCGACTTGCCCGATCAGGATTTCCGATGAGGTCCCGCTCTGCGCGTTAACCGGGCGGCTGTGGAAGGCCCAGAAAATAATCGCGATGGTCGCGAGCCAGACCAGCAGGAATTGTGGCGTGGAAAAAACCTGCAGGCGAAATGGCAGGGAAGGAAGACGTGGCATGGATCAGTACTCCTGGTTATTTTTTGCGTTATGGGAATCCCGCATTCAGACCCGATCCAGCCATCGCGGGAATGAGGATGACGGCGTTTTCACGAGGATCAGGCTGTTGGCACGGCACAGCGCGTCGCTGTGCATGTTTCACCGTTTTCGACCGGATAAAGCGTACGAAACCGCACGCCTCGCCGATGACACTGCCCGTCTGGGACAGCAATTGCCGCTGACTACTGATGCTGGAGAACTGTTGAAACCAACTTCGCAGCAAGTCACAACAGTTCACAAAGTTTACAACTTTTATGAGTCGCGCGACAAGCTGATTGCGATCGATCTGCGGGCTGGAACGGGAATGGAATTGCGCCTTAGGTGATTCACCTAAAGAACGATCGTGACCGACGACCGCCCCCTGGAAAAAGCGGGTGAGCACTGGTGTCGTTTGGAGCGGGCGTAGCACGCGGGCGAGAGATGAGATATGCCTCGCCCTGCGCCCGTCAAGCCGGATCGACCGGCAGCTATTTCAGTTGATCAAGCAATTTGAGGCGCTGCACTTTGCCGGAGGGGCCGCGCGGAAGCGATTCCACAAAGGCGATACGCTTCGGTGTCTTATAGCGGCCAAGGTGCTCGGTACAAAAGGCCAGCAGCTGATCGACTGAACACGAGGAATTCTCGCGAAGCACGATAAACGCCATGATTTCCTGTCCATAGTGACGATCCGGAATGCCGACGGCCGCCGCTTCAAGTACGCCCGGATGTTGCAACAGCACTTCATCGATTTCGCGCGGCGCAATGTTTTCGCCGCCCTTGATGATGAGCTCCTTGATGCGCCCGGTCACGAAAAAGAAACCGTCGCCGTCGCGATGGCCGAGGTCGCCGGTTCGCAGCCAGCCGTCGGGCGTGAAGCTTGCACGCGTGGCTTCCTCGTTCTTGTAATAGCCAAGCATCACATTCGGCCCGCGGATGGCGATTTCGCCGGTGGTGCCGTCCGCCACGGCTTGCAGGTTCGCATCGATCACGCGCGCCTCGCAGCCGGACGCTTTACCGACGGCGCCGATCTTGCGCCGTGCCGGATCAAGCGGGTTGGAAAACGACGGCGCCACGGTTTCGGTGAGGCCCATGGTCTCGATGACGCCGATGCCGAATTTTTGCTCGAAGGCGCGCAGATGCTCGGGCGGCAGCGCGGCCGAGGCGGAGCGGCAAAAGCGGATATTGCGCGTTACCTTTTTAGCCGGCGCCGTCCCTTCCAGCAGGTAGGAGATGATCGTGGGCACCACATTGATCCAGGTGCAGCCGCAGGCATCGGCCTGCGACCAGAATTGCGCCGCCGAGAAACGCGGCGCCACCACCACGCTGCCGCCATGCGCCAGCGGGGCCAGCATGGTGACGGCGAAGGCGTTGATGTGATACAGCGGCAGCACGCCCAGCACGCGATCGTTTGCGCCCAGCGCGTGCTCGGTGCTGATGGCGAACGCATTGGCGACGAGATTGCGTTGGGTGAGCATCACGCCTTTGGGCACCCCGGTGGTGCCCGAGGTGTACATCAGCAGTCCCATCGATTCGGCGGCGACCGGTGTATCCGTATCTGCGCCCGGCGCTCCCGCTCCCGTTCCCGCTACCGCTACCGCTACCGCCGGCAAACGCTCGCCGTCAGGTTCAACCACCACCACGGCAATGCTTCGCTCGAGGCCGGCAACCAGCTGGCGTACTCTGGCTTCCCAGTCCGGCGCGACCAATACCAGCTTGCAATCCGAATGGGACAGCACGTAGCGCATTTGCTCCGGCTGGGACAGCAGATTGACGGGATTCACGCAACGTCCCCCGTACATCGCACCGAGCAGCAGCGCCACAGTCTGCAACCCGTTCGGCATGACCAGCGAAATGGTGTCGCCCGGCCGGACTTCGAATGAATCGAGCAGGCCGACGACATTGCGGCAGGTCGACAACAGTTGCGCATAGCTGAGCTGCCGCGAGCCTTCGGCCGCTAGGGCGTATATCGCCTGCGGCCGCAGGGCCGCATTGTGCTCGATCAACTCGCGCACGGTGGATTGCGCCGGTATCGTCATTTCGCCCCGTATTTTTTGAAGAATGCACCGAAGATATCGCTCTCGGCGGGCACGCTTTCCGCGATCGGGCGCGAGATGCGGGTGATATTCAGGTAGTGACGATAATTGAGATTCTCGGTGAAGTTGTTCTTGCCCCAGGTACCGCAGCCCATCGACAGGGAAAACGGCAGGCCGTTATCGAAACTGCCGCCGGTCGCAATGCTGTGCGCCTGATCAACGATGACTCTTGCCACCGGCAGGGTGAGACCGAGATGCAGGGCGCGTTCCGGTTTGGCGCTGTGCAGGCCGACGGAATGGCCGGCACCCTGATAAGCGTAGATGCGTTCCACGGTTGCGGCGGCGGCCATGAAATCGGCAGCATGGTAGAGCGTCAGGACCGGGCAGAGTTTCTCGCCGGAAAAAGGGTGATTCGGACCAATGCCGTCTTCGTCGACCATCAGAATGCGGGGGTCCAGTTTGGCGATCTGCATCCAGCGCGCGCGCTCGTCCGCGCTGCTGCCGACGCCGTCGTCAAATGCGGCCGCGCGCTCGGCAATGGTCCGCGCCGACTGGCCGATCACCGCTGCCGACAACTTGCCGTCGGGCCACATCAACTTTTGCAGGGTGGCTTTTTGCTGTTTGTCGAGCAGGATCGCCTGGCACGCCTGCATGGCGGCCAGCAAGGCCGGGCGCACCGCATCGACCACCACCAGACTGTTTTCAGAGGAGCAACTGGTGGCATTGTCGAAGGTTTTCGAACGCAGGATGCGCTCGACGGCACGATCGATGTCCGCCGTTTCGTCCACGATCCCGGCCACATTGCCGGCTCCCACGCCGAATGCCGGCGTGCCGCTCGCATAGGCCGCACGCACATTGGCCTGCGAACCGGTGGCCACCACCAGATCGCATTGCCGCATCAATTCGGCGGTGGCCTGTTTGGTCACCGGCGCGGGCAGCACTTGCACCAGATCGCGTGGTGCGCCGATCCGGTCCAACTGCGCGTGAATGAACGCTATCAGCCGCGCACAGGTGCTCCAGCCCTTGGGCGAGGGCGCGACAATGACCGCATTGCGTCCCTTGAGGGCATTGATGATTTTGTTGGCCGGCGTTGCCGCGGGATTGGTTGAGGGCGTGACCGCGCAAACCACGCCGACCGGGCGCGCGATTTCGACAATCCCTTTTGCGGGGTCTTCACCGATGATGCCCACCGATTTGGCACCCTTCAGGTCGCGCAGCAAGCCGAACGTCTTGCGATGATTCTTGCGTACCTTGTCCTCGACATTGCCGACGCCGGTATCGGTGACGGCAAGTTCGGCCAGTTCGCGATTTCGACCCGGCTCGATAATCGCCCAGCCGGCGGCCACCACCATTTCATCGGTGCGTACCTGATCATAGGCGTCGGCAATCGCCTGGGCGGCACGGGCACGCGCGACCAACGCGGCTATGTTTGCATTCAATTCAGTATCTTCCACGCGGTTTCCCATTATCAATCGGCCGTGATCTTCGCTTCTTTGGCCAACTTGGCCCACTTCGCCAGTTCGGTCGCGACGATGGCGCGCAGCGTCTCGGGTGTGCCGCCGGCGGCTTCGCTGCCTTGCTGCAGCAATTTTTCGCGAATATCGGGTTCGTTGACAATGATATTCAGGGCCTGATTCAGCTTGTCGATAATCGGCTTGGGTGTCTTGGCGGGGACGAACATCGCGTACCAGGAATCCACCTCGAAGTCGGCGACGCCGGCTTCCTGCATGGTGGGTACCTGCGGAAAGGCGGTGCTGCGCTTCACGGTCGATACGGCGAGGGCTTTCAGATGCCCGGTTTTCACAAACTGCGCCGCGGCCGGAATCGACACCCACAGCAGCGGCAACTGCCCGCCCAGCACATCGACAATGGCGGGGCCGCCGCCGCGATAGGGCACATGCACCATGTCGATGCCGGCGCGCAGTTTATAGAGTTCGCCCGCCAGATGACTTGGCGAGCCATTGCCGACCGAAGCAAACTGAAGCATGCCGGGTTTGGCCTTTGCCATCGCGGTCAATTCGGCGACCGTGTTGGCAGAAAACTGCGGATTGGCGACCAGAATCTGCGGAAGCGATGCGACCATTCCGACGGGCTCGAAATCGTTGGCGGTATCGTATCGAAGATGCGAATAGATCGCCGGATTGATGGTATGCGAACTCAGGGTAAATAATACGGTGTAGCCGTCAGGAGCGGATTTGGCCACCACATCGGTGCCCAGCGTGCCGGCAGCGCCGCCCCGATTTTCAATCAGGACGGGCTGGCCGAGTAGCGCCTGGAAACGGTTTTGCACAATCCGCGCGATCACGTCGGTGCCGCCGCCAGGGGGATAAGGCACCACGAAGCGAACCGGTTTGATCGGGTAGGCAGGTGTTTCTTTGGCCGCCTCCTTGCCGGTTTCTTGGGCTGATGCTGCCGGTGGCACGAATAGCGCTGCGAGCAACAGGATTGGGGCAAATCGGATGATGGAGCAGATTCGTTTACGCATGTTTACGGATTTCTCCCGATTGATTTTGAACGTGCTACTGGAGTTGCTGATGCCAACGTGCTTCGGCTGCGACGGCTGCTTGCCTGCTACCTGAACCTGCGGCGTATTTCTGTAACCTTCCGCACCGATGTACATCGCAGGCGGGCTGCAGGCTTGCTCATTCCAGTTGCATCAGGACTCGACGATCTGCGTTCAATTGCATCGCATTGATGCGGCCGGACGTCCTCGCCGAATTTTAATTTTCCGGCATGCAAGCGGCCATTGAATCTGCAAAATCCCGAATGCCAAATTGTAAAAAACTGTGACACATATGGTATCAGCCAAGTTCGCCGTTACGCATTGCGCCCATATTTTGGTTCGTCGGCATCGATCTCGCCGAGGGTCCGCGCCGCGTTTTGCAGCGTCGGCAATAACTGCAAAGCCTTTTCGGCGGGCAGGCGCATGATCGGCGCCTGCACCGCAATGCAGAGATTCGAGCGGCGGCCGACGGCGGGCACCGGCACCGCCAGACAGAGCAGACCGGGCAGGAATTCCTCGTTGTCGATTGCGTAGCCATCGCCCCTTACCCTGTCGAGTTCCAGCTGCAGGTCATCGAGCCTGGTAATGGTGGTGTGGGTGTAGCGCTCGAGCGGTGCATGGGCCAGCAATCGGCGGCGTTGTGTGGACGTCATTTGCGCAAGGAACATCTTGCCGCTGGCGGAACAATGGGCTGGTACGCGCGAGCCGGGGTGCAAATAAAAGCGCAACGGTGCAACCGTTTCGACGCGGTCGAGATAGACCACATCAGTGCCGACCAGCGCGGTCAGGTTGCAGCTTTCACCGATGGTCTCGACGAGGTGACGCAATACCGCGTGACGGGCGCCATGGTAGGTGTTGTTGATCAGAAGCGTTTCGGCGAGACGCCGCAAGCGCACGCCGGCCGTATAAAAACGGCCATTGCCCTCACGCTGCAACAGTCCCGCCGCATCCAGTTGCTGCAGCATCCGGTGCAACGTCGGCTTCGGCCAGCCGGTCTCTTCAACCAGACCCTGCAGTGTGCACAATCGGTCCTTGGCGGCGATCACCTCCAGCAACGAAAACAGGCGCATCGCCGGCGTGTCGCGGTCAGGGTCGACCGATTCTGAGGATTTGACTAGACGGACCTTATCCATGCGCTAATCATATCCATATTCCAATAATTTGTATATTTCGTATTGTTTTTTGGAATTCTGATTTACTTTTGCCCTTCTTCGATGATAAGGTTTTGCCTGATTGCGCATTTCGCCGCCCGGAAAATGCGACCGTACATTTCCATTCAAATTTTGCGTATCAGGAGATCACCATGAGCAAACCCGCTTCCACGATGGCGCGGACTGCCGTCACTGGCGTCCGGAAAATGACCCCATCCGAGGCCTTTGTCGAAACCCTGGTGGCGAATGACGTGACCGATGTTTTCGGGATCATGGGTTCGGCATTCATGGATGCCATGGACATCTTTACGCCCGCCGGCATTCGTTTCATTTCGGTGGTGCACGAGCAGGGTTCCGGCCATATGGCCGATGGTTATGCGCGCGTCAGCGGCAAACACGGTGTGCTGATCGGCCAGAATGGCCCCGGTGTCAGCAACAGCGTTACCGCCATTGCCGCTGCTTATTGGGCGCATAGCCCGGTGGTGATCGTCACGCCGGAAACCGGCACCATGGGCATGGGGCTCGGCGGTTTCCAGGAAGCCAATCAGTTGCCGATGTTTCAGGAGTTCACCAAGTACCAGGGCCATGTGAACAACCCGAAACGCATCGCCGAGTACACGGCGCGCTGCTTCGACCGTGCCATTTCGCAAATGGGGCCCACCCAGCTCAATATTCCGCGCGACTATTTTTACGGCGAGATTACAACCGAAATTCCGCAGCCGCGGCGCATTGATCTCGGCCCCGGTGGCGAAACCAGCTTGAATGAAGCCGCCGCGTTGCTGGCCAAGGCCGAATTCCCGGTCATTCTGTCGGGCGGCGGTGTGGTGATGGGCGATGCGATCGAGGCCTGCAAGGCACTGGCCGAGCGGCTCGGCGCGCCCGTTGTCAATGGCTATTTGCGCAACGATTCGTTCCCGGCGAGCCATCCGCTATGGTGCGGCCCGCTTGGCTATCAGGGCTCGAAGGCAGCGATGAAGCTGATCGCCAAGGCCGATGTGGTGGTGGCACTGGGTTCGCGCATGGGGCCGTTCGGCACCTTGCCGCAGCACGGTATGGATTACTGGCCGACGACGGCCAGGATCATTCAGGTTGAGGCCGATCACACCAACCTTGGTTTGGTGAAGAAGATTTCCGTCGGCATCTGTGGGGACGCCAAGGCGGCGGCGATTGCGCTTACCCAGCGTCTCGCCGGCAAGACCCTGACCTGCGACGCCACCAAGGCCAAGCGTGCCGCGCAGATCAAGGAAGAAAAAGCGGCCTGGGAAAAAGAACTCGACGGCTGGACCCATGAACGCGATGCCTACAGTCTCGACATGATTGAGGAAGCCAGGCGCGAGGGCGGAAACTGGCTGCATCCGCGCCAGGTGCTGCGCGAGCTCGAAAAGGCCATGCCGGCGCACGTCATGGTGTCTACCGACATCGGCAATATCAACTCGGTGGCCAATAGTTATCTGCGTTTTGAGGAGCCGCGCAGTTTTCTGGCGCCGATGAGCTTTGGCAATTGCGGCTATGCGCTGCCCACCATCATTGGTGCCAAGGTCGCGGCGCCGCATCGTCCCGCGGTTGCCTATGCCGGCGACGGCGCCTGGGCGATGAGCATGACCGAGATCATGACCGCGGTGCGCCACCAAATTCCGGTTACCGCCGTGGTATTTCACAATCGGCAGTGGGGCGCGGAAAAAAAGAATCAGGTCGATTTCTACGGCCGTCGCTTTGTGGCGGGTGAACTCGAGAAGCAGGATTTTTCGGCGATCGCCAGGGCGATGGGCGCGGAAGCCATTGTCGTGGACAAAATAGAAAACGTCGGAACAGCGCTCAAAAAGGCGGTGGACCTGCAGATGAACCAGGGCAAGACCTGCGTCATCGAGATCATGTGCACGCGCGAGCTGGGTGATCCTTTCCGGCGGGACGCACTGTCCAAACCGGTGCGCTTTCTGGACAAGTACAAGGATTACGTCTGACGCCATGCTCAACCTGCGGACCGCGCGGATGAGCGACCTCGTCCTCACGATCAACGCCGGTTCCTCGTCGATCAAGTTCGCCTTGTTCGCCGGCGACGGCGATTGGTTTACGCCGGCCGTGCAGGGACAAGTGGATGGGCTCGGGGTAGGGCGCGGGTTGAGCACCTCGTTCAGGATTCGCGATGGCCATGGCCGCTCATTGCATGAAGGGTCGATTAGTGGCCAGGGCTCTGCGGCGCCGACGCATCTCGAGGCCATGGCTGCCGTACTAGCCTGGCTGGCGCAGGCCGAACCGGACGGCAGGGTGGCGGCGGTTGGACACCGCATTGTTCATGGCGGCAGCTTCTTTTTGACCCCCGTGGTCATTGACGAGCAGGTTCTCGCCGGCATTTCCTCGCTCGAGGCCTTCGCCCCGCTGCACCAACCGCACAATGTGGCCGGCATTCGCGCCGCGCGCAGCGCATTTGCCGGTGTTCCGCATATTGCCTGCTTCGATACGGCGTTTCACCATACTCAGCCCGAGCTGAATAAGCGTTTTGCCTTGCCGCAGAAATTGCACGACGCCGGGTTGCGGCGCTATGGCTTCCATGGCCTTTCCTACGAGTCGATCGATCTTCAGCTTGCCCGGTCTGCAGCCCGCGCGGCCGGCGCACGTACTGTGGTCGCCCATCTGGGCAATGGCGTATCGATGTGTGCCATGCGCGACGGCCGCTCCGTGGCGACGACGATGACGTTCTCGCCCCTGGACGGCCTGCCGATGGGTACCCGTTGCGGTCGCCTCGATGCTGCCGCGGTGTTGCATCTGCTCCAGCACCATCGTCTCAGTGCCGAGGAAATTTCCACGGTGCTGAACCGCGAATCCGGGCTGCTGGGGCTGTCCGGCCTGTCCAGCGATATGCGCACGCTGCAGGCCTCGACATTGCCCGGCGCCCGGCTGGCGATTGATTATTTTGTCGAGCATATTCTGCGCGAGCTGGCGGGAATGGCCGCTGCGCTTCGGGGCATCGACCTGCTGGTATTCACCGGGGGCATCGGTGAGAACGACGCCGCCTTGCGTGCACGCGTCATCGACGGTGCGGCATGGCTGGGGATACGCCTTGACGCGCAAGCCAATCGCAGCGGCCATGAACGCATCTCGGCGGCGGACAGCCCGGTGGACGTCAGGGTTCTGCGCACCAATGAAGAAGCCATCATCGCGCGTCATGCCGCGCATGCCATCGGCGGCCTTTCCGTTTGACGCAAACGTCACCGTTCAGACTGTTCGAATTCGACCATGTCTACGGATTGCAGCGCCTCCGAATTCGGCGCTGCTGCGTAAATTACCCTGGCAACCTCTAGCGCATGAAGCGTCCGTCGCGGCCGATGATGGTCAGGTTGACGGTGTCCGAACCGCTGTGATCGTCGGGCCCATAGCTGACCACGAATCCGCCCAGATCGAACTTGCGCATGGTCTCCAGCGCCTTGACGATGCCTTCGCGCGTCGGGTTGGGGCCGGCCCGCTTGATGGCCTCGACCACGACGCGCGCATTGATGTAGCCTTCCATCGAGGTGTAGCTGCGCTCGAATTTATATTCGTCCGACAACTTCTGGAATTCGTTCGACAGGGCCACCGCCACCGAATCCGGCGCCGGGAATACCTGGGTGACGATCACGCCGCGCGCGGCATCGCCCAGCTCGCTGACATAGGCGCTGGAACTGGTGTTCGACAGGGACAGGAATTTGCCGGTATAGCCGGCGCTGCGCAGGCCTTTGACCACCGCCGCGCAGATCTTGGGGATGCAGATACCGACCACGGAATCGGCCTTGCCGGCGATGACCTTGGCGACCGCATCATCGACCTTGGTTTCGCCGCGCGGGATGCTGATGGCGGCGGCGGCCGTCAGTTTATTGGTCTTGAGCCCTTCATTGAAGCCTTCCACCGCATCCTTGCCGAAGGCATCATCGGTAAAGACGGTGGCGATGCGCGCGGAGCCCTGTGCGACCAGCTGGCCGATGGCCCGTTCGGCTTCGAGGCGGTAGGGCGGGCGCAGATTGAAGAAATAACGCTTCGGCGGCGAATGCAGCACCAGGGAGCCGCCGACGTAGCCGACCACCGGCACCTTGGCGTCCATCGCCACTTTCATCACCGCTTCCGCATTGGCGGTGCCGCGGCCCAGGGCCAGCAGCAGCACATTCTTCTGGATCAGCTCGGTGGCGGCGGCAGCGCTGCGCTTGGGATCGAAACCGTCGTCGAGGCTGACCAGGGTGATCTTGCGCCCGTCGACACCGCCGGCCTTGTTGACCTTGTCGAAATAGGCGCGCGCGGCATCGCTCATTTCCTTGACCGAGGCTTTTTGCGGGCCGCTCAGGTCGGCGGCCTGGCCGATCAGGATTTCGCCCTTGCTCTGGGCCGAGGCCGGCATGGTGCAGACAGCAGCGGCGATCATCGCTGCGGCAAGCAGGCCTTGCGCCGCGGCACGGGGTGAAAATGAAGTGGACTTCATCGATGTCTCCTCGAAAGTGTTAATTATTTTGTTATTTTGTTTTGACTGGCCAAAATGGCGACAGCAGGGCGGCGATAGGTGGCGCCGGCGCGACGGGGTAGTAATTACGGCAAACCCCGGCCAAATCTTGGGGCTGTCCATAGCTTACCTAAATCCCTCAGACCATGTCTTGGTCCAGGTCAGGCCGGCGACCGGACAAATTACCGGCTGTCGGCCAACTGCCTGATTTCGGCCTCGGTCATGCGCACCAGCAGCCATTCCTTCATGATGCTGGCGCCCAGCGATTCATAGAACTTGATCGAGGGTTCGTTCCAGTCCAGCACTCGCCACTCGAATCGTCCGCAGCCGCGGGCCCGGGCCAGCGCGGCCAGGTGCCGGAGCAGGGCCTTGCCATAGCCGTGACCGCGCGCCGCCGGGATCACGAACAGGTCTTCGAGGTAAAGGCCCGGCTTGGTGAGAAAGGTGGAGAAGGTGGTGAAGTACAGCGCGAAGCCCACCGGGCGCTCGTTTTCCCAGGCGAGCACGCATTCGCAGGCGGGGTGCGCGCCGAACAGCGATTCGCGCAGCATGGCTTCGTTGCCGCTGATCATGTCCTCGAGTTTTTCGTAAACGGCGAGTTGCCTGATGAGATCGAAAATGATGCCGACATGCGCGGCGGTGGCGGGGCGGATCTGGAAATTGTTGTTCATTGTGGTGGTTGACGACATTAAAAGGATTTTCCACTGGCTTAAAATTAAAAAGCATTTTTCCATTCGCGAATGGCGCCAAACACCAGATCCGGGGCGGCTTCCGGGCCGATCGCCTGACGCAGGAATTGGCCGGCGGCCGCGCGTACCGCCGGCGCATCCCAGCGCAGAAAGGGATTGGTCGCCAATTCCTCGGCCAGGGTGAAGGGCACGGTGGCGATATTCTGTTCGCGGCGCGCAACATCGCGCGCCTTGCGCAGCTTCAGTTCGGCATTGGCGGGCTCGACGGCCTCGGCGAAGCGGATATTGTTCAGGGTATATTCATGCGCGCAAAACACTTGGGTTGCGGATGGCAGGGCCTTGAGCTTGGCCAGCGAAGTCTGCATCTGTTTGGCCGTGCCCTCGAACAAACGCCCGCAGCCGCAGGCGAACAGGGTGTCGCCGCAGAACAGCCAGCCCTGGTCGGCGCAAAAATAGGCGATATGACCGGCGGTATGGCCGGGCACCTCGATGACCTGAAATTTCAGGGCAGGTTGGGCGAACTGGACGACATCGCCCTCGCGCGCGGCATCGGTGCGCTGCGGGATGCGCTCGTTGCCTGGGCCGTAGACGGGAATGTCGCCGGCGAGGCCGTAGAAATCCAGCAGGTCCTCCACGCCGCCGACATGATCGGCATGATGGTGGGTGCAGAGGATGGCGCGGAGGCCGAGTTGATGTTCGGTCAGGTAGTCGATGATCGGGCTGGCGTCGCCGGGATCGACGACGATGGCATGGCGGGTATCGTGCACCACCCAGAGATAGTTGTCGTTGAAGGCGGGCACGGCGGCGACTTTGACCTCTTTATCGATCGTCCCGTGCAAATTTGCCTGCGGCATCACGCTGCCTCGTATTAAAATCGGATCATGAACGCCGCAAGTTTACATGACTGGTTTCAACAGCCGCTGGGCGCCTATCTGCTGGAACGCGAACGCGCCTGGCTGGACCAGGCGGTGCCGGACATTTTCGGTTACCACGCGCTGCAACTCGGCTTGCCGCAGCTGGACCTGCTGCGCGAGTCGCGCATCGTGCATCGCGTCACCGTGGCCGCCGCAGGCGACGCCGCCGGCGGCGCGCAGGCCGGACAGGTGGTGGCGCAGTTTCATGAACTGCCGTTCGACGCGCAATCGATCGATTTATGCCTGCTGCCGCATGTGCTGGAATTCACCGACAAGCCGCACGAGATCCTGCGCGAGGTCGACCGCGTGATGCGTCCGGAAGGCCGCATCCTGATCATCGGCTTCAATCCCTGGAGCCTGTTCGGCGTGCGCAAGCTATGGGCCGCGCAGGGCTATCCCTGGCAGGGCCAGTTCGTGTCCCTGGTGCGGATGAAGGACTGGTTGCAATTGCTGGGTTTCGAACCTTCGGCCGGCAAGCTCAGCTGCTATATCCCGCCCTGCGAAACGCCGGCCTGGCAGCGCCGCTGGCAATTCCTGGAAAAAGCCGGCGACCGCTGGTGGGGCGTTTCCGGCGGCGTCTACATGCTCGAAGCCATCAAGCGCGTGCAGGGCATGCGCCTCATCGCGCCGGCCTGGTCGGACAAGGCGGCCGAGCGCAAATTTGCCGCGGCGGCCAATCGTCGCCCCAGCCCGGAGCTACGTGTCCTGAGTCCCGGGGCCAGAAACAGCACACATTTAAGATTGGTCAAGTAATGGCAAGAGTGGAAATTTTTTCCGATGGGGCCTGCAAGGGCAACCCCGGGGTCGGTGGCTGGGGCGCCTTGCTGCGCATGGGCGATACCGAGAAGGAATTGTTCGGCGGCGAGGCCAATACCACCAATAATCGCATGGAACTGAAGGCGGTAATCGAGGCGCTGTCGGCATTGACCCGGCCCTGCGAGGTGGTGGTGCATACCGATTCGCAGTATGTGCAAAAGGGCATCAGCGAATGGATTCACGGCTGGAAGGCCAAGGGCTGGAAAACAGCGGCCAAACAGCCGGTGAAGAACGAAGACCTGTGGAAGCAGCTCGACAAGCTGGCCGCACAGCACAAGATCGACTGGCGCTGGGTGCGGGGCCATAACGGCCATATCGAGAACGAGCGCGCCGACGAACTGGCCAATCGCGGGGTGGAGCTCGCCATCAGGCAGGGCAATAAGGAACATAGCGCATGAGCCGCCTCGTCATCCTCGATACCGAAACCACCGGCCTCGACCCGCGCCAGGGACATCGCATCATCGAGATCGCCTGCGTGGAAATGATCAACCGTCGCGTCACGCGCAACACCTTTTACAAACGCATTCATCCGCAGCGCGAGATCGACGAGGGCGCCACCCAGGTGCACGGCATCCGCCTCGAAGACCTCGAACACGAACCCAAATTTGCCGAGATCGCCGACGATTTTCTGCGCTATATCAATGGCGCCGAGCTGGTGATTCACAATGCGCCTTTCGACGTCGGCTTTCTCGATGCCGAACTCGGCCGCATCAAAAAACCGCTGATTGGCGAACTGTGCAAGGTAATCGATACCCTGGCGATGGCGCGCGAGTTGCATCCCGGCCGCAAGAACACCCTGGACGCGCTCTGCGAACGCTACGAGATCGACAATAGCGCACGCACTTTCCACGGCGCCTTGCTCGATGCGGAATTGCTGGCCGACGTCTATGTGGCGATGACGCGCGGGCAGGACAGCCTCGCCATCGGCCTCGACAGCGGGGGCGGCGCGGCGCGCGCGAGCACGGCCGTGCCGGCGCAGCGTCCGGCCACATTGAAGGTGCTGCGCGCCGACGAGGCGGAACGCGCCCTGCATGCCGCGCATATCGCCGGCATCGACAAGGCCAGCAGCGGCAAGGCGGTGTGGAATCTGCACCTCGATCCGGCTGCAAAATCCGCCTAGGCGAGGCATTTTTGCGACGGTTTCTGTTGGGTTTTGGCAGCGCCGCGTGATATTATTCGCAGGCTGTCAATGAGCCCACGACTTGCCTTGTACGCCCCTTGATCGGGTCCGGCCGTCAATCAATTTATTCCGTCGAAAACATGAAAAAAGCCGCTATTGCCTTCTCCCTGTCCCTTGTGTCCGGCCTCGCGCTGGCGCAAGCGCCCGATGCCGCATCGAAAGGCGACCCCGTCGCCGGCCGCCTCAAGGCAACCGCGATCTGCTCGGGCTGCCACGGCGTCCCCGGTATTCGCGCCGCCTTCCCCGAGGTGTACAACGTGCCCAAGCTGGGCGGCCAGAACGAAGGCTATCTGCTCTCCGCGCTGAAGTCCTACAAGGCCGGCGACCGTTTCAACCAGACCATGCGTGCGCAGGCCAGCAATCTGAGCGACAAGGAAATGGCGGATATCGCCGCCTACTATGCCCAGGGCAGTGCGCAGACCGCGTCGAAATAAGATCAATGCAAGGACAGATGATGAACAGCAAATTACTCGCCGCTATCGCAATCGCCGCCTGTGTGCCGCTCGCCGCCGCCGCCAAGGGCAATGCCGAAGCGGGCAAGACCAAAGCCGAAACCTGCAAGGCCTGCCATGGCGAAGGCGGCGCCAAGCCGATCATGAACGAATACCCGATCCTCGCCGGCCAGCATCAGGATTACATCGCGGCCGCGCTGACCCAGTACAAATCGGGCAAGCGCAAGAACGCCACCATGAACGGTTTCGCCGCCGCGCTCAAACCCGATGATATCCAGGACCTGGCCGCGTTTTTCGCCAGCCAGCCTTCGCCGCTGAAGAACAAGTACTAGTTCTCGACGAGTACCTGTTCAGCACGCGTTCAATAAAAAACCCGCCGGTTCGCACCGGCGGGTTTTTTCATGCGCGATTTTTGCGCGGAATTACTATGCCCACAGCCAGCCGAAAACGCCGGCAGTCAGCAGCGCATAAATGACGCCATCAAAGGTGGCCTTCAGGGTCGCCGACCAGGCGCGCTGATACCAGATCGACATTTGCCAGATGGCCAGCGTATGGGCCATGAAGGCGCTCAGGGCGACGATATGAAACACGCGCATATGATTCGCGCCAGGCTCTGCCGCGCTGCTGGCGACGGCGGCGACGAACACGCCTATTACCAGCAGATAAACAAACCAGAGGCCCATATTGCGGCCCATCGACATCGGTCCCGGCGGCATCACCGTCACGACCATCACCGGGCCGCGCTTCAGTTTTTCGGTGAACTCGGGTGATTTGAATTCCTGCATGTTCGAACAGCGCGGCACCATATAGTCGCCGGGCGGAATCGCCAGCGGGCGCAGGGCATCCATGACTTTTTCTTCGTTGGGCATTTTCGGGTAATCGGACTTGTGCCACAGCGGGGTCATATGAATGATCGAACTGGCAATGAACACGATCACGGCGGAAAGCAGGATCGGCAGCCATAGTGCGGACAGATGCGTCATGACAATCTCCTTGTAGGGGAAGGCGAGGACAAGGGCCGGCGGGTTCTGGTTGATCGCGGGAACCCGGCCCCGCCCGAATTGTATGCCTGCCGGAAATTTTCTTTATGAAAAATCGCAGAACGCCATTTGGCGCGGGTTTCGGGGCAAAAATGGCCGGAAAGGCGCGTGGATTGGCGTCCTGTATCTTTTGCAGACTTGAATGGCTGGCGCGGCACCACGTCTTCAGCAATAATCGGGACTTGTTTGTCATGCACAATTCTTTCGCCAATTGGCACGCATTTATGACCTGTTCATCACCCACTGTATTTTTGCGAATGTTTGTCGACCAGTTGCGCCGCGTGCGGGCATACCTGGCCGCGTCTATCCGGCACATGTCCCTTTTCCCCCTCCTGCTTGCGGTAATACTGTTGTCGGCAAATACTGGGCGCGCCGAAACCGAGCTTGTCCCTGTCACCAAGGTTTATCGCGGCAGCGTGACCTGGCCCTGTACCGAAGATAATCGGTCGCAGGTCTTTGCGTTTCCAAGCCTGGATCTGGCGGTGCGATTTGTGCTGGCGAGCACACCGAGTTATGCCGACTGCAAGGAGGGCGTATTTAGGTACTACGACCTGATCAGCGCCAACCAGACCGGACCGCGCACTTATGAAATCATCGGCCGCAGCCAGCATGATGGCAGCATCCGGGTAATCGCCGGCGTCCTGGTCCAGCACGACTGCCCGCCGGAGACCAATGTTGGCAGCGATACCTGCAAGGTCATGCGCCCCGAGCAAGCGAACAAGGGCAAGCGCTCCTCAAGCAAGCGCCTTCGGGACGACGACAAGAAATGACACGAGGGGGCAGTGCATCTCCTGCGCTATTTGCCGCCATGTCTTACGCTGACGCCGATTTCCGCGCCAGGCAGCCGAGATAAACCGCCGCATCCGGCCCGGTTTTATTGCGCTGCGCCTGCCAGATCATTTCCGCCAGGCAATCCATCATCTGGTGCTCGGCATCCAGCGCCGAGTCGAGTTTCTGCGACAGCGTCTGGTGGGCGGCGCGCACGCCTGGCGGCTGATCGATGGCGATCTGCTCGCGGATGGCGAGGTGCATCGACAAATGCAGAAATGGATTGGTCTCGCCATGCTCGGGGGCGTAATCGCGCTCGACATATTTGTCGCGGTTCTCCAGCAGGCCGTGATATTCCGGGTGCTGGGCGATGGCTTCGACGGCAATGGTTTCCAGCGCCGTCAGTGGTTCATTGGCGCGGTATTTGCGCCAGGCCTCGAACAGAAAATCGCGCGCTTGGTCACGACTCGGGTTGAACATGTTTTTTCTTGTCCCTGAACCCGGTTTTGTCCTTGAAGCCACACAGGTCGAACACGATGCACTCCGCGCACTTGGGCTTGCGCGCCACGCAGGTGTAGCGGCCGTGCAGGATCAGCCAGTGATGGGCGTGCTGCATGAATTCCGCCGGCACCACCTTCAGCAGCTTTTGTTCGACCGCGACCACATCCTTGCCCGGCGCCAGGCCCATGCGGTTGCTGATGCGGAAGATATGCGTATCGACGGCCATGGTCGGCTGGCCGAAGGCGACATTGAGCACCACGTTCGCCGTTTTGCGGCCCACGCCCGGCAAGGCTTCGAGTGCCTCGCGATTGCCCGGCACCTGGCCGCCATGCTGCTCGATGAGGATTTTGCAGGTGGCGATCACGTTCTTCGCTTTGCCGCGGTACAGGCCGATGGTCCGGATATAGCCGGTCAGGCCCTCAATGCCGAGCGCGAGGATTTTCTCGGGGGTGTCGGCGACCGGAAAAAGTTTGCGCGTGGCGATGTTCACGCCCTTGTCGGTGGCCTGCGCCGACAGGATTACCGCCACCAGCAACTCGAAGGGCGTGCCGTATTCGAGATCGGATTCGGGATGCGGATTGAGCTCCTGCATGCGACGAAAAAACTCGTGGCGCTGCGACGCATTCATCAATGCCATGTTTTACGTTTCCTCGATTGCCTGTTCATGTTGCGTCTCATTTTCCCAGCACCGCGCGCTCCCTGGCCGCCAGCGCCTCATCGCGTTCACGTCGATCGCGCGCCAGCCTGAAATTGTGGAACTGGAAACGTGTCCTTGCGATTGGCGGATGCAGCGAGGCCGGATAGTTCGGGTCCGCCGCCATGCTGATGCAATCGACGGGGCAGGGCGGGATGCACAGATCGCAGCCGGTGCAGAGTTCGGCAATCACCGTGTGCATCAGCTTGCTGGCGCCGACGATCGCGTCGGTGGGGCAAGCAGCAAGGCATTTGGCGCAGCCGATGCAGGTGGCTTCATCGATCACCGCGATGCGATGCGGCAGGTGTTCGCCGCGCGCCGTATCCAGCGGTACGATGGCGCGCCCCAGCAACTTCGCCAGCGCGGCGATGCCGGCATCGCCGCCGGGCGGGCAGCAGTCAATGCCGGCCTCGCCGGCGGCAATCGCTTCCGCGTAGGGCATGCAACCCGCGTAACCGCATTTGGTGCATTGGGTTTGCGGCAGCAAGGCGTCGATTTTTTCGGCGAGGGTTGGCATCGAATTCAGGCCTTCAACAGGAAAACAGCACGGCGTCCAGGTCAAGGAAGGGCAGGCCCAGCTGGGCGGCAACCTCACGCTGGGTGATGCTGCCGCCATGCATCTGCAGGCCGGCCGCCAGGCCCTCATTATCGCGCATCGCCCGCAGCAGGCCCTGTTCTGTCAGCGACTGGAGATAGGGCAGGAGCGCGGCGGCGAGTTTCTCCGAGGCGACACGCGGCGTGCCGGCCGGCATATTCGGCACGCAATAGTGGATGACGCCCTCCTCGACATAGCTCGGCGCGGCGAGGGTGGTGGGATGCGAGGTTTCGGCGATGCCGCCGCCGTCGATGCAAATCTCGATCAGCACCGCCCCTGCGCGCATGCCGGCGATGTCCTGCCGCGTCAGCAATTTGGGCGTGGCCGCCCCGGCCACATTGATGGCGGCTATCAACACTTCCGTCTCGCGCGCCTGTTTCGGCAGATTGATTCCGGCCATGGTTACGGTGCGAATCGCCGCGCCGAACTCTGCGCGTAACGGCGCGAGACGCCGGTCACTTTGCGCAACGATGGTTACCCTGGCGCCCAACGCAATCGCGGCACGTGCTGCAGCGGAACCGGCAGCACCGGCGCCGACGATCAGCACGGCGACATCGCGTTACGAGGTGGCGCCTGACCGGCCCTGCAGCCTGGCCGCGATTGATGGCGCCAGTTCCCCCGCCAGCGCCGACATCGGCGCCAGGATCGGCAGACCGCCGTCTTTATCCCTGACGGTTTCAAAGGCGATCCCGGTAATGCGCCGATTGAGCAGCGCGCGCGCCATCGCGTGATCGGCGCCCAGATGAAGAAAGGAAAACAGCATGCCGCCGGCGCGCAGATGCTGCCATTCGCCGTCCTGGATCTCCTTGACCTTCACCACCAGCTCGGCGTCGAAGGCCTGTGCGGCGCTGGCGACAAGCTCGGCACCGGCTTCGGCATAGGCCGTATCCGCAAAACCCGCCGCAGCACCCGCACCGGCCTGCACGCGCAACACGTTCCCGGCCGCAACCAGCGCCTTTACCGTATCCGGCGTCAGCGCCACGCGGCCTTCGCCGGCCTTGATTTCGCGGGGGACGCCGATAATCATTGGCTTATTTCAAGGCGAGGGCACATTCCCGAATCAGCGCCGGCCCCCGGTAGATGAAGCCGGTGTAGATCTGCACCAGGCTGGCACCGGCCAGCTTTTTCAGCTCGGCATTGCGGCCGCTCATGATGCCGCCGACGCCGATGATCGGCAGATTGCCTTTCAGTGCCTTGTTCATTTCGCGCAGCACTTCGGTCGAAGATGAAAAAACCGGCCGGCCCGACAAGCCGCCGGCTTCCCTGGCGTAGCGATGATCGCGCACCGTGTCGCGGGCAATGGTGGTATTGGTGGCGATCACGCCTTCAAAATCGTATTGCAGCAGCAAGCCGGCGATATCCTTGATCGCGACCAGATCGAGATCAGGTGCGATCTTGAGCAGGAGAGGCACGTGTTTGTTGTGTTTTTTGGCGAGCCTCGCCTGCTCGGCTTTCAGCATGGACAATAGTTTTTCCAGCTGCGTCGCCGCCTGCAAATCGCGCAGGCCCTTGGTGTTCGGGGAGGAAATGTTGACGGTAACGTAACTCGCGAACGGATAAACACCGCGCAGGCAGATCAGGTAATCGTTGACCGCACTTTCGATTGGCGTATCGAAATTCTTGCCGATGTTGAGTCCAAGCACGCCGCGATATTTGGCTTTTTGTACATTGGCCACAAAGGCATCGAGCCCGCCGTTGTTGAAACCCAGGCGATTGATCAGGGCGTCATGTTCTGGGAGCCGGAACATGCGCGGCTTGGGATTGCCCGGCTGCGCGCGCGGGGTGACCGTGCCGACCTCGATAAAGCCGAAACCCATCGCCGCCAGCGCGTCGATGTATGCGCCATTCTTGTCGAGCCCGGCGGCGAGACCCACGGGATTATCGAAGCGGAGACCGAATACTTTGCGGGGCGCCGATACCGGCGCACCCAGAAGGCCGGCCAGATGTACTTTCTCAAGGGCCTTGAGGCCACGCAGCGCAATGAGGTGCGCGCGTTCGGGATCGAGTTTGAACAGGGTGCTGCGGGCGATGGGGTAGAGGAAGTTCATGCCGGCATTTTAGCCGACTCGCCGACGCTGCCCGCCTTGCTGTCAAAAGCAGATTTCGTTCCGGGTGATGGTAATGGCACTGGTCGATCGTCGCGGAGTCACCAGGAAGCCGTTTGGAAAACGAAAGTACAGTAGAAGCGACTGCGGCTTGCCGCCGATATCGATCGTTGTCTCGAACCAGATTGGAAGTCCGTGGTAATGGCCGAGCGTTTTGACGCCGCTAGTCCTGCCGTCAAATGAACGCATTTCAATTTGCCGGAAAAAATTCATCGACAGAATGAGGTCAACAGTCTTGTCATCACAGACCAGCGCCACTCGCTGTTTGATCGGCTTGAGCGAAATCAGCAGGTAGAGGGTCAGCGCTCTCACCATGCCCGTGCCGGTCCAGCCCATCCAGGCATCCTCGCCATTGTCCATCTGCAGGAAAAAACGAATCAGCACCGGAAAGACCAGGACCATCAGACCCATCAGCAACAGCCAACGAGTCCATAGCAGCCATTTTTTTGCGGGTTCCATCAGCGGTGGCGTCCTTGCCGACCGCTACTTGGCAATCCGCACCCACTGCCCCCGAACCAACCCCTCGATCGGCTGGAAGTTGACCTTGTAGCTCATCTTGCGGCTTTCATCGATCCAGTAGCCGAGGTAGACGAAAGGGAGCTTGCGGCGCTTGGCTTCCTCGATTTGCCAGAGGATGCTGTAGGTGCCGAGGCTGAGCTCGACAAGTTGTGGGTCGTAGAAGGTGTAGACGGAGGAAAGGCCGTCTTCGAGCTGGTCCATGATGCTGATCATGCGCAGCACGCCTTTGTCGCGGAATTCCACCAGGCGGGTGTGCACATTGCTTTGCAGCAGGAAATGGGAATACTGCTCGCGGCTGTCATGGTCCATGCCGCCGCCGGGATGGCGGTTGGCCTGGTAGCGGCGGTAGAGGGCGTAATGCTCATGCGAGAACTTGAGCTCCATTACGCGCGCGGTGAGTTCATGGTTCTTGCTGTGAGTGCGACGCTGACTGCGGTTGGCGGCGAATTCATCGACGATCACGCGCACCGGCACGCAGGCGCGGCAGTGGTCGCAATACGGGCGATAGGTGAAGGCGCCGCTGCGGCGAAAGCCGGCGGTGACCAGATGGCTGTAGGTGGCGGAATCGATCAGGTAGCTGGGCGTGGCCACCTGGGAGCGGGCCAAGCGGCCCGGCAAATAGCTGCAGGGATAGGGTGCAGTTGCATAGAACTGCAGATTGGCGAAAGGAAGATCGTTGAGCTTGCTCATGCGTCGGGCAGAGTCCAGGAGGAAGTCGGCGGCATCGCTGTATTGAATACTACCAATTCTTGCAGGCGTCGCGTAAATTCCTTGCGCGCAATCGGCCGCGCGCCGAAGCTGGCGAGGTGGCGGGTTTCCTGTTGGCAGTCGATCAGTGCAAAGCCGTCACGTTTGAGTTTGTCCACCAGCGCCACCAGGGCGACCTTGGAGGCGTCGGTGACACGCGCGAACATGGATTCGCCGTAGAACATGCGGCCCAGGGCGATGCCATAGAGGCCGCCGACCAGTTCGCCATTACGCCAGCTCTCCACCGAATGCGCGAAACCCAGTTGGTGCAGGCGCGTATAGGCTGCCTGCATATCCTCGACGATCCAGGTGCTGCCATCGAGCGTGCGCGGCGCGGCGCAGCCGGTCATCACGTCTGCAAACGCGCTGTCGAAACGGATGTCGAATTTGCCGCTGCGCGCGGTTTTGGCCAGCGATTTCGATACTTTGAATTCATCCGGGAACAGCACCATGCGCGGATCGGGGCTCCACCACAGGATCGGCTGGCCTTCGGAGTACCAGGGAAAGATGCCTCGGCTATAAGCTTTGAGGATGGACGCCGGCGCCAAATCACCGCCGGCGCAGAGCAGGCCATTGGGTTCCGGCAATGCGGTCTCCACCGCGGGAAAATCGGCGGGCAGTTTGAGCCAGGGAATCATGCCTGGGCGACTAGCATTGCGCAGTCTGGGCGGAATAATTGGCGAGGTCCTTTAGCACCGCCGTGCCCTTGACCTCTTCCTTGACGCGATTCGAGCCCATTTCCAGCGTCAGCTTGAATTCGTACTTGGCGAAAAAGTCGTTGAATTTTTCACCGCCAAACGTACCCACCGCGTAAATCTCGTCGGTCTTGGCATCGTGCTCCAGCAGGATGGCCGCCAGCGGTTGCGGGGCTGGGCCGCTGATGACTTTGGCGCCGGCGTAAGGATCGTAAACGCTTTTGTCCGCGCAACAGGTGATGACCTTGCCGCGTGCATTGGTAGCTGATGGCGTAGCGCGGAAGCCGATGAAGCTGACCTGCGGGCTGGGGTAGGCCAGCTTGTGGGCACAGATCGCCGAGTAGGCAACCAGGGTTTTTTTCTCACCGACGCCGCCGGGCCAGTCGTAGCTGGCGCCGCTTTCGGTTTTGAGGCCGACCTTGTCCGGCATCGGCTGATCGAGGTTCAGCAGGAAGCAGGGCGTTGACGCATAGGGGTAATTGAACACGTAGTTGTAATTGGTCTTGAGCGATTTGAGCTTGACCGACTTGCCGCCGGCATCGGTGAGCCTTACGCGCGCGTACTGGCGGGCGGCGGGTGCGGCGGCCAGGGCGGCGCCGGCACGCACTGTGGTGCAGGCGGCAGCGGCACTGCAGACGCCGAGAAAATCGCGTCGCTCGAATGGCATTACAACACTCCTTCCAGAACCTGGACCTCCACCGTGGCGCCGGCATCCACATTGCCGACATGGTCGTGGAGCATGATGAAGCAGTTGGCGTCCGACATCGATTTCAAAATGCCCGAGCCCTGCTCGCCGGTGACGCGCACCTTGAACACGCCGTCTTCCAGGTAGAGCACGCCGCGCTGGAACTCGGTGCGGCCCGGCGCCTTCTTGATCGGCGAGGTGCAGATGGCTTTCAGCAGTGGCTGCACCGGCAGGGGCGATACGCCTTGCAGGGTGAGCAGGGCATCGCGCACGAACTGGTAGAAGGTCACCATCACCGAGACCGGATTGCCGGGCAGGCCGAAGAAATGCGCACGGCCGATCTTGCCGTAGGCCAGCGGGCGGCCGGGCTTCATGGCGATTTTCCAGAACACCACTTCACCCAGTTTATCCATCAACTGCTTGACGAAATCGGCCTCGCCGACCGATACGCCGCCCGAAGTGATGACCACATCGGCAATGTCGCTGGCGTCCTTGAATGCCTGTTCGAGAATCGCCGGGTCGTCGCGCACCACGCCCATATCGATGACCTCACAGCCGAGGCGCGTCAGCATGCCGTGCAGGGTGTAGCGATTGGAATCGTAAATCTGTCCGGCGGCCAGCGGATTGCCGATCTGCACCAGTTCATCGCCGGTGGAAAAGAAGGCCACGCGCAGCGGGCGATAGACGGAGACTTCGCCGATGCCCAGCGAAGCAATCAGCCCGAGTTCAGCCGGGCGTATGCTGCGACCGCGGGCCAAGGCCACCGCGCCTTCACGCAGATCCTCGCCGGCCTCGCGCACATTCTGGCCGCGCTTCTGGCCTGCTGGGAAGGTAATCGATTTTCCATTCTTGGCGGCACGTTCCTGCATCACCACGGTGTCCGCGCCTTCCGGCACCACGCCGCCAGTAAAAATGCGCACGCATTCGCCCTTGCCGATTTTGCCCGTGAAGGGCTGACCGGCAAAGCTGCTACCGACTTCAGTCAGCGTGGTGTCGTTGGCACTCAGGTCTTCAAAACGCATGGCCCATCCGTCCATGGCCGAGTTGCGATGGCCCGGCACATTGACCGGCGAGATTACGTCCTCGGCCAGCACGCGACCCAGCGCGCTGCGCAGCGCGACGCGCGCCACGCCGGAAACCGGCGACAAGAAAGTGTGGATGAAGGCGCGGGCCTTGGCCACCGGCATGGAATTCGGATCGTAGTCATCGGCGCAGGAGGCCTGGGTAATCGTCAAATGCGTCGTCAGCGGTGTGCTCATGATTTCTTCTTCAATCGGTATTGAGTGGAACGGTCTGGTCTACCGTGATTTTACCGTCAGGATGCCAAGTCACAATGGCCAGTTCGCGCAGCACGGTGCGCCATTCGCGCGCGCGACCACGGCCGAATTCGAGTTCGGCCTCCTCGAACACGGCGGGAAATGCCTCGGGAGAACCGGCGCGGGCGATGGTGATATGTGGGACATATTGCATTTCCTTGCGCAGGAAATCTTTCAGCACCCCGCTGTAAAGCGCATCATGCAGGGCAATCAGGGCCTCGGAGCGCTCTCGCGCCATCAGCAGGATGAATTCATCGAGCAGGCTTTCGACGTCGCGGAACACCACCGGCAAATGCGGCCATTTGGCGACGATGCGGCGCGTGTGCGATGCCAGCTGCATCACGCTCAGGTTGCAGGGAAAGGGAAACACCAGGGCGACGTGCGCATCGATTTGGCTGGCGAGGGGATCGTGGCGGCCGCGGAAGGTATCGATGGCGACATCTTCAAATTGCGGAAACCAGACGATAGCGCGGCGCGGCAAGGGCGGGTGCAGCGCGAGTTTGCGGACATTGCGATGGCGTGCCATGCGTGGCCTGAGCGAGCTCAGCCGGACTTTTCGAGCGTGTTCAGCTCTTCGACCGTGTTGATATTCGCGAACGCGGCTTCCTCATCATCGAATTGCACCTCGATGACCTTGAGGCTCGAATACCATTTGTCGATCTTGCGCTGGCCGCTGTCGAGGAAGGCGCGCAGATGCGGGGCCAGCTCGCGTTTGGTCAGGCAGAACACAGGGTGCGCCTGGTCGAAGGTCTTGGCGACGGCCAGATCGGCATTGTTGTCGTCCAGTGCGGCATGCAGGCGCGGAATCAAATCCAGCGGCAGGAACGGCGAATCGCAGGGTGCGGTGGCGACCAGCGGGTGCGACGCGTTGCTCATGCCCGCATGCAGTCCGGCCAGCGGGCCCGCGAAACCATCGATGGCATCGGGCACCACGCGATGGCCGAATTGTGCATACTGCGCGAGATTGCGATTGGCGTTGATGATGATTTCATCCGCCTGCGGACCGAGGCGTTCGAGCACGTGCGCCACCATCGCCTTGCCGCGAAACAGTTGCAGGCCCTTGTCGACCTCGCCCATGCGCGAGCCGCGGCCGCCGGCCAGGATGAGAGCAGAAATCGGGGCGGTGATTTTCATGCGGGCCGGGCCGCGCTGGTGTTGCCGCCGACCATGCGTTCGGCGCCGGTAAACAACAGGTAATGCTTATTGACCGCGCGGCCGATCATGGTGATGCCCACACGCCGGGCGATGTCATAGCCCATTTGCGTGAGGCCCGAGCGCGAGACCAGAAAGGGGATGCCCATCTGCGCGGCCTTGATCACCATCTCGGAAGTGAGGCGTCCGGTGGTATAGAAAATCTTGTCGCCGCCATCCACGCCTTCCAGCCACATCCAGCCGGCGATCGCATCGACCGCATTGTGGCGGCCGACGTCCTCGACGAAGGTCAGGATTTCCGAACCGTGGGCCAGCGCACAGCCGTGCACCGCGCCGGCCTGCTTGTAGATCGACTCGTGGCGGCGCACATTGTCGAGCAGGCCATACAGCGTTTCCTGATCGAGTTTGATGTCGGCCGGCAGGTGCAGCTCGTCGATTTCGGCCATCAGATCGCCGAATACCGTGCCCTCGCCGCAGCCTGTGGTCTTGGTGCGTTTGGCCATTTTTTCGTCGAGATTTTTCAGGCCGTTGCGCGTCGTTACCGACACCGCGTTCACTTCCCAATCGACCTGCACCGAAATGATTTCCTCGATCGATTCCAACAGACGCTGGTTGCGCAAATAGCCGATCACCAGCGCCTCGGGCGCGGCGCCAAGGGTCATGATGGTGAGGATTTCGCGCTTGTCGACGTAGATGGTGAGCGGATGTTCGCCGGCGATGGGCGTCGGCTTCACTTCGCCCGCCTCATCGACGGCATCGACGGTGAAGGTCGCGGGCCGCGCCGCGTTCGACAAGACAGGGCGATAGGCCATTACGGTTTCTTCGGTGTTTTACTGATGAGGATGGTCAGTCCGAACGCCGATACCGCGAGGGTGACGACGAGGGCAAAGGCGCCGGGATTGCGCGTGCTGGAAGCGACCAGGGCGAAGACGACCCAGGGGGCGAGCAGCAGGGTGAGGCCGACGATAGTCTTAATCATGAATTTTCAAAGTCCAGCATTGGTGCGGTGTTTGGGGCATTTTTGCCTCGAAAGGCGCGCCGAATGGCGTTCTACGTAATTTTTGTTAGCGATTTTAAAACTTGAGAAAACTTGTCATCCCGGATTTAGTCCGGGATCCAATTTTGCAACCACGGAGCATTTACTAAAATTGGGCCCCGGACTAAATCCGGGGCGACAGTGAGTATTTGACCGTCACCTCAGTAGCAAGTGTATTGGATGGCACATTTTCGCTATTACTTCACGGCATCCCGCAACCAAAGCACCAAGGGCTTCGCGGCCTCAAAATGTTTCGCGATATCACCCGCCAAATCCTTGGGCACACGCTTCTTCAAACTGAAATGCGTTTCCACCAGGAAATGCCGGTTCTTGATGTGTTCAATATGCGGCACATCGGCGGCGTAGCCCTTCGGCGGCCGCGCCATGCGGTCTTCATCCGAGAGTCCGCCAAAAGTCTCGACCAATTTTTTATTCTTCAGCAGCTTGGTCAGTGTCTCGGGATGTTCGACAATGTAGTTGCGGATATTTTTCAGCGCAGGCGCATCGGCCATATAGATGCCGCAGGCGATCAGCAGGGTGCCGTCGTGATCGACATGGAAGTAATACACCGGCCGCGTCTTGTCCGTGGTGCGCGCGCCGAGCACGGCGCCGATATGCGTTTTGTAGGGGCTTTTATCCTTGGCGAAGCGCACATCGCGATAAATGCGGAACACCGCTTTCTTCGGCTCGAAAGGCCCGAGGTCGGGGTCGAATTTCGCAACCTTGGCACCAACCTGGCCAACCAGCTCGATGAACTCCTCGCGGATGATGTCGTAATGCGGCTTGTTGTGCAGGAACCAGGGACGGTTATTGTTCTCCGCCAGTTCGGCGAGAAATTGCAGCAGGGCAGGGATGTGCATGATCTGGGTTTCGGTTCAATCGCTGTTGCCGATCAACCGCCGATGAAACTCATTTCGACCTTGCGGTCTTTCGCAGTCTCGGCGGTGCGGATTTCGGAGTAATTGTCCTGGCGGTGTTGCCAGATGGCGGCGATGGCGTCGCGAATTTCTTCGTCAGCCCCGCCGGCGCGCAGCATGGTGCGCAGGTCATGGCCTTTTTGCGCGAACAGGCAGGTGTACAGGCCGCCGTCGGTGGACAGGCGTGCGCGCGTACAACTGCCGCAGAAGGCCTGGGTGACGCTGGAAATCACGCCGATCTCGCCGCTGCCATCGGCATAGCGCCAGCGCTCGGCGACTTCGCCTGCGTAATTTGCGTCGGTGCCGACCAGGGGAAACACTTCATGAATGCGGCGCACGATTTCCGCGGACGGGATCACATCGTCCATGCGCCAGCCATTGGTCGCACCGACGTCCATAAATTCGATAAAGCGCGGAATATGGCCGCTGCCCTTGAAGTGCCGCGCCATGGCGACGATGTCCTGATCGTTGACGCCGCGCTTGACCACCATATTGATCTTCACCGGCGTGAGCCCGGCGGCGGCGGCGGCATCGATGGCTTCCAGCACCTTCGCCACCGGGAAATCGACGTCGTTCATGGCGCGGAAGGTGGCGTCGTTCAAGGAATCGAGACTGACGGTGACACGTCGCAGTCCCGCCGCCTTGAGCGCCCTTGCCTTGGCTTTCAGCGCCGAGCCATTGGTGGTCAGGGTGAGATCGATGCCGGGGATGTCGCTGAGCATTTCAATCAGGCGCTCGATGCCCTTGCGCAGCAGGGGCTCGCCGCCGGTCAAACGGATCTTCTCTACGCCGAGGCCCACGGCAATGCGCGCGATGCGGGTGATTTCCTCGAACGTCAGCAAATCGTCATGCGGCAGGAATTGATAGTCGGCGTCGAACACTTCTTTCGGCATGCAATAAGTGCAGCGGAAATTGCAGCGGTCGGTGACCGAGATGCGCAGATCGCGGATGCGCCGGCCGCGCATGTCCTGCGGGCTGGCGGCCGATGCGCCGGCGCGCAAGGCGGGAATGCGCAGGCTGCGCTCGTCCAGCAGGGGAATGATCTTTTGCGCGGGTTTGGGCGTCGAATTTTCCATGGGCCTCTCATTGTATTCAAATTCGCCTGCCTGCCCCGGGTGATTGTGTCGTGCCGCATCCGGCTGCGGCAGGGGCAGGTGTAACATAGACCGCATGGAGAAAATATCGTTTCGCGTGACCGTGGTGATGGAACGCTATCCGACCAATAATCGCTGGCGCAGCGAGCAATGGCGGGTCGTGGACGTATTGCCGGATGAAGGTGAATTCGCCGCCCCGACCGAGGTTGCGGTGCCGGCGAACGTTGCGCCCGGCACCCTGCGCATCGCCCATCCCGGTTACGAACTGGGCATTTTCCGCGACGAAGCCGAGGGCTATTACCTGAATGTGCAGGCGCCGGAGCCGGCGATCTTCGCCATCTGGCGTTTTAACGAAGACGAGACCGAGGCCATTCCGCATGCGGTAACGCTTTCGTACAATGAGGCGGCGCGGCGCATGGATGCGCAGGAGAAAGTCGACCGGGTGGCAATGCCGCCCGAGCTGCTGGAAACCCTCAGCGCCTGGGTGGCGGAAAATTACGAGCCGCCCCAAAAGAAACCGCGCATCCGCCCGGAATCGTTCAAGAGCAAGGAAGGCCGCTACAAAAGCGGGATGTAGACATGGCAGCTGAAGAGCGCAAATCGGGTGAATCCTTTTTGTCGCGCTGGTCGCGGCGCAAGGTGGAGGTCGCGCGCGGCGTCGATGCAGCCGTGCCCGTTTCTGAGCCCGGCGTCACAATATCGGACTCCAGCATTGGCGCGGCTTCCGGGGCAAAAATGCCTGAAGAAGCGCGTCCAGAGCGGACTTTGTCACCTGCCGCCGTGACGCCTCCGCTACCGCTCCCGCCGGTGGAATCGTTGGACGGTGAATCCGACTTCGCGCCCTTCATGCGCGCCGAGGTAGCCCCCGCGCTGCGCAACCAGGCCATGAAAAAGCTGTTCAGCGACCCTCATTACAATGTGATGGATCGGCTCGACATCTATATCGACGACTACGGCAAACCGGATCCGATTCCGCCGGCCATGCTGCGCATGATGAACCAGTCGAAGGCGCTGGGGTTGTTCGAAGAGGAAGAGCGCGCCGAGGAAGCGGCGCGCAGGGCAGCCTCGGGCGAAGAGCCTGCCGCGGAAACGCCGGCGGCGGAAACGGAAGCAGCCGATGTCGCCGCCGATGCGCCGACCGCCAACATCCCGCAGGCATTCGGCGATGAAGTCGCGCCGGCTGCGGACAATGCGACGTTTCCGTTTGCCCCGATATCTTCCGACATAAAGTAAAAAAGTAAAAACGATAGCGGAGATTGGTAATAGCCGACGCGGGCCGGTCAAGCGCATGTGGCACGCATATATGCTTATAATTACGCAAGTGCAAAGTTTGTCGCTGTGCTGCGGTTCGAAGCCTGTCAGTTGCTCGCAGTAGTCAATGCAGGGCGACGCCGGGTTGTCGAGGGAATACCGCTACCGGTCCTACGGAGGATAGAGCCATCAATCGCGAAGAGCGCGCGCTGGATGTGGTTGTGGATGTTCGGGGTCCGCAAGCTGCGCCGGTATCGCAAGCTGCCAATGTCGTCGCAGATCAAGCTGTCAGCGCCATGCTGACCACGCTTGAGGTGAACGGTTTTTCCCGTCCGCCGGCCACTTCCGCAAGTGCATCGCCTGCCGGCAATCCCATTTTCGAAGCCAAGCTGGCGGCCCTGGTTGCGGCCAATGAAATGGCGCCATTCGAGCCGGTAGCCAGCGTGGCTTATCACTCGGCCGGCCGGTTGCTCATTATGGGCGGGGATGCGCGCGTGGCCTCGGCGGTCAAGGCGCTGGCCGGCAAGCTTTCCATCGCGGTGTTATGGACGGGGACCGGCACCGGCGCCCGGCCCGCGCCCGCCTTTGTCGATATTGAAGTCATCGCCGGCCAGTGCAATTCGCTGCGCGGTTACCTCGGCGCTTTTGAATTGCAGTGGCAGTCGCCCGGCCGCGCGCCGCAGCTGGCGGCCTTCGACCTGGTGCTGGATCTCGAAACGGCGCCCGCCTTCAGCATGCACCAGCCGCCGCAAGGCTATTTCCATGCCGCCGAGGGGGATGCGCTGGACACGGCGCTGGCCGAGCTGCCGGAAATGATCGGCGAATTCGAAAAGCCGAAATTCTTTGCCTACAAGGAATCAATCTGCGCGCATAGCCGCAGCAAGAAAACCGGCTGCAATAACTGCATCGATATCTGTTCGACCAGGGCGATTTCCGCGGACGGCGACAAAGTCAAAGTCGATCCGCATCTGTGCATGGGCTGCGGCGCCTGCGCCACGGTCTGCCCCTCGGGCGCCATGAGCTACCAGTACCCGCGCGTCGCCGACCGCGGCGCGCAACTGCGCGCCATGCTCAACGCCTACCGCGCCGCCGCCGCGGGTGCTGGTGCGGTCGCGATAGCGGCGCCGCTGATCCTGTTCCATAACGCCACCGACGGCCGTGAGGCGCTGCGCAAGCTGGCGCGCGAAGGCCGCGGCTTGCCGCCCCAGGTACTGCCGATCGAAACCTGGCATGTGGCGGCCATCGGCCTCGATTTGCTGCTGGGCGCCTTTGCCTATGGTGCGGCCGGCGTGGCGGTGCTGGCGGCCGGTTCCGAGGCCCCCGAATACGCCGCCGCCCTCAAGCATGAAATGAGCATCGGCGATACGGTACTGAACGCGCTGGGTTTTGCCGGGCGGCATTTCTCCTGGATCGATGGCCGCGATACGGCGCTGGCCGAGCAGACGTTCTGGACCTTGCCCGTGCTGGCGACGGTCACGAAGCCCGCCGTTTTCCATCTTTCCAACGACAAGCGCGGCACGCTCGAGTTTGTCATCGATCACCTGCTGCTCGAGGCCAAGGCGCCGCCAACGGAAATCGCCCTGCCGGCGGGCAGCCTGTATGGCCGCGTCGATGTGGATGTCGCCAAATGCACCCTGTGCCTGGCCTGTGCCGGCGCCTGCCCGGAATCGGCCCTGATGGACGGCGCCGATTATCCGCGCCTGAAATTCCTCGAGCGCAATTGCGTGCAGTGCGGCCTGTGCGAGCAAACCTGCCCGGAAAAAGCCATCACCCTGGTGCCGCGGCTGCTGTTGACCGATGCGCGCAAAAAAGAGGTGGTGCTCAACGAATCCGAGCCCTTCAACTGCATTTCCTGCGGCGCGGTGCTGGGTACGCGGCAAATGATCGACAGCATGCTGGGCAAGCTGGCGGGCCATTCCATGTTCGCCGGCCCGGAAAAATTGAAGCGCCTGCAAATGTGCGCCGATTGCCGCGTGGTCGATATGATGTCGAACAAGCATGAGTATTCCATTCTGACCGGGAAGGCGATCGAATGAACGCCACTGTTGAATCGGCGCAGCCTGTCAAATTCGACAATCCGCGCAGTATCAGCGCGGAGGACCAGGTGCGCGCGGATTTTTACGCCCTCCTGGCGAGCCTGTTTTACCGCGCCCCGGATGATCGTTTGCTACAGGCGATCGTGATCGCCAGCCAGCCCTCGGCAGAAGCATCGGATGAATTGCTGCAGGCCTGGCGCGCGCTGGCGCAAGCCTCGGCAGTGGTTTCGCATGAGGTGCTTCACGATGAATACGAATCGGTGTTTGTCGGGGTAGGGCGGGCGCCGGTACTGCTGTACGGCTCCTACTATATGGCCGGTTTCATGATGGAAAAGCCGCTGGCGGCCCTGCGCGACGATCTGGCGGTGCTGGGCTTTACCCGCCGTGCCGACAGCCATGAACCGGAAGATCATCTGGCGGCGCTGTGCGATGTGATGCGTGCCCTGATTATCGGTGATATTGCCGATGCGCCGGCCGACATCACCGTGCAAAAACAGTTTTTCGGCAAACATATCCAATCCTGGGCGGCAAAATGCTGCGAAGCTATCCAAGCTTGCGAGCATGCGAACTACTATCGCCGTGTGGCGGTTTTTGCCCGGGTTTTTTTTGAAATTGAAACAGAAGCTTTTGAAATTGAATAATATTCACCTTTCCGTCTCATCTGCATAACCGGAGGCTTTATGGACAACAACGCGGTGGACCTAACCATGAAAACCGATCAAGGCAGCGATAAATCGAAGAACACCCGCAGGAACTTTCTGCTGAGTGCCACGCTGGGCACGGCTGGCGCCGTGGCGGCGGCGGTGACGGGCGGGGCCAAGCAAGCGCTGGATGTCGCAGCGCCGGTTGCGCTGGCTGAGACGGCCAAGAAGCCCAGGGGCTATCACGTCACTGCGCATGTCTCGCAGTATTACGACACCACGCGGATATAAGCCGAGATCACGGACCAGGAGGCGCTATGCTACTTACCAAGAAATCATCCCCAGTCTCATCATCCCGGGACGCGCAACCGCTGCATGCCGCCGGTTTCGCCGCGACCCTCAATAAAACCATCGGCACCATCGATCGCCGCGCATTCCTGAAGCGTTCCGGCATGGTCGCGGGCGCCGGTGCATTTGCCTCATCGTTGCCGTTCTCGATGATGAAAAAAGCCGATGCGGCCGCCGCCGCCGGCACCGAGGGCAAGCTGGAAGTGCGCCGCACCGTGTGCTCGCACTGTTCGGTCGGCTGCTCGAGCGATGCCATCGTGCAGAACGGTGTATGGGTGCGCCAGGAGCCGGTATTCGATTCGCCGATCAATATGGGCGCGCACTGCGCCAAGGGCGCCGCACTGCGCGAGCACGGCCACGGCGAACATCGCCTCAAGTATCCGATGAAGCTGGTCAACGGCAAATACAAGCGCATCACCTGGGACGAGGCCTATGCCGAAATCGGCGACAAGCTGATGAAGATCCGCAAGGACAGCGGCCCGGACGCGGTGTACTGGATCGGTTCGTCCAAGCACAGTAACGAGCAAGCGTATCTGCTGCGCAAATTCGTGTCCCTGTTCGGCTCCAACAACTGCGACCATCAGGCGCGTATCTGTCACTCCACCACGGTTGCCGGCGTCGCCAATACCTGGGGCTATGGGGCGATGACCAATTCGTACAACGATATGCAGAACACCAAGTGCGCGATGTACATCGGCTCCAATGCCGCCGAAGCGCACCCGGTGTCGATGCTGCACATGCTGCACGCCAAGGAAACCGGCGCCAAGATGATCGTGGTTGATCCGCGCTTCACGCGCACGGCGGCCAAGGCCGACCAGTACGTGCGCATCCGTTCCGGTTCGGATATCGCCTTCATCTACGGTCTGCTGTATCACATCTTCAACAACGGTTGGGAGGACAAAAAATATCTGCACGACCGCGTGTTCGGCATGGAAAAAATCCGCGACGAAGTGATGAAGAAATGGAACCCGAAGGCCGTCGAGGAAGTTTGCGGCGTGCCCGAGGCCGAGGTTTACAAGGTCGCCGAAACCATGGCGATGAACCGTCCCTCAACCGTGGTCTGGTGCATGGGTCAGACCCAGCACACCATCGGCAACGCCATGGTGCGCATGTCCTGCATCCTGCAGTTGGCGCTGGGCAACGTCGGCATCTCCGGCGGTGGCACCAATATTTTCCGTGGCCACGACAATGTGCAGGGTGCCACCGACGTCGGCCCGAACCCGGATTCGCTGCCCGGCTATTACGGCATCGTCGAGGGCGCCTGGAAGCACTGGGCCAAGGTCTGGAACATCGATTACGAATACCTCAAGGGCCGCTTCGCCTCCAAGGCAATGATGGAAAAACCGGGCATGACGGTATCGCGCTGGATCGATGGCGTGATGGAAAAGAACGAGCTCATCGACCAGGATTCCAACCTGAAAGCGGTCATCTACTGGGGCCATGCGCCGAACTCGCAGACGCGCGGCCTGGAAATGAAGCAGGCCATGGAAAAGGTCGATCTGATGGTGATCATCGATCCGTATCCGACCGCCTCCGCGGTGATGCCGGATCGCGCCGATGGCGTCTATCTGCTGCCGGCTGCCACCCAGTTCGAAACCTCGGGCAGCGTCACCGCCTCCAACCGTTCGCTGCAATGGCGCGAACGCGTCATCGAGCCTCTGTTCGAGGCGCGCACCGATCACGCCATCATGTATCAGTTCGCGCAGAAATTCGGCTTTGCCGACCAGCTGGTCGGCAAACGCGACGGCAAGCAGAATATCGCCGTCGCCCAGACCAAATTCGGCGACGAACCGGTGATTGAAGACATTCTGCGCGAAATCAACAAGGGCACCTGGACCATCGGCTACACCGGCCAGTCGCCGGAGCGTCTCAAGGCGCATATGCGTCATATGGATGCCTTCGACGTCAAGACCCTGCGTTGTACCAAGGACGTGGTCGATAAGGAAACCGGCTACAACCTCAAGGGCGATTACTTCGGTTTGCCGTGGCCCTGCTACGGCACCCCGGAACTGAAGCACCCCGGTTCGCCCAATCTGTACGACACCACGCGTCATGTCATGGACGGCGGCGGCAACTTCCGCGCCAATTTCGGCGTGGAGCGCGATGGCATCTCGCTGCTGGCGGAAGACGGCTCGCATTCGCTGGGCGCGGACATTACCACCGGCTATCCCGAGTTTGACCATGTGCTGCTGAAAAAACTCGGCTGGTGGTCGGAACTGACCGAAACCGAGCAAAAAGCGGCGGAAGGCAAGAACTGGAAGACCGATCTGTCCGGCGGTATCCAGCGCGTGGTGATGCAGAACCATGGCTGTCATCCCTTCGGCAATGCCAAGGCGCGCGCCGTGGTCTGGAACTTCCCGGATCCGGTGCCTATCCACCGCGAGCCGCTTTACAGCCCGCGCCCGGACCTGGTCGCCAAGTATCCGAGCCATGACGACAAGAAGGCCTTCTGGCGCCTGCCTACCCTGTATAAATCCTTGCAGGAAAAGAACAAGGACATCAGCAAGGACTACCCGCTGATCCTCACCTCCGGCCGCCTGGTCGAGTACGAGGGCGGCGGCGACGAAACGCGCTCCAACCCCTGGCTGGCCGAATTGCAGCAGGAGAACTTCGTCGAGATCAATACCAAGGACGCCGAAGCGCGCGGCATCAAGAACAACCAGTATGTCTGGGTGACCACGCCGACCAAGGCGAAGATCAAGGTCAAGTCCCTGGTGACCGAACGCGTGGCCTCCGGCACGACCTTCATCCCGTTCCATTTCGCGGGCTGGTGGCAGGGCAAGGATCTGCTCGACAAGTATCCGGAAGGCGCCGCGCCGATCGTGCGGGGCGAGGCGGTCAACACCGCCACCACCTACGGCTACGACTCGGTGACCATGATGCAGGAAACCAAAACCACGCTTTGCCAAGTGCAAGCGGCTTGATTGCACAGATAAGGAGAACAGATCATGGCAAGAATGAAATTTATCTGTGATGCGGAGCGCTGCATCGAATGCAATGGCTGCACGACTGCCTGCAAGAACGAGAATGAGGTGCCCTGGGGCGTGAATCGCCGCCGTCTGGTGACGGTCAACGACGGCCACGTCGGCGAGCGCTCGATTTCGGTGGCCTGCATGCACTGCAACGACGCACCCTGCATGGCCGTATGCCCGGTGGATTGCTTCTACAAGACCGAGGAGGGGGTGGTCCTGCACGACAAAGACCTGTGCATCGGCTGCGGCTACTGTTTCTATGCCTGCCCGTTCGGCGCCCCGCAGTTCCCGCAGGCGGGCGCCTTCGGCCTGCGCGGCAAGATGGACAAATGCACCTTCTGCGCCGGCGGCCCGGAATCGAACAACTCCGAGGAAGAGTTCAAGAAATACGGCCGCAATCGCCTGGCGGAAGGCAAGTTGCCCGCCTGTGCCGAGATGTGCTCGACCAAGGCCCTGCTGGCGGGCGATGGCGAGGTCATCCAGTCGATTTACAAGCAGCGCGTCCAGCGCCGCGGCAAAGGCGAGGAAGTCTGGGGCTGGGCGATGGCTTATAACCGCAAGGATGCCAAACCGCAACAGGTGAAAGCATGAGCGCGCGCCGCATTGCAGGGGCCCTGATGTGCGGGGCAGTCGCCCTCGGTCTTGCCGCGTGTGGCGAGATCGACCAGCAGGCCAAGACCGAAAAAATCTATGCCGGCAAGAAAGATACGCGCGCCTTCGAAAGCGAGAAATTCGGCAATGACCGGGCCAAGTGGGAGGCCGCCCTGGCGCAGCGCAATCGCACCCAGAACGAGTATCTCAGAACCGAACCCGCGCCCGACGCCACTCGATAGACTCACGGAGATTGAACCTATGAAATCCTTTACCTGGAAATGCCTGGGGGCATTGGTGGTGATTGCCGGGTTTGCCGCAGGCAATGCCGGCGCGCAGGCGCCTGCCGCGCCCGCGCCGAAAACCGAGGGCAAGCTGAGTCTGTCGCCTGCGGATGAGGCGGCCAAGCCTGCCGCAGCCGCGCCTGCGCTACCCGCCGGCAGCACCGCGGCGCCCGGCTGGAATGTGCCGCCGAAATGGGACACGGTGCAGGAATCGCCGCAGTATGCCTCGATTCCCGGCGTGGAAAGGAATGTGCTGCAGCAGCAGACCGGCGAGTGGTGGCGCACGGTGCGCAATGGTCCGGTGACCTTCTACGGCGGCATTGTGCTGCTGGTGGTGCCGATCTTCCTGCTCGCTTTCTTCGCCATCAAGGGGCCCTTCAAGCTGCATGGCGAGCCCACCGGCCGCCTGGTGGAGCGCTACAACAGTGCCGAGCGCATGACACACTGGACGACCGCCATTTCCTTCGTGTTGCTGGGACTGACCGGTCTCATCATCCTGTTCGGCAAGCATGTGCTGCTGCCGTGGATGGGGCCCGCGGCGTTTTCATGGATCACCATCATTGGCAAGAATATCCACAACTTCGTCGGCCCGCTGTTCATTTTCTCGCTGATCGCGATGTTCGTCCTCTACGTCAAGGATAACTTTTTCAATGCGCAGGACTTCGTGTGGCTGGCAAAATTCGGCGGACTGATGTCGGGCAATCATGTGCCCTCGGGTCGCTTCAACGGCGGCGAAAAAGTTTGGTTCTGGCTGGGCGTGGTGATACTCGGCAGCGTGGTCGCCATTTCCGGCGTGATCATGCTGTTCCCGAACTGGGAAACCGTGCGTGGCGTGATGGCTGAAGCCAATCTCTTCCACGCTGTGGTGGCGATGATTTTCGTCGCCAGTTCTTTCGGTCATATGTATATCGGCACCATTGGCGAGGAAGGCGCCTCGCAGGGCATGCTGACCGGTTACAGCGATGAAACCTGGGCCCGGGAGCATCATCCGCTATGGCTGGAGGAAGTCAAAGCCGGCAAGCGCCCCGAGAAAATGATGTCGGCCTCGGCACAAGCTGCCGCTGGCGACGATTAAGGAGAGCCAGATGACAATCGCAAAAATTATCATTGCCGCTACACTGGCTGCGTTCTCGCTGAATGCAATGGCCAAATTGCCGCCGCCGCCGCCGGTGGATCCCAAGGTGGCCGAAGAAAAGGCTGCCAAGGACAAGGCGGCTGCAGAAAAGGGCAAGGCCGATCAGGCCAAGTACGAAGACCTGGCTGTGGCCAACTTCCGCGCCAATATGAAGAAGGCCGGCAAACCTGTTCCGAAGCCGACGCCGATTGTGGCCGCCGCGGCGCCCGCCCCGGCAGCTGCGGTCAAGCCGGCGGTTGTCGTCGCACCCAACAAAAAGAAATAGCCTGCCGCAGCGCCGCCCTGCGCTACGGCTGCGTAAAAAACGCCCCATCAGCCTGCTTGATGGGGCGTTTCATTTTCCGCGTGAGTCGGCCCCGCAGGGACAGGGCGTTCAACGCATCATTTATTTGAACACGCCGCACACCATCCGTATGCCGCCGCCGCCCAGCGGCGCCGGATGGTCGGCATGATTGTCGCCGCCGACGTGAATCATCAGCGAGCGGCCTTTCAGATCGGCCATCTTGAGGCGTGGCGCCAGTACCGGGTTGCTGGCGGCGCCATTGGCGTCGACAAACAGGGCCGGCAGGTCCCCCAGATGTCCATCGCCCCAAGGCAGGCCGTGACGCTTGGTGCCGGCCGGATCCAGATGGCCGCCAGCCGCCAAGGCAGGCACCATTTTTCCATCGCTTTCCTTGGCTTCGCAGCTGGGGTTTTCGTGCACGTGAAAGCCGTGCAGACCGGGCGGCAGGCCGTTCAGTGCGGGCGTAAACACCAGTCCATAGGGAGATTCCGAGACCACCACCTGGCCGACGGATTTGCCGATGCCCTTGGCGTCCACCAGGTTCATATCGGCGGTGATCTCCGCGTGCGCCAGCGCGCTCAAACTGAGGGCGCCGGCGGCACACAGGGCTTTGATTAGAGATTTCATCATCGTTTCCTCATAAAGTTCAAAGCAGCAGGGAAATACCTGCTGATTTCGATCTGGCGATTTTATTTTTCGGTTCGGTGCGGCGATCAGCCTGAACGTTTTTCGCTGCCATTGCCGTCGAGGATACAACAAATTCACAATGCAGCCATCGACAATGGTCGATTCGCACTGGTGCACGGCAATGTGCAAGCGCCTGCGAAACCGCCGATGCGCCGATGAATCATTGCGCGCGGGCAAGGTCCAACTGCTGGATGTTTTTTCCTGCGAAAATATCGCCGTCGGCGCTTGCGTTTCAGCGCTGCAGCGCCCATCTAAGCCCGCAGTCAGTTGCCCAATTTTCCCTAACCACCCATGGAGTCATGATGACCGTTTTTGCCCAAGTTGCCCTGCCATATGCCAAAGATGCGCTGGCCCCACATATTTCTGCCGAAACCATCGATTTCCATTACGGCAAGCATCACGCCACCTATGTGACCAATCTCAATAATCTCGCCAAAGGCACCGAATTCGAAAACCTGAGCCTCGAAGAAGTAGTGAAAAAAGCGCCCGCGGGACCGATCTTCAACAATGCGGCGCAGATCTGGAACCATGATTTTTACTTCCTCGGCTTCAAGCCTGTCGCGCAAGGAGGCGGCGGCAAGCCGGCAGGCGCGCTGGCGGCTGCCATCGACAAGCAATTCGGCTCGTTCGAAGAGTTCCAGAAGCAATTCGACGCCAAGGCCGCCGGTACCTTCGGTTCGGGCTGGGCATGGCTGTGCAAGAAGGCCGACGGCTCCCTGTCGCTGGAAAGTACCAGTAATGCCGCAACGCCGCTGACGCAAGGCCTCAAGCCGCTGCTGACCTGCGATGTCTGGGAGCATGCCTATTACATCGATTATCGCAACAGCCGTCCGAACTACCTCAAGGGTTTCTGGGCCATCGTGAACTGGGACTTCGTTGCCGCCAATTTCACGAAATAAGGCATTGCGCAGGCAGCGATGGACCGGCCAATCCGCGTGAGCGGCTTGGCCGGTTTTACATGGCGCCGGCAGGTGAAAGTTTCGGACCTTGATGACGACTTATTTTCCAAGCGACCGCCCGTTGCGGCGCTTGATTACTTTACTCAAAGGAAAAATGAACATGAGCAGCCAAGTTGAAATTGCCACCCTGGGCGGTGGATGTTTCTGGTGTACCGAGGCGGTGTTCGACGAAGTCGTCGGGGTGAGCGATGTCGTTTCCGGCTATACGGGCGGGCAACGGCCGAACCCGACCTATGAGCAGATTTGCAATGGCGACACCGGCCATGCGGAAGTCGTGCGAGTGACGTTCGATCCCGCCGTGATTTCCTACGCCACGATTCTCGGCATCTTCTTTGCCACACATGATCCGACCACCCTGAACCGACAGGGTAATGATCGCGGCACCCAGTATCGTTCGGCGATTTTCGTGCATTCGCCGGAGCAGCGCAGGATCGCCGAGGAACGGATCGCCAACCTGAACGCCGAGGGTACCTTCGATGCAAAATTGGTGACCGAGGTCAGTGATGCCGGCACGTTTTATCCAGCTGAGGATTATCACCAGGAATTCTTCAAGCGCAATCCGAACCAGGGCTATTGCATGGCGGTGGTGTCGCCCAAGGTGTCCAAATTTCGCAAACTGTTTGCAGACAAATTGAAGAAATGACCGTGTAGTGGTGCGGCCGCGCGCCGCGCCGCACAAATGCTAGACTGTTCGCGCTCGATTTTCCCCTGACAATCTGGAGGAGGTTCAATATGGGTGCAATTTTTCAGTCTTTGCAGAGAACGGTCATTGCCGGTTTTGTTCTGCTGCTGGTCATCATTGTGCTGGTCGGCGCGCTTACCGGCAGCTATGTGGCGGTCGGACAGCATGCCTGGTGGGCCTTTGTGGTCCGCTGGCTGCATGTCACATTCGGCGTGATGTGGATCGGATTGCTGTACTACTTCAATTTTGTGCAGATCCCTTCGATGCCCAAGATCCCCGATGAACAGAAGCCGGCCATCAGCAAGGTGATCGCGCCCGCCGCGCTGATGTGGTTCCGCCATGCCGCGCTGTGGACGGTCATCACCGGCGCCACGCTGGCCGCGATGAACGGCTACATCGCCCAGGCGCTGGGCTTGCAGCGACCGTTTACCGCGATCGGCATCGGCATGTGGCTGGCGTTGGTGATGGCATTCAATGTCTGGTTCATCATCTGGCCCAACCAGAAAAAAGCGCTGGGCATGGTCCAGGTGGAGCCGGAAGAGAAAGCGAAAGCGGCGCGACTGGCGATGCTGACCTCGCGCGCCAATACCATGTTGTCGATTCCCATGCTGTTTTGCATGGTGGCCCAGCAGAACGGCGGCCTGTAGGCCGGATTATTCACGATAAAAAACGGGGCGACGCCCCGTTTTTTTATTGTCCGGTGGCCTGGTCAGTGGCTGCCGCCGAGCACATGAATCGGGTTGCCGGCGGCGAACGCCACGATCTGGTCGAATGCCGCGCCCAGGTACACCTCATAGGTGCCGCGTTCGGTATAGCCGATATGCGGCGTGCAAATCACATTGTTGCGGCCCAGCAGCGGATGATCGCGGGTGATGGGTTCATCATCGTACACGTCGACGGCGGCATAGCCGGGTCGGCCTGCATCCAGCGCCCTCACCAGCGCGCCGCTGGCGATCAGCCGCGAACGCGCGGTATTGATCAGATGGGCCGTCGGCTTCATCGCCAGCAAATCGTCTAGCGTGACGAAGTCGCGGGTGTCGGCGTTGAGGCGCAAATGCAGGGATACGAAATCCGATTGCGCAAAGAACGTGCGGCGGTCCTCGATGACGCGCAAACCATCGGCTCGGGCACGTTCCATCGTGCTCGGCCGATGTCCCAGCACGGCCACGCTCATGCCGAAAGCCTGGCCATAACGCGCGATGCGCTGGCCGATCTTACCGTAGCCGACGATCCCCAGCAATTTGCCGGACACGCTTTCACCCAGCCGGCCCTGCCACAGCCCCTGCTGGGCGCGATTGGCTTCGGAAATGATGAAGCGCGCTGAGGCCAGCAGCAACGCCCAGGTGATTTCGGCGGCCGCATCCGGATTGGAAATGCCCGAGGCGCAGACGGTAATGCCGAATTCGGTGCAGGCATCGATGTCGATATGCGCACCCCCGTGTCCCGCCTGGCTGATGAGGCGCAATTTCGGCAGGCGCGCCACCAGCTCGCGGCTTATGCGGGTGCGCTCGCGAATCAGCACCAGCGCCTCCGCGTCCTTGAATCGCTCCACCAGGGCATCGACGCTCTTGACAGTGTCGCGGTAGACCTGCACCTCGTGACCGGCGAGTTTGGCAAAAGACCTCAGGCTGCGCGCGGCATCCTGATAGTCATCGGGAATGACGATTTTCATGGGCGACGGGTAGCTGAATTGGTAACAATTTGTCTGGCATGCCCTGTCATCGGCGCCGGAATCAGCGCACCGTGGCCACGCCGGCATGCTGAAACTGCGTGCGCAACTCGTCTTCGATCCTGTCGATCGATTTCGGCAGCTCGGCGCCGGTCAGGAAACCTTCTTCGAGCTGATTATCTGCCACGTATTTGTGCCAGGAGGCCGTGTTATGCAATTTGGAAAACAGTTCCTCCCAGTAAGCCACGACCTCCTTCGGTACGCCTGACGGCGCCACGACCGCCCGGATTTGCGGCGGCACCGTGACGTCGTAGCCGGCTTCCTTGAGCGTCGGCACGCCGGGATAGTTGGGCAGTGGTTTTTCGGCAATCTGGGCCAGCACGCGCATCTTCCCGGCGCGAATATGTTCCCCGGCTTCCTGTGGCTCGATGATCATCATGTCCACATGGCCGCCCAATAATGCCGCGACGCGTTCGCCGCCGCCTTGGAAGGACACGAACGCCCATTTGGTTCCGGTGTGCTGTTGCAGGGCCTGGCGCATGATGCTGTCGCGCGAGGTGAGCGAGCCGCCGGATTGCTTGAGCTTGCCGGGGTTGGCACGCGCCGCTTCAATGAAGTCATGCATGGTCTTGAAGGGCGAGTCGGCGCGTACCGCGAATACCGCCGGCTCCAGCACCAGGCGAGCGATCGGCGTCAAATCGCGCAGGGTGACCTTGGCCTCGCTGCTGGTAAGCGGCGTCGCGATCCACACGCTGGTGATCAGGCCGATGGTATTGGTATCGCCTTTCTTGTCCGCCAGATAGGCCGCGGCAACCGCGGCATTGCCACCCGTTTTATTGACCACCTGCAGGCGCACGGGAAGCAGTTTTTCCTTTTCCAGCATCACGGCGATGCTGCGCGCCAGCACATCGCTTCCGCCGCCGGGGCCGGTATGCACCACCAGATCGATCGGTTTGCTTGGTTTCCATTGGGCACAGGCGACGCCGCTGATGAATGTCGATACGAGTGCCATGGCGATGATTCTTGCGTAGCGCATCATTTTATTCCTCCGGTTATTTTTCATTTTCAGGCCTCCTGGTCGATGACCTGGACCCGCATGGCATTGAATTTTTTGAACAACGGTACCACCAGCAACAATACGGCAATCGCCAGCAGCACGGCGGGGATCGGGCGCTGCCACAAGATGGCGATATCCCCCTGCGACATCATCAGGGACTGGCGCAGCGCTTTTTCCATGCCGTCGCCGAGTACCAGGCCCAATACCAGCGGCCCGGTCGGAAAATGCAGCTTGCGCATGGCATATCCCATCAGGCCGAACAGCGTCAGCAGGCCAAGGTCGAACAGGCTGCTCGATGCGGTGTAAACGCCGATCATCGATACCCCGAGGATCAAGGGGTACATGGCATATCCCGGCAGCTTCAACAGTTGCGCGAACACCGACACCAGGGGCAGGTTCAGGATCAGCAGCATGACATTGCCGATATACATGCTTGCCACCAGTCCCCAGAACATGGCCGGACTCTCCTCGATGAACAGGGGGCCCGGCTTGAAGCCCCACAGCACCAGAGCCGCCAGCAGAATGGCGGTGGTGCCGCTGCCGGGAATGCCGAGAGTGAGCAGGGGCACCAGGGCGCCACCGGTCTCGGCGTTATTGGCGCCTTCCGGCGCGGCGACGCCTTCAATGACGCCGGTGCCGAATTTCTCCGGATGTTTCGACACCGCTTTCTCGACACCGTAGGACAAAAACGAAGCAATGGTCGAGCCGGCGCCGGGCAGCACTCCGATCAGGAAGCCGAGCACAGAACCGTTCACAAAAGCAAATCTACAATCCTTCATGTCCTGCCAGGTTGGCATCAGATTGCGCAGGCCTTTCGGCAGGGGCAGCATTTCCGCCGGCTCCGAGGACTCCATGTTCGCCATCACTTCCCCGACCGCGAAAATGCCGATGGCCACGACCACGAAGTCGATGCCGCCCAGCAAGTTGGTCATGCCGAAGGTGAAGCGCGAGGTGGCGCTGAACAGGTCGGTACCCATGCTGGCGATCCACAGGCCGACCAGCATGGCGAGTATCGCCTTGGTCAGCGATTCACCGGCCAGTAAAACCACCATGGCGAGGCCCAGTACCATCAGGGCAAAATATTCCGGCGAGCTGAAGGCCAGCGACAGCTTGGCCAGGGGCGGCGCCACCAGCATCAGGGCGACCACGCCAAAGGTTCCGGCGATGAAAGAGGCGATGGCGCTGATGCCCAGTGCCGGCCCGGCGCGGCCGTTGCGCGCCATCTGGTAGCCATCGAGGCAGGTGACCACGGAGGCGGATTCTCCCGGCACATTCAGCAGGATCGAGGTGGTCGAGCCGCCATACTTGGCGCCGTAATAAATGCCGGCCAGCATGATCATGGCGCCGGTCGGCTCCATCTTGAAAGTCAGCGGTAGCAGCATGGCGATGGTCGCCGGCGGACCGAGGCCCGGCAGCACACCCACCACCGTTCCCAGCAGCACCCCGATAAAACACATGGCAAGGGCCGTGGGTGTCATCGCCACGGCAAAACCCTGCATCAATCCATTGATGACGTCCATGGGATTCCTAGAAGAGCATGCCAGAAGGAAGGGACAGGTCCAAACCCCATGAAAACAGCAGGTAGAAGCCCAAGGCGCCGCCAATGGAAACGCTGAGGGCAATGCGCTGTGGCTGGCGGAACATGATGGCGATCATGAACCAGCCAAGCAGGGAGAAGGCGATGAAAAACCCCAGCACCTTGAGCAAGGCCACACAAATCACCAGCGCCAGCCAGCAACCCAAGGCACGGCGCAATTCGCTCCAGTTGAGGGTGCTGCGCGCGGAGGCCGGATCGCGTTTCAGCACGGCGCCCGCCACCATCAGCAGCGAAAAAAACACCATGGTGATGCCGTACCAGCGCGGAAAAAATCCGGCGCCGGGGCCGTCTTCACCGAGATAGACCCAGCCCAGGGACTCCTTGACGATATAGGCGCCGAGCGCGGCGAGCGCCAGGCCGGCCCAGAAGTCTCCCTTGCGAAAAGCATCGATCATTTTTGCTCCTCATCGCGACCTCTTGTGTCGCGTTATTGATTTGTCCGGCGCCTTTTATGGAAAGGCGTCCGCCATGGTTGCGTTGCCGTGACTCCCGTCGGTTTGTTCGGACCTGCGCTGCAGTCTAAGCGGTTTTCCGCTTGTAACGGCCGCGCGGAACCAGCTCGGCCACAGTGCCGCCGGGGGCGTGAAATTTCACCGGGATGACGCCCGGATCGCTGACGATCTTGCAGCCATAGGACAGGATCTGTTTGGTGGATTCTTCAATATTGTCGACCTCCACCGCAAAGTGATGGATGCAGGGACCATCACCCGCGGCCCTGGACTCGGCCGACTGGGTGCCGGCATCGTATTTGAGCAGGGCGAAGTCGATCTCGCCGTCGGTCATATGGCGCGAAGTGTGGTCGCGCGTCTTCTTGGTCTCGGCATCGGCGAAGCCGAATACCTTTTGATAAAACTCGCCGGCCTTGTCAAGC